>NZ_LRMM01000016.1 GCF_001647275.1 Rufibacter ruber | reverse complement strand
TCACGTGCTCGCCGTCCAGGTTGCGGGCGTAGGCCTTGTCGAAGACCGCCTTCATGGGCTTGAGCGCCTCCAGCTCGGGTTTGATGGCGTGCAGCAGCATGGGCTCCAGCACCCTGGCCTTGACGGCCGCCTCGAACACGTTGTCCTCGTACACGTCCCAGCCCCCGAACACGATGTTGTTCAAATCAGCCAGCGGCACAAAATCCTTGATCAGCGGGTGGCGGTCATCGGTGCGCTTGCCCAGCCGGATCCGGCCCATCTGCGTGAGCGAGCCCACCGGCTGTGAAAACCCTTTCTTGATTGATTCCACACCCGCGATCAGGGTGGTCGCCACCGCGCCCAGGCCCGGCAGCAGGATCCCCAGCTTGCCGCTGGCTTCTTTTAATTGGTATTCCATTGTGTTTAGATTAGGTAAATCAATTGTTTATAACCACTTATTTGCTTTATACCACTGCAGCGTATGGCTAAGTCCTTTTTCAAGGTCATACTCCGGTGTATAATGTAAATCCTGTTGAATGCGTGCTATGCTGCAGTTCCAGTTCTCTGCAATGAGCTCGCTTATTTTCTCCCGGTTCAAAGCCGGGGTTTTGGTTCCGGCCACCAATTCAGACACGGTCGCCAGGGCTTTAACCAGGCCCAAAGGAAGATGAAACCGAAGAGCCCTTTTCTGAAGAGCCTGTTTGGTCAGGTCTGCCAGATCATACCGGTCATAGCTTCTGCCATCAGATACATTATAGCAGGTTCCAGTCTTGTCTGACGCCAGGGCCTGCAATACTGCTTTGGCCAGGTCTTTCACATACACAAAGCTCAACCGCTGGTTCAGTTTGCCTATGTAAGGGTCCAGCCCTTTGCTGATGGTGGAGAACAGAAGGAAGATGTCTTTCTCCCTTGGCCCGTAAACCGCGGTTGGGCGCAACACCAGCAGCGGGAGGTTCTCTATCTCAGCAAGCTGCTTCTCTGCCTGTAGCTTGCTTCTGCCGTAGTTGGTGACGGGGCGGGCACTGGTTTCTTCTGTAATGGGGCTGTCTTCCTGATAAGAAATAGGCCCCAAAGCGGCCAGGCTGCTGATGAAGACAAACTTCTTCAGAGGGATGGAAGCCTGCGCGGCGGCTATCCCTAAATTCCTGGTGTAGTCAGCGTTTACTCTATTGTATTCCTGCGCATCTTTGGCTTTGGTAGTACCGGCGGCATGAATAAGGTAAGTGTACTGCTTTTCCTCCAGTTCCTTCTGCAAGGCACTTACACTGGTAAAGTCAAGCTGCGTGTACTGAATAGGGAAGAGCTTCAGATGGTCTACCTCACTGGTTGGACGCACCGCCGCAAAGACTTCCAGACCTGCGTTTACTGCTGCTTCCACCAGATGATAGCCCACAAAGCCACTGGCTCCCGTTATCAGTACTCTTCCGTTCATATCGCCTTTTCGTAAATGCGGTATTTTTTATAGGGTTTGGCATCCATGTTCAGGAGACCCTGGTTCATGAGGGTGTTGTTCTCCAGAATCCAGGAAGCTTCTGCCACTTTCATTTTCTTCTTCTTGAACTGCTCCATGGCATGGCCGTAGAAGCAGGCCTCAATACCCAGTTTCCGGTAGCCTTCCAGCACACCCAGGGCAATGATGCGTAAGCCGTTTATCTTCTTCTTTTGGAAAAGCAACTTAAAGATACCGGTAGGTAGAAGACGGCCGTTCTTGATCTTGATCAGGATCTGGTTGATATCTGGCACTGACAAGGAGAAGCCAATAATATGGCCCGCATGCTCGGCTACCATGCAGAAATCAGGATCCAGGATCATCTTCAGGTCCTTGGCCATGTAGTCAAATTCCTTAGGAGTCATGGGAACAAAGCCCATGTTCTGGTCCCAGGCTTTGTTGTACACTTCTCTGATCCTGAAGACTTCCTCTTTGAAGTTCTTCAGGTTGACCGGTCTGATCTTGATCCCTTTGCGCTCCAGTCTTTCCTCCAGCACCTTTGTCATCTTGAAAGGACGTTCGTTGTAGTGCTGGGTGAACTGGTACGCAATCAGATCTACCTGTTTAGTAAGACCGGCTTTCTCCAGCAAATCCAGGTAATAAGGCTTGTTGTAGGTCATCATGACCACCGGCGGACTGTCAAAGCCTTCTACCAGCAGGCCACACGTTTCATTGGTAGAGGGGTTCACCGGGCCAATCATGGTTTCAGCACCCTGTTCTTTTAACCAATTGGCAGCTTGCGTAAATAACAGATTGGCTACTTCCTGATTATTGATGCAGTCAAAAAAACCAAAGAACCCATCTTTCTGGCCGTTGGTTTGGTTATGGTTTCTATTCAAAACCGCAGCTATGCGTCCTGCCACGTTGTCGCCTTCATACACCAGATAGGGCTGAACAGAGGAATGATCATGGAAGGGGTGCTTGCCCGGGGTCAAGAGATCGCGTTGGGCAATGAACAGCTCAGGGACATAATTAGGATCCCCTTTGAAAAGCGTATGCGGAAAGTCTATAAAGGCTTTGAGCAGTTGCTTGGAGTTAACGGGCACTACTTGCCACATACACTTCTTGCTTAAGGTTGATCTGAAGTTCTCTAAATGCCTCAGAGAGTTTACTTACTGCCTCTTCAATCTGCGGAAAGGTATGGGTAGCCATCACAGAAAGACGAATAAGCGTGGAGTCTGCCGGTACTGCCGGGGCAACCACCGGGTTCACAAAGATCCCTTTGTCTTGCAGGGCGCGGGTGAGCAGGAACGTCTTGAAGTTGTCTCTCACATAGATAGGGATGATAGGCGACTCGGTAGGGCCTACTTCAAATCCTTCTTCCTGCAGCAGTTTGGTCATGTAGCGGGTGTTCGCCCACAAGCGGTCTATCCACTCTGGTTCCGTCTCAATAATGTCCAGGGCGGCCAAAGTACTCGCCACCGAAGACGGCGACATGCTGGCACTGAAAATAAGGGAGCGGGCGTGGTGTTTCAGGAACTGGATGGTCTCGTGGTCGGCGGCAATAAAGCCCCCCAGTGAAGCCAGGGACTTACTGAACGTACCCATGATCAGGTCTACCTGATCAGTGAGGCCAAAGTGGGAAGCAGTGCCGGCACCCTTTTCGCCAATGACCCCCAGGCTGTGGGCGTCATCTACCATGATGCTGCCGCCGTACCGCTGGGCAATGGCCACAATCTCAGGTAACTTCACAATATCGCCTTCCATGCTGAAAATGCCGTCTACCACAATCAGCTTGATGGCGTCACTGGGCAGCTTGCTGATTTTCCGCTCCAGGTCTTCCATGTCATTATGCCTATATTTCAACACCTTGGAGAAGGAGAGGCGGCTGCCGTCTATGATAGAGGCGTGGTTGAACTCATCCAGCAGGATGTAGTCATTGCGGCCCGTCAAACTGGAAACTACCCCCAGGTTCACCTGGAATCCGGTGCTGAAAACCAACGCGGCGTCTTTGCCTACAAAGGCGGCCAGTCTTCTTTCCAGTTTCAGGTGCAGGTCCAGGGTGCCGTTCAGGAAGCGGGAGCCTGCGCAGCCTGTGCCGTAATCATCAATGGCTTTTTTGGCGGCCTCCTTGATTTTAGGGTGGTTGGTCAGCCCCAGATAGGCATTGGAGCCAAACATCAGCACCTTTTTCCCTTCAATGATGACCTCTGTATCCTGAGCCGATTCTATGGATCTGAAATATGGGTAGGCCCCTAACTCACTGGCTTTCTCCCCGGCTTTTTCTGGGGCGCCCTTTTCCCGGTTGGCCAGTCTCTCGCTTAATTTTTGTGTCATATAACCTGACATTTTTAAATACCTTACTTGCTGCGCGTGCAGACATTCTTGCAGACATTCATGCCTCTTCAGAGACACGGGGGGGAGGGTACTGATTTATTTAGTTGATTATGTCAACTAAACTTTTTCCGGAAAATCAGTTAATCAACTAGGCGTCTTTAGATGGTTGATGTGGTCAACTAAATGGATAGAAAATTAAATTTTATTCCTGAAGTGAAGGGCCACTTTTATAAAGACATTCACCTCTTCCTTGGTGAGACCCTCCTGTAGTGTAGAGTTTACTTTATGTTCTATTAACAAGGCTTTTTTTAACAATGTTTTTCCCAGTGTGGTGAGGTGTAAGGTTTTTTTCCTTCTGTCACAGGTGTGTCCAAACCGCTCTACTAACTTTTTCTCTTCGAGGGCTGCTATTACCCTTAAAACGGCTGATTTATCTATCTTGACAATATCTGCCAAGTCTTGCTGAATGAGCTTATTCCCTTTTGATAATAGATTCAGGAACATGAAGTGCTGGTAGGTTAAGTCCAAGCCTACCGCCTCAAATTCTTTTTCCACCGCCTTACCCAAGACCAGTCCGGTTCTGGCAATCAGTAATCCTATATGCGATGCCTCCTTCATTTCCTTGTCTTATTTCCTGTGCAAAGTAGTAGAAAGTAGTTGACATGTTCAACTAATTCATGGTATCTAAAAAGATAGTAATCTGAGAAAATAAAACTCAGGTTGCTGGTAAGGAAAAAGCGGAGATCAAAATTTGAAAGATAAATTTATAAAAGGGCTAGAGCTTTACAGATTTTGGCGCTCGGCAGTAAGGGAAGGGGGAAGGGTAGCTTCGGGTTGAAGGGCACCCCGGGAAACAGCCCAAAGTTCCTTGCTTAAAATGGGCTGGTAATGAGCCTAGGGCAGATGTTTAAAAAATGTGACCTGTCTAAAATTGACCACTCACCACGGCGTTTGCGTCTGCTTGTTCCTATGGTTATTGAGTATTTCTGTTTTCGGGGCTGTTTTTCAGAAAATAGCCCGAAAACAGAAATACTCAGGAAGACGCTTGTTCAAGAACGGCTTAGAGAGAATGGGAGCTGAATAACTTTAAACTGCCCCTCTGCCATTCTCTTTCCCTGGTCTAATTAGAAGCTCAATTTTTCCTGTTTGCTTGTTTAGAGACATACTCTACAAAGTCACCCACAGTGGTAAAAGGTACTTCATCAGGTATTACAATTTTGAAGCTTTTCTCCAGTTCCCAAATTACGCTAACCAAATCAAGGGTGTCAAACCCTAGTTCTTTCTTAAGGTGTGAAGAAACCCGAAGCCGAGATGGCTTGATCTCTTTTATTTTGCTGATTATTCTGACCACCTTCTGGGCAACAGAAGGGACTGCAACGGCGGATATCATGTGAAAAGGGTATAAGTTCTTCTAAAGGGTGTATGTGTTTAAATAAATCACCGTGATTGAGTTTTTATATGACTATCACGCAATGAATGAATCTTTTAGTTAAATCTGTCTTAAGCAGGCAAAAGCTGTGGCAAGTCTAAAGTGCCCTCATGGGTGACAAACACTTCTGGGGTACCAACTACCCGCTCATTCGCTGACAAACCCACAGCTGACCGTGAGGTCATCTCCTAAAAGGATGGCAAAAGTAGGGACTTGGGTTCTCTGTCACAATGCAAGGGGCAGTTTCAAAAAGGTAAGTGCAGAAAAACGGGCAGCAATAGCGCCCGCCTTTCTACATCATTCACTTTAAGGTTGCTTGTTTGTATTTTAGGCCATGGCCGCGTGGCCATGCTGTTCTTTCTTCGACTCCAGTTCTGCAGTTTCACGCTCCAGCTCTTCGGCGGTTTTATCAATTAACACAATCTCGGTTTGCTTATCCCAACCAAACTTGGCCAGAATGCGGTCAAAGCCGTAGTAGATGATAGGCACCACAATTAGGGTCAGGAACATGGAAGAACTCAAACCACCAATCAAGGCCCAGGCCAAACCGTTCTTCGTGGCGGCCACCGAGCCACCGGCTAAGGCAATAGGTAACATACCAATCACCATTGCCAGGGTAGTCATCAGGATTGGGCGGAAACGGATTCTTACGGCTTCAATCAGGGCGCTCTTCACGTCATGGCCTTCCTTTTTCATCTGGTTCGTGAAGTCCACCACCATAATGGCGTTCTTCGCTACCAGACCAATCATCATAATAATACCCAAAATAGAGAAGATACTCAAACTCTGCGCGGCTAAGGCCAAGGCCAACAAGGCCCCAATAATCGCAAGCGGAATGGAGAACAACACCACCAGCGGGTATACATATGAGTCATATAACGCCACCATGATCAGGTACACGAAGATGATGGAGGCCAGCAAGGCAATTCCCAGCGTACCGAAACCTTCACTCTGGTTTTTTAAGTCACCGGCGTAGTCAATAGTCACCCCGTTCGGTACTTTGATTTCGGCCATCTTGGCTTGAATATCAGCACCCACCGAACCAGACGGACGACCGATAACCTGCGAGTTCACGTTCAATGAGGTCACCCGGTTGGTACGCTCCAGCTGTGAAGGACCCGTAGATTGTTTGATGTCAGCGAACTGACCCAGACGTACCACTTTTCCTTGGTTATTGATGAAGGAAAGGTTGGCGATGTCGGTCACGTTGCGGCGGTCAAACTCATCTAACCTGATGTTGATGTCATAGTCCTCGGTACCTGAGCGGAAAGTAGCATCTGTGTTTCCGGAGAAAGCCATTTGCATACCGGCACCCACGCTTTCCAGGGTCATGCCTACGCTGGCCATCTTGTCACGGTCCACTACCACTTCAATCTCGGGGTTACCGCCTTCCACAGACACTTCCACGTCCACGGTTCCTTGTACCCCTTCCACTACCTGCGTCACGCGCTTGGAGAAGGCAATGAGGGTGTCAATGTTAGAGCCTGAAAGGACAATCTGGATTGGCGCCTGGGCGTTCCCCACCAAACCTACCGGTACCGGTGTCACTTCTACGTTGGGTAGTTTGCTTTCAATATCGGCTTTGGCCCGGCGGCTGAATTCCTGGGTACTGAAAGAACGTTCTTTCACATCTACCAAGGCCACAGATAATTCGGCCTGGTAGGCCGATGTTTGGCCTTGCTGCGAAGAAGCCGTGGTACCTACCGTGGTAAACACCCGCGTTACTTCCGGAATGCCGCTCAAGTATTCTTCCACCTGTTTGGTGGCGAAGTTGGTTTGCTCTACAGTAGAGTTCTTAGGTAACTCCAGCTGCAAACTCACCTCGCCGCGGTCACCGGCCGGGATAAACTCGTTCCCGATAAACCCAAACGGCACCAGCATGAACGAGGCAATCAAAAGCAGGAATGTAGCCGCCAGCGTAATGAACTTATGGTTAAACGCCCACTTCAACGCGCCGGTGAAACCGTCAATGATTTTGTCCAGCAAGCGCTCAAACCACAGAATGAACCGCCCGAATAGGTTTTTGTCAGATACGTGCTCCAGTTTGGAGAAGCGGCTGGCCAGCAACGGAATCAACGTGAACGCCACGAAGAGCGAAATCATAGTGGCAATGGCCACCACCACCGCAAATTGCCGCAGAATGTCAGACACCAAACCGGTAGACAAGGCAATTGGCACGAATACCACCACAATTACCAGGGTAATGGAGGTAACCGTCGCCATGATTTCTTTGATACCGTCATACGCCGCCTGAGCCGGGGTTTTGCCCATTTCCATGTGGCGATAAATGTTCTCAATCACCACAATGGCGTCATCTACCAGAATACCTACCACCAGCGAGAGCGCCAGCAAAGACATCAGGTTCAACGAATACCCCAGCAGGAACATGGCAATGAACGTAGCCACCAAAGAGGCCGGGATAGACACCATCACAATCACCGCGTTCCGCAGCGAGTGCAGGAACAGCAACATCACCACGGCCACCAGAATAACGGCAATCACCAGGTCATGTATCACCGAGTCAGCGGCCTCCAGGGTAAAGTCAGAGCTGTCTGAGGCAATGTTGAATTTTAGGCCTTCTTTGGCATAGATTTTCTCCAGATTGGCCAAAGCCGCCTTGGTCTGCGCACTCACTTCCACCGCGTTCGCATCAGACTGTTTCTGAATGGTAATCCCCACCGAGGCTTTGGAGTTGATACGGCTCAACACGTCCACGTCTTTCTGGGTATCCTGTACTTCGGCTAAATCTGATAACCGCACAGTTCCGTTCTGGTCAGATTTAATCACCAGGTTACGCAGTTGGTCCAGGTCCTGGTATTTACCCGCCAGACGAAGCTGGGTTTGGCCGTTCTCGTTCTTGATTCTACCGGTAGGGAAGTCCAGGTTAGAGTTCTTGATGCGCTGCTGCACCTGCAAGATAGAGATGCCGTAGGCTTCCAGTTTCTCGGCCTGAATGTTTACTTTGATTTCACGCTCAGCACCACCCAGGATTTTAATCTGGGCCATACCCGGCACACGGGAAAGTTCTGGTTTAATCTTGTTGTCAATCAGGTCGAAGAACTCCGTGGGAGGCATGTTGGCCGTGGCCCCCATTTTGATGATAGGCAAGTCGTCAAAGTCAAACTTGTTCAGCGTGGGCGGGTCCGCATCTTCGGGCAAGCGGGCCAGAATGGTGTTGATTTTCCGCTGGGCGTCCTGCAAGCTCAAGTCTACGTTGGTGCCTTGGTTCAGCTGAATGGTGACAATGGAAAAACTCTCCAAAGAGGTTCCTTTCATCTCTTTCACGTTCTCCAGGGCAGAAAGCGCATCTTCAATCTCTTTGGTCACCGAGTTCTCCACCTCGTTCGGCGAAGCCCCGGGGTACAGAGTGGTAATGGTCAACACCGGAGGGCTGAACTTAGGCAGCAACTCGTAGTTGAGCGATTGGTAGGAGACAACGCCTAGCAGGGTAAGGACCGTAAAGACCACCACCACCAAGGTTGACCGCTGTATGGATAATTTGGTTATGTTCATTTTCTAAACTTCTTCTGTAAAAGAAAAGATGATATTACTTCAACACAGACACCTGAATGCCTTCACGCAGGTTGATTTGGCCACTCTGCACAATTTTCTCACCCGGCTGAATACCTTCTAGTATCTCTACCTGGTCCTGGGTCACCACACCTACCTTCACTTTGCGCAGGCTGGCTTTGTTGTTGTTCACTACCCATACACTTGGGTCCTGAATGCTACCCACAATGGCTTCACGCGGCAGCAAAAGCGCGTCACGCTGGGCATTTACCGGGAAGAACGCGGTGCCATACATACCGGCGCGCAGGTTGTTGTTGGCGGTGTTCTTCACTTCAATCTCCACGTCAAATTTCAGGCTGGCGTCAGCGGCTGCGCCGATGGCAGTCACAGTGCCTTCGTATTCCTGAGCACCGCCGGCATTGGCCGTCACTTTCACTTTCTGGCCACGGTTGATGAGGAGTACTTCGGCCTCAGACGCTTTCACGTTCAGTTTCAGACGGTCTACGTTCACAATGTCATACAGCTTGGTGCTGGCATTGGCGTTCAGGTAAGACCCCACTTCAATGTACATTTCGTTAATCTCACCGTTGATAGGGGCGGTGACACGGGCGTTGGATTGGTTCTGGCGGGCGGCTACCAACTGGGCGCGGGTGGCGTTCACGTTGATTTGGGCTTCTTCCAGCTGGCGTTTGGTCACGGCGTCACCGGCAATCAGGTTTTTCATGCGCTCCAGGTCTTTCTGGGCTTTCTGGTAGTTGGCCTGTGCCGTGGCCAGATTGGCGCTGGAGGTGTTATCTTCTACCTGAAGCAATACTTCACCGGCCCGTACTTTATCGCCTTTGCGTTTGTACACGCGCTGGATTTGACCAGAAACTTCTGCCATCAGGGTCAGGCTTTGTACTGGCCTAAAGTTCCCTTGGGCCGTGAACGACTTGTCCAGCTTGGCATTCTGTACCTCAGTCAATGTCACCGGAATGGCCTCGCTTTTGATTTCGGCCACGGCCGCCTTCTCAGTCATTTCCTTTTTGTTCTTGTTCAAGGTGTAGGCAATGGCGCCTATGAGAAGAACCGCAACCAGGATATAAATCAGCTTTTTCATTTTTTTAGTGTTCCTGCGTAAGTGTTATTGGATTAGGTTTTTGATTTCGCCGCGGGCTCTCAAGTAGTTCAGCTGCGAGATTTTGTATTTCAAGCGTTCGTTGTTCAAGTTGGTCTGGGCTTCGCGCACGCTTACTTCCGCTTCCAGCAAATCGGTGAGCGGGCTAAGACCCTCTTTGTATAGGCGGTTGGTGGTGTCATACACCTCTTGCGCCAGTTGCACGTTGCGCTCCTGGTTCTGAATGGCCAGTTGGCTGGTGGAAATCTGCTTGATGGCGTTGTCCAGGCTCATTTGCGTGTTCAGCGTCAGGTTCTGCAAATCCAAATCTGTTTTCTTTACCTCCAATTCGGCTTGCCGTATCTGGTTTCTGCGTTGGAACCCGTCAAAGATGGGAATGTTCAACTGCACGCCTAACACAAAGGTGTTAAACCATGGTTTGCTGGTGTCAAAGAAGTTGAATTCCTGACGCTGGGCGTTGTAGTTGTATTGCCCAAAACCTGCTAACGTTGGGAAAGCGCGGCCTTTGATGTTCTCAACGTTCAAACCATACAATTTCTTCTGGGTTTGCAGGGCCTGGTAATCGGTGCGTTGGGCCAATACCTCATTGGCGTCTGCGGTGAGCGGCAACACGGTGTTTTCCAGCGTGACTTCGTCTGAAAGCTCAAACTGCTGGTCTATGGGCAAACCTATGAAGAACTTCAAGGCGTTTTTCTGCTGCTCATAGGCAGAGGCCAAGGTTTCGCGCTGGTTCTCCAGGTTGGTTTTGTTTACCGTGATGCGGTTCACATCAACCTTCTTGGCGAAATCATTCTTGTACTGCAGCGTCAGGATTTTCTCCAGCTGCACCAGGCGGTTGTAGTTGGCCTCAATGGTGTTGAACTGCTCCTTGGTTTGCAGCGCCTGCAGATACGCCGAGCTCACGTTGTACAGCACGTCTTCCTTGCTCATCTGGGTGCGCAGGCGGTACAGGTCACGGGTGGTGGCCGCTGCTTCCAGGCCTACAAAGTAGGACTTGCTGAAAATCAGCTGAGACAGCTCAAACCCACCGGTGGCATTGTATTTCTGCCCGAATTTCACCGGTACATACGTTCCCGGCTGACCGATAATCTCACCTGGCAACAGCTGCGTAGGGATAGAAGGGTACACTGCCAACTGGCCGGTAGCGTTAATCTGGGGCAAGCCAGAGCCTTTGGTTTCCTTGATGCGGTATTCAGCGCCCTGCTCATCTAACTGCGCCTGCTGAATAGAGATATTATTGGTGGTTGCCAGGTTCAACGCCTGTTGTAAGGTAATGACGTTGCCCTGCGGTTGGGTCTGCGCATAACTGAAACTCGCCACTATAGTAAGCAGGAGACTCAGTACTAAATGCTTCTTATTCACGGTTTTATTTAAGTTAAATTGTTTTTATCTTTCTTTTTAGTTCTGTTTTTTGAGAACTACAATGGGCAAAAAAAATATTTTTTCCGCTCTTTCCGCCACTTCTCCAGTAGCAGGGGCACCTCGCGGGAGAGGAACTCCATAAATTCTATCCGCTCCAGCACTTTCTCATTCATGCCGGGGTTGGAGTCACCCCTGAGTTCATTGGCCTTCCGGAGCAGGCTGCTGAAGGCCAGGATAGAACCCATTTTGTCAACCACCTCCTGATGCCACTTTTCCAGCAGGGCACTGAAGTACCGCTTGCGGTCACCGGAGAAAGTGGTGTATTCTATAAGCCTCATCTGCAGCAGCAGGTTCAAGGCATTGCTGGTAGCACTTTTGCTGATGTTCAACGTGTCAATGATTTCCTCAAAGCTCAGGTGAGGGCGGTCAGAGACGTACAGCAAGCCCATGATGCGGCCCACCACCGGCGGAAAGCCCTGCTGCTCATGGTATATCCCGATTTTCTCTATCAGCTGTTTCTGTTCTTGGGTGAAGTTCGTCACGTCTTTCTTTTGTTGTTCAGAGTAAGAACAGCACAAAGGTATGGGTTAGTTTCTTTGGTTCATAATTTTGAGAACTAAATTTTAATATTTTTTTTACAGCAGTTCTGGGTAAGGAAATGGGCTGGCCGCCAGGGCCGTCTTGTGGCCCAGAATCTTGTGGGGCCTTTCTGTTTTCGGGCTGTTTTTTAAAAACAGCCCGAAAACAGAAAGGCCCGCTTCTGCTGGAGAAGTGGGCCTTGCACGTGAAGTTCTATTCTATGAGTGGACTACTGCCTTACCGGTTGTTGCGCACAGGAACTGGTACGGGCTGTAAAGTCTGTCCTTTTAATTTTGAAACCAATTCCCTTAATAATTCTGAAAGAGAAAACTGTAAGCTCGTTAACATGGGTCTGTTTTGTTTGTATGTCTTAAATAGGGGCTCTGGCAAAAGGAGATTCCCTGGGCCATCTGCCTTTGTAAGTCCCTCCAGCGCTTTCAGCTGCACTGTATGTCTACCCGCACCCCCAAAGGAAAGTTGTCTATTGGTCAAGATGGAAGGAAAAAAGTTAAGATCCTAGTCCGTGCCAAAATATGTAACTACACAATGTAGTTGCCAAAGCCAGAGGAATTCTATGCAGATAACGTGCCAAAGGGGCTATTCTTGCAGGGAACAGGAAGAATTTTAAAATAATTCAGTTGGCTGCCACCGCCTGCGCTTTTTTTTTCTGAAGTGATCACGCCCTCAGTTTGTTAAACGCCTGGCTGTATTGGAGCCGTTTTCCCAAAAACAGGCCTGAAACGCAGCGATCCCCTGGAGCGGCGCGTATGCGGAAAGCAGAACTGTGCAGCCAGTGCTACTAAAGAAGCCAGCCAATACCCCGTTACAAGCGCCGGGCGGTACTGCTGCTCGGCTTTCAAGTTGGCGTCACCCTTCCCTTTTCTTCATCTAAGTTTTTTATCAAAAAGGGATCAGCCGGGGGCATAGCCTGTGCGGCGGCGTCTGATAGGTGTTTCTGTTTTGGAGCTGTTTTTCCAAAAACAGCTCCAAAACAGAAACACGGCCAGCCGTAACACTGAAAAGACGTGCTCAATATCCTTGGCATCTTCGGGTATAAAGCGCTCATTTTTAAACGGAGGTTTAGTTCTGGAGGAAGTTCTAAGTGGGTCTTAGTTAATCCTTCAAGTCCATTTATGTCAATTATTTACCCTTGGTTTAAAAAATATGTGATTCTCTATATAAAAAGAAAAATTTTGGCAGGATGTTTGGTTTAGACAGAGGAGAGAAGCATCCTTTTTTCAACTTGTTGACGGTAGAAAGCCACATCCCCCAAGCCTCTTCGCCAACGCATAGCTTTTACCAATGAAAACGTTTATGAAAAGATTGTGGGCGCTGGGAGTGATGGCGCTTTTGGCGTTCGGTCTGCCGGGCAGCAGAGAAGTGTTGGCCGGACCCGGCGGCAGGGTTTCGTTCCAGGTTTTCTATGACGAACTCAGCCCCTATGGCCAGTGGATCAATGACCCCGAGTACGGGTATGTGTGGGCCCCCAGGGTGGAACGGGATTTCCAGCCGTATGCCTCCCGTGGCCACTGGGTCATGACCGAATACGGCAACACCTGGGTCTCTGACTATGACTGGGGCTGGGCTCCTTTTCACTACGGCCGCTGGATGTATGATGACTACTACGGTTGGCTCTGGTTGCCCGGCCAGGAATGGGGGCCTGCGTGGGTAGACTGGCGGCACACAGACGGGTATTACGGCTGGGCACCCATGGGGCCCCGCGTTACATACGTGGTGGCGCCTGCCCGGTGGGTCTTTGTACCAGTGCGCTATATCAGCAGTCCGCGCATATACAGTTATTGCTTGCCCAGAACGCAGGTTGTGAACATTTACCACCATACCACCATTGTCAATAATTACTATGAGCGGGACAACCATAGGTATGTATATGGCCCGCGCTCCAAAGACATAGAGCGCTACACCCGCCAGAAAGTGCAGGTGCACCGCCTTGATTCTGACTCCCGCCCCGGCCGAACCCAGGTGGCAGACAATTCACTGCGCCTGTACCGGCCAGAGGTTGATTCCAGAAGAAGGGAGGCGCCCACCCGGGTTGCGGTCCGGGAAAACCGGGCGGCCAGTCATTCCCGGGTGACGGAGACTCAACCCTCCAGCGCGAGAATAGACAGGAGCAGTGACAGGGCTAGGGGTAGGACTGCTGTTGAGTCTACCTCATCTTCTGGTTCTATGGCTGATGATGCAAGAATAGACAGGAGGGAGCCGGTGGGAGAGCAACTGCAGGAGCAACGCCCGCAACCCAGCCGCTCTGTTGGAACTGGCAGAGCCACATACCAGGGGCGAATTGAACCCTCGCCCGCCAGGGCTCAAGGGGAGGCTTCCCCTTCCAGCAGAAGCGAAGTGGAGAGCAGAAGGTATGAAAGAACTCCCGCGCCAGCCCCAAGGCAACGTTCTTCAGCTATTGAGCCGGCCGTTGCACCCCCGGCAGACTATTCCCCGCAGAGAAGCACCGCGTCTCCTCAGGGGAGATACCAGCCTGCAGAACGCCAAAGCCACGGAAACACAGCCCCGGCGCAGCGGTCTTCTTCCTCCAGGTCAGACTCCCCAAGACGAGAATCTCCTGCCAGAGGCCGAAACTGATTGCCGGTATTTGTAATAACTGGATTAAAAACCACGTCTCGTTAGGCGTGGTTTTTTTGTTGCCACCAGCTGCTCCAAAGAATTTCTGTTTCTGGGCTGTTTTAGTAAAAACAGCCCAGAAACAGAACCGGGTTCACTGAACATGATCAGGAAGGCTCCCTAAGCACGAGTGGCTTTAGTGGCGTATGAAGGCAGTGATCAATTGGCTCACCTGTTCAGGTTGTTCATGATGGAGCCAATGGGTAGCGTTTTCCAGGAAAACCAGCTGGCCGTTTTGGCAATGTGCCATGCTGGGTTGCGCCATCTCGGTTCCTAAGAACTTGTCTTTTTTACCCCACAGTAACAGGGTGGGAGTTGTAATGGTATGGTTGGCCTGCATGGGGTTGTGTTTATACGCCCGGTACCAGTTGAGCATGGCCTCTATTGCCCCGGGCTGCGCCCAAGCTTGCTTATACTCCTGTAGCACCTCCGGCGGAAAAGTGCCTGGTAACGCCGTGCCGGTTAAAGCGCTCTCCAGGAATTTAAAGTCAAAGGCACGGTTCACCTGCTCTGGCAACCAGGTTAGCTGAAAGAAACCGGTGTACCAGCTTCTAAGCATCTGCTGGGGGTTGTGCGTCAGGTGGTGGTGCATGGTCTGGGGATGGGGCATGTTCAGAACCACCAGCTTCTCCAGGAGATGGGGATGTGTCAAGGCCAGGTTCCAGGCAACTGCACCTCCCCAGTCATGCCCTACCAAGACCACAGTGCCCCGGCTGATCTGAGGTATGAGGTCTGCTATGTCTTTGGTTAAAAGATCTGTGGTGTAGGCCCCTGCCTCGGTAGGTTTGCTGCTCAGGTGATAACCCCGTTGATCTGGGGCTACTGCATGCCAGCCCCGGGTGGAGAAGTACTGTAGCTGTCTGTGCCAGCCCTTGCCAAACTCCGGGAACCCGTGCAGAAACAAAATAGCAGGATCTGCGGGGTTGCCTGCTTCCCATACATTAAGCTGAACGTGGTTGACGGTATAAAAAGAGTGCTTCATCTTATCAGAGGGAAGGTGTAGGCACTAAATACGTAAGTAAGGGCGAACATTAGGCGGTAATTTGCCTTGTAAAGTCTACGGCAAAGGCCTGAATATAGGGATAGGAAAAAGAAATACCCTGCTCGTGGGGGCAAGCAGGGCATTCTCTACAATGGGGGATATGTTAAAAAGGGGAATACTTTACTACTACAAGATACTGTGCTACTACAAGATGATCACAAAAAGGAGCAGGCTTATGGTCAGAAGGATTAATGAATAAAATGCGGTGACTTCCCAAGCTGAGAAGTCTTCTGCCTCAGAACTCAGCAGAAACGCCATGAATGATTTGAGCACACCTTTCCTTGACACCCCCTTATGCCTGGTTTTGTGTAAATAATAGAGTCTTAAAAGCAAAGGCATTGTTAGAACTTTAAACGAACCTTATGGTTACATAACAGGTGAACCTGTCTTGCTGGAAGAACCTATTGACGAGAGAAACCAGTATCATGGGGGGAACTGATAGGGGGCCAGTTTCTCTCGTCCTTTGTTCAATAGGTATGGGACAAATGTAGAGGGGCTGTCACTTGAAAAGAAGGAAACATTTGGTTGTTTTGTAACAGAGAAATTTGTCCTATGTATTTTGGAAATCCTTGCTTTTTGGGTATTTGCCAGCGTTTGTTATTTAAAAGATTCAGCAGATGATGTGCTTTTAGTAACCAATACGGGTGATGGGCTAAGCTTTTTTGCTGGGAGATTCTACCTTATGGGTTCTATGAAAAGGAAGGAACCTAAGTAAAACCAGGTTCCTGATTATGGTTTAACAGTCCTGTTCTTTAAGAAAGCCCGTCAACGCCGCCTCCTGCCTGGCATACAATCTACGCCTTTCCTGTACACTTCAGGTCTTTTGATTCCTGGGGGCGCACTGCAGTCCTGTATAAGTTTCTTTTACCAGTCCTGCGGCAAACATACCTTCTGGTGCTTTAAGAGAGGGAGTTCGGGTCTTCTTGCAGAGAGCATCCAGAAGGGAGCAACGTAACAGTTCCTGTCCTGTGGAGCTGCCTGTTTTTGACCTGTTTTTCAGAATTCAGGCTAAAAGCAGCCAAACAGGAAGTACTGTACAAAGTGCCTCCGCCTGCCTAAGTAGTCAGTACCCTGGTGCCACCTTATACGCCTCTTTGTTTAATGTTTTTCCTCTTTGGCTAAACCAAAACCTGGTAAATACAGTATAATTCCAGTAAATCATATTAATTGTTTAATAAAATCAAAAAAATATTAAACAAAATATGTCATATTGGATAAAGGCTCGTATAATTGTTTAACGTTTTACTTTAAAGGTTAAACAAATGACTGCACTAGAATTTACCTCCGTAGTAGAGAAGATGGCGCCAACCCTGCGCCCCGCTGCTTTCAATCTTACCCGTGATACTGATGACGCAAAGGATCTGGTGCAGGAGACCCTCCTGAAGGCCTTTGTGAACCGGGAAAAGTTCAGGGCGGGCACCAACCTGAAGGCATGGCTTTATACCATCATGCGCAATACCTTTATCAACCACTACAACAAGGTGACCAAGCGCACCAGCTCCATTGACACAGATGAGTATTTCCAGTTTCTGTCTACTGACACCAAAATGGTAGCGGTGAATGGGGCCAACGGGGAGTTTGTCATGAAGGATATCTATGCGGCCATTGAACAACTGCCGGAGGAGTTCCGGACTCCGTTCATGATGTACTATGTGGGCTATAAATACTTAGAGATTGCAGACCAGCTCAAGCTGCCTATTGGAACCGTCAAAAACCGGATTCACCTGGCCCGGAAAGAGTTGAAAGAGCAGCTGAGTGTTTACGCCTACGGCGACTAATATTTTCACCCAGTTGCCCGCCGTGCAGCCTTTTGCAACAGCGGGCATGGGTGTATATTTACATAGGAACTTAACTATATAGCAGCTAATTTACGTACAAATCGCTATTTTGGAGAAACGAGAGCCCATGCAGCACACATCCGCAAAGAAAGTCATTGTAATTGGAGCCGGCTTTGCTGGCTTGGCGGCGGCCGCTGGTTTGGCCAGCGAAGGGTATGAGGTGGTGTGTCTGGAGAAGAATGAAGTAGCGGGCGGACGGGCCCGCGTTTTCAACACCAACGGCTTTGTGTTTGACATGGGCCCCAGCTGGTACTGGATGCCAGACGTTTTTGAGCAGTTTTTTGCCAAATTCGGGAAAAACGTGAGCGATTATTATGAGCTGGTGCGGCTGGACCCGTCTTATCAGGTGTTGTATGGAGACCAGGAGGTGCTGGAGCTGCCGGCCAGCATGCCCGCGCTGGAGTCACTGTTTGAAAGCCTGGAGCCGGGGGCAGGAACGCAACTGCAGAAGTTCCTGAAGCAGGCTGCCTATAAATATGAGGTGGGCATTAACAGCCTGGTCTACAAACCCAGCCGTTCCCTCACAGAATTCATTGACCCCAAGCTGTTGGTAGACGTGCTGCGGCTGGATGTGTTCCAGAGCATGGCCAAGCATGTGCGCAAGTATTTCCGGCACCCCAAGCTCATTCAGCTGATGGAGTTCCCCATTCTGTTTTTGGGCGCGCTCCCAGAGAATACCCCGGCCTTGTACAGTCTCATGAACTACGCAGACATGGCTCTGGGAACCTGGTACCCCAAAGGTGGTATGCATAAAATTGTAGAAGGCATGGTGGCGCTGGCAAAGGAGCAGGGCGTTGAGATAAGATTAGGGGAGGAAGTGCAGCGGCTGGAGCTGGAAGGCGGCCGCATCACCCACGTAGTAACGGCCCAGGGAAAATATGAGGCTGACGTGGTCATCGGCTCCGCCGATTACCACCACCTGGAAACCAAACTGCTGCCCCAGTCATTTCGTACCTATAGTGACAGTTATTGGGACAGCCGCGTGATGGCGCCTTCTTCCCTGATCTTTTACCTGGGCGTAGACAAAAAACTGACGGGGCTGCAACACCACAACCTGTTCTTTGATGAGGACTTTGGCCCCCACGCAGCGGAAATTTACACTACCCCGGCCTGGCCCCAAAAGCCGTTGTTCTATGTGTCAGTCCCGTCTAAGACAGACCCCACCGTAGCACCGGCAGGTATGGAGAATCTGTTCATTCTCATTCCCGTGGCCCCTGATCTGGAGGACCGGGAGGAGACGCGGGAGCATTACTATCAGATGGTGATGGAGCGGCTGGAGAAAATCACGGGGCAGGAGGTGCGCAGCCATGTTATATACAAACGCAGCTACGCCCACCGTGATTTTATAAAAGATTACCACGCGTTTAAAGGCAACGCCTACGGGCTGGCCAATACCTTGCGGCAGACGGCGGTTCTCAAGCCCAGCCTCAAGAGCAAGAAAGTGAAGAACCTGTTTTACGCAGGGCAGTTAACCGTTCCCGGCCCCGGCGTGCCGCCCTCGCTCATCTCTGGGCAGGTGGTGGCTGCCGAAGTGGTGAAAGAATTTGCCCCGCAGAACGTTACCTTAAGCCATTAATGCAGATGCTGTCACCCATGAATCTTTTTGATGCCACCACGTTGGAGTGCAGTAAGCTGATCACCCAGCGTTACAGCACGTCTTTTACGCTAGGCATCAAAACCCTGCATCCGCGCTTCCGGGACCCCATTTACGCTATCTATGGGTTCGTTCGTTTCGCAGATGAAATTGTAGACACGTTCCACCACCATAACAAACAGGAACTGCTGGAGCGGTTCAGGCAGGAGACGTACCAGGCGCTGGAGGAGCGCATTAGCCTGAACCCGGTGCTGCACGCGTTCCAGATGGTGGTGCACCAGTACGGCATTGACCGTGAATTCATTGAAGCGTTCCTGCACAGCATGCAGATGGACCTGGTAGACCACGTTTATGACTGTGAGCTCTACAAACAATATATCTACGGCTCCGCCGAAGTGGTGGGCCTGATGTGCCTGCGCGTGTTCTGCGAAGGCGACAGCGCCAAATTTGACCAGTTGCACGAAGGGGCCCGGGCGCTGGGCTCGGCGTTTCAGAAAGTGAATTTTCTGCGGGACATCAAGAGTGATTACCATGACCGGGGCCGGGTGTACTTCCCGGAAGTAGATTTTCTTAAATTCTGCAACCAGGACAAGCAAGAGATAGAGGCCGACATACAGCGCGATTTTGACAATGCCTACCAGGGAATTCTGGGCCTGCCCCGGGGGGCCAGGTTGGGGGTGTACCTGGCCTACATCTATTATCTCAAACTTTTCAAGAAAATAAAGCGGTTGCCGGCCACCCACATTTTAGAGCAGCGCGTACGGGTACCAGACAATACGAAACTTGCACTACTGCTTGGCTCGTATATACGGTACCAATTAAATACAATCTGATGCGCTTATTCCCCCTGTTGCTCATACTCTGCCTTGTTTTCTCTCCTGCCGCCTTTGCCCAGGGGAAAGACGCGTATTCGCATGATGAGCTTTTGAACTACTACCAGAAGGCGGCCAAAGATGAAGACGTGGCCAAGCGTTTTCTGGACCTGATGGGCAAATATCCGGGCAAAGACCCCCTCAAGCTGGGGTACAAGGCGGTTTCTCACGCCATCATGGCCAAACATGTCTGGAGCCCTTACTCTAAAATCAAATACCTGAAGCAGAGCGCCGCAATCTTTGACCAGGCGGTGGCGCTGGACCAGCATGATCCGGAGCTCCGGTTCCTGAGATACTCTATTGAAAACTACATACCGCGGTACCTGAACATGAGCCCCAACCTGGTAGATGACAAAAAGATCTTCATGGCGGCCATATTGCGGCACCCCCGGTCCGGCATGCCGGTAGAGTCTGTGCGCATCATGAAAGACTTCCTGCTCCGCAAGGAACTAGTCACCGGCGAAGAAAAACAGCGCGTGGAAAACCTAAGGTTATGACCCATAGCTACGTAGCCCTCCATCTGTTTAGTCTGCCGCCCACCTCTGAGCAGGGGGGATTACTAAAAAGGCTTTCTTCTAAACCAATGGAACAGGAGCGGGCAAAGCGGAGATTCGGGAAACAACGCTCCTCCGGTAGAAACTGCTCTTTAGGGTCTCTTACTGCTTGTCATTGCCTGCTGGTAGGAAATAGTTCTCGGCAAAAAGAACCCGTATGCACAAACAAACCCCTACCTGAACTTGTTAAGAAAGTATGCGTCAGTTACAGGTACATATAGATTCAAATTCAGGCTTCTGCTTTGGGGTCATCTACGCCATTCAGATGGCCGAGGACTTGCTGGAGGAGAAAGGCTATCTCTATTGCCTGGGCGATATTGTGCACAATGACGTGGAGGTGGAGCGCCTGAAAGACAAGGGCCTTCGTATTATTGACCACGCCATGCTGCAGACGTTGCAGAATGAGCCGGTGCTCATCAGGGCGCACGGGGAGCCGCCGTCTACCTACCAGATGGCCTTGCAGAACAACCTGACCCTGATTGACGCCTCCTGCCCCGTGGTCTTGAAACTGCAGAACCGCATCAAGACCTCATTTGACAAGCAAGAGCAGATTTTCATCTACGGAAAACACGGCCACGCCGAAGTCATTGGCCTGCTGGGCCAAACCAACAACGAGGCCATTGTGTTTGAGAACCTGGACGAGCTCCTGCGCCATGAGCTGCCCCAGAACATCACGCTTTACAGCCAGACCACCAAAAGCACTGACAGCTTCTACCGCATCAAAGGCGAGCTGGAAGCCCGGGGCCACGCCGTTGCCGCCAATGACACCATCTGCCGCCAAGTCTCCAACCGGGACAAGGAGCTGCGCCACTTCGCGCTGAAGTTTGACAAAGTGGTTTTTGTCTCCGGTACCAAATCTTCTAACGGGCGGGTGCTCTACCAGGTCTGCAAAGACACCAACCCCAACACCTACTTCGTCTCCAAGAAAGAGGAGCTGCAGCCGGAGTGGTTTGGGGAAGGGGAAACAATTGGGATCTGCGGGGCCACCTCCACGCCCATGTGGCTCATGGAGGAGGTGCGGGACGTGCTGCTCACGTTTTAGTTTTTTGGTATCAAGTAATAAGTATCAAGACTAAAGAGGGAAAGCTTCTGTTTTTGACCTGTTTTTCTGAAAATAGGCCAAAAAACAGAAGCTTGGGTGTACGGCTATTGGCACAGACGCTCGCAGGTCCTCCGGACGCTACGAGGTCTTTGGAGTAAGCTAGTTAGAGCTTGTTTACATTTTGATTTTGCAGGCGAAAATGGGGAGCACAACGTTCTGACGAATCGATTTTGGAGCAGCATACGCCTCGCTATGGTGCGAGAAAATGGCAAAGTCAGGTTCCTTTTATACCCGTTTGCAGCGCAAAAGGAAAATTTAAACATGCTCTTAGGAAGAAAAGAGTGTTTCGTCAAAGCGATATAATTGTATTCTCCTGCCGCAGATTAATTTTCTGCTTCAAGTTTTCAATTTGGAGCCACCCTGCCGCAAGTTTGTAACTTGCTTATATGCTTTTGTCGGTTCCCGGAAGTTGAAAACTTCCGCCAAGGGAAGCCAAAGGTTGAAAGCTTGCGGCAGGAAAAATGCTGGCAGGAGAATTCATCAATAGAAAATCTGTTTTGGAGCTGTTTTTGAAAAAGTACGCCGGAATCACCATTGCCCTCACCATTCTGGTGGCGTGGGGCAGTGTGCTTTGGTTTCTGCTGCACTGGCAAGTAGATTTCATTTCACCGCTCACGTATCTGGCGGTGCTGGTCATGATGCACCTGTACACCGGGCTTTTCATTACCGCCCATGATGCCATGCACGGCGTGGTGGCCCCCGGGAACAAACGGTTGAACACGGTCATTGGCACCCTCACCGCCGGGCTGTTTGCCTACAATTACTACCCACGGCTGTTCCCCAAGCACCATCAGCACCACCGCCACGTGGCTACTGACCAGGACCCTGACTACCACGGCGGCAACTTCTTTCTCTGGTTCTTCAGCTTTGCCAGACAATACATTACGGTGGGGCAGATTCTATTAATGGCGGGTACGTTCCACCTGCTGCAACTCTGGTTCCCGTTGGAGAATATTATCCTGTTCTGGATGGTACCGGCGGTGTTGGCTACGTTTCAGCTGTTTTACTTCGGCACCTACCTTCCGCACCGCGGCGAGCATGAACCAGAGAACAAGCATAAATCTGGCACCCAGCAGCGTAACCATTTGTGGGCGTTTTTGAGCTGTTACTTCTTCGGGTACCACTATGAGCACCATGACAAACCCTACCTGCCTTGGTGGCAGTTGTACAAAGAGAAAGACCGCCGGGAGGGGGCCAAGGAAACCAGATAAGAGCAATGTAAAGAATTTCTCTACCGGGTTTATTCGTGCTTCGTAGCTAATTTATGGGTGATTCTCCTCTTGAAGAGGGATGGTTTCATCTGCTGAGGCATGCATGCCAAGTGGTTTTTAGCGGACAGGTAATGTAATACTGCCATACCCGCTACTCATTTTTTCGCTTGGGTACACACGCTTTGTTGTCTCTTCTTCTGAAGGAGAAGGCGCATCTAAATTGACCGTTCCTGTTTTCGGGCTGTTTTTGGCCAAAACAGCCCGAAACGGCAAAGCCGAAGAGAAAGAGCTCTTCGGCTTTGCCGTTTTTAAAGGACGCATTTGCTATTTCACCTCATACACGTTGTTAGAACGGTCTGCATCTGATACGTGGGAGTGCTTGATTTCCAGTTTCTTCACCGGCTTGGCAGCTTTGAAATCAACCTGCGTGGTTTTGGCTCCGGTTTCCCAGACGGCAATGGTTTTGTGGTGGGTGGTGGTGGAGTTGTCTGCGTAGGTTACCACCAAGTCAACCGGTACGGGTTTGCTGCCCACAGCCTCAACCGTGACCTGGTAATTCCCGTTCTGCTGCTGTACGTGGGCAATGGCCAGATCTGGCATGCCGTTGTCAAAGAACCAGCGCTGCCAGAACCAGTTGAGGTTTTTCCCGGCTCCGGCGTTCATGGCGTTAAAGAAATCCCAGGGCAGCGGGTGCTTGCCGTTCCAGGTCTGGATGTAGTGGTGCAGGGCTTTGGTGAACAGTTCATCGCCCAGCAAATCTTTCACATAGAGATAGCCGAAGGCGGGCTTGGGGTATGAGTTCAGGAAGAAAGCCGTGCCAGACTGCTGGGTAGAGAGCGTGGCGATGGGCAAGTCTACCTCGGTGCCCGCCAGCATGGAGTAGGGCTGCACGCCATAATCATCCACCATTTTGGGTTCAATGAGCGGCGAGATAATCCATTCGCCCATGGTGGCCCAGCCTTCGTCCATCCAGCCGTACTTGGTCTCGTTGGTGCCCAGGTAGAAAGGGAACATGGTATGGAAAATCTCGTGGTCGGTGAGGGTGATGGCGTCTTCGCGGGTGTCAACGGGGTTGTCGTTCACCATCATAGGGTATTCCATCTGGTCCAGCCCGTCAAACACGGTGATGTGCGGGTACGGAAACGGCCACTTGGGGAACGTGTAACTCATGTGCTGCACCGTCTTGCGCGCGAAGTCAATCACCTCTACAAAATCATGGTGTTTGGGGTTGAACGCCACATCTACGCGGGTGCGGCGTTTGGTTCTGGGGTCTACCACCAGGCTGGTGCTGTTCCAGAGGTAATGCGCCGAGGTGGCAAACGCAAAATCCACTACGTTTTGGGCGGTGAACTTCCAGTTGTTCCGGGCGTTCTGGGCGGTGATATTGCCTTTCTTCAAGTCTGTGCTGTCAATGATGGCCACAAGGGCGTCTTTCTTTTCGGCGTCTGCCAAACGTTTCGCAAATTTCTTCTGGAGCACCTCAGCGGCGTTGGTCAAATCACCGGTGGCCCACACCACAAAGTCCTTAGGCACGGAAATCTCAGTGTTGAACCGGCAAAAATCATTGTAGAACTCCTGCGGGCCCAGGTACGGAGTTCGGTTCCAACCTTCCACGTCATCATACACCGCTATGCGCGGAAAGAAATACGCCACAAACGCCGCGCCCTGCGGGTCAACCTGACCGGTGCGCATGTGCGAGCCTTCGTTCAAAATATAGTGGTACGTAATGCTGAATTTGGCTTTTTGCTTAGGGGCAATGGGTTTCACCCTGAGCGTGAGGTTGGTGGCCTCAATGCGCAGCTTCTGCACATCCTGGGCCTCCTGGTTCACGCTCAACTTCTCAATCTGCACGCCGTCGCTCACGTCTTTGGGCGAAATGCCGCTCGCCCGCGGCGCGCCTTTCTGGTAGAGGTTGGGGTACAGTTTGAACACAATCTGCTTGAGCGTGTCTGGGCTGTTGTTGGTGTAGTCAATATCAACGGTGCCGGCAATTCTTCGGGTCCTCGGGTCAAAGTCAATTTTGATGGTATAGTCAGCGGTGTTCTGCCAGTAGTTCTGGCCGGGAAGGCCGGTGAGGCTGCGGGTGCCTTTCTGGTAGGCTGCTTCAATGTTGCGGGGCATGGGCAGCTGCTGCTGCGCAAAGGCGCGGGCGCCCACCAGTAGGAGCAGGAGCGTGAGGAGGGGTTTGTGTGTGAGCATCAGGGACAGTCAAAAAAAGAAAAACTCCCTTAAAGGTAGCGCCTTTCCCAGACTTGCTGAAACCCAGCTTGCTTAAAAGCGAATTTGCGTTTTGGGCCTCTTTTCCTGAAAACAGCCCCAAAACGCAAACGGGGAAAACCCCAAGCTTTCAGGAAACCGAAACAGAACCGTTATGGCGGGAACGTGTCCCCAGCCTGATGCTAAAGCGGAAACCTGTGTCAGTTGCCCGATTTCCTTTCTTTTTTGGGCGGTTTGGATACTGGGTTGGGAGGCGTGATGTTTACCCCCTGGACATTGCCGTTCAAAGCCCCTGAATTGGTAGCGAACCCCACCGGGTCTTTACGGGCTGCTTCCAGCATTTTGTTATACTCGCTTTTGGTGGTCTTGACCGCTTTCTGCGGGAACTCAATGGTCTGGAAGGGAGCAGCAGGACTGGCCACGTTCAGCAGTTCATACGTGATGGTTTTCTCGTTGTTTTCGGCTTTGACAATTAACCCGGGCAGCCCGTGCAGCGTGCCCGGCCCCACTGAAAAAGGGACATCTGGGGTGAACCACACCGTCCATTCCATGTTGGTGGCGGGGGAGTAGGTGGTGGCTTTCTGACAGGTGAGCCCTTGCAGGGTGGTGGTTTCCGGGGAAATGTTCCAGTCATAGAACGGCCAGTCTTCTTCCCAGAAGTACGTGTGCAAGAGGGTGCGGGTAAAAAGGCCTTTGTTTTGGTAGTAGATTTTGTAGAGCTGGGCATCTGTACCGCGTTTGAGGGCGCGGCTGTCAAAGGCGAGGTTCTGCTTAGCGAAGATGGTAGAGTCCCGCACAAACTTGTCATAACTTTTGAAGGCACTCATTTCTTTGCCAATCAATAAGAGCATTCGTTCTGTGTGCACCGCGCCGGTTGGGTCTTGCACGGTGTACAGGTATTTGACCACGTGCACCGTTTGGTCAGTCTGCGCCAGCAGAGAGAATGCCGGGAACAGCAGCAACAGCATAAGACTCAATACTTGCTTTTTCAAAATATTCTACCTGTCGTTATTGGAATAGCTATAGAGATATAAGTTGTGGTAAGTTGTTGAAAGTAAGTTGGTTGAAATTTTAAAGATAAACAAGAGGCGGGGCAGAAAGCAAATTCCTGTTTTTGCTGTTTTCTTGGAAACAGCCCAAAAACAGGAAAGGCAGAAAACAAGAAAGCCTGCCCAAAATGGGCAGGCTTTCCTGTTTTAAATATCAAAAGGTTTAGTGGGCACCTTTGTCTTTCTTGCAGCACTCGTCCAGGCGCTCATAGGCGCGGGCGGTGGCAGGGGAATCATCGGCGTCATAGCCCAGGTCGTTCACAGCTTTCTTCAGTTTGGCCGCATCGGTTTTGGAGCCGTTGAACTGAATGGTTACCACTTTGGTGTTTTCATCAAGGGTGGCTTTCTGCACGCCTTTCTCATAGGCCAGACCTTTCTCAATGGTGGCTTTGCACATGCCGCACACCGCCGAGGTTTTAAATTTCACCTCCTCGTTTTTCTTTCCGCCCTGGGCGAAGCCTACGGTAGAGATAGCGGTCAACAACAGCGAGAACAATAGGGTTTTCAAGGTTTTCATTTGGTGATGGTTAAGAGTTTAAAGGTATGGGTTAAAAGTTAAATTTCCTTAGGTGCGTTTTTGATCTGTTTTGCCAAAATCAGGCCAAAAACAGCAATGGGCCTGCATGTAAAGAACAAAATTTAGTTAAACAGAGTTTGGGGCAGGTACAGTTTTATGGCTCCTTTTTTCAGTTTGAGCCCGTCTACATGGCCCATTTTCTGCTTGTCTGCCGTAATGAGGTGCAGGTGCAGGTTGGTGTCATGGTGCGTGAAAATGGTTTTGTGCGCCGTAGAGTAAAAGCCCAGCACCTGAACCGGTACGTTGGCCACCGCATAATCCACCTGCCCTTGGTGCGCATCTTTAGGCGAGCGAACCACCGTGCCGGCGGGCAAATTCACCACGTGGATGGTCGCGTGCTCTGCCATTCCTTCCAGCTTAAAAAAGAACGGTTCTTTCACGTTGGCGGCCCGTTGGGTCAAGTAGTCTTCCAGCTGCGGCAGGGTCTGCACCTTGGCCGGAAGTTTCTGCTCTACCCACTTCTCCACGGTGGCGTACCCAAAGAAAGGCGCCTTGAGCTGGAACGTTTCCTCTACTTTCATAGAATTGTCTGGCTGCACCGTGGCTTTGTACGCGGTGCCGTCCAGCACCAGAATTTCACCGGCCAGATTCTCCATCGGGCCCAGCCCGAACAGATGGGTTTTAGAGGAAAGCGTGTCCAGGTCAACGGTTGCGCGCAGCTGGCCTTTCATCATCACGTTTCTCATGGCTCCCACCAGTTTCACCTGCTGGGCGTACGCCGATGAACAAGTACCCCAACTGATGATGAGCACTAACATTCCCGCCCACGCGCGGGTAGAAAGGAGCGTTTTTGAAAATCTTGTCATCTCTGTTTTCATAGCGCGTTTATTTAATGGTGAACCGTAACCCGGCGTAAATTATGCGGCCGGTGATGGGTGCCCAAATCATGCTGGCGTCAAAGTCCTGGCTGAACGGACGGTCGGCGGCAATAATCGGGTTTTTCTGCTTGTAACCCAAGAGGTTTTCGCCGCCCAGGTAGACTTCCCATAGTTTGAATGCCCTGGTCACCTGTGCATTGAACACTGCGTAGGGGCTAACAGTTCGTGTTTTAATGGGACTTTCATGATAATGTTCCATCACGGGGGCGGTTCTTTCGCCAAACCATTGCGCCGTCAAATCTGCCCGCCATTTGTCAAAAGGCGTGGCAAAGCCGAGGTTCAGGAACGCGCGGTGGTTGGGAATGAACGGACGCTGCAGCAGCTGGCCGTTGTAGCTGGTGCGCACGTCAAAATACTTGTAAGCCGCTTTCACATCCAGCATAGACGTCAATTCATACTGCACCTCTGCCTGGAAGCTTTTGGAGAAAGAGCGGCCGTTCAGGTTGGTGAAGATAACCAAATTAGGGCTGCTGTACATATCAGGCACCACCTGGTTCTGGAACGTGGTGTAGTAATAGTCGGTGATGAAAGCGCCGGTACGCTCGCCTAACGTGAAGTACTGGGTGAAACTTCCGCCCACGTTCCAGGCTTTTTCCGGCCGTAGGTTGTCAGGAATCATAAATTCACGGTTACTCACCAGGGAACCCACATTTTCGGCAATGGGGTTGGCTACCCTGAATCCTTTTCCGGCGGCCAGCCGAAGAATGGTGTTGGGCGTGAAATCATACTTCACGTTGAACCGGGGCGTGTACACCCAGCCGTACAGGTTGTGGTAATCGGCCCGCAGGCCGCCCACCAGTGTCAGGTTTTTGCTGTTCTGGTACACGTACTCAAAGAACGCGCCCGGCACCAACTCTTGGCGGGTGTAGTTTTTGCCCGCCAGCGTCTCGTCATAGTCCTCGTACTGATAGCTCAAGCCTGTCTTGTACGTATGCGCCGTGTTCCCAAACGCCGACTGGAAAATCAGGTTAGCCAAGCCGCTGTTCTGTTCTCCAAAGTAGGTTCTAGGCCCGTAGTGCGAATCAAACTGATGATTGGTGCCTGACAAAATCAACCCGATGCTCTGGTACGGCTTGCTTTTAAAGGTGTAAGAGGTTTTGGAATAAGCGCTTACCCTGTCAGTTTCAGACTCGGTGCCATAGGGGTTTCCTTCTACCTGCGCCATGCCGCTTCTAAAATCCTTCTGCCCGCCAATCCGGTTTTCTGTGAGCACCTGCACGCCCAGCTCAGAGATAATGGGGCCGCCGCTGTTATACTTCCATTTGTTGAACACATTGTAGTGCTTGCCCAGCGGAATATCCAGAAAACCATCCTTGTTACCGTCAACCCTGTTAGAAAGCTGATCTGTGTGCAGCATCAAAACCGAGCTGATTTTCTTATTGAGGCTGAACGAAGTATTTACGTTGGCGTCCCATTTGGCCAGGCTGTTGCCATACAGATTCACATGCAGGCGGTCGGTTTTTTCCGGGTCTTTCAAGCGCACGTTGACCTGGCCAGAGATGGACTCATAACCGTTCAGTACCGAACCCATACCCTTTATAATATCAATGGCGTCAATGTAGGTACCAGAAAGGTAGTTAAGACGGTAGGGCGTGGCCAATCCGCGCAGCGAAGGCACGTTTTCAATGGTCAATAAAGTATACGCACCGTCCAGCCCCAGCATCTGGATTTGCTTTGCGCCAGAAACTGCGTCTGTGGTAGACACTTCTACAGACGCGTTCGTCTCAAAGCTTTCAGCCAGATTGCAGCAGGCAGATTTGAGTAAGTCCTTGGACGTAATTACCTGGGAGTTGGTGGGCGTCATGGCCGAATACCGGTCTTGCTTGCCCGTGATGGTCACCTCCTGCAAGTCTGTCTCGGCTTTCAGCCGAATAACTAAATTTTGCTGGCCTTGTACCTGCACGGTGTCTGGTTTATAACCAATGTAACTGATTAAAAGCGCGGTAGCTCCTGAAGGAATTTTGGTGAACGTAAAGAAGCCGTCAGCATCTGTGCTGGTGGCCTGGGTGGTGCCTACCCAGAGCACCGACGCGCCAATCAACGGGGTGTGTTTTTCCTGGTCCATTACCCGGCCAGTCAAGGTTTGTGCTGAGGCCAAAAATGGAAGCAGGAGCCCCAGCAAGGTCAAAGCCCATGCGGCCTGACGTATATAAGAAGACATAGTTATCATGATTTAGTAAAACAATTTCCAGAAACAGAAGTGCGCAGAAAAGCCGCTTCCGTTTTAAACCGAAGGAAAATGTCTACTAAATGTTCAGGATATGCAGGCGGTGAAGCAAGTCTTTGCCCGCCAGCGGAGGGGAGGAGTCTGAGTACAGCGGCCAGGAGTTGTCCTCCGTAGCAAGTGTAACCGGCGGCAACAGGAATGTGCTGGTCAGCGCCGGGGCAATGGACAGAAACTCCACCTTAGAGAATTTGAGTGAAGTCTCAACGTCCAGCTTTTGGTACGTAGTGGCCTCACTGCAGCAGGCTTTCTTGCTGACCGTAGTTGTTACTGGGGCTTTTTCAGGTTTAGGGCAGGCGGGCGCTTTTTTCTTCTTCGCGCAGCAGCCCATCTTCTCCATTGTTTCGGCGGTCGCCGAGGATGGGATGGCCATACCCAACATAGCGCAGAACCGCTGCGTACCCGCCACTCCCACAGAACCTGTGAGCAGGCTGAACACCAGCAAAAGCAGCACTATATGTCGGTTTTTTGTCCGCATGTCGCAAAGTTACGGAAAATTGTTCCACTTTCCACCACTTCTGTTCCACCTGGTAGAAACGGTTTCTGTTTTGGGTGAGTTTTGGGAAAAACGGCTCATAAACAGCGTTTTAGCGGTTTTTGCGCATTATGCTATGAAATTTTTATCAAATGATATCCAAAAGTTTTCCCAAAGTGGGGTGGTGGGAATGTGGATAATGTGCATAAGTGGGGTGGATAACCATGATTTATCCACAAAGTGGTAAAAAGTGGGAGAACGTGGTTGACTTTGCCTTTGGCTTTACTACTTTTGTTTTGTACCAAAGACTGTCGTCACCACCAAACCAAGTATGAACTTCCTCTCCGGCGAATACGAATGTAAGCTAGACCCGAAGGGAAGATTGGTGCTGCCTTCTAAAATCAAAGCCAACCTTCCGGAAGAATCTGGGAATCAGGTGGTCTTGACCAGAGGGTTTGAGCCTTGCCTGGTGTTGTACCCCAAAACCGAGTGGAAGGTGATTTACGACAAGGTGGCCGGTCTGAATGAGTTCAACGAGGAGTACCGACATTTTCAGCGGAATTTCTTCAGGGGCAACACCGAGGTGGAGCTGGACAACGCCGGCCGCTTCATTTTGCCCAAAACCATGGTGCGCTACGCCGAGATTGAGAAAGAAGCCATTGTGGTGGGGCTCGGCAACCGGGTTGAAATCTGGAACCCGGACAAATACGACGAATTCTTAATCAAGGACCAGCAGAACTTCTCCCAGATGGCGCAGAAGTTTTTGGGCGACGGTCCAACCACTACAATAACTGAGTAAAGGCCATGACCTACCACCAGCCCGTTTTGTTACAGGAATCGGTAGATGCGTTGGCCATTAAGCCCGGCGGTATCTATGTAGACGTCACGTTTGGCGGCGGCGGCCACTCTGCGCACATCTTAAGTAAGATGCAGGGCGGCCAGCTCTATTCCTTTGACCAGGACACCGATGCCGAGAAGCAGTCTGAGAAACTCATCTCAGACCAGTTTACGTTTGTGAAAGCCAACTTCCGGTACCTGAAAAAATACCTGCGCCTGTACGGGGTTCGGCAGGTAGACGGCATTTTGGCAGATTTGGGTGTTTCTTCCCATCAGTTCAACACTGCAGAGCGCGGCTTTTCTACCCGTTTTGACGGCCCCCTGGACATGCGCATGGACAATGACAGTCCTTTGACAGCACGCGAGGTGGTGAATACCTATGAAGAGGAGCAGCTGCACAAAATCTTCGGGCTGTACGGCGAGGTGAAGAACGCCAGGACGCTGGCGCGGGAGATTGTATCTTCTAGAAACGTGCAGGCCATTGAGACCATTGCTGATTTCAAAAAAGCTATAATAGGTTGTACGCCAAAGGGTAAAGAGAATAAATACCTGGCGCAGGTTTTTCAGGCCTTGAGAATTGAGGTGAATGATGAACTGAAAGCGCTGGAGGAGATGTTGGAGCAGGCCGTGGAGGTGTTGAAACCCGGCGGAAGGCTATCAGTGATTTCGTACCACTCCTTAGAAGACCGGCTGGTGAAGAACTACATCAGCAAAGGCAAATTCTTTGGGGAAGTGGAGAAAGACTTCTTCGGTAATGAGATTAAACCCCTGGATTCTGTGACGCGCAAGCCCATTGTGCCCAGCGCTCAGGAACTACAGGAAAACAATAGAAGCCGCAGCGCCAAGCTGCGCGTGGCAGAAAAACGGGAGACGCAGGATTCGTCAAATAAGGGGAGAGGAAAAGGAGATAGGTAACACATTTACGAAGATTGAATATGGCAGTCAACACTGTACGTCCGCAAGTTAACCGGCCCAAGGCCAACACCATGCGCGAAGTGCCTAAGGCAGAGCCCGTGCGCGCGCCAAGACCGCCGCGCCAGAAAGGCACCAGCCTGTTTGAGCTGCTGGACCGCTACACCAAAGTAGACTGGTTCTTTGCTGATGGTCTGCCCGTGAAGTACCTGCCCAAGGTGCTGTTTGTGATGGGGGTGGTGCTGTTCTACATTGGCAACACCCACTTCGCGGAGCGCACGCTGCGGCAGATTGACAAAACCAAAGCCGAGACAGAGGATTTACGCGCCGATTACACCACGCTTAAATCTGATTACATGGAAGCGAGCAAGCAGTCTGAGGTGGCCCGCAACGTGGCACCTTACGGCCTGGTTGAAAGTTCTTCCCCACCCGTACAAGTAGTTATTAAGAAAGATGAATATTAAGAGGTCCATTGTCACGCGAGTGCGGTTGGCCTTTTTGGCTATCTGTCTCTTTGCGTTTGCTATTATTTATAAGGTAGGGGTTATCCAGTTCAAAGACGGCGACCGCTGGCGCGAAATTGCCAATGAGAAGCGGTTCCATTACCAGCCCATCTACGCCACCCGCGGCAACATCTACTCAGATGATGACCGGATTATGGCCACGTCTTTGCCTTTTTATAGAGTAGCCTTTGACCCGTCTATTCCCAAGGAAGACGTGTTCAACAAAGGCATAGACTCCTTAGGTATGATGCTTTCCCGTTTCTACGGTGATCATTCTGAGGCGTATTATGTGCGCAAAATCAAGAATGCCCGCCGCGAGAAACGCAAGTATGTGCGCCTGAACGGCCGCATGATTAATTATCAGGACAAGAAGATGATGGCCCAATGGCCGATTTTCAGGGCCGGTAAAAACAAGGGCGGGGTGATATTTGAGAAGATTGACCGCCGGTTCCTGCCGTTCGGGTCGTTGGCGCGCCGTACCATTGGGTTCATCAATGAAGACAAGAAAGGCGCGGGGCTGGAGTTCAGCTTTAACCGCCATCTGGCCGGGAAAGATGGGGAGGCATTATATGAGCGCATGGCGGGGGGGAACAAACCCATCAATGACGGGACCGAGGTCAAACCCATGCCCGGGTTTGACATTCAAACCACCATTGACATTAACCTGCAAGACGTGGCAGAAAGTGCGCTCCGCCGCGTGCTCACAGAGAATGACGCCCACCACGGCTGTGTGATTCTAATGGAAGTAAGCACGGGGGAGATTAAAGCCATTGCCAACTTAGGCAAGCACGGCCCCGGCCTCTATCTGGAAGACTACAACTACGCCGTAGGTAACCAGGGGCGTACCGAGCCGGGTTCCACCTTCAAACTGGCGTCTATGATGGCCTTGCTGGAAGAGACTGACCTGAAACTCACCGATACCATTGACACCGGCAACGGATCTAAGCGGATAGCCGGGGCGGTGAAAACAGATACCCACGGCTACGGAAAAATCACGCTGCAGCAGGTGTTTGAAAAGTCTTCTAACGTGGGCGTGTCAGACCTGATTCAGACCCACTTTGGGGAAAACCCGCAGAAGTACGTAGACTACCTGCACAAATTTGGGCTGCACCAGCCGCTGGGTTTCCAGATGAACGGCGAGGCCATTCCGGTGATTAAATCGCCCAAAGACCGCAGCTGGAGCCGTCCGTCGCTTTCTACCATGGCCATTGGGTATGAATTGAAGATTTCGCCCCTGCAGACGCTGGCGTTTTACAATGCCGTGGCCAATAACGGGGTGAAAGTGCAGCCTATCATTGTAAAGAGCATTAAACGCGCTGACCAGGAACTGGAGAAATTTGAAGCCAAAGTGCTAAACCCTAAAATCTGTTCTGATGAAACCCTGGCTGAACTGCGCGCCATGATGGAAGGCGTGGTGGAGAACGGAACGGGCAAGAATGTGCGCAGCAAAGACTACAAAGTGGCCGGTAAAACCGGAACCGCCCGTAAGTTCATGAACGGCCAGTACACCAGAAAGTACTCTACCTCATTTGTGGGTTACTTCCCGGCAGATAGACCTAAGTACAGCTGTATTGTGATCATTGACAACCCGCAGAAATACGCGCAGTACGGCGGTGATGTGGCTGCGCCGGTTTTCAGGGAGCTGGCTGACAAAGCCTATGCGCAAGACTTGGCTATTCATACACCCATGGCCAGGAGAAAACCAGGCGTGATGCCGAAGTTGCCGAGCCTGCACGCCGGCAGCCAGGAAGAAATCACGCTCTTATGCAACAAACTGGGCATTAGCGCCCATCCGCTGAACCCCGAGGAGGATTGGATTCGGGTTGATACCCAAAAGCACTCGGTGGCTTTGAAGCCGGTCCCCGTGAAAATGGGGCAGGTGCCAGATGTCACAGACATGACCCTCCGGGACGCCATCTACTTGTTAGAGAACAACGGCCTGAAGGTGCGGGTAGCGGGGCTGGGTAGGGTTGAAAGCCAAAGTATTCCACCGGGGGCGCCCCTTCAGAAAGGCGCAGTTATTACCATCACACTAAAACGAAATGGCAAACCTACAAGACCTGCTGAAGTCTTACCAGCCAACGCAATTGCTCGGGCCTACTAACCCCGAGCTTTCTGCGTTAACCATGGATTCGCGTCAGGCAGGGCCGGGCGTGGCATTTTTTGCGATCAGGGGAACTGTACGGGACGGGCACGACTATATTGATGCGGCCGTGGCCCAGGGCGTTTCTGCCGTGTTTTGCGAAAAACAGCCCGAAAACGCACCAGAGCACGTGACCTTTGTGGTGGTGCCCAACGCCGCCGAGGCCATGGGGTACGTAGCCGCTGAGTTCTACGGTAATCCGTCTCAAAAACTGAAACTGGTAGGGGTGACCGGAACCAACGGGAAAACTACCTGCGTCACGCTGCTGCACAAGCTGTTCCGGGATTTGGGCTACAATGCCGGTTTGCTGTCAACGGTTCAGAACCAGATAAACGAAACGGTGATTCCGGCTACTCACACCACGCCAGACGCCATTACGTTGCAGGCACTACTGGCCCAGATGGTGAAAGCCGGCTGCACGCACGCGTTCATGGAAGTGAGCTCGCACGCGCTGGTGCAGCACCGCGTCACGGGCGTGCAGTTCACCGGGGCCGTGTTCACCAACATCACCCATGACCACCTGGACTACCACGGCACCTTTGACGAGTACATCAGGGCCAAGAAGCTGTTCTTTGACGGGCTCACCAAAAAAGCCTTCGCGCTGGTGAACGCAGATGACAAGCGCAGCATGGTCATGTTGCAGAACACCAAAGCCGATAAAAAAACGTACGCCCTCCGCAAAGAGGCTGATTTCAAGGCGCGCCTGCTGGACAACTCCATTCAGGGCCTGCAGCTAGAGCTGGAAGGGCAGGAAGTTTGGTTTAGGCTCATTGGCACGTTCAACGCTTATAATATTCTGGCGGTGTACGGTTCAGCGGTGCTGTTGGGCGAAGACCCGCAGGAAGTGCTGGCCAGCCTTTCTAATTTGACTTCGGCCGCCGGCCGATTTGATTACGTGGTGTCTGCCGCTGACCAGATTACCGGCATTGTGGATTACGCGCATACTCCTGACGCGCTGGAGAATGTGCTACAAACCATTGCCCAAATCAGAAAGCCGGAGCAGAAGGTGATTACGGTGGTGGGCTGCGGCGGAAACCGCGATGCCGCTAAACGCCCCGTGATGGCCGACATTGCCGCCCGCCTGAGTGACCGCGTGATTCTGACCTCAGACAACCCCCGCCACGAAGACCCGCAGGAAATCCTGAACCAGATGCAGGTAGGCGTAAAAGCGGCAGATTTGAAAAAGGCGCTTTCTGTGGTAGATAGAAAAGAAGCCATTAAAACCGCGGTCCTGCTAGCCCAACCCGATGATATTATTCTGGTGGCTGGCAAAGGGCACGAGACGTACCAGGAAGTAAAAGGCGAAAGATCGCCGTTTGATGATAAACAAGTATTGCAGGAGGCCTTTGCGCTGCTGCAGAAGTAACTAGACTGATTTGGAGGGGAGAAACGACAAAATAACTCCTGTATCCTAAACCCGAAACAGATGCTTTATTACCTTTTCAGATACTTAGACCAACAATTTGACCTCCTGGGGGCGGGCGTTTTCCAATACCTCTCCTTCAGGGCGGCGTTGGCGGCATTGCTGAGCTTGCTGATTGCCATGGTGTTTGGTGGCCGCCTCATTAGAATGCTGCAGCGCAAGCAGGTGGGCGAGAGCATCAGAGACCTGGGGCTGGAAGGACAGCTGGAAAAGAAAGGCACGCCTACCATGGGCGGTCTCATTATTTTGCTGGCCATTTTGCTGCCAACGCTTCTGCTGGCCCGGTTGAGCAATATCTACATCATCCTTATGTTGGTGTCAACCTTGTGGCTGGGGGCCATCGGGTTTCTGGACGACTATATCAAAGTCTTTAAAAAGAACAAAGAAGGGCTGGCTGGTAAATTCAAAATTATTGGTCAGGTGGGGCTGGGGCTGATTGTGGGGCTCACACTGTTCTTCTCTGAAGACGTGGTGGTACGCCAATACCTGACCGCGAAAGGCATCTCTGCCATTGATGTGGGCAGCACCTACACAGATGTGCGCAAGATGATTACCACAGTGCCCTTCACCAAGAACAACGAGCTGGACTACCACCATTTCTTCAGCTTCGCAAGCCCGTTGTTGGGGTCTTACGCCCGGTTTCTATACATCCCGCTGGTGATTATCATCATTACGGCGGTTTCTAACGGCGCCAACATCACCGACGGGATTGACGGGCTGGCAGCGGGAACCTCGGCCATTATTGGAACCACCCTGGCCGCCTTCGCGTGGGTGTCTGGTAACGCCGTCTTCGCTGACTACTTTGACATCATGTACATTCCTAACACAGGCGAGCTGGTGATTTTCTGTACCGCCTTTGTGGGGGCCTGTGTGGGGTTTCTGTGGTACAACTCATACCCCGCGCAGGTGTTCATGGGGGATACGGGCAGCCTTTCCATTGGTGGTATCATTGCCGTTCTGGCCTTGATTCTGCGCAAAGAACTCCTGATACCTATTCTCTGCGGCATTTTCCTGGTGGAGAATCTCTCAGTGATGCTGCAGGTGAGCTACTTCAAGTACACCAAGAGAAAATACGGTGAAGGCCGAAGGATCTTCAAAATGTCGCCGCTGCACCACCATTACCAGAAGCTGGGGTATCATGAAGCGAAAATCGTGTCCCGTTTCTGGACGGTGGGTATCATGCTGGCCATTTTGACGCTGGTGACTTTGAAATTGAGGTAAGTTAGTTGATAGTTATTCGTTGTTAGTTGTTCGTTTTGGAATGAGGGCATACACAGATTTGGATGTTTGGAAAAAGGCAAGAGTTCTTGCTAGCTCTGTGTATAGGTTATCAAGAAGCTTTCCGAAGGAAGAATTATTTGGTTTGACACTTCAAATAAGAAGAGCGGCTGTTTCTATAGTTTCAAATATTGCAGAAGGCTGCGGAAGACAAACAACGAAAGATGCGGTCAATTTCTTCTATTTCTCAAGAGGTTCACTCTTCGAGGTAGAAACCCAGCTCTATGTAGCCTTTGATGAAAATTATATTTCAGAAGAGCAACTGAAGGTAGCTCTAGAGGAGGTAATGAATTGCAAGAAACTGCTTCATGGGCTCATTAATTATTACAGAGGATTGCCTCCAAAGTCACAGCAAGCTGAGTAACTTGTAAGAATGGGAGTCTAACAACGAATAACTAACAACGAATAACAAAATGATAGCCATACTAGGAGCGGGGGAGAGCGGCGTGGGCGCAGCCTTGTTGGCACAAGCCAAAGGCTATGACGTGTTTGTGTCTGACTTCGGCGGAATTGCTGAAAAATACCGGGCACAGCTGACCCAGGTGGGCATTCCTTTTGAAGAAGGCACCCATTCACTGGAGCGGATTTACGGGGCCGGAGAAATCATCAAGAGCCCCGGCATTCCGGACAAAGCGCCTGTGATTCAAGGGGCGCTGGAGCGGAACATTCCGGTGATTTCTGAGATTGAGTTCGCGGGCCGCTATACCAATGCTAAGTTTATCTGCATCACGGGCACCAACGGAAAAACCACTACTACGCTGCTAACTTACCACCTGCTGAAAAGCGCAGGGCTGAAAGTGGCCTTAGCCGGAAACGTGGGTGAAAGTCTGGCCGGGAAAGTCTTGGAAGATGCCTATGATTACTATGTGGTGGAGCTGAGCAGCTTTCAGCTGGACAATATGTACCAGTTCAAGGCCGACATTGGCATTTTGCTCAATATCACGCCAGACCATTTAGACCGCTACGGCTACAAAATGGAAAACTACGCGGCCGCAAAATTCCGCCTGGCGCAGAACATGACGGCCGCTGACTATTTCCTGTTCAACCAGAACGACGCCGAGATTCAAAAATACATGACCTCGCACGAAGTGCCGGGGACACAGGTGCCTTTTGGGTTGAAAGCTTCTGAAGGCTTGGCTATTCAATATGATGGGAATGCGATTCTGGCCTCTTTTTCCCAAATCAAGGCAAAAGTAGACACCGCGAATTCGCCGCTCATTGGGCAGCACAACCAATACAACACTATGGCCGCCGTGGGCGCCGCACTTTTGTTAGGTATTAAGCCCGCCCAAATTGAGGTCGCCTTGGGAACATTCCAGAATGCCGACCATAGATTGCAGCCGGTGGGTGAGATAGAGGGTGTGAAATTCATCAATGATTCCAAAGCTACCAATGTGGAGGCGGTTTGGTACGCGCTGGACGGCATGCGCAAACCCATTGTGTGGGTAGTGGGCGGCACCGACAAGGGGAATGATTATACGCCCTTGCTTCCGCTGGTGCGGGAAAAGGTGAAAGCCATTGTGGCCCTGGGTGTAGACAACAGCAAGATTATCGCCTCTTTTTCGCAAATCTGCCCCAAACTGGTAGAGACGCAAGATGTGAACGAGGCAGTTAAGTTAGCTAAAGATTTTGCGGAGGCAGGAGACGTGGTATTGCTCTCGCCCGCCTGCGCCAGCTTTGATTTATTTAAGAATTATGAACACAGGGGCCGCTCTTTTGCCGAGGCGGTTGCCGCATTGAAAGGAAGTGACGCATGACAACACCGGTAAAAAATTGGCTCAGGGAGAACCTGAAAGGGGACCCCATCTTGTGGGGAATCGTGATTTCGTTCTCGCTCATCAGTATTGCCGTGGTGTATTCAGCCACCGGCACGCTTGCGTACAAAATGTCTAAGAACACTGAGTTTTTCCTGTTCAAGCACTCGGCGCTCATTTTCATTGGCTTGGCCTTTGTGTGGCTGGCCCACAAGGTGAACTACAAATATTACGCGAAGCTCAGTTTGCTGGCCCTCATCTTCTCGGTGCCCTTGCTGATTTACACCTACCTGAAAGGCTCTAACATCAATGAGGCCTCGCGCTGGTTGACCATTCCGGTGATTAACCAGACGTTCCAGCCGTCAGATTTAGCCAAACTGGCCCTGATTTCTTACCTGGCCAGCATGTTGAGCAAGCGCCAGATGAACATTGGCAACTACAAAGAGACGTTGATTCCGTTGGTGCTCTGGAGCGGTTTGATTTGCGGCTTGATTGCCATGAGTAACATCTCTACTGGTTTGTTGCTGTTTTTGACGTGCCTTTTGCTTATGTTCATTGGCCGCGTGCCCATGAAGCAAATCATGATTATGATTGTGGTGGGCGCCATCTTCGGGACTATTGCCTTGGCGGTGGGGCAGCGTATGCAGACGGCCATCAGCCGGATTGAGAACTTTATGGACCCTAACGCGAGCGTGTTCCAGCTGGAACAGTCGTACATCGCCATCGCCACGGGCGGGGTGGTGGGCAAAGGACCGGGTAACTCTGACCAGCGCAACGTGCTGCCCCACCCGTACTCTGACTTTATTTACGCCATCATCATTGAGGAATACGGCATGATTGGAGGTGCGGTGGTCCTCTTCCTGTACCTGGCGTTTCTCTACAGGGGCATGGTGGCCGTGACCAACAGCTTGGGCGCCTTCGGCGGATTGCTCTCGGCGGGTCTCAGTTTCAGTTTAGTCATACAGGCCATGGTGAACATGGGCGTGGCCGTAGGGCTGGGGCCTATTACGGGTCTGCCGCTGCCGCTCCTGAGTATGGGTGGTACTTCCTTGATTTTCACCGGAATGTCTATTGGTATTATCCTGAGCGTGAGCCGCAGCGAGTATGAAGCCAGACAACAAGCCATTCCGGCCATGAATAAACCTGCAAATGTTTTAGCCAATGCCTAACAGACCCCTCAAGTTCATTATCAGCGGTGGCGGAACGGGTGGGCATATTTACCCGGCCATTGCCATTGCCAATGAAATCAAGCGCCTGCACCCCAATGCAGATATCCTGTTTGTGGGCGCTAAAGGCCGAATGGAGATGACGCGGGTGCCGGAAGCCGGTTACAAAATCATAGGTCTCTGGATTAGCGGGCTGCAGCGCCGGTTGACGCTAGATAACCTGTCGTTTCCGCTCAAGGTGATTTCCAGCATCAGGAGTTCCTATAAGATTATCAAAGACTTTAAGCCAGATGCGGTAGTGGGCGTGGGCGGCTACGCGAGCGGTCCGTTGTTGTACGCGGCCACCAAGCTGAATATCCCAACGCTTATTCAGGAGCAGAACTCGCACGCGGGTATTACCAATAAGCTGTTAGCCGACAAGGTGGATAAAATCTGCGTGGCCTATGACAGCATGTATAAGTTCTTCCCCAACGCCAAGATTGTCATGACCGGTAACCCGGTGCGGCAAGATATCATTGAGTTGGCAGGCAAACGGGAAGAGGCCATTACTTTCTTTGGGCTGAACCCGGCGCGCAAGACCTTCTTGGTCATTGGCGGAAGTTTGGGCGCCAGAACGTTGAACCAGGCAACTGAGAAGGATTTACAGAAGATACAGGCCTCGGGTTACAACTTGATTTGGCAGACGGGGAAACTGTTTATTCCTACCGCAGAAGCCGCGGTGAAAGAATACGCCAAAGACCAGTTCTTCGCTTCAGACTTTATCAAGCGCATGGATTTGGCGTACGCTGCCGCTGATGTGGTCATTTCAAGGGCCGGTGCATTATCCATCTCTGAGCTGTGCCTGGCGCAGAAACCGTCGGTGCTGGTGCCGTCGCCCAACGTGGCCGAAGACCACCAGACCAAAAATGCTATGGCGTTGGTGCAGAAAGAGGCGGCTGTATTGGTGAAAGACGTGGAGGCAGGGGAGACCTTGTGGGACACCGCCATCGCCCTTGCAAATGATGAAGATAAGCAGCAGCAATTGAGCCACAACATTGGTCTTTTAGCCAAGCCGCATGCCGCCCAAACCATTGTTCAGGAACTTTTAAAGCTCATCAGATGAACCTGCACCAGTTCAAACATATCTACTTCCTGGGCATTGGGGGGATTGGCATGAGCGCGATTGCCCGTTGGTTCCTGGCCAAAGGGTTTGCCGTGGCTGGTTATGACAAAACGCCCACGCCACTCACCCAGAAGCTAACCGAAGAAGGCGCGCAGATTCATTTTGAAGATGACGTAAACCTGATTCCGGCCTCTTTTCTGAAAAACAGGTCAGAAACGCTGGTGGTCTTGACCCCGGCCGTGCCGGTGACTCATCAGGAGCGGCAATACCTGGAGCGGGAGGGATTTACTATACAGAAGCGTAGCCAAGTTTTAGGTTTATTAACCGCTGACCAATACCTGATTGCCGTGGCCGGAACGCATGGCAAGACCACCACTTCCAGCATGCTGGCCCATCTGCTGCACCATGCAGGCGTGTCTACTTCGGCTTTCCTGGGCGGCATTTCTACAGATGTAGGTTCTAATTTGCTTCTTCCGCATGCGGAGGAAGAACGGGCGCTGTGCGTGGTGGAGGCCGATGAGTATGACCGTTCGTTCCTGACCCTGCACCCTGACATTGCCGTGGTTACTTCCACAGATCCAGACCACCTGGATATTTATGGGGAGAAAGAGGCGCTGGTAGAGTCGTTCCGGCAGTTTGTAAGCCAGATCAAACCAAACGGTTTCCTTATTCTGAACCACACCGCTGACCAAAGCATAGCCGAGGCCGTGCCTTCGTCAGTGACCGTGATCCGCTACGGGCTTGAGAAGGAGGAACTGCGTGCGGGGGAGGTGCAGCTAGCGGAGGGAGCCATGAAATTTTCAGCCGAAGGGCGGAACTTCCAGTTGCCTGAGACCGCTTTGCAGGTACCCGGTTTCCATAATGTAGAGAATGCGCTGGCGGCGGCGCAGGCGGTATCGCTGGTGGGGGTGCCAGAGCAAAAGATTCAGTCTGGAGTTGCGGCTTATACGGGCGTAAAAAGACGGTTTGAAAAAGTGATATCTATAGGAAAAAGTGTATATTTAGATGATTATGCACACCACCCCCGTGAGATTGAGGCTTTTCTGCGTTCAGTGAGGGCCTTGTATCCGGGACAGAAGCTTCGGGTCATTTTTCAGCCTCACCTCTTTACCCGCACCAGAGACTTTTTAGAAGGGTTTGCCAGAAGCCTGGAACTGGCAGATGAAGTATGGTTACTTGATATTTATCCGGCCCGTGAATTACCTTTGCCCGGCGTAACGTCTGAGCTGCTTTTTGATCAGTTGAACCTGGAGAAAAAGCGGTTGCTAAAAAAGGAGGCAGTGCTAGCCGAGTTAGCAAAAGATTTGGACTTTAACGTGCTGGCCACCGTGGGGGCCGGTGACATTGACACCTTAGTTCCTGATATTAAACGACTACTGGAGGAGAAGGCCCATGTTATGGAATAGAAAGGTCAAAGCGCTTCTTTTTGCGGTTTTTTGTGCCGCAGGGTTTGTTTTTCTGGCTGCTTTTTCTAGGGATAGACAGTCCGAAAAAATCTGCAAAAAAGTCAATGTTAAAATTGATAATGAGTATAACAATTACTTTCTTAGTGAGTCTGAAGTAAAGGCCTTGCTCACCCGCAACGGTGTACAGCCACTCATTGGAACTAAAAAAGGGGAGATTGACCTCAAGCGGCTGGAAATGCGAATTAAATCGCATAAATTTGTGAGGGAGGCGCAAGTTTCCAGGGATTTAGAGGGGAATATCAACGTTTTTATACAGCAGAACCGGCCCATTGCTCGGGTTTTAAGTGCTACCAAAGACGTGTATCTGGACGAAGAGGGGAATCAACTCCCTTTGTCTCAGTTGTATACGGCCCATGTCATTCCGGTGACCATAGATGCGGCATTGACCTCCGGAACCAAAACGTTCTTCCAGGATTCAGTAGGGGTGCCCTATCTGCATCTTCTTAAGTTTATTGAGAAAGACCCTTTTTGGGGAGCGCAGTTGGCCCACATGCATATTGATGGCAAAGGAAAAGTTAGCTTCCTGACCCAGGTGGGAGACCAGCAGATTGAGATAGGCAAACCTGCCCGGTTTGAAGAGAAGCTCAGGAAGCTTTTTATCTTTTACAGGGAGGTGTTGCCAGTGACCGGTTGGGAGAAATACAGCCGGCTGAATGTAGAGTACAAGGATCAGATTATTTGTGAATAGATAAACAATATGCAGAACGACAAAATTGTGGTAGGCTTGGATATAGGGACAACCAAGATTTGCGCGTTGGTAGGGAGGAAGAACGAGTACGGCAAACTGGAAATCCTGGGCTTGGGCAAAGCCGTGTCTGAGGGCGTTGTGCGGGGCATGGTGAGCAATATTGACAAAACCGTTGAGGCCATCAAGAAAGCAATCAGGCAAGCTGAAGAGCAGAGCGGGATTGATATCAAGGTGGTGAACGTAGGTATTGCCGGTCAGCACATCAAAAGTTTGCAGCATAATGGCAGCATCACCCGTACCTCGCTGGACAGCGAGATTACCGTGGAGGATGTGAACCGTCTCACCAATGATATGTACCGGTTGGTGACGCCTCCGGGGAGCGAGATCATTCACGTAATGCCACAGGATTACAAAGTGGACTACGAAGATGGGATCATGGATCCGGTGGGCATGACAGGCGTGCGCCTGGAAGGCAACTTCCACATCATCACCGCGCAATCTAATGCCATCAACAATATAAACAAGTGCGTGAACCGTGCCGGTCTGGAGATAGACCAGCTCATACTGGAGCCGTTGGCTTCGTGCATGAGCGTATTGAGTGATGAGGAGCGTGAGGCGGGTGTGGCATTGATTGACATTGGCGGCGGTACCACTGACCTGGCCATCTTCAAAGACAACATCATTCGGCACACGGCGGTGTTGCCGTTTGGCGGCAATATCATTACCTCAGACATCAAGCAGGGCTGCATGGTGATGCAGAACCAGGCTGAGCAGCTGAAGGTCCGCTTCGGGAAAGCCATTGCTGACGAGGCCTCAGAGAATGAGATCGTTTCCATCCCGGGCCTTCGTGACCGTACCCCCAAAGAAATTTCCCTCAAAAACCTTGCATATATTATAGAAGCAAGAATGGAGGAAATTGTTGAACTTGTCTATTCAGAAATTGTTAGAAGCGGATACGCCAACCAACTGGCGGCGGGCATTGTGATCACGGGCGGCGGGGCGCAGCTCCAGAACCTGGTGCAACTGGTAGAATATTTGACTGGCCTTGATGCCCGTATCGGTTACCCGAACGAGCATTTGGGCAAGAGCAAGATTGATTCTGTGAAGAGCCCCATGTATGCGACCACGGTTGGGTTGGTTTTGGCGGGCTACCAGGCGCTTGATGAGCGGGCAAACCGCTACTCAGAGATTGCGAACACAGAGAGCAGACCGGTGAACGAGGCCAAGCCCGTGCAGCAGAAGTCTTCTTCTGGCAGCGACTTCTTCAAGAAAATCTTTGAGCGCACCAAAGGTATGCTTATTGATGATTTTGACGACAAGCAACAGAATTACTAACGCGTAAATCAGGAATTAACATATGAGTTTTTCATCGTACAAATTTGATGTGCCATCGCACACCAAATCGATTATCAAAGTAATCGGTGTTGGCGGAGGGGGAAGTAATGCCGTGAACCACATGTTCAACCAAGGCATTAAGGACGTGGAGTTTGTGGTCTGCAATACTGATGAACAGGCGTTGAAAAGCAGCAGCGTGCCCAATAAACTTCAGATAGGAACTACCTTGACCGAAGGGCTGGGGGCCGGTGCCAATCCTGAGCGCGGGAAACAAGCCGCCCTGGAAAGCAAAGAGGAGATCAGGGAGTTGCTGGGTGCCCATACCAAGATGGTGTTCATCACCGCCGGAATGGGGGGGGGGACCGGTACCGGTGCCGCCCCGGTGATTGCCAAAGTGGCCAAGGAGATGGACATTCTTACCGTGGGCATTGTGACGGCTCCTTTTGCCTTTGAAGGAAGAAAGAAACGTACCGCCGCTGACAACGGTATCAAAGAACTCAGCGAGAACTGTGATACTGTCCTTGTTATCCTGAATGATAAGTTACGTGAAATGTTTGGAAACCTGCCCATTAGGGCGGCGTTTGCCAAAGCAGACAACGTGTTGACCACTGCTGCCAAAAGTATTGCCGAGATCATTACGGTAACCTCTGAGGTGAACGTTGACTTTGAAGACGTGAAGACGGTGATGAAAGACTCTGGCGCTGCCGTGATGGGTTCTGCCATCACAGAAGGTGAGAACAGAGCCCTGCGTGCCGCCGAGGAATCTTTGTCTTCACCGCTCTTGAACAACACAGATATTCACGGTGCGCAGAAAATCCTTCTTTCCATCATGTCTGGCGACCAGGCTGAACTGGAGATGGACGAGTTAACCGAAATCACTGATTACATCCAGGATAAAGCCGGTGATGATTCTGAGGTGATTTTTGGCCATGGTATTGACACTACGTTAGGGGCCAGCATAAGAGTAACCGTTATAGCCACAGGCTTTGCCCGTGAGGTGATAAGCCTGCCCCAACCAGAAAAAAAAGCAGCCTCGGTTGAGCCAGGAGTTGGCGCAACTCAGCCACAGGCTGAAATTGAGATAGCTGCTGCCCCTGCAGTGGCTCCTGTTGCGCCGGTAGTACCCACGCATTCTGTAACCCCGCCGGCGTCAGCTACGCAATTGGTAGCCAATGAGCCGGTAAGAAAGCCTGCCGCCCCCGCTGAAACCAGCAAGATCATCTTTGATCTGGACTCCAGTAGTGAGATTTTCACCCCCACCTACGCCGAAGAGGAATTGGTGGCCGCTCCGCAGGCGCAAGATCCGCGGGAGTCTATGCAGAGCAAGATGCAGGACCGCCGTGCCCGTTTACGCAGCCTTAGCTCAGATCTGAACACAGATGCCGCTATCAAAGAGAAGCTGGAAGTACCTGCATATCTGCGTAGAAACGTGCAGCTGGAAAATGTGGCCCCGTCTGCTGAACAGCAGATTTCCCGCTTCAACCTGAACGATGACAATGAACTACTTGGTGACAACCGCTTTCTGCACGACAACGTAGACTAGCCGTTTTTGCCCTGATTTTCAAAAAACAGCCCGGAAACAGACTTCTGTTTCCGGGCTGTTTTATTTTAGGATAGGTGTGAGCCCTTGTAAATCTACTAGTACAAGGCTGGGACGATGACTACCGGTACCCATTTTGCTCTCTTCTTGCTCTGCCGAAAGGAATGTTACGCTCCTGCCTACTTAACCTTATTTTGTCTAATTTCTAACTACTTCTGAAAGAGGGAAAGGCTACCTCTTCCAAACCAAAGTTCAGGTAAGAAAGAGAAACACATTAACCAGCAGACAGGCTTTTCTAAAAGATGAGTTGCTCATAAAGCATTATCTACCAGCAGCGATTTTATAAATAGAATGGGAATCAGTTCTGTTTTTGACCTATTTTTAGGAAAACAGGCCAAAACAGAACGAACTCTTACCTGTGCAGAACCTGAAATCTTTTTCAGTTATTGATCAAGCGGCTTCAGGTGCGGTTTACCTGAGCAGTTTGCAAGGAGTTGACCCCTATCTTTCCCAGGAAGGGGAAATTCTGCATAAGTGGCAGGGGTAAGTTCCGCCTGAGAAGAAGAGCGGGGTTTCACAGAAGGGAGGATAATAGGATAACTTAGTTTTGCGAACCTTAGAAGGTGAGCAGCGCCTCTATCTGTTCCTCCAGTAACTGCTGGTACAACGGATACGTGAGGTTCCCTTCTGCCAGGTGTTTGTGAATAAACGGGAGGCGGGGTTTTTGGGCCAGCACGTGCAGACCGCAGTAGTGCAGCACGTCGGTGAGGTGGCTTAGGGCAATATTGCCGCCCTGGCTTCCGGTAGAGAGCCCAACAAGGGCTCCTTTCTTATTCCGCAAGGCGGCAGGGTATTCCAGGCCGTCTATGAACGCTTTTAAGACACCGGGGAAGGAACAGTTGTATTCTGGTACCACAAACACAATCTTCTGCACAGCGGCCACCCTAGCCCTCAGATCCAGAAACGCCTGAGAATACATTTCTTTTTTATACAAAGCCGGTGAGGCAAAGTCAAGCGGCAAATCCTGAAGGTCTAATATCTCTGACGCCTCATTTCTTGCCTCTAGCAGTTGCTGGTACAGTTTGGTGATCTGGAGAGTAAGCGAATTGGGGCGGTTGGTGCCTGATATCAATAAGATCATCTGGTGCTGAGTTTACACTGATAACAAGGTGTTGTGGCTTAAAGTTACAGCTTTTACCGGAGAGCAGCCCCACAAGCTACAGAGTATGCTGCAGGGCACCTCGCTCTATGCAGCTATTTGCTTCTGTTATGTAGTTACTTTTTGGAAATCAGACCCAAAATAGGAATGATACTCCACGTTAGAGGCTATTACGATGGTGTTAAGTGTAGGTAGTGAGAAAGCCATAAATCTGCAAACGCCTTTGATGGTGCTCGTTGGGGATATTTTTCGTGTTAATAACCAAATACAGAGAACCTGTTTTTAGAAATATAGTGGGAGGATCTTCTGGCGCAAGTAATCCCAGGTAACCGTTTCTGTTTCTGAGCTGATTTTAGAAAAGTAGCCCAAAAACAGAAATGGGCCTCTTTAAAAGCACAACAATACGTGCATTCGCCATTGAGGAACGCAAACACCTAAGCAGTTGCAGATTCTGAAATTATGTAGTGGTGACAGGAGCATAAAAAAGGCGGCACTTACGGGTGCCGCCTGTATACTATTATGAGGTACTTTTAAACGTTCTCAGATGTGAATTTTGCGCTTATGAACTCACGGTTCAGCATGGCAATGTTCTCCAGAGAAATCCCAACCGGGCACTCAGCGGCGCAAGAGCCAATATTAGTACACGCGCCAAATCCTTCTTTATCCATCTGGGCAACCATATTCTCTACGCGGGTTTTCCGCTCCACCTGCCCTTGCGGAAGCATGGCCAGCTGAGATACTTTGGCAGAGGTGAACAACATGGCTGAACCGTTTTTACAGGCCGCTACGCATGCCCCACACTGAATACAGGTAGCCGCATCAAAGGCCTTGTCAGCAATGGTTTTAGGGATGGGAATCTCGTTAGCATCTGGTACGCCACCAGTGTTCACTGAGATGTAACCACCTGCCTGTTGAATTCTATCCAGGGCAGAACGGTCAACGGTTAAGTCCTTCAGGATAGGGAAGGGCGCGGCCCGCCAAGGTTCAATGGTGATGGTGTCACCGTCAGAGAACTTGCGCATGTGCAACTGACACGTAGTAGTGCCGCGCTCTGGACCGTGCGCTCTACCGTTGATGTACAAGCTGCACATACCGCATATACCTTCGCGGCAGTCATGGTCAAACGCAATAGGGTCCTGCCCGCTGCGGAGCAGGTCTTCATTGAGCACGTCCAGCATCTCCAGGAAGGACATTTCCGGGGAGATATCTTTTACTTGATATGTTTCCAGCCTACCAGCCGCCTGGGTGTTCTTCTGTCTCCACACCTTGAGCGTTAGGTTCATTGGTTTGCTGTTTGGGTTATTACCAGCCATTTCTTTTTCAATTAAGAATTAAGAATGTTGAATTAGGAATTGAAGAAGGAGGTAACCTACGTATAAGGTAAAGCGTGCCCCACAATGCTTAATTCCTAATTCTTAATTATTCATTACTTGTAGCTGCGTTGAGTCAGTTTCACGTTCTCAAACTTCAGCTCCTCTTTATGGAGTACAGGTTGTTGGTTAGGGCCTGTGTACTCCCACGCCGCTACGTAGGCATAGTTTTCATCATCACGCAGGGCTTCGTTCTCAGGGGTCTGGTACTCTTCCCGGAAGTGACCTCCACAAGACTCATTGCGGTTTAGAGCATCATCTACCATGAGTTCGCCAAGTTCCAGGAAGTCTGCTACGCGGCCGGCTTTCTCCAGGGTGATATTCAATTCTTCATTGGTTCCCACCACTTTCACATCTCTCCAGAACTCGTCACGCAGCTTTCTGATTTCCTGTTTGGCATGTGTCAAACCTTCTGCGTTACGGGCCATGCCGCAGTACTCCCACATGATATGGCCCAGTGCCTTATGGAAATCATCTACGGTGCGGTTACCGTTAATGCTCAACAGGCGGTTAACATCTGCCTGAACAGCAGCCTCTGCTTCTTTAAAGGCGGGGTGGCTGGTCTCAATGCGGGAAGTAGGGTTCTGCGCCAGATAGTCACCAATGGTGTAAGGAATCACAAAGTAACCATCTGCCAAGCCCTGCATCAGAGCGGAGGCACCCAGGCGGTTGGCTCCGTGGTCAGAGAAGTTGCACTCCCCGGTGGCATACAGACCCGGGATGGTGGTCATCAGGTTATAGTCTACCCAAAGGCCGCCCATGGTGTAGTGCACCGCCGGGTAAATGCGCATTGGCTGCTCATACGGATTCTCGCCGGTGATTTTCTCGTACATCTCAAAGAGGTTCCCGTACTTCTGGCTGATCTTGTCAAGGCCTTCACGTTTGATTGCATCAGCAAAGTCAAGATATACCGCCAGTTTGGTGGTTCCTACGCCACGGCCTTCATCACACGCTAGTTTGGCGTTACGGGAAGCCACATCACGCGGAACCAGGTTACCAAAAGAGGGGTATTTACGCTCTAAGAAATAATCACGCTCGTCTTCAGGGATCTGCCCAGGGGCACGGTTATCACCTACAGCCTTAGGTACCCAAACGCGCCCGTCATTCCGGAGGGATTCAGACATCAGGGTCAGCTTAGACTGGTAATCACCAGACACCGGAATACAGGTAGGGTGGATCTGGGTGAAGCACGGGTTGGCAAACAACGCCCCTTTTTTGTGGGCTCTCCAGATGGCCGTGGTATTAGAACCCATGGCATTGGTAGAGAGATAGAATACGTTGCCGTAGCCACCCGTAGCCAGAATTACCGCATGGGCGCTGTGAGACTCAATTTTACCGGTCACCAGGTGGCGGGTCACAATACCGCGGGCCTTGCCGTCTACCATTACCAGATCCAGCATCTCCGTACGCGGGTACATCTTCACCTTGCCATAGGCAATCTGGCGGTTCAAGGCAGAATAAGCCCCTAACAGCAATTGCTGGCCGGTTTGTCCCCGGGCGTAGAAGGTCCTGCTTACCTGCGCACCCCCAAAAGAACGGTTGGCAAGAAGTCCACCGTACTCCCGCGCGAAAGGAACCCCTTGCGCCACACACTGGTCAATGATGTTCACACTCACCTGCGCTAGCCGGTACACGTTGGCTTCCCGGGCACGGTAGTCACCGCCCTTCACGGTGTCATAGAACAGACGGTACACACTGTCCCCGTCATTCTGGTAGTTTTTAGCTGCGTTGATACCCCCCTGGGCCGCAATGGAGTGCGCCCGTCTTGGGCTGTCCTGGAAGCAGAACGCTTTCACATTGTACCCCAGTTCAGCCAGAGTGGCAGCGGCAGAAGCCCCGGCCAGACCGGTTCCCACCACAATGATGTCATATTTACGTTTGTTGGCCGGGTTCACCAGCTTCACGTTGAATTTATGCTTTTCCCATTTTTCAGCCAATGGCCCTTCAGGAATCTTAGAATCTAAAATCATAGCGTTCGCTTATTACAAAACAACGTCTTTGATGAAAAAGTAAAGAGGCATGGCGGCAAAGCCGGCAGGCACTACAATTGAGAAGAGGGCGCCAAACTTCTGAATGGCGGGAGTGTACTTCTTGTGGTTCAGCCCCAGGGTTTGGAAGGCGCTCTGAAACCCGTGATACAGGTGATACCCCAAGGCAATCTGACCCAAAACATAGATCAACACATACCACCACAGGTGAAAAGACTGCACCACAACAGAATACAGGTCATCATACTCGGTCCCTTCAATGGGAATCATGTTGGGCTCGCCAAAACGGGCTCTCCAGAAGAAGTTGTAGAGGTGAACAATGAGGAACACCAGAATCACCGTACCAAGCAAGCCCATGTTGCGGCTTGACCAGTTGCTATTGTCCTGAGGGCGGTTGTAGGCATACGCCACTTTGCGCACACTCTGGTTGCGGCGGGTCAACACCAAAGCCTCATAAATGTGGAACCCAAAGCCTAACACCAGCACAATCTCCATTGTCCTGATGATGGGGTTGGTAGCCATGAAATGGGAGTAGATGTTGAAAGCGTCACCTGATTCTTGGAACAACTGCAGGTTGCCCACCAGGTGCACTACCAAAAAAGAGCAGAGAAACAGACCAGTCACGGCCACCAACACCTTTCGGCCGATGGTACTGGTAAACGTTTTAGTAAACCAACTCATTTTGTTGTGTTAAGTTAGAAATTAGGTAAGGTGTAAAAGGATTGGTAAAATCTTGCCAAAGGTACATGCCCATGCTTTGCCGCGCAATTGATTCATTTATTTTGAATTTGTCTAAATTGCTTAAACCACAATTACAAAACACTTTCTCTTTCTGTTTTTGACGTGTTTTCAGGAAAATAGGCCGAAAACAATATTTGGGTATAAAGATTACAACAGAGCAACGGGGATTTCGTTATAGCCATAAACCTACCTTCTTGTAACCATTACCTGCCCGATTTGTTCTAGTGGAAAATGGTCAATTAGCGAATTCTTCTATCTTTGTTATTGCATGCAAAACTCTACTTTATGTCTATAAAAGTATGGAGAACAATATTCTGGGGCCGTTGGCTGACCGGACTGTTGTTTATTTTCTTGTTTATGGGGCAGGGGGCGCAGGCTACCCATCTCCGGGCCGGAAACATATACGCCAAAAGTGACACAACTGCCAACCGCAATCCCCTAAGGTTTTTCTTTACCCTGATCACCTATAGTGTAAACGGTGGGATTGAAGATGATAATGCCACACTTTATTTTGGGGACTGTACCAGCCAGACCGTACCCAGAGCCTCTGAGGTAGTACTCCAGAATGGTTTGGGGAACACATCTGTGAACACCTATTACTTTGAGCACACCTATGCCGGTGCACGTACATTTACGGTGACCTTTGTTGGCGAGAATAGAAACGGGGGCATTGTAAATATGCAGAATTCGGTACAACAGACCTTCCTTTTGCAGACAACAGTTACAATTGACCCAGTACTGGGCATCAATAGATCACCTATCCTGTCTTACCCACCAGTAGATTTGGCTGCCCGGGGCCAGGTTTTTGTGCATAACCCCGGGGCCTATGACCCAGATGGCGACAGCCTTTCCTTTAAAATGTATGAGCCAAAGGTAGACGCTGGCCGTGATGCCTGTGGCAATCCACTGCCCAGAACAGTACCTGGGTACAGTGGGTTGGAGAATTATCTGGGACCGGCCAATGGTCCCCTGGCTGGTTTTTCATTAAATCCCAGAAATGGCCAGCTTACCTGGAATACCCCCAGCATAGTAGGTGAATTCAATATAGCCTTCATTGTGGAGGAGTGGCGGAACGGCCGTTTAATAGGGACTGTGGTGCGGGATATGCAGATTCAGGTGCTGGAGTCTAAAAATAGGCCTCCCAGGCTCATCATTCCCCGGGATACCTGCGTAGTGGCAGGAACCTTGCTCCGAGACACCATAAGGGTCACAGACCCAGACCGTAACCCGGTAGTGGTAACAGCCATTAGCCGAATACTGCCCCCCGCCACTTTCCGGAAGGTTTTAAATGACACCACCTTTGTCTTTGAATGGAATACCACCTGCCAAAATGTGCAAAGTTCACCCTACAGCGTATTGTTCAGGGCAGAAGACAGACCACCGGCTGGTTTGATACCGCTCGTAGATCTTCAGCCCTGGCAGATTACGGTGGTGGGGCCGCCACCAGTGTTGAAAAGTGCCTTGGCGCAAACCAGCAGTAGCATCAGGCTGGACTGGGAGCCCTATGTCTGTACCAACGCAGAAAAGTTTTTTATTTACCGCAAAGAAGGCCCCTCCACGTTTGTTCCCACCACCTGTGAAGTAGGCATTCCGGCCTCCGCCGGCTATACGCTGGTGGGGGAGGTGACTGCCGGTACCAACTTCTTCATTGATAATAACAAGGGGCAGGGGCTTGCCCGTAACAAGGAATACTGTTACCGCATCTACGCCCAGTTCCCTCACCCGGGGGGCGGGAAAAGCATCGCCTCAAATGAAGTTTGTGCCACATTGGAATCTATTGCCCTGACCAAAGTAAGTGTCACCAATACCAGTGCTACTGCCGGTAAAATGAGGGTGGAGTGGAGCAAGCCCCGCAATGAGAGTCTGACGACTCTGGTTGCCCCGTTCCAGTACCGCTTGTACCGGGCTCCTGGTCAGAGTAGGGCGGCCTCTACCACGTTCACAGAGGTGGCCAAGTTCTCCTCCTTAGATGAAACCTCCTTTGAAGACAATAATTTAAACACGCTTGACAATGCCTATACGTATAAGCTGGAGTTGTACCATTCAGGTACGGTAGGTTCCCCAACCATACTGGTAGATTCAACCTCTGCCTCCAGCGTACGGTTAAACGCCCTTGCTCAGCGCACAGAGTTGGTGCTGAACTGGACGTACAATGTGCCGTGGAGCAATGTGAGTACGTCTGCCAAACCCCTGTACCATGTCATCTTCCTGAAGCGGCCCAATGAAGAGTTTGTCCGGTATGACAGTGTATTGGTAACTGCCCAAAGTGGGGCTTTCAGAAAAGTGATTCCACTGGAGGTGGGGCAGGAATACTGTGCCTATGTCATGACCCGCGGCACCTATAACGTCTCCCGTTTGCCAGAGCCGCTAGAGAACAACAGCCAGATAGCCTGTGTGGTAAACGTGTGTAAACCAGTGCTGACCATTGACCCATGTAATGAACCTTTGGCGCCTACAGATCCGCCGTTTTCTAATGTGCTCACCTGGGAGATTCCGCCCACCTGTGACGCCAGCAAAATAGCCTACTTCACCTTGTACTATAAGGCTACTGACGAGGCACCTTTTGAGGTCATAGCCCAGCAAATACCGGGCAATACCTTTACCTATACGCATCAAAATCTGCCTTCCTACGCCGGTTGCTATGCTATTACCGCCACAGACGTGAGTGGCAACACCAGTGTTTATGATCCTGCAGACCCCACTGACCCCTCTGTGATCTGCAAAGAGAACTGTATTAACTTCATTCTGCCTAATATCTTCACGCCCAACAATGACGGGTATAATGATGTCTTCACGCCTAAACAGGGGGCTGCGTTTATCAGAACCGCCAAATTGGTGGTGTACAACCGCTGGGGCAACAAAGTATTTGAAGGCAATCAGGAGCCAGGTCTGAAATGGGCTGGTGTTGACAATGGCGGTAAAGCCTTACCTGACGGAACATATTTCTATCAGGTAGAGGTGGAATTCTATGGCCGGAGCAGTACCCCTGACCGGCGAATAGTGAAAGGCTGGGTAGAAATTGTGCATTAACCCAGCCTGTACCTGATAAGAAGCCTGGCGCCCGTTCTCAGAATGGGCGCCATTTTTATACCTTTGCCTTTCTATGTCTGAGAAATTCCTGTTTTAAGGCTGTTTTCCAGAAAATAGGTCAAAAACGAAAACTAAACCACTAGTACATGAAAGCTTACGTTTTCCCGGGCCAGGGCTCACAGTTTGTGGGCATGGGGAAAGAACTTTATGAGCAGCACCAGACTGCCAGAGACATGTTTGAGCGCGCCAATGAGATTCTTGGTTTCCGAATCACAGATATTATGTTTAGCGGAACAGAGGAAGAGCTGAAACAGACCAAGGTTACCCAGCCCGCCATTTTCCTGCACTCAGTCATACAAGCGGCGGTGGCACAGGAGTTTGAACCAGAAATGGTGGCCGGTCACTCACTGGGGGAGTTCTCTGCCCTGGTGGCCAATAAGGTTCTGGCCTTTGAAGATGCCTTGCGCCTTGTCTCTAAACGGGCCCTGGCCATGCAGAAGGCCTGTGAGGAAGAACCTTCTACCATGGCCGCTATCCTGGGGCTGGAAGATGAGAAAGTTGAGCAGATCTGTGCTGAGGTAGCTGATGTGGTAGTGGCTGCCAATTACAACTGCCCCGGCCAGCTGGTGATTTCCGGCTCCATCAAAGGCGTGGAAGAAGCCTGTGAGCGTATGAAAGCCGCCGGCGCCAAGCGGGCCCTGGTGTTGCCGGTGGGTGGCGCGTTCCACTCGCCACTCATGAAATCAGCTGAGGCTGAACTGGAGGAAGCCATCAGGCAGACGGAGTTTAAGCAGGGAATCTGCCCCGTGTACCAGAACGTGGATGCCAAACCGCACACAGACCCCAAAGAAATTCAGCAAAATCTCATCCGTCAGCTCACGGCTCCCGTACGTTGGACACAGTCTGTGCAGCAAATGATAGCCGATGGGGCCACACTCTTTGTAGAGTGCGGACCAGGCAAAGTGTTGCAGGGCCTGGTGAAGAAAATTGACAGAAACGCAGAGGTGAGCTAGGTTAGCTAAGGCTTCGCTTCCTTAAATAGTCAACATGATGGGGCACATAGAGCAGTTATTCCATAAGAAAATGCCAAAGCAGCTGGTCTTTTTCTTAGATATCTGCCTGTGTGCCCTTTCTTTTCTGGCGGCTTACCTCCTCCGGTTTAACTTTGATTTAAGCAAGTACACTGAGCTGTCGGTTTTCCAGATGCTCCCTATTGTATTAGGGATTCGTATGGGGGCTTTCTTTTTTTTCAGGACATACGCGGGCATTCTGCGCTACACCAGCCTTGATGACTTACGTAAGATCTTTTTCTCGCTATCGGCCAGTTCTGGCCTTTTGGTGGCGGCGCAGCTGGTATACAACAAAGGCTTCGGCTTCCAGAATTTTATTCCAATATCAGTTCTGCTCATTGATTATGTGCTGAGTATGGTGGCGCTGTCGTTGCTGCGGGTGTGGGCCAAGCTGGTGCACTATGACTGGCAGCACACCAACTCCCTGAAGGTGAACGTGGCCATTTTTGGGGCCGGGGAAATAGGGGATATTACGCTGCATACCCTGCAGCACGATATGGGTACGTATTACCAGATTGTATCCTTTCTAGATGACGACCCTGATAAAGCAGGGTTGGCCACCCACGGGGTTCCCATACAGCCGCCTAGAACAGACTTACCCTCGCAACTGCGGGAGTTGAACCTGGACCTGCTGATTCTGGCCGTGCAACGCCTGACTACTGCGCGTAGGCGGGCGCTGGTAGAGGCGTGCCTTCAGGCGGGGGTGCAGGTGCTGGTGGTGCCGCCGGTGTATAAATGGATTAACGGGGAGCTGAGCTTTAAGCAAATCAGGGAGGTACGGATTGAAGACGTGGTGGGAAGGCCGGTAGCCGAAATTGACTCGCCGTTGCTGCACAAGGAACTGCAGAACAGGACCATCTTAGTCACAGGCGCAGCGGGCTCCATAGGGAGTGAGTTGGTGCGGCAGCTGATCCAGTTCAAGCCCAAACAGCTCATTCTGCTGGATCAGGCTGAATCAGCGTTGTATGACCTGGAACTGGAGCTGACGGAGCTCTACGTCAAGCTCAACTTTGAGGTGGTGCTGGGAGATATCTGTAACACTGCCCGCCTGGAGGCCGTTTTCAGAACATACCGTCCGGAGCTGGTTTTCCATTGCGCCGCTTACAAGCACGTGCCGGTGATGGAGGAAAACCCTACCGAGTCGCTTAACACCAATATTCTCGGTACTAAAATCCTGGCAGACCTGGCTATCAAGTACCAGGCCCAGAAATTTGTCCTGCTGTCAACTGACAAGGCCGTAAACCCTACCAGCGTGATGGGAGCCTCTAAACGCCTCTGCGAAATGTACGTGCAGGCCATGGACCATTACCTGAAGGACTCAAATAAGCAACAGACCCGTTTCATTACCACCCGCTTTGGCAATGTGCTGGGCAGTACCGGCTCTGTGATTCCCCGTTTCCGGAAACAGATTCAGGAAGGCGGGCCTATCACAGTGACCCATCCAGACATTTCCCGCTACTTTATGACCATTCAGGAGGCGTGCCAGCTGGTGCTGGAGGCCAGTGCCATGGGGCAGGGCGGTGAAATCTACATCTTTGACATGGGTGACTCCATCAAGATTGTAGAGCTGGCCAAGAAGATGATCAAACTCTCTGGGCTTGCCTTGGGGAAAGATATTCAGCTGGTCTATACCGGTCTCCGCCCCGGCGAAAAACTGGAGGAAGAACTGTTCCTGGAGCAGGAGTCAGTGCAGCCAACGGCCCACCCCAAAATTCGCCTGGCTAACATGCCCTCACCCCAGAGTACCCAGGTGCTGCAGGCCATTCAGGAGCTGATTGACCTGTTTGTTACCCAGAACAACGTGGCGGTTATCAAGAAGATGAAACAGCTGGTGCCGGAGTATGTGAGCCAGAACTCAGTGTACCAGAAGTTTGATGTGCCTAGGTAAAAAGCTAAATAGCTAATGTGCTAATGATTTTTTGCTGCGTCTGTTTTCGGCCTGTTTTGGCCAAAACAAGCCGAAAACAGAAATTCTGCCGCAAGTTTAGCGTTAGCGTAACTTGTGGTTGGCATGCCGGAAGTTTACAAACTTCCTCTGATAGCAGAAAGGAGAAACGGCTGTAGCTTTTAAGGAAATTCTATTTTTCAGAAGCCATTACCGTTCGCCCACAAGATCCTTTCAGGATGACAAAGGGGGGAAGAAAGCTGTAACGAAAACAGCAAAATAATAGAATGCACTTCTCTCATATTACCCCATCAGCACATTACCCCATCAGCATATTAAAGCACAGCACACTTAATTTACTCCAATAACCTAACCTCTAGCGTATCTGGGCAGTCTTTCAGTAACTCAACTACCGTCTTTTTCAAAACCGGGTGCTCCCAAGTTGGGGCAATCTCTGCCAGCGGCGCTAAGACAAATCGTCTCAAGTGCAGCTGCGGATGCGGGATTTGCAGTTGCGGTAAGTTCAGGATTTCCTGGCCATAGAAGAGGATGTCAATGTCAATGACGCGGGCACCCCATTTGATTTTCCGCTCACGGCCCAGGTCTTGCTCTACTTTTTGGGTGGCGTACAGGACTTCCTCCGGAGACAAATCGGTTTCAAAAATTAGGGCTTGGTTCAGGAAGTCAGGTTGGTCTTCCAGGCCCCAGGCGGCCGTTTCATACAGTTTCGATTTTTGGCTTGTTTTGCCAAAAAACACCTGATAAACGCACCTCGGCCTCCGAGAGCATGGCTTCGCGGTTGCCCAGGTTGCCGCCCAATAACAGGAAAAGTTGGATCATGGCAGGCGCTCAATGGCTTCTTGGAAGAACTGAATGGTTTTGTCAGCGGCGGCTTTGGCCAGGGCGGGAAGTTCTGCACTGTCATATGGGTGCCTGCCGCCGAAGGAGTGGTCACCCGCCGGAATGAGGTACAGCTCTGCAAACGGATTCTGTGCGTGCAGGTCGTGGGCCATCTGTACAGGAAGGGTTTCATCGGCCTCGCCGTGAATAAGGAGGAGCGGGATTTGCAGTTTCTCCACGGCTTTTGGTATGTCCAGCCGCTGGCGGTTGGCCTGGAAATTCTCCACCAGTTGGTAGTAAAGCGGCATTTGCTGGCCGGTACGGGCGTTGGTGATGTACTGCACGCCGTCGCGCTGCCATTGCTCCATCATCTCTGGGAACCAGCGGCGGTCAATGTCGCTGATCGCGGCCCAGGTGGCCACGCCGGTCACGCGGGCGTCTTCGGCGGCTTTGAGTAGCACTAACCCGCCGCCGCGGCTGTGGCCAATCAGGAAGGTGTATTCCGGGGCCATTTCCTGGGCCGGGATTTCGGCGGAGCCGGTTTGCAAAGCATCTAGCACGGTTTTCACGTCGTCCAGCTCAATGCAGAAGTTGTTGTTGCCAAAGGCCTCCAAATTGGTGAGGTCATCGCCGCCCGGCTCCACGCCGTTGTGCGAGAGGTTGAGTTTCACGAACACAAAGCCGTGGCGCGCAAAATAATCGGCCAGCAGGTTGAAGTGGCCCCAGTCCTTGAAGCCTTTGAAGCCGTGCACAAACACCGCCACCGGTTTGGGCTGACCGTCTTGGAGCCAGCGGGCGTCTACAGAAAAATATCGGCCGTGGGCCGATGAGAGGAGAAAATCAGCGCGAGTGAGCATAAGCAATCATTTGAAGCGAATGAGCAGAGGTACTTTTTTGCAGCTGCATCGGCGCGAGCCGTAGGGGTTACTTTTCTGTTTTTGCCTGTTTTCCTGAAAACAGGCCAAAAACAGAAGCCAATTCCCGACCGTCTGCCAGGTGTAAACGGGCATATCAAGTAAGCCCTTGGAGATAAATGGCGATACAATCTTCTCTTATCTGTTATTCTGGAAGAATCTGGGTGGCGAACGGCAGTAGCCATAACGTAGAGCTAATCTAGTTCGCCCACAAGATCCTTTCAGGATGACAAAATGTATAGTTTGAACTGTATTTCTAATCATCCCCGGCGGCAGCCCGGTTACTTTTTAAAAAGCCGACGAAGTAACGCGGGAATAACGGGAAAAGCAAACCCGGAGTTTGCTTTCAAGGCGGCAGGCTCGTAATATTGCGCCCGAGAGATGAGCAGCGCTTTAAACCAGATTCAGGCCCCGATTGCGGTGGAGATGCAGGAGTTCGAGAAGAAGTTCCGGCAGTCTATGCGGTCAAACGTGCTGTTGCTGGACAAAATCATGGGCTACATTGTGAAGCGCAAGGGCAAGCAGATGCGGCCCATGTTTGTGTTCTTCACCGCCAAACTCATTCAGGAGCAGGTGCCAGACGCCACCTACCGCGGCGCCGCCCTCATTGAACTCTTGCACACCGCTACGCTGGTGCATGATGACGTGGTTGATGACGCCAACTACCGCCGCGGTTTCTTCTCAGTAAATGCCCTCTGGAAAAACAAGATTGCCGTGCTGGTGGGCGATTACCTTCTCTCCAAAGGCCTGCTGCTGTCTTTGAACAACGACGATTTCGGGCTGCTCAAGATTGTAAGCAACGCCGTGCGCGAGATGAGCGAGGGCGAACTGCTGCAAATGGAGAAAGCCCGCCGCCTGGACATCACCGAAGAAGTCTATTTTGACATCATCCGGCAGAAAACCGCTTCACTCATTGCCTCCTGCTGCGCCGTGGGCGTCTCCTCAGTAGGCGCAGATGCTGACACCGTGGAGCGTGCGCGCCTGTTTGGCGAAAAGGTGGGCATTGCCTTCCAGATTAAAGATGATTTGTTTGACTACGGCACCGCCGAAATTGGCAAACCCGTGGGCATTGACATCAAAGAGAAAAAGATGACGCTCCCGCTCATCTACGCCCTACAGCAAGCCGATTGGCTCACCAAACGCCGTATTATCTACAATGTCAAGAACAACAACGGCAAAGCCGAACGCATCAATGCGGTCATTGACTTCGTGAAACAGTCTGGGGGGCTGGACTATTCTATTCAGGTGATGAATGCCTACCACCAGGAGGCGCTGCAAATCCTGCACACCTTCGCGCCGTCGCCCTCGCGTGACTCTCTGGAGCAACTCATACGCTATACCATAGAGCGGGAGAAGTAGCCGGTTTCTGTTTTCGGGCTGTTTTGGGGAAAAGAGGCGGGAAACGGGAAGCGAGTCACTTCTTAGAAAATCTTCTGCGCGTTAATGCTTAAGTTATTCCAGAACTATACGCTCAAGTTTGAGTACAATGTACCTCCAGTAAATTTCTTGGGAAGTTATGCCAGTCATTGAATTAGTCACAGAAATCAACGCAGATAGACTCCTTGTGTTTAATCTGGCCAGAAGCATTAATCTGCACATGGCCTCTACTGAACATACAAATGAGGTAGCCATAGCCGGGAGAACAAGCGGCTTAATTGAATTGAACGAATCTGTAACCTGGCGGGCGAAGCATTTGGGTATCTATCAAAACTTATCATCCAAGATTACTGCCTTTGATTTACCCAATTTCTTTGTTGATGAGATGGTACAAGGCGCTTTCAAACGGTTTAGGCATTTGCATTCTTTTGAAGAAACGCAGCGCGGAACACGTCTGAAAGACCATTTTGATTATGATTCTCCGTTAGGGATTCTGGGTAAAATAACCGATAAATTATTTTTAAAGAAATACAATGGCCTTGCTGGAAAGAAGGAATGCCGTGATTAAGGAAGTGGCTGAATCTGATAAGTGGAAAGCAATCTTAGGTGATATAATTCATGATTTCTATGGAAGAAGTCATTTAGGATCTTCCGTTTCCAGCCTATTTTAGCCAAAACAGCCCAAAAACAGAAACGCGCAGCTACCAAAAGCTGCGCCGTTTCTGTTTACCAGATGTACAGATTCATTATTTCTCTGCCAACAACCCGTCAATGGTCTGGTTGAACTCCTGCACAAACTCCTCATAATATTTCCCGGTGCCGGGGCCGGAGAAGCCGGTGTGAATCTTTCTGACTTTGCCCTGCTTGTCAATGAAGAGGGTGGTAGGGAAGGAGAGCACATGGTTTAGCGCCGGAAGCGATTTTGCCACCAGTTCCTTATCTTTGGTCCCGGCCACCAGCAGCGGGTAGGTCACGTTGAGGCGGTCGCGCATCTTTTCAATGCGGGCTTTGGCTTTGTCAAACTCCGGGCTCACCTCGTAGCCTAAGCCAATCACCTCCACGCCGCGGTCTTTGTTCCTGGCATACCAGGGTGCCAGGAACTTTGTCTCGTCCATGCAATTGGGGCACCAAGACCCCAATATCTGGACCACCACTACTTTGCCTTTAAACTGTGGGTCTTCCAGAGAAACATTCTTGCCGGTTAAATCGGGAAAAGAGAAGCTGAGGCGATCATGGCCGGGTTTCAGGTACGTCAGAGAATCGGCGGCAGCCAGTTGAAAGGCGTCATTTCGTTGGGCAACCCAGGTTTCGTGGCCAGATTGGCCGGCGTAGAAATCACCTTTCAGGCTACCGTCTGGCTGACCCTGGGCCGTGAACAGAAACGCGTGGGCGCCGTCAAAGGCAGAGAGATTCAGATCTTGGCCGCTCACTTCGCCCTGTAGATAACGGTAGTCGCCGGTGGTGGTGAGGAAGGTTCCGTTTAAAACATTGCCTTTCTGGGTAAATTCGCCAATGGCGGGGTAAGATTTACCGGCCTCGTCAGAGAAATGCACTTCCCACTTGCCGGTCACGTCCAGCGCTGGTTTGGCCGGGTTTTGGGAAAAACGGCTGGTATTCCCGCGTTCGGCAGTGAACGGGAGGCTGTACGGTTGGGTCTGGTCTTTCCGCTCCCAGCGGCCTTTGAGCTGGTTACCGTCTACTTTGGCAATGAGGGCGGCATCAAAAATGTGCATCTGCAGGCGCACACTGTCCTGGGCGTAAGAAATTTCGTTAATCAAAATTTTCTCATCTCCGTTAATAAGATGAGCCACCGGCTGGCCATCTTGTTCAGACACAGTGAAGTTGAACGGCATCTGCTGCCCGCTTAACTCAATGATACCACGGTAGTCACCCGGGGTGAGGGTGCCGGAGCCAGAGTTGGAAGAACAAGCCGTGAGGCCAAGGCCGAAGGGTATTAGAAGGGTGGAGAATAGCTGTTTCGCACGTAGTGTTTTGTTCATGGGGCAAAGGTAAAACGCCAACGCGAAACTCTGGGTATCACACCTATAATTCCTACCGAAAAGGTGGTGTTTTAAACGTTTGTTTAAAAGTGTTTTGTTTGCGACTTTTGTGCGCGAACGATTAGCGCTGAACTTAAATACAAAGCAAATTTCTATGGCATTTGACTTAGACATGATCAAAGGAGTGTACGCCAGACTGGGAGACCGCATAGCTGCGGCCCGCCAGGCAGTAGGCCGTCCTTTGACTTTGACCGAAAAAATCCTCTATGCTCACCTGTACAACGGCTCTGCTACTGAGGCCTATGAGCGGGGCAAATCTTATGTTGATTTCGCGCCAGACCGCGTAGCCATGCAAGATGCCACCGCCCAGATGGCGTTGTTGCAGTTCATGCAGGCAGGTAAACCACAGGCCGCCGTACCATCATCGGTACACTGTGACCACTTGATCCAGGCGCGGGTAGGGGCAGATCAGGATTTGGCTGAGGCGTATGCTGAGAACAAAGAGGTGTATGATTTCCTGGCCTCTGTGTCTAATAAATACGGGATAGGGTTCTGGAAGCCGGGTGCGGGTATCATCCACACCGTGGTGTTTGAGAACTACGCCTTCCCGGGCGGAATGATGATTGGCACGGACTCGCACACGCCGAACGCGGGTGGTCTGGGCATGATCGCCATTGGTGTGGGCGGTGCCGATGCCGTAGACGTAATGGCCGGTATGGCCTGGGAACTGAAATTCCCGAAAGTGATTGGCGTGAAACTGACCGGCAAAATGAGCGGCTGGACAGCACCCAAAGACATTATCTTGAAAGTGGCCGGTATCCTGACCGTGAAAGGCGGTACCGGGGCCATTGTAGAATATTTCGGCGAGGGCGCCGAGTCAATCTCCTGCTCTGGTAAGTCAACCATCTGTAACATGGGGGCCGAAATTGGCGCGACCACTTCGGTTTTCGCGTATGACCAGTCCATGGCCGAGTACCTGAGACAGACTGAGCGCGGCGACATTGCCGAGCTGGCTGACCAGGTAGCTGAGCACCTGCGCGGCGATGATGAGGTTCTGGCCAACCCAGAGGCCTTCTATGACCAACTAATTGAAATCAACCTGAGTGAGCTGGAGCCACACGTGAACGGACCATTCACCCCAGACGCGGCCTGGCCCATCTCTCAGTTTGCCGCGGCCGTGCGGGAGCACAACTGGCCAGCCAAACTGGAAGTAGGATTGATTGGCTCGTGCACCAACTCGTCTTATGAAGACTTGACCCGTGCCGCTTCTCTAGCCCGCCAGGCCGTTGAGAAAGGCTTGGTGGTAAACGCAGAGTACACCATTACCCCAGGTTCTGAAGTGGTGCGGTACACCGCTGAGCGCGATGGTATTTTGGAGACTTTCTCTGAGATTGGCGGCGTGGTGTTGGCGAATGCGTGCGGTCCGTGCATTGGGCAGTGGGCGCGCCATACAGATGACCCAAAACGCAAGAACTCCATCATCACCTCATTCAACCGTAACTTCGCCAAGCGGAATGACGGTAACCCGAACACCCACGCGTTTGTGGCCTCCCCAGAGATTGTAACTGCGTTTGCCATTGCCGGTGACTTGACCTTCAACCCGTTAACAGACACGCTGACTAATAAAAACGGCGAGCAAGTGAAGCTGGATGAGCCAACTGGTATCCAGTTCCCAGTGAACGGTTTTGATGTGGAAGATGCGGGTTACGTAGCTCCGGCGGCAGACCCAAGCGCGGTGCAGGTAGTGGTAGACCCAGCGTCTGACCGTTTGCAACTGCTGGAAGGCTTCAAACCTTGGGAAGGTACTGACCTGACCGGGTTAAGACTGTTGATCAAGGCGCAAGGCAAGTGTACCACTGACCACATCTCCATGGCGGGTCCTTGGTTGAAATACCGCGGTCACCTGGACAATATCTCTAACAACATGTTGATTGGTGCCGTGAACGCGTTCAACGGCGAGACGAACAGTGTGAGAAACTTCCTTGTACAGGGAGAAGGCCATGACGAAGTGCCAAGAGTAGCCCGTACCTACAAAGCCGCCGGTATAGGTTCTATTGTAGTGGGTGATGAGAACTACGGTGAAGGTTCTTCGCGTGAGCACGCCGCTATGGAGCCCCGTCACTTGGGCGTTCGCGTGGTGCTGGTGAAATCTTTTGCCCGTATTCATGAGACCAACCTGAAGAAACAAGGTATGCTGGCCCTGACCTTCGCGAACAAAGAAGATTATGACCGCGTGCTGGAAGATGATATCATTGACGTAGTAGGGTTGACCAGCTTCACGCCGGGTGTTCCGTTGCAAGTGGTATTGCACCACGCTGATGGTACTACCTACACCTTTGAGGCCAACCACACTTACAACCAAGGCCAGATTGAATGGTTCAAAGCCGGCTCTGCCCTGAACTTGATCCGTCTGCAGCAGAACGCGTAAGTAGCGCACTTGTATAAAAACAGAAAAGGCGGCCAATTGGCCGCCTTTTCTGTTTTTAGGCTACTTTTCAGAAAACAGCCCTAAAACAGGAACCTGTTTATTTAGTGAGCACAATGCGGTTAGTGAAGAGTTTTGAAGGTGTGGTTATTTTTAAAAAGTAAACCCCTGCGCTTAGATGAGATAAATTGAGGGGCGTGTTTAAGGTGATTGGGGCTGGCAGCTGAAAAACGACTCTGCCTTGGGCATCAATGAGCTGTAAAGACTGAACTGAGTTTTGTAGGGGGGCGGGCAGTGAGATAAATAGTTCACCAGTGGTGGGGTTGGGAAACACAGAGACTGACGGCGTTGCGGTCTCTGTGGGCAAGCCTGTGATTCTTCTTTCCACCATTTGCCGGTACTTATCTGTTGCGGCCTGGGCATGGGCTAAGATTTCACTGCGGGAGTTGCCAAAAACCAGGGCAAAAGTGACGGTATCCCGGGCCTCAGGGGCCAAGGCCTTAATTGGGGCGGAAATAATAAAAGAGACATCCTTACCGGTGTCTGCATTTCCGGCTATCTCCCTTTGTACCCCGCCAGACAGAGCCTGGTATTTTTCTGCGGTGCTAAAGCCGTCAGAGATATTAATGGTGTTGGCCGGAGAGGTTGTGTTGTCTATTGCATAGAAGCCCGGAGCTTTCCTGGAAAGCAGCTGAACGCCAGCCCAAATACTGGCATCTGTCACATGCCGGGTAATACCCAGTTGTAACTCATTGTTCCACTCGGTGACATTCTTTCCGGAAGCCACCAGATCCCAGTCGGCGAAAATGCCGGCAAAAGCCTGTTCAATCCTTTGAGCGGTTCGGTTGGTAAGAATATACTCCAGCACCACAAAATCCTGGTGAGGGGCCTCTGCCCAGGCAAATACATTCTGCCGTATCTGCACACTCAAGGGCTTGCGCTCATTCAGGGAGTCTTCTAGTATACTATAGGCCTCAAAGTCTGCATGTACTGATGGAAACTTTCTCTGGAAGACTGAGGTGGCATAAAAGTCCTGGTCAATGACGCCCTTTTCATTTCTGACATTATCAGACACCTGCGTTGGCGAATATCCTATCAACAGACCTGCCTCCGCTAAAAGAAGGGAGCTGTTTTTATATTTCACACCGTTTCCTACTAAAAAATTAACCCCGTCATAGGCCACGTTGCCACGGCTGGTAACAGTGGCCAGAACATGGTTAACATCTGTGGTGATATAGTCTGAATTCAGGTAAAGGGTGATATACTGGTAATCTGTATAGGTGCCGTCTGTAAAGCCAAATCTGATAGACACTTTTGTGTTGGGGGGCGTATTGGGTGCCACCCTCAGAAGGAAAGGGCTTGAGGTGTTACTGGCGGTTGCCAGGGTGGCCATGGCCCCTACGGTTTGAGTGCCTCTTTCAACTTGTAAATAAGGGCTGCTGGTGGTTAGATTGACAGACAGGGCAGAAAGAGGGGCTAAGAAATTCTGGAAAGTGGCAAAAAGCTGCAGTTGGTCACCTGGTTTGAGGGCCAGTTGATCTGCCAAATTCCATTTCTGGATTCTAACCGATTTTGCATTCACCTCTGTTAAAGCTCTTTTTACATTTAAGCGCCCTGTGCCCAGCTTTTCTTTAAAGGGCTCATTGGCAGCAATCGTATAGATGTCATCTGCGGTGACACGTAGTAGCTCCCCCACCTGCAATGCTGTCAGATTCTTAAAATGGCTTCTAACCAAAGCGGCGGCACCTGCTACAATTGGGCTGGCCATAGAGGTGCCAGAGTTATTCCCGTAAGAGCTGTCATCACTACTGTAGGCAGAAAAAACTTCTGAAGACTGCGCTGCAATATCAATGGCGTAGCTGTACGTATGGTTGGAGTGTTTAACATCATTTTTGGTGACACCACCTACAGAAACAACATTCTGGTAAGACGCCGGGTAAAAATCAAGCTCGGCGTTGGTGTTGCCGGCGGCGGCCACAAGCACCACATCTTTTTCTAAGGCGGCATAGTTGATGATGTCCTGCTCAAAGGCAGAGGGATACCCCGCCCCGCCCCAGGAGAGGTTGATGACTTTGCAGCCATGGTCAGCGGCATAGACAATTCCCTCATACCCTTTAAATGTTCCTATGCCTGCAACTGAGGGGTACGCTTTGATGGGTAAAAACTTACAATTGAACCCTACCCCGGCAATTCCTTTTCCATTATCTGCCTCAGCCACCGCCACTGCCGCTACAGAAGTACCATGGCCGCTGGCATCTGCCGTAGGGTCATTGTCATTGTCAGCAACGTCCCAACCTCTATAATTATCAATGTATCCGTCGCCGTCATTGTCAATTCCGTCAATGGGGTCCGCTTCGTTTACTTTTACTTTGTTAACCAAGTCTTCCTGGGTTAGCCGGGCACCAGTGTCTATAATGCCAATCACCACCTCCGGATCTCCCTTGGTGATGTCCCAGGCAGCATAGGCCATGATTTTCTTCAAATAGAGGCGTTGCCCCCCAGACACTGAGTCAGCGTGGGGGTCATTGGGTTGATAGAGTGGCTCATAGTGGTTTAGCCGTTCTACATATTCTACCTGGCCTGTGGCAAGCAGCTGCTTTCTAATCTCTTCAAAACTGTGGGTAGGGGAGTGGTGCAGCTCATAAATGAGCGAAAGGTCTATGCTTGTTTTTTTTGGCGCACTGCTTCTCGCATTAGCCTGATTGGCAGGAAACTTTTGGAAGGCTGGCTGCGCACTTACTTTTTTCAGTACCTTCTGCACAGAGTTAGATTCTGAGGCTCTGGCAAGCGCCGTAGAGGCCGTAGGTTTCAATTTGAAAACCAGCGTATAAGGCAGGGGCTTCTGCAGTGACTGCCCCTTGGCTGGCAGACTGAAGAACCCAAAAACAGCCCATAACAAGGCAGCAAAAAAAATGAATAGAGACTTCATCACCAGAAAGGTAAATTTTTTATCAGGTAGAGCGGAAATATTTAGTTTGATTATGTCGCTAACAGGTTAAATGATGGAAATAGGCGGTTTAAATTAAGCTAACGTTTAGTAGTTAGTTAATAACTTTCGTTTTAGATTTAAGTTTTGAAGAGTACGTGTAATCACCAATAAATTGTTCAAATCTATGACCACTACCACCGTACATGAGAATGCTGTCTTGCCTGAACTGGTGACAAAACATAAAACTGTTCTTGACCGGGCTGTTCAAGCCATTCATGAACGTACTTTCTTTTCCCAATACCCTGAGAACCCCTCGCCCGCCATATACGGCGAAGGAGCAGACCAGGCCGGATTGGAAGCTTACAAACAACTAACAGGAAAACACTTCAATGAGTTGCAGCAAGGAGAGCCGGCCGGTTGGGTTGGGCAGGAGGAGTCTCCGTATGAACAGGCGCCCATTGGGGTTTCTTACCCTTACTACCCGGTAGAGACGTTGGTGAAGAACGGGCAGAACACGTTTGACACGTGGCGCAAGGTAACTCCCGCACAGAGAGCCGCCTTGCTCATTGAAACCCTGGAGCGCGTCAAAAGCAGATACTTTGAAATTGCCCATGCCACTATGCATACTACAGGGCAGGCCTTCATGATGTCTTTTCAGGCCTCTGGTCCGCACGCCGCTGACCGCGCCTTGGAGGCCGTTGCGGCAGGGTATGAGGAGCAGACCCGTTTCCCGGAACAGCAGGTATGGGAAAAGCCTATGGGAAAATACAGCCTGAAGCTGCAGAAATCCTGGAAACCGGTACCCAAAGGCCTGGCACTGGTTATTGGTTGCTCCACCTTCCCCACCTGGAACACGGTGCCTGGCATGTATGCCAGTTTGGTCACCGGAAACCCCGTTCTTGTAAAGCCGCACCCCAAAGCGGTCTTGCCTATTGCCATTGTGGTGGCAGAGGTGCAAAAGGTGCTGGCAGAATGCGGTCTGGATCCGGCCATTTGCCAACTTGCCGTTGACCCTGCAGAAAAACTCATCACCAAAGAGCTGGCGGAGCACCCTCTGGTAAAAATAATTGACTACACCGGTGGCTCCGCTTTCGGCAACTACCTGGAAAGCCTTGCCAAAAAAACAGTGTTTACAGAAAAGGCCGGGGTGAATTCAGTGATTCTTGATTCTGTTGAAGACCTGGACAAGGTAATGCAGAACCTGGCCTTCTCTTTAACCTTATATTCCGGGCAGATGTGTACGGCCCCACAGAACTTCTTCATTCCGGAGGGTGGTATAACGGTTGCCGGTGTGCAGGTGCCTTATGAGGAGGTGGTTGCCAAATTAGGTGAAGCCGTTACGCAGGTGGTTAACAACCCCAAGGCGGGTCCGCATGTGCTGGGGGCTATCCAGAACCAGGTGACCCAACAGCGGGTGAAAGAGTTAAGCTCCCTGAAAGGGCGCAGCCTGCTTGATACCTGCGAGATCAGCAACCCCAGTTTTGAGAAGGCACGTATCTGCACCCCGGTTCTCTATGAAGTGAACAGTGAGGACAGAGAGGTGTACAGCCAAGAGTTGTTTGGGCCAATTGCGCTGGTCATTAAAACAAAGAACACCCAAGAATCTGTGGCGTTGGCCAAGGAAATGGCGTTAGAGCACGGTGCTATTTCATGCGGCGCGTACACTACTGATCAGGAGATGAAGGAGCTGATCATGGACCAGATGGGGCTGGCGGGTACACCGGTGTCTTTTAACCTGACCGGCGGTATCTTCCTGAACCAGAACGCCAGTTTCTCTGACTTTCACGTGACGGGGGGGAACCCCGCTGGGAATGCTTCTTTCACAAACCCAGAATTTGTGATCAAGCGGTTCACCTGGGTAGGGTTTAGAGAGCCTGTTCAGCAATAACCGGCCATTCCCTTTACAACCTCTCTTGAACTCTGTTCCTGTTTTCTGTTTGAATTTAAAGCGCAATAAAGAAGATTCTTTTCATTATTCTTAAGAATATTCCTGCTCAAGATGAGTTTGTCTACACAGGTTTTACCTCCTCCAAAAGCTGGAGAACCTATAAAAGAAATAGTTGAGCTACCCCTGAGGGCGCTGCTCCCCTTGCCAGATTGCACAAATGCTACTGCTCCTTACCGCTTACGCTATAAGGGAGGAGGCTTACTACTAAAACCTGTCCCATTTATGCAAGATGAAGAGTTATGGTTCTGCACGGGTAGGGGGAGCTCTGTTTCTGGCCTGTTTTTGGGAAAACAGGCCAAAAACAGGAAAGCATTCCAGCCTTCTATTTGGGTGATTGCCATAGCCTGACATGGGCCGCCCTAAAATAGGAGAAAACATGAAGGCAAAATGGGCAGCCCCTTTCCTTCCTGAGCCTCATTTTAAAATATCCTTGTTAAAATTGGGTGTTAGCAGGAGAAAAAGTGAAAAGAGACTAATATTATTTTAAATACACCTGTTAAATTATAACTTACACCACGGTTGATTTTTAGCCTCAATAGGGAGCAGGGGAAGGGAAGTAATTTTACTCTTCTGTTAGCCTTGAAAGAAGGCTGTAAATTCACCGGCCTACAATACATTCCCCCTGTATTTTATCATAGAATAGAAAATTGTCTATATAACTTTGTATAGTTTTTAAGGTCACCAGCAGATGGGGAACACAAAGCAAAATAGGAGGGCGGCCACTTCTCATGACCTTATAGACGGGACTGTAGGAGATGCTGGGTTTGGGGGGGAAAACTATTACAAGTTGCTCTTTGAAAACAATCCGCTCCCAATGTGGGTGTTTGATACAGACAGCCTGCGGTTTTTAATGGTCAATAACTCAGCTGTCAGTCTGTATGGGTATTCTAAAGAAGAATTCCTGAAGATGACCATTAAGGACATCAGACCCCAGGAACAACTTACTGCCCTGATCAAAGAAGTCTCCAGCCAGAGAAATGACCTGAACCATGCCGGCGAATGGGTGCACCTTAAACGGGACGGTTCCTTGTTGTTTGTGGAGGTTTGCTCGCACGTGCTCCCCCCTGATAAAGGAATTGCCCGCCGGTTAGTGGTGGCCAATGACATTACTGCCCGTAAGCAGGCCGAACTGCAGTTGCGGGAATCAGAAACAAAGGCACAGACCATTCTCAACAACATTGTAGAAATAGTTTTCTCTTTCAACGGGAACATGGAGATGATCTATGTGAGCCCGCAATGCAATTCTATTCTAGGGTATTCTCCAGAAGATTTCTACCAGGACAAGTACTTGTGGTTCAATCTGGTTCACCCGGCAGACCGTCATCTGTTTGAGGCTGCCCTGCCCAACATTAAAAAATCAAGTGAACAGTTCCAGTTGGAGTACCGGATCAGGACAATCAACGGGGAGGAGAAGTGGGCTATCACCCATTGCTCGGCTATCTTAGATGAAAAGGGCGTGATGGTACGGCTCAACGGGAGCCTGAGTGATATAACCGCCCGCAAAAAGGCAGAGGAAGGCCTTAAATTCTCTGACTTTTCCATTGAAAGGGCATCTGAGGCATTTATCTGGGTCAAACCTGATTCAGGCATTCTACGGGTGAACCGCGCCTGCTGCAAATTATTAGGGTACGCGGCCGAGGAACTGGAGCAGTTAACCATGTTTGACATTGCCCCCATGTTTGAGGCCAATGAGTGGCAGGGGCACTGGCAGCTGCTGGAGAACCAAAAAAGCCTGACATTAGAGACTTTTCTCATCTCCAGCAACGGGGAGCTGCACCCGGTAGAAATGCATTGGAACCACTTTGTCTACAACCGGCAGAGTTACAGCTTTACCTCCATCAGGGAGATAGGGGAGCGCAAGAAGGCAGAGCAGGAAAAAGCCACCCTCACAGAAGAAACAGCACGGCAAAACAAACACCTGCAGCAGTTCGCCTATATTGTGTCTCATAACCTTAGGGCCCCGGTAGCCAACATAGTAGGCCTTACCAGCCTCTACAACAGGGTAAATCCGCTTGACCCTATCAATAGCGTGCTGATCAGTAAACTGGAGAAAACCAGCCTTCGGTTAGACGCAACCATCAAAGACTTAAATGAGATTCTCACTATCAGAAGCCAGGCAGATCAGAAGATGGAGGTGGTAGACCTCAAGGAGAGCCTCAAAGATGTGCTGGAAAGCCTGGCCCTGCAAATTAGCGGCTGTAATGCCCTTGTTACCTCAGATTTTTATGAGGGGAGAGAGGTTTTGGGGGTGAAAGGGTATGTGAACAGTATTTTTTTGAATCTGATCTCCAACGCTATAAAGTATAGAGACCCTAATCGCCGTTTGGAAATTCATATTAAAACTGTATTTTCAGATTCCTATTTGTGTCTGCTGCTGAAAGACAACGGGTTGGGAATAGATTTAACAAAACAGCGGCATAAAGTCTTTGGGCTGTACCGGCGGTTTCACCCGTATATTGAAGGCAAAGGCCTGGGGCTGCACATGGTAAAGACCCAGGTAGAGACGCTGGGCGGCTGGGTAGACCTGGATAGTGCCGTAGGAGAGGGTTCAACATTTAAGATATTTTTACAAGCGCCACCAAAAGATGAGTAACTATCAAAAAGTCTTTTTGATTGATGATGATGAGATCCATAACTTCCTGTGTGAAAGCGTGATCAAAAATCAGCAGTTTGCTGAATCGGTATCCAGCTTTTTATGGGCAGAAGAGGCGCTAGACACCCTGTCAAAGATTGTGGCTGAAAACCCGGAGGATTTTCCGGAGATTATCTTTCTGGATATCAACATGCCCGGTATGGACGGCTGGGAGTTTATTGAGGAATACCGCAAGCTCCCTGAGCACCTGACCCAGGACTGCCTTTTGTTTGTCTTGTCCTCAGCCGTAGATAAGAATGACATTACCCATGCCAAGAACCTTCTAGAGGTGAGGGATTTCTTCTCAAAACCACTGACCTCAGATATTCTCAATATCATTACGGAACAGCACTCCGTGCAATAAGGAAAGTTAGCTGACCAAAAAGAAGCAGGCGGAGATTCATCAAATCTCCGCCTGCTTCTTTTTAGGGTCTTCTGCTCTAACGGCTAATTTGAACAACGCGCGAGGCCGTTGGCCGAAGGGTGACGTTTATACCTTGTTAGCGGTAGGCTTTTTTTACAATTCTTTGACTTGCGTCTCCAAGTCTTCTATTTTTTCAAATTTTTGCAAGTCAAGGTTCTTGCCAGAGCTTTTCAATTCCGCTATTATTTCAAGTATAAGGTCAAATGGCTCAACTTCATGGCCGAACATGTTCTGGTCAAAATTAGTCCCTATCAGAAGTCCGTCATTGTTCATGCCTACACACCAGTTTTCCAAAAATTCTGAGAGAGGTATTTCAGTTGGTGTATAGTTTGCCCATCCGTCCTTAGCGCATGCCTTTGCCAATGCCTTTTCTGACCAGAAGCAAATCATCTGTATAGGATTTTCATCCTCGTCCTCGTAATCGTTTGAGCTTGACGTAGCGAACCCTTCTTCACTTTCAAGTCCAATGACAATATCTGTTTCGCAAATCTTTTTAATGAATCGCTCGTGTCTTTGAGGGATAATCAAAGAATCCTGTATCATTTCATTTTTTAAGTTTACGGCTAACTACAGTGTAGTCCCAGGTAGAACGCCTGTTACTGTAATGGCCAGCCTGGCTCTCTGAGCTAGCCTACAGGTTTCTGTTTTTGGCCTGTTTTTAGGAAAATAGCCCTAAAACAGAAACTGAGAGTTTTAACCGTATAAAAAGAGTTGCCTGTTCCCAGGATTTTAAAAGAGTTTCCTGATTCCTTCGCCTAGCTCCTCCAGGCTTTTCTTGATTTCCTGCCAGGTGCTCTCAGTGGCCGTAGAGGAGCTTTCTAGCTTTTGCGCAATCAGAGTGCGTTTGGCCTCTAAGGCCGAAATGTGCTCATGGTAGGTGTGGTTAGAGTCGGCGGTGGTGGCGTTGGCCCGGCCTTTCAGCACTTTTATCTTGGCGTCCAGTTCCTCTAAACTTTGTCTGGCCTCCTTCTCGTTTAAGTGTTCTGGGGCCCGCATGTTCTCCGGGCGAAGGTTATAAGTATCCATAGTTTTTCGGTTTAAGGTTCTGTGGTTGCATTTAAATTACTGGCAATCGGTAAAAATGTTCTGCTTTGCCTACATTTGCCTAAATGCCTTTTGGGTAACGTCTAAGAAGTAGGGCATGTTGGGCGTTGCGCGGCAATAGAAATCCGTAAGGCTGCCTGGAAGTTGTCACCAGCCTGGAGTAGGCCAGCTTTCTTTTCTGTTTTGGCCTACTTTTTAAAAAACAGGCCAAAAACGAAAGACATTCCTTGTCCAGTAAAACTCGTAAAGCAATGCCCAAGTCGTTACGAGAGGGCTTCCAGAACTTTTGATCACCTTCAGAATGCAGGTATGGGGCTCAAAAGAGGCACAGAAAGTGCATTACTATTTAGTTAAGGGTACAGTTAAAACAAATACGGGCCCCTGGCCACCCGCGCCATTATTTTCGTTATATATTAAAGCATGAAGAATAAGCAGGACAGGATAAAACACTCCCCCACACTGGCCATTTTGGGCCAGTCGCCCCGCATAGTGTCTTTTCTTGATTCGTTCCTTCTTTACTTTAGCAGTTTCGGGCTGTTGCTTTTTCTGTATGACATTGGCTTTGAAAAGGAAGAGTCCTCCTCAACGCTGCTTCATTACTTTTACCATGCCTTCTTCCTGACAGTTCTGGGAAGTTTGGGGGTGAGAACCTACCTCATGCGGAAGGAGCTGTCCAGACGCCCTTCCCTTATTTTTGAAGGTTTGTTGCTGTCTTTTATGGCAGTGGCGGTCATTGCCCGTTTTATACTGAAGAATCAGATCACCAGTGCCAGTACCCTCTTGCGGTTCTTTGACAGTGAGCAAGTCATCTACTTTGTTATTTTCTATGTCTTTCTGGTAGAGATCTCTAAGAAGACATTGCTTTTCTACCGTCCCTCTTTTCATCCGGCGCAGTTGTTTATCCTGAGTTTTGTCTTTCTGGTGGCGGTGGGAACCGGTCTGCTGCTCCTGCCGCAGGCCACGTATGAAGGTATTTCGTTTATTGATGCGGTGTTCACCGCCACCAGCGCCGTTTGCGTGACCGGTTTGATCACCCTTGACACGGCCACGGTGTTTACGCCTACGGGCAAGGTGATGATCCTTATTCTGATTCAAGTGGGCGGGCTGGGCATTATGACCTTTGCCAGTTTCTTTGGGATCTTTTTCAAAGGTTCCTCCCTGCAGAGTTCACTGTTCATGCGGGACTGGCTCAATGAAGACAACCTGAGCCAGATTACCAGAACCCTTTTCAAAATAGTCACCATTACCCTGGGCATTGAACTGCTGGGCGCGGGCTTGATTTATCTCTGCCTGGAACCCCTGTCCAGTGAGCTGATGCCAGACAGGATCAGCTTTTCACTGTTTCATGCGGTCTCTGCCTTCTGTAATGCCGGCTTTTCTACCCTCAGCATGGGGCTTTATGACCCCATGATCCGGTTTAACTACCCGCTGCAGTTGGTTATTGCCTTTCTGGTGATCATGGGGGGGTTAGGGTTTCCAATTGTTTTTAACCTGTACCGGTTTGTGCGGCAGTTGTTCCTTCGCCTGTACAACAGATTCCGTAATCAAAGAACGGTAAAGCATACTCCGCGGGTGCTGAATGTAAACACCCTTCTGGTCACAATCACCACGCTGGTGCTGCTGGTGGTGGGCATGGTGCTGTATTTTCTGCTGGAATACAACAACACCCTGGCAGAGCACACATTGGCCGGTAAGATAGTGGGGGCATTTTTTGGGTCGGTTACTCCCCGTACCGCTGGTTTCAATACCGTTGATATGGCGGCCTTGACCGCTCCCACGGTTCTGCTGTATCTCCTTTTAATGTGGATAGGGGCTTCCCCTGCCTCTGTGGGGGGCGGTATTAAAACCACCACGTTTGCAGTTGCCATTCTCAATATTATCAGCCTGGCCCGGGGCAAAGACCGGGTAGAGGTGTTCAGGCGTGAAATTGAGCAGGAGTCTGTCTACAAAGCTTTCGCCATCATTCTGCTGTCCTTGCTGGTGATTGGCCTTTCTGTCTTCCTGGTGACGCTCTTTGACCCGCAGCTGGGGTTGGCGGCCGTGGCTTTTGAGTGTTTTTCAGGCTTTAGCACGGTGGGGCTTTCAGTGGGGATCACCTCCCTGTTGAGCACCCCCAGCAAAGTTGTTTTGATTGTAACCATGTTTTTAGGGAGAGTGGGCACCCTGACCCTCATCATTGGTTTGTTGAGAAAGGTTTCAACGCTGCGGTACCGCTATCCCACAGAAACCATCATTATCACGTAAAAATTTGCGCTATGCGATACATTGTCATAGGATTAGGATACTTTGGGTCCTCCCTCTCCATCCGGCTCACCGAAATGGGGCATGAGGTCATTGCCGTGGACCGGGATATGCAGAAGGTGGAGTTCTACAAAGACCAGGTGACGCACACGGTTTGTCTGGATGCCAGTGATTTCCAGTCGCTTTCTACCTTGCCTACCGCTGAGACAGACGTGGTGCTGGTGGGCATAGGCGAGGATTTAGGCGCTTCTGTCATGGCTACCGCTATTTTTAAGCAGTTGCAGGTGAAACGCCTGATCTGCCGTGCCATTTCTCCGCTGCACCAGACCGTGTTAGAGGCCATAGGGGTAGATCAGATTATCAGGCCGGAGCAGGAAAGTGCAGAGCGGCTGGCCAAGAAGCTGGAGATGCGCGGGGTGATTGATTCGTTTGACCTGGCAGAAGACTACAACATCATTGAAGCCACCGTGCCTGAGCGGTATGTGGGCTTAACCATAGCTCAGTCAGACTTCAGGGCGCGCTACCAGGTCAACGTGCTGACCATTCTGCGCAACAAGGAGAGCCGGAACATCTTTGGCCGGTCCCAGCCTAAGCCAACCGTTTTGGGGGTGGTGAGTGGTGACACCGTCTTTGAGGCAGGAGACATTCTGGTGGTTTTTGGCAAAATTCAAGACATTGACCGGTTGCTGCATGAAAGGTAGTTCCACTTTTCAGCTAGGCTGATCTTACGCCATAATGAAGTTTGGAGCGGGTTCTGTTTTGCTGTTTTGCAAAACAGCCCGAAAACAGAACCCGTTTGCCTGGCGTGATACCCAGATTATATCCGGAAAGAAGGCTTTGTGCGTACAATAGTGGAGCAAACTACCTCAAGTACATGAAGCACATTGTCTCTGCCGCGTCTTTTACCCGTCTGTTTTTCCTGTTTAGAATTATACTTCCCGTATTGCTTTGGGCCAGCCTGCAAGCAGGGGTTTTGGCTCAATACAGGCCACATGAGCAGTTGGGCCCGTTGTTTAAGGCAGTTCAGCTGCAGCCGGTCTTTCCAGATTCTAAAACGTTCACTGACTGTATTCCCAAGGCACCTCCTGAGAAAATCCTGCAGGCGTATGAACAGGAAAAAAGTAAAGCAGGGTTTGACCTGAAAGGCTTTGTGCTGACCTATTTTGAGATGCCGCCCGCCTTTGCCACCAACTTCCAATCAGACCCCAGTAGACCCGTGGCAGACCATATAAAAAGCCTTTGGCCCGTGCTCACCCGGCAGCCCAGCCCTGAGCAGAGTTCCCTGATTCCGTTGCCCAAGCCCTATGTGGTTCCTGGCGGAAGGTTTAGGGAAATCTACTATTGGGACTCCTACTTTACCATGCTGGGGCTCCAGGAGAGCGGGGAGGTAGCGCTTATCCAGCACATGGTAGATAATTTCGCCTACCTGATCAATACTGTTGGGCATATTCCCAACGGCAACCGCAGTTACTATGTAAGCAGGTCTCAACCGCCCTTCTTTGCTTTGATGTTGCGAATTCTGGCGAAGGAAAAAGGGCGGGAGGTTTTAACGTCTTACGCTCCCGTGCTCTTGAAAGAGTATGCCTTCTGGATGGAGGGGGCCAAAAGTTTGAGCAGTGAGAACCCAGCCCATAGAAGGGTGGTCAGGCTGCCAGACGGGAGCATCCTAAACCGGTACTGGGATGATGACCCTTCCCCCAGGCCAGAAGCCTACAAGGAAGATGTAGAGGTGGCCCACGCCTCCGGCCGAAACGAGCAGGAGGTGTACCGGGACCTGAGAGCCGCCGCAGAATCTGGCTGGGATTTTAGCAGCAGGTGGTTTGGAGATGGTAAAAGCCTTGCTACCATCAGGACAACGGAGTTGGTACCGGTTGATTTAAACTGCCTACTCTACCACATGGAGCTCACGCTGGCAGATATGGCCCATTTGCAAGATAACAAGTCTGAGGAGCGTCACTACCGGCGTATGGCAGAAGCCCGCAGAAACGCAATTTTAAAATACTGCTGGAGTGAGGCCGGGGCGTTTTTCTTTGACTATGATTTGAAAAAGCAAACTACGTCAAACGTGGCTACCCTGGCCGGGGTGGCGCCTCTGTTTTTCTGCATCGCCACAAAAGCCCAGGCCGAGGCGGTGGCCCAACGTTTAAAGGATGAATTTCTGCAGCAGGGGGGGCTTGCCACCACCTTGAACCATACGGGCCAGCAATGGGATGCCCCAAACGGATGGGCCCCGCTGCAATGGATGAGCATTCAAGGGTTAAGGGCATACAAGCATCACCCACTCGCCAATACCATTGCCCAGCGTTGGGTTGAGCAGAATGTGCAGGTGTACCAGCGTACCGGTAAACTAACCGAGAAATATAACGTGGAGGTTGCTGGTGAAGAGGGCGGTGGGGGAGAGTACCCTAACCAAGATGGGTTTGGCTGGACTAACGGCGTACTGCTACGGCTTCTGCAAAAGCAGGCAACAATTAAATAACAGTGTTTTGCAAAAGCTTCTCAAAAACTAGGATTATCTTTTGAATCAAGGCGAAAGCGTAACGTTTTGGCTAGGACAGAGTACCTTAGAAGATAGGTCAGGAGGGAAAGGGAAGTGGAGAAGCAAGTGCCTCAGTACAATTCAATCCATTCTTTATGATCCGTCAATTCATCAATTTAACAGTTTTTAAGAATTTCTTCAGGTCAGCCTCCGCAGGAGGGTTCATTCTCCTGTTTTTTGTAGCGGTTTCTCTTCTTGTTGCCAATTCTCCTTTAAGCAGCCAACTGGAAACGCTTCTTGCCACTGAAATAGGGGGGAGGCCGGCCGGGATAGACCTTCAGTACTCCCTGCTTTTGTGGGTGAATGACGGTTTAATGGCAATTTTCTTTTTACTGGTAGGCCTGGAGATTAAGCGGGAGCTGATAGAAGGGGAGCTTGCTTCTGTCAGGCAGGCGTCTTTGCCCGTTTTAGCGGCCATAGGCGGGGTGGTTGTGCCCGCTTTGATATACCATGCCATTAACAACAACTCTGAAACCGCAGCCGGCTGGGGAATTCCAATGGCTACTGATATTGCCTTTGCCATAGGCATTCTCTCTATTTTAGGCCGGCGGGTGCCCTTGGGCCTCCGCATATTCTTAACCGCACTGGCCATTGTAGATGATCTGGTGGCGATTGTAGTGATTGCCGTATTCTATTCAGAAGAGCTGCATGTAGATGCGCTGCTTTATGCTGGGGGAATCTTTGCCTTACTCATTGTCTTCAATAAACTGGGTATCAAAAGCCTGGTCTTTTACCTGATCCCCGGAGCCGTCATGTGGTATTTTGTGCACCACTCAGGGGTTCATGCCACTATTGCTGGCGTACTGACGGCCCTTACGGTACCTACCAACCCCACCGCCGACGAAAGTCCGCTGGAGAAGCTGGAGCATGCCATTGTAAAGCCGGTCAATTTCTTGATCATGCCCATCTTTGCATTTGTGAATACCAACATACAGTTTGAGGCCGGAATGCTGCAGGGGTTAACAAACAAACTAGGCTTGGGTATTCTGTTGGGGCTGTGCCTGGGCAAGCCTTTGGGCATTTTGGTAATGTCATGGCTGGCGGTGAAACTTAAGATCAGCAGTCTTCCTGAGGGGGTGCAGTGGGGGCAGATGCTGGGGGTGGGGCTATTGGCTGGCGTGGGTTTCACCATGTCTATCTTTATTGCGCTGCTTTCCTTCAGTAACCAGGAATGGCAGACCAATGCCAAGTTTGCTATTCTGGTGGCCTCCCTTATCAGCGGATTGGCAGGCTTTTTAGTCTTAAAGAAAGCCATTGGCAATCTGAAGGCATAAAAACGCTTTGTAGTTCTTGGGGACAGCCGCTGTCAATTAGACCCGTCACTTGTGGGCCAACCGCTTATGTCTCTGTTAAGGGTATTCTGTTTTAGGCCTGTTTTTTAGAAAACAGGCCTAAAACAGAACCGGAAACTCATCAAATAAAGTGTCCACTAATCTTTCTCTTACTTCTACCTGCCTTAAAAGACAGTAATACTTCATTTTTTTTATGATAAACATAGTTACCTAAATGGCTCCTGATGCCGTAGTTTTTAAAGCCAGTATTATGGTTGATAATGGAGAAGGATTATTAAAGTGCAATTACTAAACATAATAAAAATAACGTTTATAGGAGGTGCTTGAAATGGATAAAATATGATTATGTATAGTTAAAATTCAATTTATAGAATAGTTTATTGACTTAAATAAATAACAGAGCTATCTTTATAAAACTATTTATTTTATAAAAAATCAAACAGGAAAACTGTAAATATACCAATAGGAGTACTATGGCTTTCAATGTAAGGGATCAAATCATGTGCAATAGGTTTGACTTAATTTGTGCCATTGGTATAGACGGTAACATTCTACAAGTCAGTGAAGCTGCTGTTCCCATTCTAGGGTATGATTCAAAAGAATTGGAAGGCACCTCTTTCATAACCCATGTGCACCCGCGTGATCAGAAGAAGACCGGGCAATACCTGGAGCAGATAGAGAATGGAAAGACACCCAAAGACTTTTTAGAGAATTGTTTACTACAGAGAAATGGTGCGCCAGTTAACCTGATATGGTCTTTCTCCTGGCTGGAAGAAGATCAGGCGCACTTTGGTATAGGGCGTAAGACAGCAGAGCAGAGCCAAACCCATCAACAGCTTCGCAAGCAGGAGGAGCTTCACAAGGCGTTGATGGAAAGCGGAGCAGATATGTTTGCCCTGGTAGACCCACAGGGAGGGATCCTTCACTGCGGGGGAGCTGTTTTTCGCACGCTGGGTTATGGGTTAGAAGAGTTGCTTGGCAGAAATGTCTTAAGTTTTGTGCACCCAGAAGACCAGCCCAGGATCTTAGATATTTTCCGACAGCTTTCAGAAGAAGAGAATACCTCTGTCATTGAATTCAGATGTAAGACTGCAAGCGGCAACTGGGTGTGGGTAGAAACCATTGGGAGAAATCAGTTGCAGAACCCCTATATCAATGCGCTGGTGCTAAGCTCACGGGAAATAACGGAGAGAATCTACCATAGGGAGCAGCTGCAGCAACGTGAGCAGCAATTCAGGGCTCTGTTTGAGAATAACCCAGATATGATTCTGGTAGAAGACCGGAACGGGAACATTCTAGAAGCCAATCCCACTTTTCTGGACACGCTGCACTTGTCAAAGGAGGAAGTGGTGAACAGGCACCAGTCTGAATTTTTGCCCCCCGAGGTGGCCCCCGTTTGTGAGCAGAAACTGCGGGAAGCCTTTGAGGGGAATAAAGTCTCCTGTGAGATAGAATTGCCGGGGGGGAGCGGGCAAAAAGTTATCTTACACCTGAGCAAAATCCCTATTGTGGTGGGGGAAGAAGTAATGGCGGTGTATGCTGTTTTACGGGATGTCTCAGAGGTGGCGTTGGCCCAAAGAACCATTCAGAAACAGGCGTCTGAGTTGAAAAATGTTTTTGAAAGCATAACAGATGCTTTTTTCGCCGTTGACAAGCACTGGAATTTTATCTTTATCAACGATCAGTTCAGACAACTCCTCAACCTTTCCCCAGGAGGAGACCAATTAGGTAAAAACTTATGGGATGTGTTTCCTGAGGACCTGGGCGGGCAGTTTTACAGGCAGTACCAGTATGCCATGGCCACGGGAACCACGGTGCATTTTGAGGCTTTCCTGGAGAAGCTGGGAGCTTGGTTAGAAGTAAAAGCATATCCTTCTGAAGAGGGGCTGTCAGTTTACTTCTCAGATATCACAGAGCAGATAAAGTCACGCCAGGAGTTGGAAAAGCTCTCTCTGGTAGCCAGCAAGACTAGCAACGGCGTTATGATTGCAGATGCAGAAGGCCGGGCCGAATGGATTAACCAGGCCTTTACCAATATCACGGGCTATGAGCTGGAGGAGGTAGTGGGTGAATTTCCCTTAGAGCTGTTAAAGGGGCCGGAGACAGACGGGCATGTGCTAGATCAGATGTTAGAAAAACTGAAGCTTGCGCAGCCCGTTTCTGAAGAAGTCCTCAATTACTGCAAAAACGGGGAGAAGATTTGGCTGAACCTGGATATCACCCCGGTTTTAGATGAAAATGGGCAGATTGCAAAGTTCATCACCATACAAACAGATGTGACCTTCAGAAAAGAGATTGAGGCCAGCCAGATTAAAATGACCCAGGACCTGTTCCACCAAAACAGAGACCTGCAACAGTTTACCTACATTGTGTCACATAACCTGCGGGCGCCAGTGGCCAATGCGTTGGGCCTGGCAGATTTGCTCACCAAAGTAGACAAAACCTCTAACGTCTTTGAACAGGCGCTGGCCAACCTCAAAAAAAGCGTATTTAAATTAGACACCATTCTCAGGGACCTGAGTCTGGTGCTTTCCATCAGAGACAAACAGGAGGTGCTTGAAAAAGAACCGGTGAGTCTGGCTGATATCTGTGAGCAGGCCTGGCAGAATTTTCAGGAGTCATTGAGCGGCTGCGGCGGTTCCATGCGGTTTGACATAGAGACTGGTCTGTCAGTGAAGGCAGACCGCGCCTACCTGTTCAGCATCTTCTATAACCTCATCTCCAATGCCATCAAATACCGGTCAGACCACAGGCCGTTGCAAATTGAAGTCAAAGCTTACCACATTCCTGAGGGGAAGACTATCATTTTCTCTGATAACGGCACTGGTTTTGACCAGGCAAAAGCCGGGAACAATGTCTTTAAACTTTATAAGAGGTTTCATACAAACAAACAGGGCAGGGGCATAGGCCTCTACCTTGTGAAAACCCAGGTAGAGGCCATGGGTGGGAAGATTGCCGTTGAAAGTAAATTGAATGAAGGAACCCGTTTTATAATCACCCTGAGTTAAGCATACCCATGAAAACATTTTTAATTGATGATGATCCCATCAGTCTTTTTCTGACAGAACAACTACTATCCCTGGAAGGGCTGGGTGCTCAGGTGGTTCCCTTTGGATCTGCAGAAGAGGCGTTCCTGGCCGTGGTGCAGGCCCTTCCGCATAAAGCCCCCATGCTGGTATTTTTAGATTTAGAGATGCCGGTCTTGAACGGGTGGGAGTTTTTAAAAGCGTTAGAGCCGTACACCCCTGTCTTAGCGCAGACCAGCAGGTTCTATATTCTAACATCATCGTTGGCCAAGTCTGATCTGGAAAAATGCAATGAGTTCCCGCTGGTGCAACGGCTCCTGCACAAGCCGCTCAAGCAGGAAGACATTGCCCTTATCTTAGAGGAAATGCAATCCAGCCAGTTACAGGCCGAGCTGCAGGCTTGACGTTTTGGGGCTGTTTTTCAGAAAACAGCCCCAAAACGGATATTGAGAAGGTATGGGTGCTGAGTTCCTTCCCCTGTGTTTCTATCTGCAAGTGAAGAATATACAACAAGGGGAACTAAATAGTATCTTTGCGTCCTTATTTTCCCAAAAAGATGATTTCAGTTGACGCAGTATCTGTTGAGTTCAACGGCTCAGCGCTTTTCAGTAACGTAACGTTCAATATCAATGAAACCGACCGCATTGCCCTCATGGGGAAGAACGGGGCCGGAAAATCAACCCTCCTGAAAATTATTGCCGGGGTGAACAAGCCCACCAAAGGCAAAGTGTCTGCGCCCAAAGATGCGGTCATTGCCTACCTGCCCCAGCACCTGCTCACAGAAGACAACTGCACCGTGTTTGAAGAGGCGTCTAAAGCCTTCGCCAATATCCTGGAGATGAAGGCGAAGATGGAGGACCTGAACACCCAACTGGAGACGCGTACAGACTATGAGTCTGACGGGTACATGAAACTCATTGAAGAGGTCTCAGAGCTGAGTGAAAAATACTATTCCATTGAGGAGATCAACTTTGACGCCGAAGTAGAAAAGACCCTTTTGGGGCTTGGTTTCCTGCGACCAGACTTTGCCCGTTCCACCCGGGAATTCAGCGGGGGCTGGCGCATGCGCATTGAGCTGGCCAAGATCCTGTTGCAGAAGCCAGATTTGATTCTGCTAGATGAGCCTACCAACCACCTTGACATTGAATCTGTGCAGTGGCTGGAAGATTTTCTGGTAAACAACGCCAAAGCGGTGATAGTCATCTCCCATGACAAAGCCTTTGTAGACAATATCACCAACCGTACCATTGAAGTGACCATGGGCCGGATCTATGATTACAAGGTGCCATACACCCAGTACCTGCAGCTGCGCAAAGAGCGGCGGGAGCAGCAGCAGCGCCAGTATGATGATCAACAAAAAGAGATAGCAGAAATCACCGCGTTCATTGAGCGTTTCAAAGGAACTTACTCTAAAACCCTGCAGGTGCAGTCACGGGTGAAAATGCTGGAGAAGATTGAAATCATTCAGGTAGACGAGGTAGATACTTCTGCCCTGAACCTGAAGTTTCCGCCAGCGCCCCGTTCCGGGAATTACCCCGTTATTGTAGACGGCCTTACTAAGAAGTACGGGGAGCATACGGTGTTTCAGGACGCTTCCCTTACCATTGAGCGGGGCCAGAAGGTGGCCTTTGTAGGGAAGAACGGGGAAGGGAAGTCTACGCTGATTAAAGCCATCATGGGCGAGATTGACTATGAGGGGCAGCTTCAGTTAGGGCACAACTCCATGATCGGGTATTTTGCGCAGAACCAGGCGGCCTTGCTGGATGAAGACCTTACCATCTTCCAGACCATAGACCAAATTGCCGTGGGGGAAATCAGGACCAAAATCAAAGACATCCTGGGCGCGTTCATGTTCAGTGGTGATGCCATTGACAAGAAGGTGAAAATGCTCTCTGGGGGCGAGAAGACCAGATTGGCCATGATAAAGCTTCTGTTGCAGCCGGTAAACCTGCTGATTCTGGATGAGCCCACCAACCATTTGGACATTAAAACCAAAGATATCCTGAAAGATGCCCTCAAAGCCTTTGACGGTACGTTAATCCTGGTTTCCCATGACCGTGATTTTCTGGACGGTTTAGCTGAAAAAGTGTTTGAGTTTGGCAACAAACGCATAAAAGAGCACTTTGAGGACATTAACGGCTTCCTGAGAAACAAAAAAATGGAAAACCTGAGGGACATTGAAAGAAAAGTGACTGCGTAGTTTTCACCCTTTGCAAAACATGGAAGAGGGCAGCCCCGCAAGGGCTGCCCTCTTCCATGATGATGAAGGTGCTAAGTTTTGTAGAAGTTGCGGAGGCCTGACAAGTGAGTCATAAAGGCCTGACAGCCAGTTTTCTGGGTTTTATAAAGAGTTGGTGCCAAGGTGGTAAAGGTAGAAGGACAGGTTTGGGATCTGGTTCCGTTCAACATGACAGAGGATGAACTAGTAAGCTCCAAAACTTTTGAATGTTAATAAAAAATTGAAGAAAGTTTAAAGGGCAGTAGAACTATCTGGCAAAAGGGGAGTAAAAGAAGTAGCCTTCATGAACGCGGCAGAAAGGAAGAGGGGGAAGGCTATACTTTTTGTTTAACCCTTATTTCTTTTTTTATGAAGTCAAAAGTTCTACTACAGTTGATTGCAGTACTCACCGTAGGGCAATTTTTATTCTCTTGCAGTACTGCAGAGTACTACCGCTTCTCAGCTACCAAGCCAGACTATTACCAGAAAACAAAAGCCAAGCCGGCAGCCACCCCAGAGATGGAGCAAGCCGCCCCAGCCCCGGCTGCTGAGCAGCTGGCCTCTGTCACAGAGAGTCAATCACTGCTAGAGGCAGAAGCCCATCTGGAAGCCAGTGCCGAAGCCCCCAAGCCTGTGCTCTTTGAAAAAAGAAACCTTTCTGAAAGCAAAGCCCCACTGGTGAAACCGGCTGTTGCCCCGGCTGAGAAGAAAACTATCAAGGAAGAAGAGGTGCTGGTGATGGCCAAAGAAAAACTGGCTTCCATGACCAAAGCAGAGAAACGCGAATTCAGGAAAGAGGTAAAAAATACCCTTCGTGATGCCAATGCCTCCAGCAATATTCTTATGATTATACTGGCTATTCTGATACCGCCGTTGGCCGTTGGTCTGTATGAAGGCATCACTTCCCGCTTCTGGATCAGCCTTTTGCTTACCCTGCTATTCTACATACCAGGTATGATCTACGCCCTGTTAGTGGTGACTGATACCATCTAGTGATATTGAAATCTATGCGAACAAAAAAGGGGTAGGCATATCATAGCCTACCCCTTTTTTTGTTCACGCATCTATGGGTTAGAATTGCTCCAAGGTAAAACTTATCCTAACAAGAAGGCCCGGCAGATGTAGTCTGCCGGGCCTTCTTGTTAAGAAGCTGTCTCATCAATGGTTTATACCCAATGCCTTTTTCTGTTTTTAGCCTGCTTTTCTAAAAACAGGCCAAAAACAAAAGACATTATTTGTGTTGTAGAAAGCTGCAAGTCCTACCGAAGTGGTTAAGAAATGACTTCTAGTTTAATTTGATTGCCAGTGGTTAGAAAATGAACTACAAGGGGGCGGGATTTATAACCAATGCAAAAGAAGCGTTCCCCTTTCATAAATTTACTGCAAAGAAACAATGAGGTGGGGCTGCTAATTTTGGGCAATTGCCCTGGCCAGCATCTTCTTGTGGAGGCTCTCCAACAGGTTGTCTATAAAAGTGGTGGCCTGTAGCTGTATCTCATGTAATTTTTCAGCGGGTATCTGGTCTTTTTTATCATTCTCCCCGTTGATCAAAAGCTGTTCGGCGGGAAACGCCTTCCTTTTTTTACCCAGTACTTGAAAATCTTTGAGCTCATATCTGTAGGTGCTCTCTTTCAGGACGCTGCTTTCTACCACTGCAAGGTTCATGGTGAAATACAACGGATACCGCTGCTCCACCCCCTGTGCATCAACATATTTAAGCACAGTATGAAAGGTGCCGGTATAGGTGTTGGATTCTGGGTGAAAGGTAAAGCCATGGGCTTTTTCTTTATTTTCTTTGAGCCATTCTTTGACTTTCGGCTTCAGGTCATAGTCTATTTTGACCGTATCTCTTTTATTCCCCCTATAGACAATGTGATTCTTTTTCCCTTCCACCGGAAAATCCTGGCAGAGGGCTGTGAAGGAGGCGACAAGTGACAGAAACAGTGTAATACTCTTTTTCATAGCAGGTACATGTTTGGCCTAAACAAGTTATGTGCTAGGTGCTTACGGGAACCCAAAGACTATGTTCGTTTCTGTCAGGAATGGTGACGGTGGCTTAGGGAGCAGGTTGATGACAGAACCCAGCTTTAAGAAATGGGTGGCCACAAAGGGTTTCTGCTTTGTTGTCTAGGTAATTTTGTGGAGTGGTTCGCTCCTCGTTTTACGCAACGTTCACCCATCTGGAATAGCTTCTACAGAGTGCAGGAACAATTTGCAGTTTCAGAGCTGCATTGGGCAATCACTATTGGCAACATAAGAAAGAGGGGTAGAGACACTGCCTGCTTTTAAAGATTACCGGTTTCAAGGCACAGGAGGGTGGAGAGGTATTCTGTTTTCGGCCTGTTTTTCCAAAAACAGCCG
>NZ_LRMM01000154.1 GCF_001647275.1 Rufibacter ruber | reverse complement strand
CAATACTTCGGACAGTTTATGCTGCGATTCTGCCGAAGTTAAGGACACAGTCTGTTTTGTCCTTGTTATTTAAGTGGCTTTTGTCAAAACCGAACACGGAGAAAACCCTCTCGAGCATTGTGCGGTTGTGGTGGAGGGTCTTCACGTCGGCCATGGAGAAGGGCTGGCCAGGCTTTGCGTATGCGAGCTTGGCCAGGCTGACGGCGGTGAGCGAGGCGTTGAGGTGGAAGTCCAGGCGCTCCTTTGCGCGGGCCTGGCAGTGGGCAAGTCCCGCGTGCTGCTTGGCGTCCCGGAAGAGGAACTCTACCTGGAAGCGCAGGCGGTAGTAGGCTACGATCTTCTCGGCCGCCAGCCCCAGGTCCGTGGAGTAGAGCACCTTCACCTCCCTGGCCTCCCCGTCTCCGCCCAGGCGGTGCACCAGGGCCAGGCGCACCTTCCGGCCCAGGGCCATGCTCCAGACCACGCCGGTGAACAGGCGGGTGCCCTTCTCCGCGCCGGCCACCTCCTCCAGGCCCGAGGGCCGGCGCACGTCCACCCTTCCGGCGTACTTGCGGGGCCTACCCACCGGCTTCTGCTCCCCTTGGTAGGCGTGGCGCAGTTCGGCGTCCACCCGCATGAGCCCCACCAGGTGCAGGCCCGCCGAGCGGACGGCGTCGGCGAAGCCCTTCTTGTAGAAGAAGCCGTCCACGGCCAGGTGGAGGGCCAGTTCCCGGAGCTCGGCGGCCCGGTGGGTGACCACCCAGGCGTAGTGCTCCATGCGCCCGCCCCCCGGCGGGGTCTGCGCCGCCAGAAGGTGGTAGGCCGTGTGCGCGGCCACGTCCGCCACGGCCAGGCCTGCGGCCTCAAGCCCGTGCTGGACCGCCCCGGAGCAGCCGCTCCAGAAGCGGTCCAGCCCGTAGGTCCCCTGCCCGCTCTTGGCCAGGAACGAGGGGTCAAGGATCAGCACCCGCTCCGCGCCGGCCGATCCGCCGGCAAGGCCCAGGTTCAGGCCCAGCCAGTCGAAGGGCAGGGTGAAGTGCCGCCGGAAGGTGCGCTCGCACCAGGGGCCCAGGCGCGCCAGCTGCAGGAAGTTCAGCCTGCCCCGCAGCGACAACACGAGCAGAAGCACCTGCGTAATGAAACGGGAGCGCCGCCGGCCCAGGCCGGGCATCTTGGAGAGAGCGCAGGAAACGAGCCCCTCGGGGCCGGGGGCGGAAGCCGTAGTAGTTTTCACACACCGCTAACAGTGCTTCTGCCCTTTTTTATCCTTCTACCTTAAAATGTCCGAAGTATTG
>NZ_LRMM01000153.1 GCF_001647275.1 Rufibacter ruber | reverse complement strand
ACCGCGCGCGCTGGAGCGTTTTGGGTTTACCAATGTACACGTGCTGGAGGCGCAGGCTACGCCCGATGGGAATTTCCCGACGGTAGTGTACCCCAACCCGGGGCGCTACGTCTGCGCCGCCTGCGGCAGCCTGCTGTTTCACGCTGCCACTAAGTACCACGCCATCTCCGGCTGGCCCAGTTTCACCCAACCCGCCAGCAAGGGCGCTATTAAATACCTCTTTGACAACAGCCACCGCATGCAGCGCATTGAGGTACAGTGCAATGTCTGTGACGGCCACCTGGGCCACGTGTTTCCAGACGGGCCGGAGCCATTTGGACTGCGGTACTGTATCAATTCTGAAAGTTTGGCGAGGATTGAGGAAACCGATGGATCTGTACAGGAGGCTTCTGCAAATAATTAAAGTTTTCCTTTTAGCCACTGATATTGCGTGGAACCTACACCAAGGGCCTGCTTTTACTAATTGCAGTAAACGACCTTCTTAGCAGCCGGTATTACGCCTTACCTACCCCTCCAGGGAGAGGAATTCTATTTAGAGAGGCGATTGGCGTGATGGAATACATCACATTCCACTTTCTCGCTCTTTAGGCTCCTTTCTCTCCGCTCTTCCAGATTTTCAATCCGGAAGCAGGTACTCCAGGGATTTGCAATCCCCGTCCCAGAATATTTGCCCCGCAAAAGCCGCGGATTGCAAATCCGCCAGGTACTTAAGTTCGGGATTACAAATCCCGAACAGCACTGATGCTGAACCGTGAAGCAATGAACACCGCTACAAGCTCTGAAACTCGCTCTTTCCGCTCTTTCTCCGCTCTTCCGGAGTTCTACTCCGGAAACACCCGGCCGGGGAGTTCCACTCCCCTTCTTTTGCCCGTGGTTCCCGGCGGAGTGGAACTCCCCGGCAGGCGGGTTCGGGAGTAGAACTCCCGAACAGCACTGACAGCACTGATGCTGAACGGTGAAGCAATGAACTTCCGCTGTTCCGGAGTTCTACTCCCGAACAGCTCATTTATACTTTGCTACTTTCTTTCTTTCATACTTACATTCATACTTTCCTATAAGCCATACAAGTTTAATCTATAGCCTACCTACGGCGCCGAAGTTATTTACTTGCCTAACGTGGTAAGTCCCAAAAGCAACTTCCTCACTTCAACAAACGAAGGAAAGATGGGCAATGCACCCACACTAACGTCTCAATCGTCAAAGTTACCAGTACTCTAAACTCCTGTTTTTGGCCTACTTTTCACAAAACAGCCCAGAAACGCAATTTCCCGTCCACCCTTAATTGCCAAAGCAAGCATTCCTGATACTCCCCTCCTCGGAGGGGGTTGGGGTGGGTTTCACGCATAGCCTTATACTTGCAACACCCCATAAAAAAACTGCTCGTTTTCGGCCTGTTTTTGAGAAAACAGGCCG
>NZ_LRMM01000152.1 GCF_001647275.1 Rufibacter ruber | reverse complement strand
AGCATCTAAAATAGCTTTACGTAAATGAGTAGTTGCAGAACCACATTGGCGTAGATTCCGGAGAGCGCGTCATCCATCATCACGCCCCATCCGCCGGGCAGCCTCTCGGTTCTCCTGATGCCGAGGGGCTTCACAATGTCAAAGAAGCGGAACAGCACCAGCGCGGCCAGCAGGTAAGGGACCGTCACCGGGATGAACAGCAGGCTGGTGCACATTCCCGCCGCCTCGTCTACCACCACCTTTTTGTCGTCTTTGCCCCAGCAAGGTTCCACCTCATTGGCAGACCAGACGCCCAGTGCTGTTATCAGCGCCGTGACGCCTACTTGCCAGAGGACAAGCCCACCCCCGCCGCCCGGCAAGAAATACCAGCAAAGGCAGGTGGCCGCCGCGGCCACCGTGCCCCCGCCCCTGCCCACGTACCCGATGCCCAGGCCGGTGGAGATGAGTTTGTGCAGCTGAACCATATAGAACTTTCTAAACCCTCAGTCCCCTACAGGGTGTCCACCAGCTCCTGGTAGTAGTCCAGGCCCAGGTGGGTGATCAGGTCCTCGCCCATCATGTGGCGCAGGGTGTTCTGCAGCTTCATGAGCTGCTTGAAGATGTCGTGCTCCGGGGCCAGGCCCTCGGCCGTCTGCGGGGACTTGTAGTAGAAGCTCAGCCACTCCTGGATGCCCGACATGCCCGCCCGCTGCGCAAGGTCGGTGAACAGGGCCAGGTCCAGCACCAGCGGCGCTGCCAGGATGGAGTCGCGGCACAGGAAGTTGATCTTGATCTGCATCTGGTAGCCCAGCCAGCCGAAGATGTCGATGTTGTCCCAGCTCTCCTTGTTGTCGCCGTGGGGCGGGTAGTAGTTGATCCTGACCTTGTGGTACATGTCCCCGTAGAGCTCGGGGTTGGACCCGGGGCGGAAGATCTCGTCCAGCACGCTCAGCTTTGAGACCTCCTTGGTCTTGAAGTTCTCGGGGTGGTCCAGCACGTAGCCGTCGCGGTTGCCCAGGATGTTGGAGGAGAACCAGCCCCTCACGCCCAGCGCCCTGGCGTGCAGCCCGGGGGCCAGGATGGTCTTCATCAGCGTCTGCCCGGTCTTGAAGTCCTTGCCCGAGACGGCCACGCCGTGCTCCCTGGCCAGCTCCACCAGGGCGGGGATGTCCACGGTCAGGTTCGGCGCGCCGTTGGCGAAGGGCACGCCCATTTTGATGGCCGCGTAGGCGTAGATCATGCTCGGGGCGATGGCCGGGTCATTGTTCACAAGGCCCTCTTCGAACGCGGCGATGCTCCGGTGCACGTCGGACTCCTCGATGTAGATCTCGGTGGAGCCGCACCACACCATCACCAGGCGGTCGCAGCCGTTCTCCTGCTTGAAGGAGCGGATGTCCTCCATCAGCATCTCGGCCAGCTCCATCTTGTCGGCGCCCTGCTTCACGTGCTCGCCGTCCAGGTTGCGGGCGTAGGCCTTGTCGAAGACCGCCTTCATGGGCTTGAGCGCCTCCAGCTCGGGTTTGATGGCGTGCAGCAGCA
>NZ_LRMM01000151.1 GCF_001647275.1 Rufibacter ruber | reverse complement strand
TTTTGCTGTTTTTGAAAATACAGGCCAAAAACAGACAGCAGGAGGTTCTTGGTATGGGTGCCGCCTTACTCGCAGAAATGGAGGCTGTAGAGGTCAAAGTTGCGGTGGGCAAAGAGGGTGTCAAAGCGGTAGCTGTAGCCAACCCCGGTAGGCTTTTTACCGAACTGAACATTCCTGATGTACTTCCGGAGTACGTCGTGCAGCTCTGAGTTCAGGAGAAGCTCCCCCCAGACCACCACCTGGTCCTGGTCTGGGTTCATTTTTTTCTCTTCCAGTACAAAGAGCACAAAGTAAATGAAGTCCTCATAAGAGGCAAAGTAAAAGGAGTTGCAGAACTCCAGCCGCATGCCCTGTAACACCACCAGTGTCACATAATTCCGGTCAACATAAATGTACAGCACGGGGCGGGTGGTTCGTTCGGCCATGTGCAGGAAGCCCTCCATCAGGGCAGAGGTCTGGTGTACATATTCCACCGCTGAACCTTTGAAATGGCTTCTGGCCCACGCCTCCAGCTTGGCCGGTACCGTAAACACGTTTACCAGTTCCAGCCGCTGGTGGTCATAGTGATGCACCACTTCCTGCTCCAGCTCTACCACCGCATTCAGCCGCAAATACTCCTCCCGGGCCTTTAATTCAAAGAGGGTCTCCGGAATCAGGGTGAACTGCTGGTTTTTGATGCAGAGGCGCACCTGTTTCCAGTGGGGCTGCTGCAGAAGGGGGTGGGTGGTGCTTAATTCCTGCAGGGTGGCTATGGCGGCGTCAACCGTTGTTAAACCGGACGGCTCATAGTCTTCCAGCGCCACAAACTTGTTGCGTTGGGCATCTAGCACGCCTATCCTTATCCTGTGCGCTCCAAAGCACAGGTATAAGTGGGCTCCCGCACTTGCGGAGGCATCAAAGGCGTCATCTACTACGCGTTGGGTCTGTTTAAAGGCCGAGACGTGCGTGTCCAATAGCTGGGGATCATCTGGTGGTACAAAGGAAAAGGGGGCAGGAAACCGCCCAACATCTGCAATAATACAGATTTTTGACCTACCGCCCACGTCTTTTCCCGCTGTTTTCTTACCCGGTTGGGGTTATCTACCGGACAAAGCCTCTGGAAATGAAGCGCGTGAAGCTGAAATTTGAATTCAATGTTTGGGGCAAATTTCGGCCCGGCCGCAGCGGGGAGGTACGTTGCCAGCCGTGTGCATCAAATCTGCCGGCAACTGCGTACGCACCATCATGAAACTATCAGATAAACTTGAGGCGCTCAAAGAGGAGCTTCCCTTAGACGCCGACATGGGCCAGATAAAAAAAGCCACCTTTGACAATGATGGCATTGAGGTAGACATTGACCTAGGCTACACCCCTGAGTCCAGAATGGGAGACTTTGAGGTGGAGTTTGAGCGCACTGAATACGGGTGGCAGCTAAAGAACATCTTTCAGGCCCCCCTGCCTTAAGAAATCCTGTTTTCGCTGTTTTTCAGAAAACTAGCCCGAAAACAAGCCGTTGCCATACAATTCAGGAACGAGTGCCTGGGGATAAACAGGTCATCCCAGGTTGG
>NZ_LRMM01000150.1 GCF_001647275.1 Rufibacter ruber | reverse complement strand
GTAGCTGTTGCACAACTCAGCGTTAAACAGTGCCCTGTTTCAATCCCTCTTCACTTTTCTCAAGTTGATTTCAATTCCTGCCGCCAAAAAGAGCATCAAAAGCGTTGCTGCAGAAGCCCTGGGCAGGGCCATGACGGCCGTCTGGCTTTCCCTGGGTTTAAAATTGAGCAGTTTCTTCAGGTTATATGCCGTGGCAGCCAACAGCATTACTTTGTGCGCCTGCTTGATAACCCTTGTATTGATTTTCCTTAGCCCCAGGAAGTTGATGAGCGTGCCCAGCACCGGCTCCACCGTCGCCTGCCTGAGCCCTTTCATCTTCCGCCCATAGCGGCTTTTCAGGCGCGCGATCACCCGCTCGTACTCCTCGCGGTAGTAGGTGATCTCCACCTTCTTCTCGTGGCCCTTACCGATGCAGCTTTCCCGGAGAGGGCAGCCCTTGCAGTCCCGGCGGGTGGTGAGGTAGAGCTTCTTTCTGATGCTGCCCTTCGGCTCCACTTTCATCTTCCGGAACGTGGCTTTCTTGCCCTGCGGGCAAACCCAGCAGTCCTCTTCTTTATTATAGCTAAAGCCCTCCGGCCCGCCCTTGTAGGTGCCGTGCGGCGGGATGAAGGCGGTGATGCCTTCCTGCTCAAGCAAGGCGTAGTTCTCGCCCGAGGAGTAGCCGGCGTCCGCCAGCAGCGTGTTGCAGCCCAGCCCCATCTGGTGCAGCCTACCGGAGAGGGACCCGAGCACAGAGGGCAGGCACTGGTTTTCTTTCCTGTCCGCCAGGTCCGCCTGCACGTGGGTGATGGTGTGGTGGGCGGTGTCCACCGAGAGCTGCAGGAGGTAGCAGAGCTTGCGGGCCTTGCCGGGCTTGACGGCGATGCGGGCATCGGGGTCCACGGGCGAGTAGTGCGTCTTGTTGGAGGTGTACTTGCTGTTCTTGTTGCGGGCCCCGGTACGCTGGTCCTGCCCCAGGCCCCACCTCCGGTTACGGGCTTCTATTTCCTGCAACTCGCCGCGGGTGGCAGTGAGGGTCTGTTGCCCCACGGTAGCCTTGTTTTCTTTTGCCTTGCGGTCGGCGCGGCTGATGGCCCCGACCCGACCCAGGTGCGCCTCGAGCGTCTCCCGCGGCACCTTCAGCTCAAGGGAGTCCATGGAGGCATTGGCCTTGATGAGAGCGGAATCCACGACTTGTGTATGCCCAGCCACCATCCCCGCCTCCGCGCAAAGGGAAGGCACACGGGTGAAGACCTGCTCAAACAGCTCCGGGGGCAGAAGCTGGCGGGTGCGGGAGACGGTCGAGTGCCAAGGCAAGGGCTCGTCGAGCTGGTAACCCAGGAAGTACAGGAGGTCCAGCCTGAGGCTGCAGTGCTCGATGAGTTTGCGGTCCGAGACGATGTTCTCCAGGTAGCCCACCAGGCAGAGCCTGAAGAACACCGCCGGGTCGATGGACTGCTGTCCGCAGCGCCCGTAGTAGGCTTTGGTTATGGGATATAGGAACGAGAGGTCCAGCCGTTGCTTGAGTTTGCGGTAGAAGTTATGTTCCGGAACGTGCGCCGAGAGCGAGAAGCGCAGCTCCTTCTCATCGGCAAAGTGCTTCCTGCCCTGCATCGTAAAATGATTTGGTGGAATATCC
>NZ_LRMM01000149.1 GCF_001647275.1 Rufibacter ruber | reverse complement strand
CGGGCTGTTTTCAGAAAAACAGCCCGAAAACAGAAGGTGAGGCTACTGCCAGTTCTTTAGATTTTTTTGGGTGGGCTTTTTGCTTGCAGCACCTGCGCTTTGATGAAGCCCCGGTAGAAAAACGCCTGTTCCCGGGGTGCAAAGCCCGCTTCTCCCAGCAGCTGGTCCAGCGGCGGGAGCCTGCTGGCAGATATCTGACTTACTTTTCTGAAGAACCGGTACATGGCCCACAGCAGGAATTGCTGCCACCTCCTGTTTCGGCCGCCGGCCGAAAGGTGGAAGTCTGTGTGCAGCCAAAGGCCCGAGGGGAGCAGGGCGGCAGCCAGCCTGTTGATCATGGCCGCTGCTTCTGGGGGAGTGAAAAGGTCCAGCACAAATGGGGTGAGAACCACGTGGAACGTCTCATGGGGCAGGAGGTCCTGCTCAGTGCCGCACCTGAACTCAACAGCGGCTGCGTGGGGTAAATGGAGTAGCCGTTGCCGTGCTTTTTGGAGCATGGTGCCCGAGGCCTCTAAAAACAACACTTTCCCTGGGGTGCAACAGCCGAAGAGCTGCGTCAGGAGGAAACCGCTTCCCCCGCCCAGGACCAATACCCGCGCCCCCGCAGGGATTTGAGGCAGGAAATGCTGCTGCGCCCGTTTCTGCGCCTGGCCAAATACCAGTACCGCCAGCGTATCATACACCGGGGCAATCAGGTTAAAGTCAGGCGAAGGCTTGGAAGGCATACGAGAACCCTGCGTTTTGGAGCTGTTTTCCCAAAAGTAGGCCAAAAACAGGATTTGGCACAGACATTTGCAGGTCTTTTGAACATGGCAGATGGGTAGAAGAAAGAACTGGCCCAATACTCCAGACTTGCCGGGTGCCGCAAAGAGTTCAGCCATGCGTAGAACCCACCCCTTCCCCTCCCGGGAGGGGAGCATCTGCAATGCGTGGGGCAAATGGCGGGTGACCGTACCTCAGCAATGCGTGCCCTCCTGTGGCAACATCCCCCTTCACCCCCTTCAAAGGGGGAGTATTGGAGTGAGTTCTGAGTCCTGAGTGCTGAGTCCTTTCTTTTTCTTTAGGCAATTCAGCACGAATGAAGTACAATGCCTGGTTTCGCTGCCGCGCCGCGGGGGCAGCCAGAGACCGCCCATCATCTGTAGGCACGCGTCTGGGGACCCGTGCCAGCGCGTGAGTATCAGCTGGCGTTAGAAGGCACGGAAGTAACTTCCGAGCCATAGGGGGGCAGAAGAGGGAGCTATAGAGGGCAGAGGTAATGTGAGGCTGCCGCCTCATGGAAGCTGAAAGCTTCCGCCACCATAGGTCCAAGTTGAAAACCTGAACCTGAGATTGTGACAAACAAGCAGCAATAAAAAAACAAACAACAATGAACAATCAACACTTCTGCTGGTGGCACCTCTGTAAATTAGCACTTCTGCCCCTGGCTGATGTGCGCAGCACGGGCCCGGCTCAGGCTAGCGGATCAGCAACGGTTACCTACAGAGGCAGACAGAGCAAGTAAGGCTGATCAGGAGAGGAACCCAAACCAGTCCTGGGGGTGAGCGCCTCTGTTAATACGGTGCCGCTTCAGCGGCAAGGCCGGAGGGCCTAGTTTTAACAGCAGTGCTCACCGCCAGGACGG
>NZ_LRMM01000148.1 GCF_001647275.1 Rufibacter ruber | reverse complement strand
TTCGGCCAATGTTTGGACGAAACAGGCGAAAACAGAAAATCCCGGAATGCGGACACAAGCGGACGCTTGCGCCATAAAGTGCCGTCAAGTGGCGTTTCTTGCCTTTTTTGTCATGCTGGAAGAATCTTAGGGAACGGGTGGCGAACGGTCATCAAATATGAACAAAGCTTTTCTAGCTCGCCCGCAAGTTCCTTTCAGGATGACAACTTAAAAAGGGAATATAGGTTTACAAAGCTGGCAGAATCTCGGCGCGTACTTCGCCGAAACCAATGCGCACGCCATTTCTTTCGGCGTAGCCGCGCATGGTGACCACGTCCCCATCATGTAAAAACTTGCGTTCAGAGCCGTCTGGCAGTTGCAGTGGTTTGGTGCCGCGCCAGGTGAGTTCCAGCATGGAGCCGTACGAGTCTGGCGTAGGGCCGCTGATGGTACCGGAGGCGTACATATCACCCACTTCAATGTTGCAGCCGTTCACGGTGTGGTGCGCCAGCTGCTGGTTCATGTTCCAGTACAGGTGCTTGTAATTGGAGCGGCAAATTACCTGCTCCTGCGGCAGCGTGGGCGATTGCAGCGTCACTTCCAGATTGATATCTAAGTTCTTGTTGCCTTCAAACTCCAGGTACGGCAGCACCTTGGGGTCTTGCACCGGCCCCGGCACCCTGAACGGTTCCAGCGCATCTAGCGTCACCACCCACGGCGAAACCGATGAGGCGAAATTCTTGGCCAGAAACGGCCCCAGCGGCACATATTCCCAGGCCTGAATGTCACGGGCGCTCCAGTCATTGAAGAGCACCAGCCCGAAGATGTATTCCTCGGCCTCTTTGGTGGTGAGGGAGGTGCCCAGCTGGGTGGGTTGCCCGGTGATAAACGCCATTTCCAGCTCAAAATCCAGCTGTTTGGTAGGGCCGAAGGTGGGGGCATCCGCATCGGCGGGTTTGGCCTGGCCTTTGGGCCTTCTCACGGGCACGCCCGAAGGAATGATAGACGAGGCACGGCCGTGGTAGCCTACCGGCAGGTGTTTCCAGTTGGGCAGCAGCGCGTTGGCCGGGTCTCTAAACATGGTGCCCACGTTGGTGGCATGCTCTATGCTGGAGTAGAAATCTGTGTAGTTGGGCACCCGCACGGGCATCAGCATCTGCACCTCCTTTTGCTTGAGCAGGCACTCGGCCATGAGCGAGCGGTTGTCCCTGATTTCGGGGTTGTCATTGCGCAGCAGCTCAGAAATACGCCCGCGCACCTGCCGCCAGATATCCCGGCCCAAGGCCATGAAGTCATTCAAATAAGGACGGTGGAACACGGTGGGGTCCACAATGTCCAGCATGTCAAAGAGGCGGTGCTGCGTGAGCACGTACACGTCCAGCACGTATTCGCCAATGGCCACCCCCACCCGCGCGTCACGGTCCGGGGCCTGAAAAATCCCGAAGGGCAGGTTCTGGATAGGAAAGTGGCACTCAGGGGAAATCTGTATCCAGGAATGCAGCGAAGGGTCGTTGGTTTTCAGCATAGGTCACGCAGGTAGGTTGGTCAACAAAGATAAAAATCTATACGGGAAATGAACGGGTGATTGTTTGGGTAGGATTTTCAGGATACGGGTTGATTTTCAGCATTAGGTTGATTTGTGCTTTTTCTGCCCAGCCCCGTTTATCACTTTGGTTTCGAACCAAAAGCAGGTAACAAAAAACGCGAAATACGGCTGGTTCCGTTCCCTTCCCT
>NZ_LRMM01000147.1 GCF_001647275.1 Rufibacter ruber | reverse complement strand
AAACCCAACACCCTTTTGAGCCCCCACGGACGCCGCCCGCGGCGGGCGCTGAGACAGAACCCGCCTCAGTCTCAGCCAGTTCCCCACTGGAAGTTTTTTCTAAAAATTGTCTCCCCGCCTGCTCTGCAGTGCAGGAAGCTGCCCGCCTCTGGGTTTCCCGGCTGACGGCGCCATGTCTTTACAATCTATATTGTGGCAATTTGACGCTTTACATGGGGATTTACAGCTATATCAGTTTAACAGAAAGGTCTGTGAGCTTAAGCTCTACTGCGTCACCCAAGTAGTGATGCGTACCTACCTTTTGTGGCAATCCGCTTTTATCTCTCTATAAGAGGAGTTTCGCCTCCTACTTTTACAGATCATTTCTCTTCTTTATAATGGAGGGATAGTTTGCTAACTGCTTTACTATATCGCAACTTCTACTATCTCTTACCTTATCACAAGAAAGTGGCTTTAATTATTAGGTTGGATTCAGCTTCTCCCGCACGCTTGCAGAATGATGGTTCACTCTCTTTCTTCCGTCTGCTTCTTCTCTCTATATATTGAGCACACTACCTATATATATATAAGAGCGAGCCCTCATGCTTTACCAGGACACTACCTCTACTATTATATAGAGGTAGATTATATATAGAGAGGTAGACTAGTAATTCATCTACATATATAGACTACGGTGTTAGCGTTTCCTGTTTTTGAGCTGTTTTTCAAAAATCAGCTCAAAAACAGGAAACGCTATTCTTACGGCTAAGCTCCTTCTGCCAATTCATTTGCCCCACCACTCCTTATAAATAGAACAGCTCCGTTTTCTTTTGTAAATATTTTTTAGAAGCCCGTAGGGGAAACCTTGCTAAGCTCTGTCTGGAATACAGGGCAACGGCTACAGGTTGCAAATATAGAGGTATTCCTTCTGCTGTTTTCATAGCTGTACGCCCTACACAAACCATACTACTTCTGAACCCTTATTCTTTTCAGCTCACTCAACCTATGAAAAAATTAGCGATTCTGGTGGCAGCCATTTTCTCTGCCGCTTTGGCCCAAGCACAGTCAGGGGTACAGCTTGGTTTGAAAGCTGGTTTCAGCTATAGCACGTTCACCGGCGAAGAGTCTTCAGACGAAGAAGACATGGGGGTAGGCTTTAAGAAAAAGTATACGCCGGGCTTTCATGCTGGTGTTTATGCTAACTTCAAAATCACTGACAATTTCTTTATTCGGCCAGAGGCGCTGTACTCCATGAAAGGCTCCAGGTTATCTTTCATGTTTCCTGATCTTTCTACTATTGACTTAGGAGATTGGGGAGACCCTTCTGACTGGGAAAATGGAGGCTTTGGTTTCATATTCGAAATGAAGAAGTACCATGCAAAAATGACGCTGCACTACCTTGATGTTCCCGTAATGGCCCGCTACCAGTCTGGCAACTTGTTTGTAGAAGCCGGCCCCACTGTTTCTTACCTGGTCAAGTCTAAAATAGATATGCGTGAGTTTGAAGAGGCCATGGATTTCTGGGCCGAAGAAGAGGGAGATGTAAAAGAAGAAGTCATTAGCAGCGAAGATGACCTGAGAAAAATTGACCTAGGGTATGCCCTGGGCGCCGGCTACCAGTTCAGCAATGGCCTGGAGTTAGGCTTACGATATAACGGCGGGTTTACCACCGTCTTCAAAGACGATGAGTCTAAGCTAAAGAACTCAGTTTTTCAGCTGTCATTGGCTTACAGTTTTGGTGCTAAATAAATTCACCTGGCCAAGGATGTTTATTTTAAACCTGTAGAAGCTGTTTAGAGTTTAATAACTTCCAAAGAATTAGGGAGGTAAAAGTGTTTGCGACAACATTTCTCACCAAGCCCTAACTCAATGGAAGCGATAAG
>NZ_LRMM01000015.1 GCF_001647275.1 Rufibacter ruber | reverse complement strand
CTGTTTTGGCCAAAACAGCCCCAAAACAGAAATATAATGTAGTTACTTTTAAAGCTGCCTAGGAGGCTGGTTGGGAAACGGCGGCGGGAGCAACCAGCCGGAAACCGTTGCCGTGCACGTTGATAATTTCCACCTCCGGGTCATCTTTCAGGTATTTCCTCAGTTTAGTCACAAACACATCCATGCTGCGGGCGGTGAAGTAGTTGTCATCTTTCCAGATGGTGGTGAGGGCCACTTCCCGCGGAAGGACATCATTCAGGTGGTGGCAAAGCAGCTGCAGAAGTTCAGCCTCTTTGGGCGACAGTTTCTGCACCTGACCATGATGCGTGATCTGGCGGGTCTTGAAGTTGAAGTGGTACATGCCCAGTTGATACGCTGTGGCGGGGGCTTTTTCTGGCACGGCGGCGGTGGCTCTCCTCTGCAGAATGGCTTTCAGTTTCCAGAGCAGAATCTCAGAGTCAAACGGTTTGGTGATATAATCTTCGGCCCCCAGCCTGAATCCTTCCAGCATATCGGCCTTCATGGCTTTTGCCGTAAGGAAAATGATGGGCTGGAACGGATTGGCTTTTTTGATGTCAGCGGCCAGGGAGAATCCATCTTTGATTGGCATCATCACATCCAGGATGCACGCATCAAAGGGGGCCTGTTGAAAGGTGCGCCAGCCCTGCATGCCATCTGTGCAGAGCGTGACGTCATAATCATGCAACTCCAGGTAGTCTTTCAGGACCATGCCAAAGTTAGGGTCGTCTTCAACCAACAGGAGGCGGGTGGCGGTGTGTGCGGTCATGGAGGTGCTTTTTAAGAGGTGATGAATAGCGGTTAAACAGAAGGTTTTTGCAGGGGCAGCCATAAGGTAAACCTGCTGCCTTTGCCCAGTTCGCTGCGCAGGTGCACATTGCCCCCATGAGCCTCGGCCATGGTTTTGACATAACTCAGCCCTAACCCAAACCCCTTTACGTTGTGCACGTTCCCCGTGGGCACCCGGTAAAACTTCTCAAAAATCTTTTTCTGGGCCTCCCGTGACATGCCTGCACCCTGGTCTTCCACAGAAATGTGCAGGCCTTTGGAGACCTGGGTGGTTTGTACTACAATTCTGGGCGCCTCCGGCGAATACTTGTTGGCATTGTCCAGCAGATTGGCTACCATGTTGGCCAGGTGGCTGGCGTCTGCCCAAACAACAGGGGAGGGAGCGTCCAGTTTCAGGTTCAGGTTTCCCTGCCGCTGCTCAATATGTAACTGAAATGGCTCTACCGCCTTTTGGATCAACGCGTGCACATCTACTTCTTCAAAGGCCAGTTGCAGTTTGTTGCGCTCCATCTGGGCGGTCTGCAGTACTTTCTCCACCTGCTGGTGCATGCGTTTGTTCTCATCTCTGATGATGCGCGCATAGTGGTCCAGGCGGGCTTCATCTTTGCGCACCTTGGGGTTGACCAGCGCATCTAACGCCAGCGAAATAGTGGCAATAGGCGTTTTGAATTCGTGGGTCATGTTGTTAATGAAGTCATTCTTGATTTCTGAGATCTTCTTCTGCCGCAAAATGGTGCCCAGGGTATAGGCGAAGGTGAAAATGATGATTAAGGTAAAGAGCACTGAAATCACTGTAGGTATCCAGATACTCTTCCAGATAATGAGCTGCCGGTGCGGGAACGTCAGCTTAAGGTAGCTGGGGGCAGATAAGACATCATTGGGGAACAGCTGCACGGTGTACCCACCGTCTGGCAGCAGCGAGGCCGACGGCAGACTATTACTGGAGGCCAGGAGATAAGTTGGTTTGCTGTTGCCCGGGTCAATGTTGAGGGTGCTTTGGTAGGGGGTGACAATGTTCCGGCTTTTCAGTTCGGCGGCTAAGATTTCTTCCATCCCCAGTTCCCCAAGGCGCTCTTCCAGGGGCCGTTCCTTGCGCACATACTCTACTACCATTTGTTGCATCACCTGGTTCAGGTGCTGTGCTTTGGCCACGGCTTTCTGTTCTGTGACTTGTTCTGGGGTTGGGGCGGTGACCGGGGAGTGGGTATTTGCCCGCGGTGAAGCGGCCGGACGGGTGGGCGCCACCTGCTGCTGGGCAGGGGCAGCAGACAGCAGGAGGGGGGCCAGCGTCTGAACTCTGGCCGGTGATACGTACCGCTTCCCTTTGCGGGTGCTGCTGTCCTGGCGCCAGACCATCTCAGGGGACCTGCCTATAAAAAGACAGTCCGTATGAATGTTGGCCACATTCCCTTTGATCTGGATATTTTTGATACTCTTGACGGGGATCTGCCGTAAAAAACTTGCCTGATTGGCCATGAATATTGAATCAAGGGCAATTTTTGAGACACTGCCAGAATCCATCCTAATGAAGTGGGCCTGCCCGTTTCGGCTGTAGATCCTTAAGGTATCCAGCATTTTGCGCTGGGCAGCCACCAGCTTCCGTACCACCACTGAGTCTATCCGGGATCTGCCAAACACCTCCACGCTTGCGGGTTTGGCAGCAGAGTCTGACATGGTAAAGGAATGTATAAAGATCTGCTGCGCTGACTCAGAATGGGGCGAACGGCCCCCGCGGATAGACATCACGCTGGAACGGGCCCGGTCTACCATGGTATGTTTTTCGCCGGGAAGGGGCGTAACCATAGTAACAGAAGAACCGGCAGAACCAGAAGCGGCCACAGAAAGTGTAGAAGCGGGTTCCGCCAGGGGCATGGGTTGGTTTCTTTTCCCCTTTCGCTCGCTCCTTTCTTTGTTTCTGGAGGACTTTGCCGGGGTGGGGGTGCTGACAACCGTTTCTGTAGTGGTCACCGCCGGAGCCAGGGCCGCCTCCCTGAGTTGGGGTGCTTCCTGTTTCAGGAAATGGATGGCTTCCTTGGTTTCCAGCCTGCGCGCCACCTGGTGAAGGGCATCATTCACGTTTCTGTCAAACAGCTCCTCCTCCATCTTCACCGCATGATGGATCCAGTACGCCTGAAAACCAATCAGCCCAATGAGGGTGAGGCTCATCAGGGCAATGACCACAAACAATGTCTTCTTTCTCATCTCAACAAAGATACTAGCCCCAACTCTGCGAAACAGTACTTTAACTTTTCTTTAACAGACATTAACGAAGCCTTAACCCGCTGCCATAGGTGCGTCTGCTAATTTTGTAACAGTCAATCACATAGCCTCACCTAATGTACACTAGATATGACACAAAAACAACTTTTTAAGAGAGCAGCAACAGCAGTGGCAGCGGGTTTCGCATTCTCTTTCTCAGGGGCTTTTGCCCAGAGCCCAGAGCAACTACAGCAAGACGCCTCTGTCAGGGCGAAAGTTAAAATTGTGAAAAAGATAGACAGGCACTATTATTTCCTTGACACTACTCTCACTATTCAGAAAGGGGAGACGTGGCAGGGGGCTGTAAAGCAGCTGAACCTGAATGCCGGCACGCTTCTGGGGTTAGGGGCAAAGAGGATAGAGCCAGCCCAGGTCACTACGTTTGTGAAGCCAGATATCCTGATAGAAGATTATTCAAAAACTTCTGATTCCATCAGGGCCGTTGTTTACCGGTTACTGGGAGCAGATTCCCTTTTGAGGCATACTGTTAGGGGGCTGGTATTCAGGAGGGGAGGCGAACATGAACAGTGGCAGACGCTACGTGACTCCAGCCGGATGTTGGCCCTCAGGCACCCGCTGGTGATCAGGCAGCTAATAAAGTCAGACTCTTTGCTCAGGAACAGGGCGTTCATCAGGCTGGACTCTTCTGGGCTGGTTCCTGCTGACACCTTCCTGCTCCGGGAAAAGGTGAGGATAGAGGCAGATGGAGAGGGACCTGTACGGGTTTTACGTCTGCAATCACAGGGTGCTGCCCAAACAATTGAGACGGGAGATTATGAAATGATACGGGTACCCGCTGGTAATTCTTTCCATATAATTTTAAGGAAGGCGCCACTAAAGGGGGCGAAAGCAAAGGCAACCCAAAAGCAGAACACAGCAAAAGAAGTCCCTGCTAAGCCGGTTCAGCGGCAGGTAAAGGTATTCCCAAACCCAACCAGCGGGGTGGTACAGCTTTCCTTTGAAGTCCCCCAGAAAGCTGAAGTGATGGTGAGGGTGGTGAACAGTGCTGGGAAAACAGTAGTTGAAGAGGAGCACCGGAGCTTTAAAGGGCTTTACCAGAAAGAGATAAACCTGGGCAAGTACGGGCGCGGCTTATATGTGATTCAGATCAGGTGTGGTAAAACCATACAGGCTGAAAAAGTACTGGTGCAGTAGTTCTGCAGCCTATCATACCCCCGCAGGGCCTGAGAAAAACTCCTGGCTCTGCGGGGGTGATTATTGGTGCGTAATGAGACCTTATGAGCGTTTCATTTTGCCCCTAAACTCAGTTCTGCCAATACCTGTGCCCATACAAGATGAGCATAAGACAACGCGCAGCAGGGGCATTGGCCAAACTTTATCCTCTTGCTCCACCATGGCTGAAAAAGGAGGTGCTCCTCTGGCGCAAAAGAGCAGGAAACCCGCCCGCTTCACAGAAAAACACTGCAAAGGGTTTAGCGGAATTCAAAATTTTATTCTATCTTTTTCTAACAAAATTACTTTTAAACAGTTTAAAGCTTTGCAACGAAAGAGTTCTTCCAGGACTTTCTGTTTCTGAGCTCTTTTTTGCAAAACAGACTAAAACTGGCTTCTGCTTCCTGAGGAGCTGTTTTTTCTGTGAACGACCAAGCATTTAGAAGAGGCTGGTTCTGAGGCCTGCCCTTTGTCAACAAAAAACAAATGAAACTATGAATACAGAAACCACTTACGAACTGGACATCAAACAACGTCTCCTGGATGAGTGCCTGCGCCTTCAGACTGATTTTGTAGAGAATGCCCGTGTGGCCATGGAAGAAGCCCAAGCCAGCGCCAATGAAAGCCAGGGTGCCATTGAAGACAAGTTTGAGTCGTTCCGGGAGGCGTGCCATATTCAGCGCGACATGTTTGCCAAACAGCTGGATGAGGCAATGGGCAAGTTGAGCATCTTGAAGCGTATTGTTCGCAATAAAGTAAACGAAGATATTTCCTTGGGTTCTGTGGTGAAAACAGATACCCAGAATTATTTCATCTCTGTGAGCCTGGGTGAAATAGAAGTAGAGGGTGAAAAGTATTTTGCCATTTCGCCGGCATCTCCGGTGTTTCAGGCCATGAACGGAAAGACCAAAGGCGACTATTTCGTCTTCAGAGATAAGAAGGTTCAAATCACTGACCTCTGTTAGTGTGCCTTCTCCCCAGAGAAAGGATCCTTCCAGAACCTGATAAAAGCAGCCTGCCATTTTCCTGTTTTGGGGCTGTTTTCTGAAAAACAGCCCCAAATCAGGAAAATGCCTTAACCTCTGCCATGGAACCTGCCACCAATAGTGAGTTAATTGAACTATAGGATACCCTAGGGTAAGGCTTCAACCTGTTTTGCTTCCTTATGAATCAGGGAAAAGGGGGAATATCTGCACCTTTTTTTCAAACTGGCCAGCAGGGGCGTGAAAGGCAAAAAATAAAGGCGGGGAACAGCATCTGTTCCCCGCCTTTTGTTTCTCTAGAAAAGAGTCTCTTTATTTCACTCTGGTCCAGGTTTGGGTACGGCCAATGAGGGAAATACCCAGGTAGCCTTTTACCTCCAGTTTGTCATTTCCTACCAGCTTCATGTAAGAATCATATTCTTTGCCTGATTTTGGATCATAGATACGACCATCGTCCCATTTGTTATCTCCGTCTGGTGCAAAGTTTTTCAGGAAGACCATGCCAATGATGGGGCGGTTCTGCAGCTTAGGGTCAGGGTTGAACTGGTCTACCTTTGGTTTGCCGTCGCGGTTGGGCTCTTTGAGCCAGATGATTTTACCGCAAAGCTTGTCACCGCATTGGTAAATCTCAAAGCGTGCTTCCTTTTCTTCATTCGTCCATACGCCAATGGGTGATTTCTTCTGAGCCCAGGCCATGGTTGTCAGGCAAAGGAACAAGGCGAACAAAAAGATTTTTCTCATACGTGTTGCTGTTTGATAGATGTTTGGTTTTTGTTATGAAATATAAGCAAATTAGAGACCAAAAACACACCTGGCGGAAAATAGCAGAAGAAATTTTATTTATACTTTAGAATAGAGCAAGATGCGCAGAACAGTACTTTGGGTGCAGGGGATCTTTTACATCCTCACGGGTATTTGGCCCCTGCTGCACATGCCTAGCTTTCTGGCCGTGACCGGGCCCAAGAACGAGGTGTGGCTGGTAGTGACGGTAGGTATTCTGGTCTTGGTGGTAGGGGCCACCTTCATTGCCTCTGCGCTGCAGAAGAGGGTGGAGAGAAGCGTGGGCCTGCTGGGTTTCTTTTGCGCAGCAGGCCTGGCGGCCATAGATATGCGGTACGCTTTTCATGATGTCATCCTGAACGTTTACCTCTTAGACGCGGCCGCCGAGGTGGTGTTAGCGGGCCTCTGGGGGTATATTTTCCTTACAGATAAATTAAGTGACTGAGATTGAGAAGGGTAATTTTTTACCCTAAACCTTTTGAACTTTCGGCACGTCTTTTACCTTTATAAATCAGAAGCGAGTGCTTCTGGCCCTTCTACGCAACCATAAGGTATTTGGAAGTCCAGATGGGTTAATGTTGGACTTAAAGAAAGGAGGTAAAAGTGTCTAATCCCAGTAAGAATGTATCAAGCCTAGCTCATGTGTCAACCGTTAACCGTGTTGAAGCTTGCTAAAAGACCTTGGTCTACTGGCGAATCCGGCATGAGGTAGCCAGGCGTGTGAGGGAGGCAGTTCCTTCCTGTGTCGCTTGATACCATTTCAAAGGATTCCGTACCCGGCTACTGCAATGGCCGGGTATTTTTTTGCCCTTTCCTGCACGGTAAAAGCGGGGAGTCCCTTTCAGGGTAGTGCTGTTTTTGGCCTGATTTCCAGAAAACAGGCCAAAAACACACTTTAGGCAGTTAGTCCCTATTTACTCCTGCCGGGAAGCGCGCCTCTCGCTCTGTTTATGGCAATACCCGCCGCACATCTAGAAACCGCTTCTGGTAAAGGGTGCCTTCCACTTCACTCACTTTTACGCCGCCGTTAGAGGAGGAGTGTACAAACTGAACGGCCTTGGGTGGGTTGGTGATGACAATGCCCACGTGCCCAGGGGTGCGGTCCTTCAGGTTGGTGCCGGTAAAAATGATCAGGTCCCCTTTTTTAGCCTGCTGCAACGGGACCGTATCGCCAATTTTTGATTGAAGGGTGGAGCCATGCGGAATGTCTACCTTGAACTCCCCAAAGACGTAGGTGATGAAGCCCGAACAGTCAAAGCCTTCTTCTGTCACCCCGCCGTACGTGTACTCCGCCCCGTACCGCTGCAGGGCGAACGCCACCAGGCTGTCGGCTTTGGTGGCATAGTCCCCATCCAGCACCCCCAGCTTGGCAGAGGACCCGCCTGCTGTTTTGGCGGTCACCTTCTCAGAAGCTGAGTCAGCATGAAACGCCCGGTCCCCCCCGTCCAGACTGGTACGCCGCACCGCCGGCCCCAGCACACTCCCTGCCCCAAAAATAGCTTTGTAAAGCACCAGCAGCAGGAGAACTACCCCAAATCCAATCCAAATCCTTTTCATAGGGTTTCTTTTATATTCCATACGTGAACAGGTGAAGGGGAGGTTGCCAACACCGGGCCAACTTTGGAAAAACCACTGTTTTGCCGTAATATTAAAGTTTTACAAATACTAACTAACCCTACATCATGCTACAAAAGAATTTAGCCAAGGTGGCTGGTTTGCTGGTGGTTCTGGCGTTTGCCATTGTCACCCAGGCCGCGGCGGCACCTTCTATCTCTTACAGGCTCTCTATGCCAGAGCCCCATACGCATTACTTTGAAGTAGAGATGAGCCTCTCTGGCTTTAAAGGCAAAACCCTTGACCTCACCATGCCGGTGTGGGCCCCCGGCTCTTACCTGGTGAGGGAGTTCGCTAAAAATGTAGAGGGCTTTGAGGCCTTTGCCGGCGGCAATAGGGTGGCCGCTGACAAAATTGACAAGAATACCTGGCGCATCGCCTCCGGCGGAAAAGACGTAACTGTGAAATACAGGGTCTACGCCTTTGAGGTAAGTGTGCGCACCAGTTTCATTGACGCCAGCCACGGGTATGTCAACGGGACCAGCGTGTTCATGTACCCGGAAGGGAACAAGAACCTGCCGTCTACCTTAACAGTGGTGCCTTTCAAAGGATGGAAAACCGTGTCTACCGGCCTGCCCAAGGTAGAGGGCCAGCCGTTTACGTACCGGGCCCCAGATTATGATGTCTTAGCAGATGCGCCCATTGAAATAGGAAACCACCAGGTGTTTTCCTTCAAAACCAACGGGGTGCTGCATGAGGTGGCCATGTACGGTGATGGCAATTATGACCCAAAACGGTTAATGGCAGACATGCAAAAGGTGACCGAAACCGCCGTAAAAGTTTTTGGCGAGCTGTCTGTGAACTATTACCTCTTCATTGTACAGAACCTGGAGCGCGGCGGCGGCGGGCTGGAACACCTGAACTCCACCACGTTACAAACCACGCGTACCACCTACGGCACAGAGCGGGGCTACAAAGGTTTCCTGAACCTGGTGGCGCATGAGTATTTCCACCTCTGGAATGTGAAACGCCTGCGGCCAATTGCCCTGGGGCCGTTTGATTACGACCAGGAGAACTACACCAACATGCTTTGGGTCTCTGAAGGCTTTACCAGCTATTATGCAGATTTGATCCTGCGCCGGGCTGGCTACACCTCAGATAGCGACTATTTAGAAAAACTTGCGGCTGGCATTACCAGCGTGGCCAACTCCCCGGGCAACAAAGCCATGTCTCCCGCTGAGTCCAGCTTCAACGCCTGGATCAAGCAGTACCGCCCAGACGAGAACTCCTACAACACCAACATTTCCTACTACACCTCTGGGGGTGTTTTAGGTTTGCTGCTGGACATGGAGATTCTGAAAGGGTCTAACGGCAAAAGCAGTTTAGATGATGCCATGCGGTACCTCTATGACCAGTACTACAAGAAAAAAGGCCGCGGTTTCACTGATAAAGAATTCCAGCAGGGCGTTGAGAAGTTTGCCGGCCATTCTCTGGAGAGCTTCTTCAGAGACTTTGTGTATAACACCAAAACCCCGGACTACAGCGCTTACCTCACCACGGTGGGCGTAACCTTAACAGATGTGAACAAAAACCAGAACGAACCGTTTCTGGGGGCCGGCATTTCTACGGCAACCGGCAAGCCGGTGGTGACCAGCGTCATCCGGAACGGAAGCGCCTGGCAGGGTGGTCTGAATGTCAATGACGAAATCATAGCCGTGAACGGCTACCGGTTGTCAGATGACCTGAACAAATCTATTCCGGCGTATGCGGTGGGAGATGTACTGGAGCTGGTGGTAAACCGCTCAGGCCAGATACTGGTTCTCCCCATCAAGCTGTTGAAAAACGAAACGGTGAAATACGCTGCCAGCCGCGTTCCAACCCCTACAGAAGCGCAGAAAGCAGCCAATGCCACTTGGCTGCATCTGCAGAAATAGACTTTTTAAGAAGCCTTGAAAAGGGAGCCCCTGGGCTCCCTTTTTTTTGTGCCTGCCCAGATCATCTAGTGTTCTTTCTGTTTTTGGGCTGTTTTGCCCAAAACAGCACCAAAACATAAAGGGGAGGTTCTATTCGCGATGAGTTTTCAGCAGGTATTGTCTTGATTGCGTCATGAGCCGTGGGGGCAGGGCAGAACACTCTGAGGAAAACCAATCTTAAAGTTAAACCTGCATTTCTGTTAGCAAGACCGAAGCCAGAAATTGCCCGCGCCGGTGGCACTCCGTTTAAATCAGTGCCGAGAATTGGCTGGTGGTGTTTTCGATTATCCCTCTGAAGGGGAAGGGGGGCTGGCATCTCTGTTTTCGGGCTGTTTTTGTGAAAACAGCGAAAACAGATTGTAACTCCTGTAAAAGAAAAGCGGGGCAAAAGCCAATGCTTTTGCCCCGCTTTTTCAAAGGAGGGTTTAAAGAATACGCTTCAGTTCAACCTCCCTGGCTGGTTTGATGATGAGCGGCACTTTTTCAACTTTAACAGAGCTGGTGTCTAGCCCAAACCACTTTCCTTCTGAGGCGGTGAACTGTTTTATGTTGAAGTACGACTGCATGATGGTGTTTTCCCAGAAGGGGAGGTCGTTTTCATAGCTCAGGAATTTCTCCAGTACCACAAACCTGAAGTCTCCTATCACATTCTGTTTGTTCAGGGAGCTGTAGCGGCTGGTAATGTCTACCTCGCCGTTCTGCACCAGGTCCTCCACCACTTTCCGGAAGAACAGGTTAATGCGCTGCTCCACCCGGAAACCCAGCCGGAAGTCAATGCGCACCACATCCTGCGCCGCCAGAACGTTTACCTTGTACTCCATGGTGTACGGCTCATCCATGGTGTTCACGTGCACGAACCAGTAAATGTCGGCCCGTTTGGGGCGTTTCTGAAAGATGGAGTAAATGATCTTTGATTCAATCTCAGAGGTTCTCTCGGCACTGGTCATGAACACCAGGTGCGTACTGTATTTGGGAATGGAGTCGTCTTCGCTCAGCTCCCGGAGCATGGGCACGTAGTCAGAAAGCCGAACGTACTCGGTAAGCCGGCGCTTGATGAAGAAGGCTTTGAGCCAGATGTACATGATGCTGATCAGCAGGAAGCCTATCACCAGAGACACCCATCCGCCGTGCGGGAATTTAATGAGGTTGGCCACCAGGAAAGACCCTTCAATGGCCAGGTACACCGCCAGGAACAGAAACACCCAGATGCGGGCGGTACGCTTGGCAATGAGATAATAGCTCAACAGGGTGGTGGTCATGAGCATGGTCATGGTAATGGCCAGGCCGTAAGCCGCCTCCATGTTCTCTGACTTCTCAAAATACAGCACCACACCAATACAACCAAACAGCAGGAGCCAGTTGATGCTGGGTACATACAGCTGCCCTTTCACGTTGGTAGGGTAGATGAGCCGCACCTTCGGCCACATGTTCAGCCTGATGGCCTCGCCAATCAGCGTAAAGGAACCTGTGATCAAGGCTTGGCTGGCTATGATGGCGGCAATGGTGGCAATGGCAATCCCGAAGATCAGGAACCAATCTGGCATTATGCCATAAAAAGGATTAGTGGTGGAGAGCAGTTTCAGTTCCTGCCCTTCAAACTGCATCAGCCACGCCCCCTGGCCAAAATAATTGAGCAGGAGACAGGCTTTCACAAACGCCCAGCTGATTCTGATGTTGCCTTTGCCGCAGTGCCCCAGGTCTGAATACAAGGCCTCTGCCCCGGTGGTACAGAGAAACACCGCCCCCAGCAGCCAAAAGCCCCCCGGGTAGTTGACCAGCAGATCATATGCGTAGTACGGGTTGAACGCCTTTAGCACCTCCGGGTGCTGCATGACAGATAACCCGCCCAGCACCGCCAGCATACTGAACCAGATGAACATCACCGGCCCGAAGGCTTTGCCCACAATCTGCGTTCCAAAACTCTGCATCAGGAACAGCAGCGTGAGAATGCTGATGACAATAGGCACCGTGGGGATGTGCGGGTAAAGGATCTCCAGCCCTTCCACCGCTGAAGAAACCGAGATGGGAGGGGTAATGATGCCATCTGCCAGCAGCGCGCTACCCCCTATAATGGCCGGGACCGTGAGCCATTTGGCATGCCGCCGCACCAGAGCGTATAACGAGAAGATCCCGCCTTCGCCCTTGTTGTCTGCCCGCAGGGTCAGGATCACGTACTTGATGGTGGTCTGGAGGGTAAGGGTCCAGACCACGCACGAGATACCTCCGTAGACCAACGTGGAGTTAATGGGGGAAGCCCCAATGATGGCTTTCATCACATACAAAGGAGACGTTCCTATGTCCCCGTAAATGATGCCTAGAGCAATGAGCAGACCGGCCCCCGAAACCCGGTGGGCGTGGCTAGTATTATTCATTTGGTATGTGTTTAATTCCCTCTTCCCGCAAAGCCATTCTTTAAATTGATTTGGTGCAGGTTAAGCTGATACCATTCCTTTTCCCGCACCTGGCCTGCCTAGACAAGCGGCGCCAAAATTAGCAGGTGGTTTAATAATATTTACGTTTTGCCTCCATTTAATTTAAACAGGTAGATTCCTGTGGTTGACCAGCACCGCCGCGCAGGTAACTTTCTGTAAGAGAAGGCGAGGTGAACCCGCCAGCCATGGGTATGAGAATACGCCCACCACAGCAGGGAAGAGCAAGGTCAGGGACTTAATTCAAGTCTGATGGGAAGTGAGGGAGGATGGTTTTTTAAATGCTGCCTCTTTCCTTTTTTGGGGGGCAGGAAGGAATTCCCGCTGTTTTTCGCTGTTTTAAGAAAAACAGGCCGAAAACAGAACTGTTGTTTCAAGCGTTCTTTTTTGTGGCCGCTTCCGGAAAGGAACGTCACAGGCAAGGGAGCTTGGGACAGTTATGGGCAGACCATGGCCTGTTGAAGCAGTAAGACGTGTAAAATTCCTGCGCCCGCGCACTTCTTTTTTCGGGCTGGCGCCAGCCAACCTTTGTTTCTGTTTTGGAGCCGTTTTCACAAAAACAGGCCGAAAACAGTCATAATCCCTCTATTGTGAAGCACGGTTAACATGCTCATTGTGGTTGCACCACCTGAGCACCAATTCTGAATGTAAGCTTTGCCGGCTGATACTGCGGTGGAACCGTTTTTTTGGGAAATGCGCCTTGCCAGATGAGGGGCGGCTTGCCGCTATGGAGAAGGGACAAAAGCCTTTAGTGGGGAAGGGGTAAAAAAGAAGAAGACCTGCTTTGCAACAGGTCTTCTTTGTAGCTATTAATGAACCTGCAACAGTTCCACATCAAAGATAAGGGTAGCATTGGGCCCAATGTCAGCACCGGCTCCGCGCGCGCCATATGCCAGGTTGCTGGGAATGTACAGACGCCACTTGTCGCCCTCTTTCATGAGTTGCAGGGCTTCGGTCCAGCCGGCAATTACCCCGTTTACCGGGAAGGTGGCGGGTTCACCGCGCTCATAGGAAGAGTCAAACACGGTGCCGTCAATCAGGGTGCCATGGTAATGGGTGGTCACGTTTGAGCTTCCGGACGGGGTCTTGCCTGATCCAGACGCCAGCACCTGGTACTGAAGGCCGCTCGGTAAGGTGTTCACGCCCTCTTTGCCCTTGTTCTCCTGCAGAAAAGCTTCCCCCTCTTTTTTATTCTGCTCACCGGCCGCCCCGGCGTTTGCCTGCTGCTTCTCCTGCATCTGGAGCTGCAACTGCATCATAGAAGACTGTACCTCTTCCTGGCTAAGCTTTGAGGGGGTACCTGCAAGGGCTTCCTTCAAGCCAAAAAGGAGAGACTCCGGCTCAATGTCAATGCCTTGTTTTTTGAAGTTAGCGGCCATGTCACGGCCAATAATGTAGCTGATTTTCTGTGAAAGGTCTTTTAATTCCATAGTGTTTATTTTGGGTAAAGGTACGGCGCTCAGCTGAAATAGATGAGCAAAAAAAGTAAAACCCCGCCAGGGCGGGGTTCAGAGGTTCAAAGCTTATACAGGGTTTAGAGATACAGGTGGGTTTCTTCGTCTGAGAGGTCAATAGACAAATCTGGAGTAGAAAGCCAGGTTGAGGCCAAGATGCCCAAAGCGCCTATAACTAAGAGGGACGAGAGTGTAGAAATTGTTTTCATGGCCTGCAGCTATTTTTGGTTTATACTATAAACGTAAAATAATGCAAATGAGTTTACTCCAGTGTGTTCTCCAGGTTATGCTTTAGTTAAGGTTATATCTTTTGCCTGTTAAACAGCCCGCTATGAAGGAGTTATGTTCTGTTGGGCAGACTCAACCTTAGGCGGAAATTCTCTGTTAAACCCATAACGGCAGATGTAAATTATCTAAATCACTACTTCCTGTTCATTGCCAATCCACTTTATTCTTACCCCTGGTTAGGAACGGCCAGGACGGGGATTCAGCTGCTAAATATGTCCTGGCAATGGCCACCATGTTCAGTGGGATGCCCTATCTCAAAGCGGACAACAGATATTAAATTTTCCTCCCGAAAGGATTGTAAACACCAGCCGGTTTCAGTGGTTCTTCAATTTTGTGTCTCCATTGCACAAAGCTGACAGAAACCTGCCGTTGCATTATGTGAGCGATATACCTGAAATGCCCCCAAACCCTCATAAAAAAAGGAGCCGACGTTTATCGGCTCCTTTTCTGAAAACAGGTTAAAAACAGCGTTGGCTCTGGCCAAAGGTTTTACATGTTCCGGCGGTATTGTCCGCCTACGGCAAACAGGGCATTGGTGATCTGGCCCAGAGAGCAGTATTTAGACACTTCCATGAGTGCGTCAAAGATGTTACCGTTCTGGATAGCCACCTCCTGCAGTTGCTTAAGCATTGCCGGGGCTTTGTCAGCGTGCCGGGCGTGCAGTTCCTGCAGCATGGAAATCTGGTACTGCTTCTCCTCCTCAGTAGCCCTGATTACTTCAGAAGGAATAACGGTAGGGGAGCCCTGGCTGCTCAGGAAGGTGTTCACCCCAATGATGGGGTACTCGCCGGTATGCTTGAGGGTCTCATAGTACAAGCTTTCCTCCTGAATCTTACCGCGCTGGTACATGGTTTCCATGGCGCCCAACACGCCGCCGCGCTCGGTGATGCGGTCAAACTCCAGCAATACTGCCTCTTCTACCAGGTCGGTCAGTTCTTCAATGATGAAGGAACCTTGCAGCGGGTTCTCGTTTTTGGCTAAGCCCAACTCGCGGTTAATAATAAGCTGAATGGCCATTGCCCGGCGTACCGATGCTTCAGTAGGGGTTGTAATAGCCTCGTCATATGCGTTGGTATGCAGGGAGTTACAGTTGTCATAAATCGCGTACAGCGCCTGCAGCGTGGTTCTGATGTCATTGAAGTCAATCTCCTGCGCGTGCAAAGAGCGGCCCGAGGTCTGGATATGGTACTTCAACATCTGCGAGCGGGCGTTGGCGCCGTATTTCAGCTTCATGGCCTTCGCCCAAATTCTGCGGGCTACTCGCCCGATGACCGCATATTCAGGGTCAATGCCGTTGGAGAAGAAGAAGCTCAGGTTGGGCGCAAAGGCGTTGATGTCCATGCCGCGGCTCACGTAGTACTCCACAAAGGTAAAGCCGTTGGCCAGCGTAAACGCCAATTGGGAAATAGGGTTGGCGCCCGCCTCGGCTATGTGGTAGCCTGAAATAGAAACCGAGTAGAAATTGCGTACGTTGTGGTCAATGAAATACTGCTGTACGTCACCCATCAACCGCAGCGCAAACTCGGTGCTGAAGATACAGGTGTTCTGCGCCTGGTCTTCCTTCAGGATATCGGCCTGCACGGTACCGCGTACCGAGGCCAAGGTGCGTTCTTTGATTTGGGCATACACCTCGGCGGGCAACACCTGGTCGCCGGTCACACCTAAGAGCATCAGGCCCAGGCCATCATTCCCTTCGGGCAGGTCACCTTGGTAGCGGGGGTGTTTCTGGCCTGTTTTCTGGAAAATAGCCTCAATCTGGGCTTCCACTTCAGCCTCCAGACCGTTCTCTTTGATGTAGAGTTCGCACTGCTGGTCAATGGCGGCGTTCATGAAAAAGCCGGTCAACATGGCGGCCGGACCGTTGATGGTCATAGACACCGATGTCATGGGGTGCGCCAGGTTGAAACCGGAATACAGTTTCTTGGCATCATCAAGGCAGGCAATGCTCACGCCGGAGTTTCCTATCTTCCCATAAATGTCTGGGCGCAAATCCGGGTCTTCGCCGTACAGGGTCACGGAGTCAAAGGCGGTGGAGAGGCGCTTGGCCGGCAAGCCTTTGCTCACATAGTGGAAACGGCGGTTGGTACGCTCCGGCCCGCCTTCGCCCGCGAACATACGGGTAGGGTCTTCGCCTTCACGCTTGAACGGGAACACGCCCGCGGTGTACGGGAACTCGCCCGGCACGTTCTCCTGCAGGTTCCACTTCAATAAATCGCCCCAGGCCTCATAACGCGGGGTGGCTACTTTGGGGATTTCCAGGTGGGAGAGGCTGGTGGTGTGGGTTTTCACCTTGAGCACCTTATCGCGCACCTTGAATTCGTAGAATTCGTTTTTGTAACTCTGCCGCTTCTCAGGCCATTGCTCCAGCAGCTTCTTGTTCTGGCCGTCCAGCTTTAAAGCAGTTTCTTCATAGGCGTACTCCAACCCTTTGATCAAGCGGTCTTTATCTTCTACCTCAATGGCCTGGATGGCTTCAATAGACTGCCGGATGCCGTACAGTTTCTGCGCCACGGCGGCCTGATCCTGCACCCATTTGTCATAGCTGCGGTTGTTCTCGGCAATCTCAGAAAGGTAGCGGGTGCGGCTGGGCGGAATGATGTACACTTTCTCAGACATCTCGCCGGTGGCCTGCATCTGAGAGTCAAACGTGATGCCGGTCTTCTCAGAAATCTTCGCCATCACGGCTTTGTACAGGCGGTTCATGCCGGGGTCGTTGAACTGCGAGGCGATGGTGCCGAACACCGGAATTTCCTCATCAGACACGTCCCAGAGCTGGTGGTTGCGCTTGTATTGTTTCTTCACGTCGCGCAGCGCATCCAGGGCCCCGCGCTTGTCAAACTTGTTCAGCGCAATGATATCGGCAAAATCCAGCATGTCAATTTTCTCCAGCTGGGTAGCGGCGCCATACTCGGGCGTCATCACGTACAGGCTGGCGTCTGAATGCTCAATTATCTCGGTGTCTGACTGGCCAATGCCCGAGGTCTCCAGGATAATCAGATCAAAGTGGGCGGCTTTTACAATGTCCACGGCGTCTTGCACGTAGCGGCTCAGGGCAAGATTGCTCTGGCGCGTGGCCAGCGAGCGCATGTACACCCGGCTGTTGCTGATGGCGTTCATGCGTATTCTATCGCCCAACAGGGCGCCGCCCGTTTTGCGCTTAGACGGGTCCACTGAAATAATGGCGATGGTCTTGTCCTGAAAATCCATCAGGAAACGGCGCACCAGCTCATCTACCAGAGAAGATTTTCCGGCCCCGCCGGTACCCGTAATGCCCAGCACGGGGGTGGTCACCTCACCCCCAGGCCCCCTCTCCCGCGGAGAGGGGGTGTTTTTATCTCCCTCTCCGCGGGAGAGGGCTGGGGTGAGGTCTTTTTTACCTTCGCAAATTCCTCCGGGAAATTCTCGGCGGCAGAGATAAGGCGGGCAATGGATTTGATGTCTTTTTCTTTCAGGTGCTTCACCTCGCCGTTCAGGTTCTGGCCGGTAGGGAAGTCGCATTTCTCCAGCATGTCGTTGATCATGCCCTGCAGGCCCATGGCGCGTCCGTCGTCTGGGGAGTAGATGCGCGCGATGCCGTAGCCGTGCAGTTCTTCAATCTCAGTGGGCAGAATCACGCCGCCACCGCCGCCAAAGATCCGTACGTGGCCGCAGCCCCGCTCCTGCAGCAGGTCATACATGTATTTGAAGTACTCCAGGTGGCCGCCCTGGTAGCTGGTGATGGCAATGGCCTGGGCGTCTTCCTGAATGGCGCAGTCCACAATCTCCTGCACTGAGCGGTTGTGGCCCAGGTGAATGACCTCGGCCCCCGATGCCTGGATGATGCGGCGCATGATGTTGATAGACGCGTCATGGCCGTCAAACAGAGAGGCGGCCGTTACAATTCGGATATGGTTGACCGGTTTATAAGGTTGTACAGTGGTAACTGACATTTGTTAGGTTGCTAGTGATTGGTATGCGAAAGTACGAATTTTAAGATAGAATGGAACGGGCTGGCAAAAGTCACCCGTCCTGTTTCTGGCCTACTTTTCTGAAAACAGCCAAAAAACGCTATTTGTTCAGTTGGTCAATTGCTTACCGTATTCCTCTACTCACAAGCAACAAAACTGACAGCAGAAAAGGGAAGAGGTGACGCCATGGAAAAAGCCTGCGGCAGAAGAAGGTGCTATTGATTAGGGTTCACCATTGGCAATAGGAGGCCCCACCCCTTTTCTGTTTTAGGCCTGTTTTCAGAAAAACAGGCTAACAGAAAAGGGGTGGGGCCGCTGCAGGCACGGAAGAAACGATCACGTGATCACAGTAAGAAAAGGCTCGTTTGCTCCCGCAAAAGGGGGATAAAATGCCTGTTCCTGTTTGCGTCATCTGTTTGTAGGGGCAGTACAAATTTCAGCAGCCTTTAGATTTTCTGCCGCTTATGCCGTAGTTTCATCTTTCACTTGCCGCCTATGCCAGACTTGCCCTCCTTTGCGCTTATTCCTGTTATTGATGTAGTGGGAACGTTTGTGTTCGCCATCAGCGGCACACTTACCGCCGCAGATAAAAAACTGGACCCGTTTGGCGCGAGTGTGATTGCGTTTGTGACGGCGCTGGGCGGAGGTACTTTGCGGGACCTTCTGCTCAACCTGCAGCCCATCTGGATGCAGGAAGAGAGGTTTCTGGTAACCGTTTTTGTGTCAGTGCTGGTCACCCTGGTTTTCAGGAGAGACATTGGCCGATTCAGGCGCACCATGTTTTTGTTTGACACCGTGGGAATTGCCCTCTTTACGGTGTTGGGAATGGAGAAAGCCCTCCGGCTGGGTGTGCCCCCGCTGATAGCCCTGGTGATGGGGGTGGTAAGCGCTGTTTTTGGCGGGGTGGTGCGGGATATTCTCTGCAATGAGATCCCGCTTATTTTCCGGAGGGAAATCTACGCCACGGCGTGTCTGGCGGGCGGGGTGACGTACCTGCTCATGCGCCTGGCTCCCGTTCCCGCCGAAGTCCCCTTCGGCGTAGCCGTGGGCATTATCATCCTGATCAGGGTTTTGGCGGTGCGGCTAAAGTGGGCCTTCCCGAATCTGAGCGCCGGGGAATAGTCTGTTTTAGGCCTGTTTTTGCGAAAACAGGCCTAAAACAGAGAAGCGTTTATGGTGGTGACCCTCTGCCAACTTATTCCGGCAGGGGCCGTTTCTAGCTTGGTGTAAATCACAGTTATTCACCCCCAGGCCTGTCTGCTGCAGAAATGTTGGCCATTGCCTATGATTCTGGCGCGGTTGCTTTATCTTTAGGCGGTCAATTCTGTAAAAAAGAGTCTGCTTGCCGGAAGCTGAGGAAGAGAGGCGAAGACGGGCTTGCACAAAAAAATAAAGATTTGTCCCAGGACTGAAAGAAGAATTTAATTCCCCATAAACAACTATAACCTAATGGCCTCAGGTCTTCTCGCTCTTTTAGATGATGTGGCGGCGCTGGTGAAAGTCAGTGCGGCAAGTTTAGATGATGTACCCACGCAGGTAGCCAAAACCACCGGCAAAGTGTCTGGCATTGTGATTGATGACACCGCTGTCACGCCTAAGTACGTGGTAGGGCTGGACCCTTCGCGGGAGCTTTCCATCATCTGGCAGATTGCCAAGAAATCTTTTATCAACAAGGTTATTTTTCTGGGGCCGGCGGCTTTGCTTCTGGGATTCTTCGCCCCGTGGGCCATTACCCCCATCTTGATGCTGGGGGGCGCCTTTCTTTGCTTTGAAGGCTATGAGAAGGTGCACGGCATGTTCAGCCCCCATGCGGCGGAGGAGGCGCAGGCGGCCGGTGACGTGCAGGTCATCACCCCTGAGGAACTGGAAAAGGAGCGCGTGACCAGCGCCATCAGAACAGACTTTATCTTGTCGGCTGAGATTGTAGCCATCACCTATTCTACCGTAGCCGACCAGCCGTTGCTCAACCAGATTGCTGTGATGTTGGCCGTGGCCATTTTCATTACCGCCGCCGTGTACGGTTTTGTGGGGCTCATTGTAAAAGCAGATGACATAGGCTTGCACATGGCCAAGAAGAACAATGCCTCAACCCAAAAGATGGGCCGCGGCATTGTCAAGTTCATGCCCAGCTTCCTTAAGATCTTAGGGTATGTGGGGACGGCCGCCATGCTCTGGGTAGGGGCTGAAATTGTGATTCACGGAATTCCTTACCTGCACCATCACCTGGAGAACCTGGAGCACTCCCTGGCCCAAATTCCGGTTCTGGCCTGGTTGGCCAAGGTGGTAGCCTGTGCTGTCTTTGGCATTGCGCTGGGGTTTATGATTGAGAAAGTAATAGGGATGGCGAAAGGCTTGTTCAAGTCAAACAACCGGTAAACCTATAACTGCTACTAAGCTTCATTACGGTAAAAAAAGCCCTCCTGAGGGTTCTTCCTATGTTTTAACCAAGCAGGAAAGGACCCTCAGGAGGACTTTTTTTTAAGCAGATGCTGCCCGGTGCCTATAACCGGTAATGCTGTTCCAAAGCTGCCTTATAAGCCGAAGGGTTGTGCAGCCACGGTATATGCCCACTGTTCTTGATGGTGACGGTCTTAGCGGTAGGGTACCGGTTCAGGACAAAGTTTTTACTTGCATTGTAAATGTCCTGATCCCCGTAAATAATGGTAATCTGAAAGCCTGGGTTTTCTTGTCTGGCAAGTATAGGGTATTTGACAATCTGTGGCCGCGTTTTATTGATGGGTTCGGCCCTGAGGTAATCAAAATCAATCTCCAGGCCGTCCGTCTGAATGAAACCATCATTGTAGTTTTTCATCACCTGGGTGAAGAGCCGCTTATAAGCCCTGTCGCTCCCCAGTGCCCCCCATACGTTGTTCCAACCCATTTTTGCCCACTGCCAGTGGGTGCATTTTGCCCTGTTCAGCTGCATGACCTCCTTTTCAGTCTGCTGCCATTCTGTATTGGTGCCTGACCCGGGACAGCACAAGAACAGGCTCACAAGCCTTTCGGGGAATTGATTGGCATAAATCTGGGCATAAAGCCCGCCCCAGGAGTGGCCCCACAGGTGAAATTTGTCTAGCTGGTAGTATTTTCTGATGGCTTCTATGTCACTGAGATAGGCTGGCATAGAATAATCTTTGCTTATGCAGGGAGATTTTTTAGTGCCTCTCTGGTGAAAGGTAATTACCTGATAGTTGTCTTTCAGGGTTTGCACTACCTCTACCAGGTCACTGGGAAACCCCGGGCCCCCATGCAGGAGAAGAACAGTTTCTTTCCCGGGGTTAGGGTAAAGGGTGGTAAATAATTTATCGCCTTTGTTATCAAGCACGCTGGTTTCCTGCGCCATACCAGCCTGTACAGTTGCGGTGAAAGAAACCAGCACGGCTAACCTGAAGAATGTATGTCTCATGCCTCAACCTGTTTTTATGGTGAATGAGGCAAAAGTGGACTAAAATACCGCCCCCTCTGTTATCATTTGATAAAATCATTCTTCAAGGGCAAGTTCTTTTCTCAGCCGGCTGAAAGAGACATGGGTGATCCCCAGATAGGAGGCAATGATGTGATGGGGGATCAGGTTTTCCAGCAAGGGGTATCTTCTCCGGAGGGCCAGAAGCCTTTCTTTGGCGCTGAAGGACCGGAAGGTCACTTCCTGCTGGATGCTCTGGACAAGTTCCTGTTCTATCACCCGCTGCCCAAAGTCCCTGAACTCGGACAGGCTGCTTCTTAACCTGTCCAGTTCAGCCACGGGTATGGCTGCCAGCACCACCTCCGTTAGTGACTGCAAACTGAACATGCTTTTCCCCTGGCTTGTCCTGGCAAAATGGGGGGTGATCACCGCGGGTGCCACATAGAGGCCAGTGGTAACCATTTCTCCCGAATCAGTAAAAGTGTACCGGTGGGAAATACCGGACAAGAGCAGGTATTCAAAGGTGTTTTTCTTACCCTCTGCAAAAATCTCCTGGTTCTTAGGGAACTCTAGCACCTGCGCATGGTTCACAAACTGTTGTCTGGATAAGGAGGAAACAAAACCGAAGCCAGTCAGGATTTCATCAAAGTGATTTATCATCTTCTCACAAATGAACTGGTTTTCTGCCATACGGGGGGCTATGGCGGCATGAGGGGCTGAAAGTAAAGATTCACCTCCACCTGCCTGGCAAATTTAAACCAAAGTTCGGGTATTGGGGAGAAGGGGAGTAGAGGCGCTCGCCGAGGAAACCCAGCTGCCGTTTACACCTTTATATTTGCTATACCTGTACGAGTACAATTTCCTAACTTGGGAAAAGGGAGAGGAGAACTACACGTTTACATAGGATTCTATTCCCCTACATTGTGTTAGTCCTCTCCCTGTTCCCTTCGGTTGAACCTTGACCAGATAGAACACCAGGCTCTCATGCCTCATATAGGTGGCAGTTGTTCAACCTTCTTTTAACCAAGAGAAAGATATGGAGAAAAACCTTTCCGTTGGCATTGACGTCAGCAAACTTGTGCTGGATGCCACCGTGCTTTTCCCTAATGGTGACCACGCCCACCAACAATTCAAGAACAACAAGGTGGGCTTCGGCCAGCTGCTCAGGTGGGTAGGGAAGTTTAACGCGTATGCGACCTGTGGGGCGGTGTTCGGGTTTGAGGACACGGGCGTCTACTCCGTCGGCCTGGGCAGGTTCCTCTCCGAGCTGAAGCTTAAGTATGTCTCGGAGAACGCCTGCCGCATCAGGCGCTCAATGGGCACCGTGCGGGGCAAGGACGATAAGGCTGATTCGCTGCTGATAGCCCGTTACCTGAAAAGGAACCTGGAGGAGCTGAGCTTCAACGGGGCGGCCCCCGACCTGCTGCTGGAGTTGCGCCAGCTCTTCTCCCAGCGCGAGCTGCTGCTGAAGGAGAAATCGGCCCACAAGGCGCGCATCAGGGAGCTGAAAGTGTTGGGACGCTGCCTGGACGTGAGGTTTCCCCTGAGAATCGAGAAGGAGATGGTCTGCCTTCTGGACAGGAAGCTGAAGGAGGTGCAGGCGGAGATAAACCGCCTGATAGAGGCCCAGAGGGAGCTGAGGGAGAAGAAGGGGCTCCTGTGCTCAGTGCCGGGCGTGGGCGAGCAGACGGCGACCCAGATGCTCATCCTCACCAGGGGCTTCACCCGGTTCCCCTCCTGACGCAAGTTCTCCTGCTACGCCGGGCTCGCGCCGTTCAAGAACTCCTCCGGCTCCAGCGTCAGGGGGAGGACGAAGGTCTCAAAGATCGCCAACAAGAAGATAAAGGACCTCTTGACCATGGGCGCTCTGGCCAGCATCAAGGCCGGCAACGAGTACCGCAAGTACTATGAGAGGAAGACGGGCGAGGGCAAGCACCCCATGGCCGTGCTCAACGCCATCAAGAACAAGATCGTCAGCCGCATGTTCGCCGTCATCGAGCGCAACACGCCCTACGTGTGCCTGCAGACGTAATGCGTATGCCTACAAATCCATGAAGTAGGTTGGGAGAAGTTCTTGGGAAATTTATGCGCTTTTACTTGCTTTGACCATAGAACACAATGTTAGGGGTTAGTTGTTTTTCATTTTTCTAGTCATTCTTGCTTTTAAAGCTCTTTGATTCAACCCCGATTTAAAAGTAAGTTCTAAGAAGTCGTTCATTAACGAATCCATTCTTTTCATTTTCTCTTCTTTCTCAATCCAAACGTCCACTACAGAACCTGCACCACCAAGTAGTTCTGCAGAAATCACTTTCTGCTCAAATAATTCGGGGTCTTCTTTTTGAACAGCGAACAAGATTTCTTTTATCCTGTCCGCCTGAATTGTATATGCTGAGTCGCGAAGGATTTCATAGATTTCTGTCAACAGGTGGTTGAACTTCTCCTCACTTTCTTCGGTGAATTCAATTTTAGAAGTTCTCTTATCAAATAGTCCGAACATTTATATTTTTAATTAACCCCAACGTCTAGTGCATGAGGCGTGCAAGGCCGTCGGCCGTAGCATGACTTATGCACCTTGTTAGCATTAGGTTTTCTTCTTCTTTATTTTTTTAAACGCCCTCAACCTATCTTTTTGATCTGTTGAGAAATTCATTGAGCATATGTCAGTTGTGTACTCACCCTTTTTATTGATGTACCCAAAAATTATATATGTATCTCCTATTTTGAAATATTGGCTGCAATTCAACCAGCTTGGAGTAATTTCAATTTTATCAGTCTTTATTTCTCCTTTGTAGGCTTTTTTTACATTTATTACTACGTTATAGCCACCTTTCCGCCAATAAGGTCCTGGTTCCATAAAGTAGTTTCCTTTTGTCAAGCTGTCTCTAACAAGCTCCACCTTTGCCGATATTACAAAGTCCGAAGAATTATAGCGCTCTTGAGTAGCTGCTTGAAGAGATGTTGTATAAATCCCGCATTTACACGCAATAGAATCTGTCGCTATTACTACAATTAGATAAGTTAAAAGAATTAGTTTCTTCATATTATAACTTACTGCCAACGGACTAGTATAAACGACGGCGAGGCCGTCGGCCGAAGCTGGCGTTTATACAGTGTTGGCAAGAGTTTTTCTTTATTTTTTAAACAAATCTTCAAATAAGTTACAAGCTTTTACAAACTCTTTATCACCATGAAGGTCAGGACTCCATCTTATCACAAAATGATACTTGTCATCATCTAGACCTTCCAATATCCATTCCTCCCCGTCGAGACCTCGCTCACCGTGAGTGTTTAAATGCCAGAAAGCTATTGATTGTATTCTTGCCTCTAATGCGCTCCAATTTTCTTTGCTCAATAACTTCTTTTCATCAGCAATCAAATTTCCAGGCAAGTCCTTTGTGCGTTTAACAATCGATACATTTGAATCCGTCTTTTCTATCCTGTAGGAGGTTGATTCACCCCATGTCCCGATTTTGGTAAATCTGAAAACATTAAAGTCTCTACCGGTATGTTTATACAAGACAGGTTCTTTCAGTCTGACCATATTTTCTGAATACCATTTGTTCATAAAAGTAATCAGTTTGTCATTTTCTTGACCTTCAACACTATCTGGTTTCAATGGGAAATATAAGTCCCCTTCGTTAATAGCTTCATAGTGCGATGTAGAAGAGTGGATATACGAAGAGTTGCAACCAACAAAGATGGTGAGCAGAAAACTTATTTGTAATACCTTTTTCATATATCAAATTTTTGCCAATGGTCTCGTGTAAACGACGGGCAAGGCCGTCGGCCGATGGCTGACGTTTAGGTGTTGTTAGACAGCGTTTTTATTTCTTTCTTTTATAGACATGAAGTTTCATCATTGGATAATATGTGAGGCTTAGCGTTTCCTTTGAGACACCATTTAGTTCATAGTACATGGTGTCATTCTTATTAGACAAAACTATAAACTCTGCTTTCACCTCTGGGTCAACAAATTGAGGAAGTTTATCGGTGAGAGTATATGTGTATTTATTGTCCTGTGTCTCTTCTTCACCTTCATATCCTGAAACCCAGCTTGAGCCAGTTATATTTAAATAGGCTAGACTATCACTTTCATGCACCCATTTTCCTTGCAGTTCAGCGGCGGTACTTACCTGTTTATCCCTTTTTTCTTGTTTTTGGGAATTGTCCGATGATTCTTCTTCCTCTGGTAAGGACGCTTTCATCAAAGGAGATTTACTTGCCAAAGAATCCGTACCACTTATTGATATAGGAGCTTGATTGTTAGCTGCTTCAGGTTTAGCGCATGAATTTAGAAATGTTGAGAAAGTGGCTAAGATTATGAGTTTTTTCATTGATGATTTATTATAAATGCTGTCTAACGGTCTAGCATAAACGACGGGCGAGGCCGTCGGCCGAAGGCTGACGTTTATGCCTTGTTGTGCGTTCGTTTTTATTTCAGAGGTACAGGATAACTAAATCCGAGAGTTTTATCATTCCTTAAATCTTCATAGTCTTCTAAACTTTCTATATAGCCAGTAAAAACGCTCCTTTTACCAAAGCCAAAATACCATTCGTCAGTTTTAGTTAATAAATATTCTTTAAGGTACTCTTCTTCATGTTCTTTACCTGATAAAGAAGGACCTTGTGTAGTCCAAAATAATGTAAAATCTCCAAAAGAACTTTCAATATGAAATTGAGCATTCTCAAAATCAACATTCCTAAGAATATTCTCAATTTTAATAATAAAATTATTCCAGTCTGATAATTCAAATCCAAAATATTTATAGGTAGCAGCAAATCCAAAAATCATATTTTCATAATAGTATGGGATTTCATAATCTCCAAAACTAAACATACTTGTATTTATGAATGGGTATGAATCATCTTTACCTAAACTTTTTATATGATTGACGGATTCTTCATAATCTCGGTCGATTTTGATATAGCCGTACACAGATGTATATTCCATTGTAATTTATTTAATATTTTAAAATGCCGCACAACTCCCGTATAACCGTCATAATCACGTTTATCACCCCTATATACGTACCTAAACATACGGTTTACCCCCAGTTTTAGGCTGATAAACGTAATACACAGCCTAATATAGGATATATCTTTAACAAGATGAAGAGAATCAGATAAATAGGTAGTAGCCCTGCTGAAGTTGCCAGATTCAGGGCCACGAAAAAGAGAGGAATAAAATTCGTGTGCGGGGCTGCTAATGGCGAGGCAAAAGCCAGGCTAAAGAAGATTCTCCAGAATGGATAAATAAAAAAAATCGGCAAGCCTGTAAGCCGGGTTCTGTCCTCTGCCTTGGCGGCAGATGGCTTATCATTTATCTAGGCCCGCCCTCACGGAGGGGCTCCATCAACCTACCCACTGACATCGGACGAGCCGCCCTTAGCCACTCCCGGGGGAGTGACGCTGCCAGCCTATTTGGTCTTTCAACTCCTGAGGTTTACCCAGCCGGACTGGTCGCCCAGCCGCTGGTGCGCTCTTACCGCACCTTTTCACCCTTACCCATTTTTAATTAAGAATTTAAAATTGAGAATTAAGAATGATCCCTAATTCCCCATTCCTAATTAATTAGTGGGCGGTACTTTTCTGTGGCACTGGCTGTCACCTGGCCGTCGCCCGCCAGGTGCCTTCCCGTTAGGAAGCAGGATGCTCTGCGTTGCCCGGACTTTCCTCTCCGCCCCTAAGGGCGCAGCGATAAGCCGGCTTGCCGATTTTTTTACAAAGGTAACATTATAAATGGGGCAATCTGTTCCTATTTCCTTTGGGGCTGTTTTCATGAAAACAGCCCCAAAACGGAAACGGCTACTTCAGGACCACCCGGGTTGCCCCGTACCCGAACTTCTCTTTGCGGGCGTCTTCATAGAACTTGATGTGCGGGTGGCGGCTCAATAGCTTCTGGATTTCCTTTTTGAGTACGCCGTTGCCGGTGCCGTGAATAAAGATAATCTCGTGCATGTTGGCGGCCACGGCGCGGTCTAAATTGTCCTGAAAAGCGGCCAACTGCGTGCGCAGCAGCTCTGAATTACTTAGCTGCTTGGGGTCCTCATTGGGCAGCAGTTTCTCAATATGCAGGTCCACCTCATGATTGGGCACGGTGACTTTGATGTTATCGGCCGCGGCCGAAGATTCAATCAACTGCTCCTGTATTTGCCCGGGGTTCACCAATGAAGGCTTGGAGTCCAGCTGGAAAACGTAACCTTCCTTCTGCAGCACCGGCGCGGTTTTCTTGCTCTTGTAAAACGAGGAGGCCTTGAACTTCAGCTTGCGGGTCACAGGCTCCAGCAGGGTGTTGGCACCGGTCTTGTGCTGTAGGTATTGCACCACCAGGTCGGGCCATTTGTCAAAGTCGTTTAGGTGCAGGTGCGCCACCGGCTTGGTTTTTTTGGGCGGAAGCTTGTCATTGTGCTGGGCGCGGTAGCCTTTAGCGGTTTCCTCGCCGTAGGTGAACAGCAGGTCAAACTCAGAGTTGTTGACCAGGTGCACCGCTAGCAGTTCAGGCGTAGTATGCACCAGGGCCACGTAGATGCCCGCCACGGCGGTAGACGGCACCACCGGCGCGGCTTCTTTTTTCACCGGAGCCGGAGCCGGGGCGTTCCTGAAATGTTGGTCTTCTTCCTGCGCAATGACCACCACCTCGCGGCGCATCACCGGTATGGTGAAATCATTGTCAATGGCCACTTCTACCAGGTTGTTATCCAGAAAGCGGGTAATCACGCCTTGTTCTTTGCCGTGCATAAGGCGTACGCGGTCTCCTATGTTCATATCCAGTTTGGTTCAGTTTTGGGAAAAACAGGCCAGAAACAGCTTCGGCCGTTAGGCAAAGATACGGGAAATGCGGCTGGCGCGGGGAAGTTAATTGACACAGGTTTCCGCTGATCAGCCAGAGAATGCTGCCACAAGGGAGCAGCCTGTACCACAGCAGGAACGGTGTATTTTTTTGTTGGCCTGGCCGCACCCCGTCCTGTTTTGGGGCTGTTTTCCGGAAAACAGCCCCAAAACGCCCCGCTGCTTTTAGGGCAACTGCCGGTAGAGGATTCCGTTCTGAGGAAAAGCACCAACACATTCTGGCCTATGGCACCTGCTGGTATCGTTCCCGCCCCCTGGTTTCTCACGGGCCACGGCGCGGTTTTCCTGTACGCTTTCCCGAAGGCCTTTCTCCGGCAATTCGGATTTCTGGACCCAGACTTGTGCAGGCAGCACAAGCTGGGGCTGGGGGCGGTGATGGCGGTGAAGTATGACACCTCGGGGGTGGGGCCGTACCAGGAGCTGCTCTTTATCCCGGGTATTTTCCGCCGGGGCGGAAAACTCACCTTTGCCATCTCAAAAATTTACGTCTCCACCCACGCCAGCGCCGCCAGCGGAAGGGAGAACTGGGGCATACCCAAAGAGGTGGCCGACTTCCACTTCCGGAAGCAGGGAGACGGGACGCAGTTGTTTGACGTGAGCCGGGAGGGCCGTACTTTCTTCTCTGCTGAGGTTCACCCCAAAGGCTTTTCCTTTCCGGTTACCACCAAACTGCTTCCCCTGTTCCGGGTGGTGCAGGAACGGCGGGGGCGACTGCTCCTCACCCAGCCGCAGGCCTCCGGCCATGCCCACCTGGCCAACGTGCCGTATTTAGAGGCAGACGCGGCCTATTTCCCGCCTGTACAGCATTTAAAGCCGTTGGCTGTGCTGGCGGTGCAGGATTTTAAGATGGTGTTTCCGGTGGCGGAGGTGCTGCGGTGAAACATTGGCGCAGACGCTCGCAGGTCCTCCGGACGCTACGAGGTCTGTTGAGCAGGCGCAATTGCAGCGGCAAATGGATTAAACCCACCCCTGCCCCTCAGAGGAGGGGAGTTATCAGGAATGTGTGGGAGACAAGGCGGTGCCTGGTCTCTACCTTTTTCCGAAACGTCTGAACCAAACCAATAACAATCGGCAATTTGACAATTTGCAAATCCTTGAATGTGCGCATCACGGGCCCGTCTCAGGCTAGCGGGGCAGCAGCAGCTACTTGCAGAGGCAGACATAACAGCACAAGCAGCTACAGTAAAGGAACCCAAACCAGTCCTGGCGGTGAGCGCCTCTGTTCATACGGTGCCGCACCAGCGGCAAGGCCGGAGGGCCTAGTTTTAACAGCAGTGCGAACCGCCAGGACGGGCCCCGCGGCCGTGAGCGCATACCAGAAAAGATGAAACAACACAGCTACTAAACCACCGCGTCAAACACCAAAGCCAGGGGAACAGCGAATTAAGCATTTCAGCAGCAGCAACTGGCAGTCACCAAATACAGCATCAAGCGCCACCGACAAGGGAACAGCAGACTACGCATTGCAAAAGCAGGCCCCCAAGCATTAGCCGTAGTTAAAAATACAACCCATGCAGGCGCCACCCACGTCTGCCATTCCATTCCACCGCCGGGGCGGGTAACTTCACCGCATTCAGCACATAAAACGCGCCGCGTAAAAACTTGCTCCGGGTTGGAATAGCTTGCCAGTTCAAATCCAGACTCAGGTAATACTGCCGGTACGCCTGTAATCCTAAGGCTTGATTGGCATCTGTATCATGATACACCATTTCCTCGGCCCCATAACCTAAAGCTACATTCAACCATTTTGGGTATTGGCTGGAGGCAGGTAGGAACTTGGCCACGTCTACGCTGAGCCAGTAGGTTTGCCCATTGTAGTCTTTGAGCAGTTCCTCGGCCAGGCCGTTGCCCAAGACGTTAGGGCGTAATTCCGCGTAGCGGGAACGGTGGAAGGAAAATTTCGGCGTGAGCCGAAGCTCTCCCCAAGCCAGTTGTTGGCTAATGACAGCCAAAGAACCGGCGGCGTTGGTGGCGATGTCAGACGCTGAGGCACCGTAGGCAGGCGAGCGGCCGTCAAAATACTCAATGGGTGTCTGGAGCAGGAAACCGAGTGAACCGCCCCACCAGATAGCTTTCTTCTCTGAGACACCCAAGCTGCGCAGCACGTCAACGCCCAACCGACTTTCATGGAAGGCACCCCAGAAGTGGCCAAGCTTGTCCATCTGTTTCCATTCGCGGGCGTCATTGAACCAGTGGAAAGAGGAGCGGGGCTCATTTTTGTACCAGGTTTCATTGAGCCAGAGCAGACCGCCGGTGTAGACGGCGGCTGCGCCGATGGCAATGGGGAGCACCTTCTTGGAGGCCTGCCGGGCAGAATCTGCTTCAACCCCAGTTTCTAAAGTATAGGTTGACTGCGCGGCAGCGGGCAGGGCAGGAGTTAGCCACAACCACCCGTACAGGCAGCACCAGATAAAGAAGCTGGAGGAAAGCGTTTTGTGCAATGGTAAAAAAATGGTTGCTCGTTTAACATGGCGCAAGCGTCCGCTTGTGCCGCAGTTTGGGGCAGTTTCGCGAAAAAGAGGCTGTAAACGCAAATTTCTCCTTGTTAGTAGGCACAAGCGGACGCTTGCGCCATATAATTTTGACTTTGCAAATGCTAAAGAGAGCCGTTGAACCACGTCATAAATGTACAGAATTGATAAGAAATTGCCTTTAGTTAAATTTTTGATATTTTTTTCTGCCATTCGCTTGCACATTCTAAAACGACCGTTACATTTGCAACATGAACACAGCACAATTTACACATAACGCTTGGTGGCACACTCCTCAAATCTGATGGGTGACCCGCTTGCTATGCAGTAATTTGCTAGAACCAAAGGCTCGGATTCACCCCGGGCCTTTGGCGTTTTTAACCGTTTCATCAAGACAAAAAAAACATGGTACAGGTACAAATCTTCAACCAGTTCTGTTGGTGGCACCAATCGCAAGATTCGTGAACAGCAGGCTGTTGCCTAGAGAAAACGTGCCCATACCCAAAAGGCTTGCTGTTCTACCCAAACGGCAAGCCTTTTTTATTTGAACCACATGAAGACCTTCAACCTACAAACGCAATACCGCCACCTCCTCGCCGACACCGTGACCCCGGTGGGCATTTACCTGCAGCTGCGCGACAAATACCGCAACTGCCTCTTGCTGGAAAGCTCTGACTACCACGGCCAGGAAAACAGCTTCAGTTACATCTGTTGCGAACCCATCGCCGAGTTCCGGTTAAAAGACAGCCAGCTGCGCCTCACGTTTCCAGACGGAACGGTAGAAGAGCAAGAACTGACGGACAAGCGCGAGGCGGTGAAATTGCTCCAGCAATACGCTGAGCAGTTTGAGGCAGGCAATGACCAGTTCGGGTTTATCCAGAACGGGTTGTTCGGGTACATGTCGTTTGAGGCGGTACAGTATTATGAGCAGCTCAATCTGCAGGAGAAACCCACGGCGCACTCTGATATGCCCGAGATTCTGTACCAGGCGTTTAGGTACGTGATTGCCATCAACCACTTCAAGAACGAGCTGTTCATTTTTGAGCACTTTTTGGGAAATCAGCCACAAAACGATGGGTTGGACGAGCTGGAAAACCAAATCCAGAACAAGAACTTCCCGCAGTTCCATTTCTCTACGGTGGGCGAGGAAGTCACCAACCAGACCGATGAGGAATTCCTGAAGGTGATTGAGCAGGGCGTGAAGCATTGCCACCTGGGCAACGTGTTCCAGATTGTGCTCTCCAGAAGGTTCTCGCAGGAGTTTCAGGGCGATGAGTTCAACGTGTACCGTGCGTTGCGCTCCATCAATCCGTCGCCGTACCTGTTTTACTTTGACTACGGCACTTTCAAAATCTTTGGGTCATCGCCGGAGGCGCAGCTCACCATCAAAAACGAGAAAGCCACCATTTACCCCATTGCGGGCACGTTCAAACGCACCGGCAATGACCAGGCAGACGCCGAGTTGGCCCAGAAGTTGTATGATGACCCCAAAGAGAACGCAGAGCATGTGATGCTGGTAGACCTGGCCCGCAATGATTTAAGTCGGCACGGCGATAAAGTGAAGGTAGAGGTGTTCAAGGAAGTGCAGTATTACTCCCACGTGATTCACTTAGTTTCTAAAGTGACGGCGCAGCTGCCCAACCAGCACGGCTCGGTGCAGATGGTGGCAGATACGTTTCCGGCGGGCACGCTGTCTGGGGCGCCCAAGCACCGCGCGCTCACGCTCATTGACGAGCTGGAGCCCACGGGCCGCGGCTACTACGGTGGCTGCATCGGCTATCTGGGCTTTAACGGCGACTTCAACCATGCCATCATGATTCGGTCGTTTTTGAGCGTGAAGAACCAGCTGTTTTACCAGGCCGGTGCGGGCGTGGTGGCCAAGTCAGACATTCACAGCGAGCTGAATGAGGTGCACCACAAATTGGCCGCCCTGCGGAAGGCGCTTGAAAAAGCCGCAACTATTTAGTAACTTATGAATTAAAGATTTCTGTTTTCGGGCTGTTTTCTGAAAAACAGGCCAGAAACGTAAAATCCAAACCGATACAGACAAACCCGACTAAACCCAAGAGTACCATGAAAATTTTAGTTCTGGACAATTACGATTCCTTCACCTACAACCTGGTGCAACTGCTCCGGGAACTGGGCTACGCCGATAAACTAGACGTTTTCAGAAATGACCAAATCACCCTGGAAGACGTGGAGAAATATGATGCCATTGTGCTGTCGCCGGGGCCAGGCGTGCCCGAAGACGCGGGTATCATGCCGGCCTTAATCAAGAAATACGCGCCTACCAAACGTATCATGGGCGTGTGCCTGGGCCACCAGGCCATCGCCGAAGCCTTCGGGGGCGAGCTGGAGAACATGAAAGAGGTCTTCCACGGCGTGTCAGCTACTATAAGAGTGGTGAACAACCACGAGCCCATGTTCCAGTCACTGCCGCAAACGTTTCAGGTGGCCCGCTACCATTCCTGGACGGTGGTGCCAGATTCCATGCCTTCAGAATTGAGAGTGACCGCCGTTGATGAGAACGGCGAGGTGCTGGCGCTGCGTCACCGCGAGTATGACGTGTGCGGCGTGCAGTTCCACCCAGAATCTATCTTAACTGATTACGGCAAAGAGATGATGCGCAACTGGCTGGAAAAACCCCAGACCCGCATCACGAAATGGACCACGTTTGCCGCTTCCCTAACCCTATGAAACAAATTCTGCAACAACTGATTGAGCACAAAACCTTATGCAAACAAACCGCCAAGGAAGTGCTCATCAATATTACGCGCGGCCAGGCCAATGCCAGCCAAATGGCAGCTTTCATGACCGTGTACCTCATGCGCAACATTACCGTTGACGAGCTGGAAGGCTTTCGGGAAGCCATGCTGGAACTCTGCTTACAACCAGATTTGGGCACCGACCAGGTGATTGACCTCTGCGGCACCGGCGGCGATGGAAAAGACACGTTCAACATCTCCACGCTGTCTTCTTTTGTGGTGGCGGGCGCGGGGTACAAAGTGGCCAAGCACGGCAATACGGGTGTTTCGTCTATCTGCGGGTCGTCTAACGTGATGGGGCATTTGGGCTACAACTTCACCAATGACAGCGAGGTACTGCGCGAACAGTTGGAGAAAACCAACCTCTGTTTCATGCACGCGCCGCTGTTCCACCCGGCCATGAAAGAAGTAGCGCCTATCAGGAAAGAATTGGGCGTGAAAACCTTCTTCAACATGTTGGGGCCTATGATTAATCCGGCGAAGCCGCACTTCCAGCTGGTGGGTGTGTTCAGTCTGGAACTCATGCGCCTGTACACGTACCTGTATCAGAAGACGGGCAAACGCTTTGTGCTGCTGCATTCGCTGGACGGCTATGACGAGGTTTCCCTCACCGGTGCCTTCAAAATGGTGACGCCGCAGGGCGAACAGATGTTGCAGCCGTCAGACCTCGGGTTCCCTACGTACCAGGCCTCTGATTTATTCGGGGGTGAGACGGTGGAGGATGCGGCCCGCATTTTCATGGACGTGCTGGAAGGCCGCGGCACCCAGGCTCAGCAAGACGCCGTGGTGGCCAACGCCGGACTGGGTATTTACTGTTCAGACGAAACCCTCACCGTGGCGCAGGCCATTCAGAAAGCCCGGCACACGCTGGAGACAGGCAAAGCGCTCCATACTTTTAATCAGCTTTTAGTGACCCAACCCTATGCCTACCATTCTTGACCAAATAGTGGCGCACAAACGCCAGGAAGTTGCCGACCGCAAAACCATTGTGCCGGTGAAATTGCTGGAGCGCAGCCTGTATTTCCCGTCGCAGCCAGTGTCTTTGCGAAAGTACGTGCAGCGCGATGACCTCAACGGCATTATTGCCGAGTTCAAACGCCGCTCGCCTTCCAAAGGAATGCTGAACGCTTACGCGCCGGTAGAAAGAACTACCATTGGCTACATGCAGGCCGGGGCCTCGGCGTTGTCTGTACTTACAGATTCTGCATTTTTTGGGGGCAAGAGCGAAGACCTGACTACCGCCCGCAAATTCAATTTCTGCCCCATTCTGCGCAAAGATTTCGTCATAGACGAATACCAGATTCTGGAGGCCAAATCCATCGGCGCAGACGCTATCTTATTGATTGCCGCCATTTTGACGAAGGAAGAAGTGGCCCAACTGGGGCAGTTTGCGCATTCATTGGGGCTGGAGGTGCTGCTGGAAGTGCATGACCGCGAAGAACTGGAAAGAACCGTGACGTCGCACGTAGACCTGATTGGTGTGAACAACCGCAACCTGCATGATTTTACCTTGAGCGTGGAGACATCTAAAGAACTGGCGGACTTGATTCCTGATGACTTTGTGAAAGTGTCTGAAAGCGGCATCAGCTCCGCAGAAACCATCATGGAGCTTCGGCAATACGGCTTTGAAGGTTTTTTGATAGGGGAGACGTTCATGAAAAACAGCCGTCCGGAAAAAGCCTGCGCGGCCTTCATAGACGAGCTGAAAAAACTGCGGACGGCTTCGCCCGCGTTTACCATCTAGTTTTGGCCTCATTTCAGAAAAACAGCTTAGAAACGCAACCATGGCCCCTCGCGACCTGAAGATTAAAGTCTGCGGCATGAAGTATTCAGAGAACATTGAAGAACTGCTTCAGCTTCAGCCAGATTACATAGGGTTTATCTTTTATGAAAAATCGCCGCGCTTCATCACCACCCAATGGGCCGTTTTCTCGTCGTCGGCGGGGAGCGGGGTAGAGAAGGTGGGGGTTTTTGTAGATGAGCTGGTGGTCAACATTCTGCAGAAGGTCACCGATTTGGGGCTGGACCTGGTGCAGCTGCACGGCCATGAACCGCCGCAGTTCTGCGCCGAACTTAAAGACGCCGGGCTCACCGTTATGAAAGCCTTCCGGGTGGGCGACGACTTTAATTTTATTCAGTTGCAGGAATACGCCGGCTGCTGTGACTACTTCCTGTTTGACGCCAGCGGCCCTTCGCCCGGCGGCAACGGCACGCGGTTCAGCTGGAACTTGCTGCAGAACTACAATTTAGACGTGCCTTTCTTCTTGAGCGGCGGCATTGACCTGGAACATATTGAGGAAATCAAAGCCCTCCGGCACCCGCAGCTCTACGGCATTGACCTGAACAGCAAGTTTGAAGTTTCGCCGGGGTTGAAAGATGTGACGCGCCTGAAAGAGTTCTTTACCCAGCTAAGGGACTAATATCGGCGCAGCCGAAAGAAGGAAGTGCGTTTTCGGCCTGTTTTAGCCAAAACAGGTCAAAAACAGGAAGTAGGTTACCCCTGTTGAGAGGTTATCTAACCAATTCAATTAATGAATTCTCTCTTTTGTCATTCTGTCTCTCTTTGCCATTCTGAAAGAATCTTGCTGGCAAACTAGAAAAGCAAGTGCTACTACAGTTCGCCACCGAGATTCTTCCAGAATGACATAATGGGGATAGAAAAGAAGGTAGAAGGACAAAGAGGGAGGCAGAATGAAGAGCTGCGGGCTAATTGAAAATGGGTAGGTGAAGTGAAATTGATAAACTGTATAAGTAGCCAGCTGTTTTAGAATAGAATAGCTAGGCAATAACTAAGATTAAACGTCTAAAAAGACATAAAAATATGAGTAAGAATTACGGAGTAAGCGAGCGGGGCTATTACGGGCAATTTGGCGGGGCATTTATCCCGGAGATGCTGTACCCCAACGTGGAGGAGCTGCGCGAGAAATACGTGCAAATTATAGAGGAGCCCGAGTTTCAGGAAGAACTGCATTTGTTGTTGCGTGATTATGTGGGCAGGCCCACGCCGCTGTACCACGCCAAGCGTCTTTCTGAAAGGTACAACACCAAAATCTACCTCAAGCGCGAAGACCTGAACCACACCGGTGCTCACAAAATCAACAATACGGTGGGGCAGATTCTCATGGCGAAGCGGCTGGGTAAAAAACGCATCATCGCTGAAACCGGAGCCGGTCAGCATGGCGTGGCCACCGCCACCGTTTGCGCCTTGGCCGGGTTGGAGTGCATTGTCTACATGGGCAAGATTGACACCGAACGCCAGAAGCCCAACGTGGAGAAAATGAAACTGCTGGGGGCAACTGTGGTGCCGGTGACCTCGGGCAGCCAAACCTTGAAAGACGCCACCAATGAGGCCATCAGAGACTGGATTAACAACCCCGTAGACACGCACTATATCATTGGTTCGGTGGTAGGGCCGCACCCGTACCCAGACATGGTGGCGCGTTTTCAAGCTATTATTTCCGAAGAAATCAGGAATCAGTTGCTGGAGAAAGAGGGAAGGGAACTGCCTGATTATGTGGTGGCTTGCGTGGGCGGCGGAAGCAATGCGGCCGGAGCGTTCTATCACTTCTTAGATGAGGAAAGCGTGAAGTTGGTGGCAGTAGAAGCCGCTGGTTTGGGTGTAGATTCAGGGCATTCGGCGGCGACGTCGGTGCTGGGCAAAACCGGTATCATTCACGGCAGCAAAACCTTGCTCATGCAAACCGAAGACGGACAGATAACTGAACCCTATTCCATTTCGGCGGGGCTGGATTACCCGGGGGTGGGGCCGTTGCACGCGCACTTGGCCCAATCGGGCAGAGCCCAATTCATTGCCATCACAGACGCTGATGCCATGGAAGCGCTGCGCGAATTGAGCCGTCTGGAAGGCATTATCCCGGCCATTGAATCGTCACACGCACTGGCGGCTCTGAAAGAAATCAATGCCGGACCAGAAGATGTGGTGGTACTGAACCTTTCCGGCCGCGGCGACAAAGACCTGAACACCATTCTCACCTACTTTGAACAACAAGATGCCCAACAATAGACTCACTCAACTTTTCCGGGAGAAGACCGGCAACCTGCTCAACGTGTATTTCACCGCCGGTTACCCTAAACTGGAAGACACCGTGACCATTCTGGAGGAACTGGAAGCCTCCGGCGCTGATTTGGTGGAGATTGGCATGCCTTTCTCTGACCCCTTGGCCGACGGACCTACCATACAAGCCAGCAACATGGTCGCGCTGGACAACGGCATGTCCCTGAAAGTGCTGTTAAAGCAATTGGAAGGCGTGCGGGAGAAAGTGACGCTGCCCATCATTTTAATGGGGTACCTGAACCCGGTGATGCAGTACGGCTTTGAACGCTTCTGCGAAGATGCTGCCAGGGTAGGGGTAGATGGTCTTATTCTGCCAGACCTTCCGTTTGCCGAGTACGAGGAAGAGTACAAACCCATTCTGGAGAAGCATGGCCTCAGCCTTATCTTCCTGATTACGCCGCAAACTTCAGATACAAGAATCCGGCAAATTGACAACCTGACCAACTCCTTTATCTACATGGTATCCAGCGCCAGCACCACTGGCAGCCAGGTGCAGACCAATGACGCTCAGCAGGCCTATTTCTCCCGCGTGCGGAATCTGGGTTTGAAGAACCCGCTGCTGATTGGCTTCGGGATTTCAGATAAGAACTCCTTTGAGCTGGCCTGCCAAACAGCTCATGGCGCCATTATTGGCAGCGCTTTTATCAAAGCGTTGCAAAACGCGGCGGAGGTACGGGAGAATGTAAGGAGTTTCTTGAAGTCTATTAAATCAGAGCCAACCGTACAAGCATGAACGACGACATAATTCGAAATACAAGCTCTTATTTTCAAGAGTATACACCCCCCTTTGTCATCTTGGAAAGATCTTGTGGGCGAGCTAGAACGGCATTTATTAACCGCTACTACCGTTCGCTCACAAGATCCTTTCAGGATGACAAAAGAGAAGTGAACTTTCAAATTTAAAAACATGCTGATCCAGCTACAAGCTAATATACGTCCTGACCAGAAGACTGCCATTCAGGACAAAGCCAAAGAACTCAATTACAAAACTACTGAGGTCATCACCCAGGCAGGTCATTATCTGGTAGGTACCGGCAAAGCCGAATTTGACGTGCGCACCATCGGGCATTTACCCGGTATCAAGGACATTCACATGGTCTCTGATGACTACAAACTGGTGTCACGCAAATGGAAAGTGAATCCCACGGTCATTGACTTCGGGGATGGGCTGCAGGTGAAGGAAGGGGAGTTGACCCTCATGGCCGGGCCTTGCTCCATTGAGAACGAGGAACAAATTGAGAAAACCATTGCGCATTTGGTGAGCCAGGGCGTTCGCTTCATGCGCGGCGGCGTGTTCAAGCCCCGCAGTTCGCCGTATTCGTTCAGAGGGTTGGGTTTGGAAGGTCTGAAAATGTTCTACCAACTCTGCCGCGCCAACGGCATCAAGATTGTGACTGAGGTGATGCAGGTGTCGCAGATTGCGCCCATGGAACCGTATACTGATGTGTTTCAGGTTGGCGCCCGCAATACCCAGAACTTTAACCTGCTGGACGAACTGGGCAAAGTAGACAAACCGGTGCTGTTGAAGCGTGGCATCTCCGGCACCATTGATGAACTGCTGTACTCCGCTGAATACATTTTCTCCGGCGGAAACGAGAAGCTCATGCTCTGCGAGCGCGGCATCAGGACCTATGAAACCGCCAGCCGCAATACCTTAGACCTGAACGCCATTCCAATCCTGAAAGAGAAAACGCACCTGCCGGTGATTGTTGACCCTTCGCACGGCATCGGCATCAGGGACTATGTGGAGCCCATGGCTTTGGCCGCCATCATGGCCGGTGCCGATGGCATTATCTATGAAACCCACGAGAAACCAGAGGAAGCCGCCTCTGACGGGGCCCAAACCTTAAGTTTTGCGGAGTCTGCCCGTATGATTCAGAAGATGCGCAAGACGTTTGAACTCAGGAAAGAATTGGTATAATACCCAAAAACTCCTTGCAGAACATCTGTTTCCGGGCTGTTTTGGGAAAAACAGCCCGGAAACAGGCATTCCGGAACAAAAGTGCATTCAGTTGGTCTATTACCTGGGGGTGGTTCCAGTGCTACTGGTCACCTTCTGGAAGTAGTACATGGGGCCGTCAGAGGGGGTGTGGTCTTCAATTAAGAAATTGCTGTCTCCTGTAGATAGAGAAGTGCTTCTGGAGGTTTGGTTGTTTTCTAAAATGACTACCCATTCTGGGGCTGTCAATTCATGTACTCTATAGGTTCCGGTAGTAACTGTGCCAGATGTTGACCTGGTATAGGTGTTATCTGTATAAAAGGTGATAACCTCTTCAAATTCGGCGGGAGTGACATAGGGTTCGGGTTTACCAGCTATTTGTGATAGCCAAACCCTCTTCACATACTTCCACTCGCCAACAACAGCTGTGGCCTTGATAGAGGTAGTCTTTCTTTGAAAAGGGGAAGTAGGTTCATCGTCTGTTTTATCACAGCCTGTCTGCGCGAAAACAATGAAAACCAGCAGTAGAGAAATAAGTCTTTTCATAATAGAGTTAGTAGATGTTGGAGAGTTTACTGAAGCTGTTTTAAGTTTTTTCCTTTTACTATCTTGATAGATCTTGGCTGACCCTGGCATGGCAAACACGATTGCCGGTGTTTCCGTTTCGGGGCTACTTTCCAAAAAACAGCCCGGAAACAGAGACTTTCTTCTCCTGAAGGAACAAACAGATGTTTGCGCCACAAACTGTAATAAAATGCTAAACGCTTTTTCTATAGGAATGATGATGCCTTTAAAGGTAAGAGCATCTGTATAGAACTATGGTTGCATCCTTTCTAGAAAAAAACTGAAAAAAGCGTTTAAACATTTGGAAATATAAAACAGGACTCTTATATTAGTCCCAGTTATGCAAAACTTTGCCCTATATATGATTATTGTCAATTCTGCGAAGCGCACATGCGCCTTCGGAGCCGGGACAATATGGGTGAATTTTTGATGGATAAAGACTAAGAACATCAATCACCATAAAAGGCCTGGTTCCGCTTCGGAATCAGGCCTTTTTCATTTTAACCGTTATGTACCAGCAACAGTATCATCAGTACACCATTCAAGAACAGCAGATTTGGAACATCTTGTACACCAAGCGTGTGGAGACGTTGGCTAATCAGGTCGCGGCACCCTTCTGGGAAGGCGTGAAGGCGCTGGAACTGAAGGCGTATATGATTCCTGATTTCCAGGAGCTGAACTTTCTGCTCAAGCGGCAGATTGGCTGGGAGGTAGTGGCCGTTGAGGAACCCATGACCCCGCGGCAACTCCTCGCCCGCTGGGCGAAGTGCAAATTCCCGGCGCTGACCTCACTTCGGTTGCACCCAGACGCTGATATGCGTCTGCAGGGCGGGCAAGACATGTTTACCCACGTGTTCTGCCAGTTGCCGTGGTTGCTGCAGCCAGAAGTAGCGGGTTTCATGCAGCGGTTGGGCGTTTTGTCTAAAGAACAGAAATCGCCGGAGGGCATTGAGCTGTTGTGGCGGTTGGCGCAGCATGTTTTAAGCAACGGCTTGCTTAGAAATGAGGAAGGGAAAGTGATGCTTTTCGGGGCGGCTTTGCTTTCCAACGCCCCGGAGGGCGAGGCGGCCATGCGCAAAGAGAACAGCTGGCAACCATTGGATTTGGCAGAAATGTTAGCCATGCCTCACAAAGAAAAGGAAGTGGCCGAAAGGTACTTCGTGCTGGAGCAGTTGGCTGACCTGACCAATTTGGTGACCCAACTGGAGAAAGATGGCGTGCCGGTGGTGGAGCTGCCGGCGGAGTTGCAGTTAGTAGCGGGGTAAAAATGGAAGTTCTGCTTTCGGGCTGTTTTCTGAAAAACAGCCCGAAAACTTTAAATAAGATTTATATGGTCTGTAAATAAAGAGTGGTTTGTTTTGGTCATAATTAATTACTCTTTAAAGTTTAATGTTTTATCAGAGTTTCGAACCTCCGCCTTTGCTCTTATAGAATAGAATAACACTATTTTTCGTAAATGTTTTCTGAAAGTATGCCTAATGAGGTAGCACAAGTTAACCTTTAAGTTGCTAGACTATTTTTATCATAAATTTCAAATTTACCCATATAAACTTTTAGAAAACGTTTCACGAAGGCAAATAAGAATAAGTTAAAATAATAAAAAAGGAAAAGTGGTATGGATTATTGCTAAGTAAATTCTTATATTTCTTAAAATTTCAACTTAGAATTCTTAAGAAGAATGAAAAATTTAATGAAACTGACTTTTTTGAGTCTTTACGCTTTTTTTTCTTTTAATGCCAAGGTAAATGGGCAAGGGGTTAACCTTTCAGTAGATCCAATTGGTGTAGGGGTAGTGGGTAAAATGTATAATGGTGCAACAGGTTCTCCATATTTGTCTGAAGATTGGTCTCAAGGGAGCGTCAAATTGCAAGATGGGACCTTATACCAAGGCTTGAACCTAAAGTATGATCTGATTAAAGATGAATTAATATTCAGTTTAGATAAAAATCATGCTAAAGCTTTTATGTACCCCGTAAAAGAATTTACCATTATAGAGGGGAATGACAAAGCTGTCGCACATGGAAGGATTTTTAGAAATGGTTTTCCTGCTGTAGATGGTAACAATGAGAAATCGTATTATGAAGTACTGGCGGATGGTAAGTACCAATTGCTCAAACGGACTTCTAAAGACATTGTAGAAGAAAGGGCTCCAGGGGCCACTTTTGCTACTAAACAGATTAAACCTACAGTGAGGTACTATATGACAACACCAACTGGACTTGTTAAAGTAAGGAAAGATAAAAAGGGAATACTAGCAGTTTTAAAAGATAAATCCACTGAAATAGCCAAATTCGCTGAAAATAATAATTTGAGCTTTAAAGAGGATGAAGACTTAGCCAAACTAGTTACATACTATAATTCCTTAAATTAGTGTCCTTTTTCTAAAGTAATAGATAGCGACTGATCATGGCATGGTACAAGCTAAAGCTTGTACCCGCGGGTTCTGCTTTCGGGCTGTTTTCTGAAAAACAGCGAAAACAGAACCAACTCTATTCTTCCAGCACCTGGCAAAAAAAGCCATTTTCCTGCACCAGTTCAATGACCAGCTCAGGCGGACAGCCGTTGCCTTCCACTCTCAGAATCCGGTCACAGTCGTCAAGGTCAAAGCTAATCTTACAGCCTGGCAGCTGTTGCGTGAGTAGTTGCGCCAGCGCATGGGCTTGGGAAACTCTTGCCACATTGGTTTTAAATACTTCAACGGGGTGCATGACTTCGCCTGATAAATAAAATGAAACGCTTAGGAAACGGCTAGAGAAAGGTCTGGCGTTTTTTCTGGAACACGGTGCGCCGCCGCTTTCAGTAGCTTGTGGTGGAAGTAATAAGAAAGCGCCACCAGCAGAATGGGCAGAAAAAGTGGCAAATACACAGAAACCGGTTCGCCAATAGACATCAGCGAATACATGGCGCCCACCAAATCAAAGATGAGGCCGGCATACGCCCACTCTTTCACCCGGTTAAAACCAGGCACCAGAATGGCGAAAATCCCCAACAACTTCGCCACCCCCAGGAACGGCAACAGGTACAACGGGTAACCTAGCCAGTTGAAAAGCTCCACCGATTCGGGTGAGGACATGACGTTGAACACCGACCCGAAGCCCAGCATGAGCGCCATGATTCCGGTGAAAGCCCAGTAGAGAATTTTAGTCTTTTTCATTTGTTAGAAGAGATGAAATTTTGATAGTGAATTGTGAAGGATTTCCTGTTTTGCTGTTTTTAGAAAAACAGCCCCAAAACAGGAAATTTTTTACGCCATAGTTTCCGGTTGGGCAGCGGCAGCTTGGGTTTCGGGCATGGCCTCCATGTAACTGAATTCCCAGAGGTGGCCGTCTAAATCTTCAAAGCCCCAGCCGTACATAAAGCCGTGGTCTTGCTTGTCATTGGGCGCGGCCCCACCGGCGGCCACGGCCTTTTCCACCAAAGAATCTATTTCTTCCCGGCTTTCCGCCGAAAGGCAAACCAGTACCTCGGTGGTTTTGGAGGCATCGGCGATGGGTTTCTTGGTGAAGCCCTGGAAGAACTTTTCTACCAGCAGCATGACAAAAATATTCTCGCCCACAATCATGCAGGTGGCGTCTTCATTGGTGAACTCCGGGTTGAAGGTGAAGCCCAGTTTGGTTAAAAACTCAACAGAACGGTTCAGGTCTTTCACCGGAAGGTTTACAAAAATTTGCTTTGCCATTTTCTAATTTTTTAAAGTGATACATGCTGTGTTCTAGAGGCGGAGAGGTTAGAGGGCGCAAGGGCCAGCTTGTGCCCCTGTTTTGGGGCTGTTTTTCTGAAAACAGCCCCAAAACAGGAAACTAATCTACCGTAAGACCCAGGCGGACGCTGTTGCTAAGGGTAAACTGAAAACTCTAAATTCTTCCCGCTTTTTATTGAAGTTGCTGCAACAGGTTCTCCAGCTTGTCTAACGACTCACTCCAGCCGGCGCGGCACAAATCCAGCATTTCACCGGTGGGCAGCCCTTCATGTTGCAGGTGGAAATGGGTTTTGCCGTCTTTTTCCTCAAACGTGAGCGTCACCAGCAGTTCCAGCGGCCAATCATGGCCCATGCCCAAGTTGGCGGCCGAGATAATGTTCCCTTGCTCATCTGAAAAGGAATCGGTCACCACCATCCGGTGCGGGGCATCTATCTCACGGTACGTGCCCTTGCTCCAGAAATCCTGCCCCTCGGGCGAACGCATGCAGAGGTGCGTTATACCGCCCATCCGCAGGTCTACATGGCAAACCGGAGCCGTAAAGTCTTTGGGACCGTGCCAACGCATGAGCAAAGCGGGAGTGGTCCAGGCTTGCCAAACCAGTTCCCGGGGCGCGTTGAAAATACGATGCAGGTGGAGCGTGTCTAACGCAGGTTCTTGTAAGATTTCATTTGCTGCCATGGCGATTTCAGATAAGGTGATGGGAAGATTCTTTTTCAGGTGAATAAGCGAAGGACATTCCTTACATGCGGTGCTATTGCTGGCTTAAATCCAGGTCAATCATCCATTGCAGCCCGAACTTGTCTGTGAACATACCAAAGTAGGAGTTCCACGAACTTTCATGCATGGGCAGAGACGCCTTTCCGCCCGCTGACAGTTTGGCAAATACCTCATCTGCCTCATGTCTGGAAGTTGGGGTAATGGTGAGAAAGAAGTTGTTGCCCATGGTGAGGGTGTGGCCCATAGAGTCCAGCGCATCGGTGCCCATCAACAGCACAGAATCGCCAATTGGGAGGCAAATGTGCATGATTTTCTCCTGGTCTTCGGGTGACATTCTTTCCGCCTCTGGCGTGTCTTTGAACCTTATGAGCGCTTTGAAATTGCCGCCGAAGACAGATTGGTAGAACCGGAAGGCTTCTTCGGTGTTGCCCGGGAAATTGACGTAAGGATGAATGGTGAGCATAGCGTTAGGTTATTTTTTGGAAATGGTTTCTTTTTCTAAAATTCCTTTCAGGTTGGTCAAACTGGCTTCTAAGTCACCGCCCAGCATTTTGTCTGTAAATAAATTCATGAGGTTGAATGGGTAAGGCGAAGAACCTTGCATGCCCCACGTGACTTTGGTCTGGTTGTCAGAGAGGGCTTGGGTGTGGAATGGGGCTTGTGCCATGCTTTCCATGGGGCGTTTAAACCTGACTTCAATGTCAATGTTCTGTCCGTCCAGGTGCTTGATTTCCTGCTCGCCTTCACCGGCTTGGTCATTGCCGTTCCAGGCGTACACAAACCCCACGGTGCCGTCGGTGCCCCTGAATGCTTTTTTCATGTTCGGGTCAGCCATGACCCATTTGCTAAAGTTTTCCTGGTTTTTGAGGTGCTTGAGGTAGGCAAACACCTCTGGCTGGGGCTTGTTGATGACAATCTGCCGTTCCACTTTAAAGTCGTTTTGCACGAACAGCGCCACTACCAGAGGCAGCACTACAAAAGCGGCTACGCCGAGTAAGATTTTTTTCAAGGTTTTCATGGATAAAAAGAGAGATGATTGGTTTAAATAGTGACAAGGGTAGTAGCAGGCTTCACCATGAGCAGAATTTTGGTTTGCCATTTATTCCGGGTTTGGCTTGTTGGCGGGGCCGGTGGGGTGCGTTTCAATAGCGAAGACATTTCCTTTGATAAAGGCAGCCAGCTCCTGCTGCGCCGCGGCTACCGGGCATGCGGCCAGCCACGCCTGAACTTCTGGCAAAAGCGGAGGCAGGTGCCGGTGAATCTGCGGTAGGGCCACCTGCGTTTTGATGACCGCCAAGTGCTGGGCAGAGTGGCGCTTAACGCGGGGTTCTGTATAGGCTGCCAGGGCGTATGGAGTCATAGTTCTTTCCTTCATATTGACCTTGCAAACATAGACTTCTTTAAAAGGATGGAACGGGGGGGAATACGGCATTAAACGGGGTGATTCCGACATTTTCCCCAGTACGCCTGAAGCTGAAAGGAAAGCCTCAAAATTGACCAGGTTATAGAATCAGGAAGCAAGAAAATTATGTACCTTGAAAACCAAAGCAACTACACCGGCCGCCGGTATAATGCTTAAGAATGAGAGTGATAGATAGGGCAGAAGGAAAAGAATGCCTTAAATAACCAAAAATATTTTAGAGATGAAACACATCACGCTTCTTGTTCCTGAAGGCGCTATTCTGGGTAGCGTGGAAGGCCCCCGACAGGTGCTGACAGAGGCCAATAAACTGCTCTTAGGCATGGGCAAACCGGCGCTTTTCAAGATTCAGCTGGTGGGGCTTACAAGGGAAGTGAAGGCGGCCGGCGGCATTTACACTGTCTATACAGATGCCACCATTCATGACGTTCCCCACACTGATTTGGTGTTGATTCCGGCGCTGGACGGTGATTTGGCCAAGGCCGTACAAGCCAATGCCGAATTCATGCCCTGGATTGTGCAACAGTACCAGACCGGGGCCGAAGTGGCGAGTCTCTGCGTGGGCGCTTTCCTGCTAGCCTCTACCGGATTGGTCAACGGCCGCAAGTGCGCCACCCACTGGATGGCCGCCAATGCCTTCAGGAAGATGTTCCCAGAGGTGGAACTGGTGGAAGACAGCATCATCACCGACGAGCACCGCATCTACTCCAGCGGCGGCGCGTTCTCCTACCTCAACCTGGTGCTCTACCTCCTTGAGAAATTTGCGGGGCGCGAGATTGCCGTAGTCATGTCTAAGGCGTTCCAGATTGACATTGACCGGCGCAGCCAGAGCCCGTTCGTGATTTTCCAGGGGCAGAAAGACCATGAAGACGACCTCATCAAACAGGCCCAGGAGTTCATTGAAGCCAATTACCAGGAAAAAATCTCCGTAGACGACCTGGCCAGTAATTTCTATCTAGGCCGGAGAAACCTGGAACGCCGGTTCAAGAAAGCCACCTGCAATACCGTGCTGGAGTACATACAGCGGGTGAAGATGGAGGCGGCCAAGATGCGCTTTGAATCCTCCCAGGACAATGTGAACGAGGTGATGTTTACCGTTGGGTATTCAGATCCAAAAGCATTCAGGGCCACGTTTAAGAAAATCACGGGTTTGTCACCGCTTGAATACCGGAACAAATACAACAAAGTAGCCGGTGCGCTCCAGGTGAATTAGCAGCAGCAGGTTGAGCTACTTTTTCTGTTTTGGGGCTGTTTTGGCCAAACAGCCCCAAAACAGAAAAAACTCCCCTGAAAATAATTCAGGAAAGGAGGCATTCTTCTCGTTCCAATGAAATGGAGTGGGCACCTAGGCGGCATGAAAAAAGGGCGGCTTCTACAGCAGACGGAGAAGCTCCTGCTCAATCCTTCTGGGGCGTAGGGTCTGGGCGTCTAACAGACACCAGACGGTCTTTGCGGCGGCCAGCAGTTCACCGGTGGCTGTTCTGTACAGGCTCACAAACCGCTCAAATTTTGCCCCCTGGTGTTCCCCTACCCAGGTATAACCCGTCACGGTGTCTTGCAGGAAAGCAGGTTTGTGAAAATCAATTTCGTGCCGAAGCACCACCCACAGGAATTTTTCCTGCACTCTGGGCGGTGCCACCTGCGCCCAGTGCGCCGCTGACACCTCCTGCACCCACCTCAGATACACCACGTTGTTCACATGGCCCAACGCATCAATTTCTTGCGGGGTGACCCTGATCTCAATTGAAAACTTGCCGGCGTGCTCCTGAGGTTTCATTCTAAGGGCTGAACGTAAAATTGAGGGGAGAAGATAAGGCGGACGTTCTGTTTTGGGGCTGATTTCTGAAAAACAGCCCCAAAACAGGAATATCATAAAGTGAAAAAAACAGGTGCTTAAAAAAAGGAAGCGGTGCCTTGGTTAGGTTCAGGCGCCGCTTCTTTTGAGCTATTCTTTCTAAGGGTGTATGGCTTTTAAAGCTTCCAGGTTAGCTGCCAGGTAGTGATCTGCCAGTTCATCTGTGAGGGCATGGGAGACAAACAGAGTCTCAAACTGGGAAGGGGCCAGGTAGATTCCCCGCTGCAGCATCTCATGGAAATACTTCCCGAACAGCTGCAGGTCTGACGTTTTGGCCGAGGCAAAATCTGTAACCGGTTGCTCTGTGAAGAAGATGCTGAACATGGAGCCCACCTGGTTAAGGGTGTAGTGCAAGCCCAGTTGCTGCAGGTTCTGTCTGGTACCGTTCACCAACTTGTCAGTGATCTGCTGCAGGTGCGTGTACACCTCAGGATGCTCGTTCAGGTACGTCAATGCCGCCAAACCTGCCGACATAGCAATGGGATTGCCTGACAAAGTACCTGCCTGGTACACTGGCCGGCCGGGGCTACTGCGTTCATGATCTCCTTTTTTCCGCCGTAGGCGCCCACGGGCATGCCGCCGCCAATGATTTTGCCCAGGGTGGTCATGTCTGGGCTTACGCCGAACAACTCCTGCGCCCCGCCTTTGGCTAGCCGGAATCCCGTCATCACCTCGTCAAAAATGAGCACAATGCCTTCTTTGGTACATAAATCCCGAAGCCCCTGCAGAAAGCCTTCTGCCGGTGGCACCAGGCCCATGTTGCCTACCACCGGTTCCAGAATGATGGCGGCTATCTGCCCCGGGTTGGCTTCTACCAGCGTTTGCACGGCGGCTAAGTCATTGAAGGGGGCGGTAAGGGTATCATTGGCCACACCTTTGGTTACGCCGGGGCTGTCTGGTACCCCCAGGGTAACGGCCCCGCTGCCGGCGGCAATCAGGAATGAGTCACCGTGCCCGTGGTAGCAGCCTTCAAACTTGATCATTTTGTCACGGCCGGTGTAGCCGCGTGCCACGCGTATGGCACTCATGGTGGCCTCAGTGCCGGAGTTTACCATGCGCACCTTCTCCACGCTGGGGATCATGCTGGTGATAAGCTCGGCCATTTCAATCTCGCGGCGGGTAGGGGCCCCAAAGGAAAGGGAACCGGGCAGGGCATCCCGCACCGCTTTCTCCACCACCTCATGGGCGTGGCCCAGGATCATTGGGCCCCAGGAGTTGATCAGGTCCAGGTACTGGTTGCCGTCTTCGTCATAGAGAAACGCACCCTTGGCAGATTTCAGGAACAGGGGCTGACCGCCCACCGCCCTGAATGCCCGCACCGGTGAATTCACCCCGCCGGGAATAAACTGTTGGGCCCGCTCAAATAGTTCTTTGCTGGTTATATGGGTAAGCATGTTGGTTCAAAGGATTAGTGGATGAAATATGCAGATGACAGAGTAGGGGAGGGTGTAAAGCAACGGGTTCCAAAGCTGGAGGGCAAAAGGGAAAGATTCCTGTCTCTGTTGCCTGGTTTGTTAGAACTCTCTCTTCTCCCAACAGTCATGTGCTTAAAAAACAGGGTTCACTACTAGAAAACGGCCATTCTCCAGTTTCAGGATAGGAAGGTACTGGTTGTCCTGGGTTTGCTTGGCAGAGGCATTGTTCATATACCCCACCCCCTGGTAGAAGACACCCGGCTGCACTCCGCTTAATCTCAAGGGAACTGCGTAGCCGTTCTGCTGCAACTGTTTGCCATAGTACATGAGGAGTTCAAACCCGGAAAAGGTGAAGCTGGAAGGGGGCAGATTGTATCTGGAGCTATAGTTTTTCCTGAACCGCTGCACGGTGGGGTTTTCCAGATCCACGTATTTGGGCGCCAAAAAGTACATCTCCAGGAAATCTAGCTGGGACATACCTATCTGTGGGTGTTCCAGCCAGGCCTGCGGTACCATGACCGGTACTTTAGAAGCGCGCTGCTCCAGGTAGCCAATGGTGCCGGTGGCCACATTCAAGGCATTGGATTTCACTACCAATACCCCAAGATCCTTGAGGTTGGTGGTAGCCAAAGCCCCTGAAATGCCAGAACCCAATTTGGGGTTGAACCGGTGGTACGTGAGTACTTTGCCGCCCAGTGAAATATAGGTGTTTCTGAAGCTGCTGGCAAAAACGGTGTCGTCTTTGTCACTGCCGTAGATAATCACCGCGGTTTTCTTAGGAAACGTCTGGTAGGCAAAAGCAGCAGCCCGTTGCCCCTGCGTGGCCACAGACGTTTCCATCAGGTAAAGGTATGGGTTGCCTTTCAGGATTTCCTGGTCATCTGAAAACGGGTTTACCATGTTGAGGCTGCGCTCCTGGGCAATTTTAGCGGCCAGGGTACTGTTGTTCTTGTAGATAGGCCCCACCACCAGGTCCATGGTCCCTAGTTCAGGCATGGTCATGATCTTTCGCACCTGGGCGGTGTCATTGCGGGTGTCATAAGGGAAAAGGTTGACCCGTATGCCCTGTTTCTGCAGGGAATCCTGGGCGGCGGCCATGCCGGCGTAAAAGTCAGTGACAAACAGGTTTTTCTTATCTACCTGCACCCTGTTCTCCGGCTGGTTGAAGGGGAGGAGCACCGCAATGTTGTACTCGTTCTTCTTGACCGCCTCGGTGCGCTGCAGGTAGCTGCGGTCCAGGTTGAACTTCCGCACCAGGTCTTCCAGCTGACTTCTGTCCTGGGCCGTGTACCAACCGCTGGCCAGTTTATCTGCGTAGGCTTTGGCCAGAGTGGCATCTTCAGAAAACTGACGCATGAGGTACTGGAAGGTTGCCTTGTCAGGGAGCAGCATCATGTAATGCCGCTTGATGTTGGCCACCTCCTCCTGCATTCCCTGTATTGGGGCCAATGCTTTCAAGGCGCGCAGGTATTCCTTCTTCTCAAACAGAACGTGCCCGTGCAGGTACTGCGCATCTGGCAGGCCACCCCAGGCAGGGTGTTCTGCGGTAAGCTGCGTGAGCATTTTATCGGCCTCGGCCCATTTTTTCTGCTTAGCCGCCGCCACACTGTACAAATAGGCCGCATCTGCCGCAAAGGTTTTGCCGGTGGCACTGCTGGTCAGGGGCAACAGCTCTGCCATGGCCAGCTCATACTTCTGCTGGTCTACCAGTACCTTTCCATTTTGCAGACGCGTGTTCAGGTCTGCACTGGACTGGGCCTGCACTTGAAAACCCAGCGAAAGCCCCGCCAGTACCGCAAGAAAACATTGTTTTTTCATCATTTTCAGAAAAGTAAGCCAGAAACGCAATTACTCCCACTCAATGGTAGCCGGTGGTTTAGAGCTGATGTCATAGACTACGCGGTTCACGCCCCGTACCTTATTGATGATCTCGTTGGAGACATCTGCCAGGAACTCATACGGCAAATGGCACCAGTCGGCGGTCATGCCGTCTACGCTGGTCACGGCCCTGAGGGCCACCACGCGCTCATACGTGCGCTCATCGCCCATTACGCCCACGCTCTGGATAGGCAGCAGCATTGCCCCCGCCTGCCAAACCTGGTCATAGAGGCCGCTTTTCTTTAACGAGGAAATGAAGATATGGTCCACCTCCTGCAAAATCGCTACTTTCTCCGGGGTGATGTCGCCCAGGATCCGGATGGCCAGGCCGGGGCCCGGGAACGGATGACGTCCTATGATGGTCTCAGCAATTCCCAGGGTTTTGCCCACCAGCCTCACCTCGTCTTTGAACAAGGTTTTGAGCGGCTCCACCACCTTCAGTTTCATGAAATCTGGTAGTCCGCCCACATTGTGGTGGGATTTAATGGTGGCCGAAGGCCCTTTCACTGACACCGACTCAATCACATCTGGGTAAATAGTGCCCTGGCCCAGCCATTTGGCGTCTTCCACCTGGTGCGACTCCTGGTCAAACACGTCTATGAAAACTTTGCCAATGGCTTTGCGTTTGGCCTCCGGGTCAGTTAAGCCGGCTAACGCCGAATAAAACTGCTCCTTGGCATCAACGCCTTTCACGTTCAAGCCCATGTCTTTGTAAGAGTGGAGCACGTCTTCAAACTCGTTCTTGCGCAACAGGCCGTTGTCAACAAAGATGCAGTACAGGTTTTTGCCAATGGCCTGGTGAATGAGCATGGCCGCCACAGAGGAGTCAACCCCGCCTGAAAGGCCCAGGATCACTTTATCCTCTCCAATCTGCTCCCGCAGCTCAGCCACGGTGCTTTCAATGAACTGGTCTGGGGTCCAGTCCTGGGCGCAGCCGCAGATATGCACCACAAAGTTTCTCAACAGGCGCTTGCCCTCTGTAGAGTGGGTCACCTCTGGGTGGAACTGGATGCCGTAGGTTTCCTGGTTTTTCACCTTATAGGCGGCCACCTGCACAGAGTCAGTGCTGGCAATGATTTCAAAAGAATCCGGAATGTGCTTGATGGTGTCCCCGTGGCTCATCCAGACCTGGGAGTCAATGGTGATTTCCTTGAGCAAACGGCTGTGCTGGTCAACGTGGCTCAGTTTTGCCCTTCCGTATTCTCTAATGGTAGAGGCAATCACTTCGCCGCCGCCTTCCTGTGCCATCAACTGGGCGCCGTAGCAAACCCCTAAAACGGGCAGGTTGCCTAAGAAAGCCGAAAGGTCTGGGTTGGGGTAGTTCTCTTCCCGCACAGAACAAGGGCTGCCGGAGAGGATGACCCCTTTCAGGTCTGAGGTGATTTCCGGGATCTTGTTGAACGGGTGAATTTCACAGTAAACGTTGAGTTCGCGCACGCGACGGGCAATCAGTTGGGTGTACTGGGACCCGAAATCGAGAATGAGAATTTTTTCTGGCATGCGCAAAGGTACACGCAGGAGTTAAAACTTGAAAATGAAATTATAGAAGTGTAGGGGAGAAGAACCCCGGTGCTGTCTAAAGATGAGGGAGGGCAGCCTAATGGTGGGTTTCCCTTAGAAGCTGTTTAGCTTTTTTTGTTCAAAGCACAAGCGAGGCCTGCGCTTGTGCTTTGAGAGGAAGTGAGTTTCTGTTTCCGGGCTGTTTTTGGGAAATTAGGCCAAAAACGCAGGCGCATGCAGGAGCGTGTGCCATGCCAGGGGCAGCGGCGGTGTAAAACGGCAATAAAACGAGTAAACCCTAACCCGCTTCTTAAGGTAGGGGAGGCGGTTCCCAGCATTCGAAATTAATTTAAAGAACGATTCTAAATAGGCACGGCTTTTGTTGGTATCTTGTAACAGAAAACGGGGCTGAGACTTGACGGTCTGGCACCACTTATACCGCCTGCTATCCTTTAGTAACGATATTCTATGTTAAAAACTTTACTCTCTTTGCTCCGCAACGCAAGTACGGTACTACTGGCCGCCACCTTGCTGGCGGCCTGTGAAACTGAAACCTCTGAAGAACCCACTCCGCTGGCCGCCCCGCTTGAAACGCAGTTTGCTTTGGTAGACAGCATGAAAGTCTCTGCTGCGTATCAGTTGGCGTATCCAGATTTCTATGCTTCTATGAACGATAAGACCTACCTGGTGACTTCACAGAACCAGTCTGAGGTATATTATTATGAAGACCAGGAAGGTTTAACCTTGTACGTGAAAGATGCTTCACAGGGGAAAGAGCAGCCGTGGCTTTCTTTCACTTTCAAGAACCGGAGTGTAAAAAACCTACCAGCCCATGTCTCTTTAAAAGATACCGCGGTGGTTTGCGTGGAAGACGGACAACAGTTCAAAGATGGCAGCATGGCTATGTCTCCCGGTTGCACCACGGTGCTGGACGGTTCCATTTCCCTGACGTATGACCAAGACACCCGCGTGTTGAGCGGAGCTGTCACTAACCTGAAATTCGGGATTGGCTACTTTGTGCCGTCTTATGCTTTCCCTAACCATACGGGCCTGTTCCTGAGCACCAGCGGCTCAACCCGTCATGTAAACCTATCATTCAAGAACGCAAAGCTGCGCCAAATGTAGTTGCATTCTCCTTCCCTGTGAAGGGTTGGGCCATCCTGTTTTGGAGCCGTTTTTCAGAAAACAGCTTCAAAACAGTATTATTTTTTTGGAGCAGGTTTTCGTTTTGGTTTACAAGGGGAATGGGGGAGCAAGAGGCTCTTCACTATAGTCTTTAGAGCCGCATAGCAGCGCTAACGTACGAGGCAACCTTGAGGCCGCTTTACTGTGCAAAAACATGCTCTTATATCTTCCCTCACTTATTGGTCTTTCAGATGATATATGGAGAAGGGCCATTGTGGAGGGGGTGATGCGTAAGGAGCATGCGCCACTTCTGGCTTTTTAGTCCCTGTTGCTTTCCCGTTGACCCAGATGCAGTTGTCTTGCCGTTTGCCGTTACTTTTCTGTTTTCGGGCTGTTTTTTGAAAAATAAACGAAAAACAGCTTGCGCTGAAGAAATGGTTGCGTATCTTTGCAACGGCAAATCGGTACGGCCAGCTCCTGCTGAACTCCCCCAGGCCCGGAAGGGAGCAAGGGTAGGTGGTTGAGCGGCGCGATACTCGGTTTGCCGCTTTTTTTTGCCCATACCCCAACAGATGCCACTTCCGGCACTGCCTCCACCTCACACGTTTTATTTTCTGGTTTAGCGCTGTTTTGGGAAAAATAGCCCGTAAACAGCTATTGGCCCAGCCGCTCTTATATCCTCTAGACGCTACGGGGAATTATAAGAATGGCTGATGGTTTGTTGTTGCTAGGTTGGTTGCTGGCACTGGCGCGAGACTCTGGTTTCGTGCATGGCATGGGGCGAGTCTCCAGAGCCGACGGGAACCGCGGGGAGTTTAGCCGTATGTAAAACCCACCCCTACCCCTCCCGAGAGGGGAGTGATCTGGAATGCGTAGGTTGTATGCAATATGCCCCTGCCTCTGAAATGGCCTCGTCTGTCCGGGATTTGCCATCCCGGACACAGTGCCTGCGGATTTGTAATCCGCGGCGCCTGCAGATCAAACGTGCTGCCACGGGGATTGCAAATCACCGTGTACTAGCTTCCGGATTGCAAATCCGGAAGAGCGCGATGCTAGGCAGGGCTCAACGATATGTGCCGACATGGGGATTGATCTGGCATGCGTGTCCTCCTGTGTAAACATCCCCCTTCGCCCCCTTCAAGGGGGAGTATCAGGTATGCGTGGCAGACAAGGCGGTGCCTGGTCTCTACCATTCTACGAAACGTCTGAACCAGACCTATAGCAATCAGCAATAGACAATCAACCATACCCCTGGCTGATGTGCGCAGCACGGGCTCGCCATAGGCTAGCGGAACAGCAACCATTACCTACTGAAGCAGACATAACAGCACAAGCAGTAACAGGAGAGGAACCGAAACCAGTTCTGGGGGTGAGCGCCTGTTACTACGGTGCCGCTCCAGCGGCAAGGCCGGAGGGCCTAGTTTTAACAGCAGTGCTCACCGCCAGGACGGGGCCCCGCGGCCGTGAGCACTTACCGGAGACAATGCAACAGCAATGGGATTTCGCACCGGAGCAAACGGGAGAGCCAAGGGAACAGCAGTCCACGTATTCCTAAAACAACAGCACTGCATCCAACTGCCGCTGCCAAGGAATCAGCAGACTACGCTCCACATTCTAACTCCAGCAACAGGGGCTTTGAAAAAAGTGTATCACTTAGGCACTACCGCACCAACCGCTACCGCCAGGGGAACTGCATATCACGCACCACTGCTGCCACGGTAATTGCTCCAGCATCTAATCAACCAAATACCCTTCCTTTATTTCTGTAAAAGCCATGAGAAAATACTTCCCTTGTCAGTTCGCTTTTAAAAATGCTTTAAAGTAGATTTGTGTTTCAAAACCCATCTGCTATGAAATTTTTCATTGACACCGCAAACCTGAATGAAATCCGTGAAGCCTATGACCTTGGCGTACTGGACGGCGTGACTACCAATCCGTCATTGATGGCCAAAGAAGGCATTGTTGGCTATGATAATGTGATGAAGCACTACAAAGCCATTTGCGAAATTGTAGACGGTGACATCAGTGCGGAGGTGATTGCCACAGATTTTGAGACCATGGTGAAAGAGGGGGAGGAGCTGGCGCAACTGCACCCCAATATTGTGGTGAAAGTGCCCATGACCAAAGACGGTGTAAAAGCCATCAAGTATTTCACAGACAAAGGCATTAAAACCAACTGTACCCTCGTTTTCTCAGCCGGACAGGCATTGCTGGCCGCCAAAGCCGGTGCTACCTATGTGTCTCCGTTTGTGGGCCGTTTAGATGACATCTCTACAGACGGGTTGAACCTGATTGAGCAGATTGTGCAGATTTATCAGAACTACGGATACCCCACAGAGGTGTTGGCGGCTTCCGTTCGGCACGTGATGCACCTGGTGCAGTGTGCTGAGATTGGCGCTGATGTGGTGACCTGCCCGTTGAATGTGATCACCGGTTTGCTGAACCACCCGTTGACCGACATTGGTCTGGCTAAATTCCTGGCAGACCATAAAAAAGCAAACGGGTAAATAAATTAAGAATTTAGAATTAGGAATTAAGAATTGGAAGGTGTTTTCGTGCATTTCTAATTCTTAATTCCTAATCCCTAATTAAAAAAAGGTGTACATCATCAAAGTAAAAGGCAAGGCCAAGATTCCAGATTATATTCAGCTGCGCGATGAGAACTTCGTGCTGATTGCGTATTTCCGGGCTGACCGGCCTTTGAAAAACATTGACCGATACGGCCTGGCAGGCAAGGAAGAAGCCTTGGCTGCCGTGATAGAAGGCCTGGAGTTCGGGAAATTACAGAAACTGGAAATATAACCTATGGCAGATTTCTCCTCTAACCCGGTGGTGGTCTTAAACAGAGTCTCTATTTTTCAAGATGTGAACACCATCTTGAGCGAGGTGAGCTTTGCCATTGAGAAAGGGGAGTTTGTGTACCTGGTAGGCAGAACCGGAAGCGGGAAAAGCTCCTTGCTTAAAACCCTGTACGCTGATCTTCCACTGAAAGTGGGCACCGCCCAGGTGGCCGGGTTTAACATTCACAGCGTCACCTGGAAGCAGGTTCCATTTCTGCGTCGCAAGATTGGGATTGTCTTTCAAGATTTCCAGCTGCTGTTTGACCGCAGTGTGGCAGACAACCTCAAGTTTGTGTTGAAAGCAACCGGCTGGAGCGACAAGTCTAAAATCAAAAACCGGATTTCAGAGGTGCTCATGCGGGTGGGCCTGGACTCTGCGGCCAATAAAATGCCCCACCAGCTTTCCGGGGGGGAGCAGCAGCGGGTAGTGATTGCCCGCGCCCTGCTCAATGAACCGCTCATTCTGTTTGCAGATGAGCCCACCGGCAACCTGGACCCCGAGGTGACTGACAGTATCTTGCGCCTGTTTCAGGAGATCAACAACAGCGGGACGGCTATACTCATGGCTACCCACAACCACCAGACCTTGCAACGGTACCCGCGCCGCATCTTGAAGTGTGAACGGGGCAGGGTACTTGATTCTGCCCGCGAAGAATTCTCGCTGGTAGATGGTATCTGAGCTTTCTGTTCTCATTCCCGTTTATAACCAGCCGGTTATTGCACTGGTTGAGGCGCTGCTGCAGCAGGCAAGGTCTCTTACCATTCCCTTTGAGGTGAGGGTTTATGATGACGGCTCTAACCAGGAAATTAAAAAACAGAACCGGGCGTGCCGCAACTTGCCGGAGGTAACTTACCTGGAACTGCCCCAAAACGTAGGCCGGTCCCAGATCAGGTACCAACTGGCCACAGAGGCCGCTTTCCACACGCTGCTTTTCCTGGACAATGATGTCTTACCGGCCTCCCTGTTTTTCCTTCAAAAGTACGTGCAGCAAGGGCAGGCGCCCGTGGTAGCGGGCGGGGTTACGTATGCAGATACCTATCCGGCAGAGGCGGTTCTCCGGTGGAAATATGGGAGGGCAAGAGAGCAGGCCACCAGTGCGGAGCGGCAGAAGAACCCTTACCAGCGCCTGTTCTTCAGTAACATGCTCGTTTCTAAAACGCTGTTCCTGGAGAACTTTCTGGCGGCGCAGGTGCAGGGGTATGGGCATGAAGACACGCTCTTTGCCTGGCGGCTGCAGGAAAAAGGCCTGCCGGTACAGCATCTGGAGAACCCGGTGGTGCACCTGGGGCTTGAACCTGGCCCGCTTTTCCTTCTTAAGGCAGACCAGGCGGTGTACAACCTGGCGCGGTTGCACCGGCAGCTGCAGTTGGGCAAAGACAGCCGGTTGTTTCAGGTGTATTGTAAGGCGAAGAAATGGGGGGCTGTGCCACTGCTCCAGCAGAGCAATACCTGGTTGCTTCCCATGCTTAAGCAGCAACTCCTAAGCCAGAACCCCCGCCTGTGGTGTTTTGACCTGTACCGGCTGCTCTTGCTAACCCGTTACCTGCAGAAACAAAACCTGTTTTAGGGCTGTTTTTCTGAAAACAGCCCTAAAACAGGCACAAAAAAGCCCTGCCAAAGCGGCAGGGCTTTTTACGTTTCTACAAGAAGAAACCAAAGATTAATTATCATCGCCGTCAAAAGCGTCTTCTACTTTATTGGCACCTTTCTTCACGGTGTTGCCTACGGCTTTCCCGGCTTTTTTTGCACCAGAGCCAACGGCTTGCCCGGCGTCTTTCACGTTCTCGCCCACTTTGCTGTTAGAAACATCTTTACCGGTTTCTTTCAGGCTGGAGCCCACATTGCTGGCGGTATTACCGGCTTTACTGGCATTCTTCATGGCAATGTACTTGGTTTTCGCCTTGGCGATTTCCCACTTGTCTTTGTCACTCAGTTCGCTCTGGATGGCGTTTTTACGGTCATCCAGTTTGTTCCAGTACATTTCAACAGTTTTCCAGTCGTCATTGCTGTAGTTTGACTTGTTGCTTTCTACATGTGACACAAACGACTCATACGCTTCCCTGATGTCACGGGCGGTATAAGACGGGATCTTTTCTGTGTTCATAGAAGACATGTCAACCTCTGAACTCATACCGGCGCTACGGTTGGTTGAGCTGGCACTGGTGCTTTGGTTGTTGTTCATCCAGGCGCTGTACTGGCCTTCCCGCTGCTGCCACGCATTTTGGTAGCGGCTGCGGTACTCGGCGTATTCTGCTTTCTGGTTTTCATCAAGGGTGCTTTCAAACCCTGAAACCGCGTACTCCAGGGAGTCATACCGCTGGCGGTCTCTGGTCATGCGAGAATCCCAGTCAGTCTCGGTGCTGTCCCAGCCGCCGTTTACGTCAGACTCATACGTAGTGACATAACTCTTGTAATCATTATAGGCCTGGTCACTGGTGCCAGAAGCCTCTGTGTTGGTGGCAGTAGTGCGGTCAGTGCTGTTACACGCCACTTGCGTGAAACCCATGGTCAGAACCGCCCCATAGATAAAAATATGTTTTTTAAAGAAATTTGGCTTTTTCATAGTTGTGTGGTTTTGCCTTTTATTCAAAGTTCAATATGGGTTATTTAACGGGGTGCTGTAACTGAGGTTGCATTTTGCATTATATATTGGTGGTTCTGGTTTTTTAATTGAATATTATAAAGATAGTATTGGTATAGGTTGATTGCTTGTCTGTTGAATTATAGTGACTGCCGGTAAAGAGATTACCAGCAACAGTTCCTATATTTGCCTGTTATATTTGTGTGCATGAACCAACTGCAGATGGTAGACCTGAAAGGTCAGTACCAACGCCTTAAACCTCAGATTGACGCAGCCATGCAGGCTGTGGTAGACAGTACAGCTTTTATCAACGGCCCACAGGTAAAGGAATTCTCCCAGCACCTGGCCCAGTACCTGCAGGCCAACCATGTCATTCCCTGCGCCAACGGTACAGATGCCCTCCAGATTGCGCTCATGGCGCTGGATCTTCCCGCCGGGGGCGAGGTAATTGTGCCTGCCTTCAATTATGTGGCTACCGCCGAAGTGATTGCGCTCCTGGGGCTCAAGCCGGTTTTTGTAGATGTTCTGCCAGATACGTTCTGCCTGGACCCAGACCGCGTAAGAGCCGCCATCACAGATAAAACAGTGGCCATTATGCCGGTGCACCTGTTCGGGCAATGTGCCCTTATGGAGGAAATCATGGATCTGGCCATTGCGCAGGAACTGTTTGTGATTGAAGACAATGCCCAGGCCATTGGGGCAGAATACATAGACGCAGAGGGGGGCACCTCGTTTGCAGGCACTATTGGGCATGTGGGCACCACGTCTTTCTTTCCGTCAAAGAACCTGGGGTGCATGGGAGACGGCGGTGCTATTTTCACCCAGGACGAGGAGCTGGCAGTAGTGCTTCAGCAGATTGCCAACCATGGGCAGCACAAGAAATACCATTACTCCAGGGTAGGGGTGAACTCCAGGTTAGATACTCTGCAGGCCGCCCTGCTAGATGTAAAACTGCAGCACCTGGATGATTTTATTCAGCGCCGGCAGAAAGCAGCCATGAATTATGATTCGGCGTTTGCCGAAGTGGAGGGCATCAAAATCCCAACCCTGGCCCCTTACAGCTCGCACGTGTTCCACCAGTACACCGTGCAGGTCTCTGCCGGGAAGCGTGACGCCTTAAAGGCCCACCTGCAGGAGCAGGGCATCCCCAGCATGGTGTATTATCCGGTGCCGCTGCACCTCCACGACGCCTATGCCTACCTGGGCTACCAAGCGGGAGACTTCCCGGTGGCGGAAGGCCTCTGCCATACTGTACTTTCCCTGCCCATGCACACAGAACTTACCCAGGAACAACAGCAATACATTGCCAACGCAGTAATAGAGTTTCTGCGGAAATAGAGCAACAAAATAGAGTTAAGATTTCCTGTTTTCGGGCTACTTTTCTGAAAACAGGCCAAAAACGCACAACAGGCAGTTCATGTCAGAGAAAATAACTTTTGCGGTCATAGGGGCCGGCCATATTGGCAAACGCCACGCCACCATGGTACAGCGCCATCCGGAAGGGGAGCTGATAGCCATGGTAGATTCAGACCCCGCCCGTAGAGCGGAAGTGGAGGACTATGGCGTTCCTTTCTTCCTGAGCATGGAAGAATACCTGGCTTCCGGCCCCAAGGCCGATGTCATCTGCGTGTGCACCCCTAACGGCTATCATGCTGAGCAGGCCATGCTGGCGCTGGAGAACGGGAGCCATGTGGTCTGTGAAAAACCCATGGCCCTCAGTAAAGCAGACTGTGAGCGCATCATCTATAAATCACTGCAGACTTCTAAACTGGTGTTTTGTGTCATGCAGAACCGCTACAGTCCGCCGTCTTTGTGGTTAAAGGAGATGATTTCTGAGAAGCGGCTGGGGCAGATTTTCATGGTGCAGATCAATTGCTACTGGAACCGGGATGAACGCTACTACAAAGCCGGTACCTGGAAAGGAAACCAGGCGCTGGATGGAGGCACCTTGTTCACCCAGTTCAGCCATTTTATTGATATCATGTACTGGCTCTTCGGGGATATCAAAAATATAACAGGCCGGTTCATGGACTTCAACCACGCCACGCTCACAGATTTTGAAGACAGCGGCCTGATACAGTTTGAGTTTATGAACGGCGGAAACGGGTGCCTGAACTACAGCACTGCCGTTTGGGATACCAACCTGGAGAGCAGCATGACCATTATTGGCGAGAAAGGCAGTATCAAAGTGGGTGGCCAGTACATGAACGAGGTGGAATATTGCCACGTGCAGGGCTACACCATGCCTGAGCTGCCGCCCAGCAGCCCGGCCAATGACTACGGCCACTACAAAGGGAGTGCCGCCAACCACCACTTCATTTTTGAGAACGTGATTGACACGCTCAAGGGCAAGACCTTTGCCACTACCAATGCGCTGGAAGGACTGAAGGTGGTGGAGATCATTGAGCGAATTTATGAACTGAAGAACAAAGCGTAAGCCAGCATTATCTCTGCCCCACCATGAACTTAACCCCTCTTTATAAAGTGGTTTACCAACCACAGGTGAATTACTTCCTCCGGAATGTAAACAAGCTGCTTTTCCCCAAATTTAAGCTACCGGTTTCTGGCATCTTAGATATCACGCTTAAAAATGGGGAGAAGATAAAGCTTGAAACGAACCAGACAGATTATGTAGGTTACCTGATCTTCTGGAACGGGGTTTATTCCTATGAATACCTGGGGATCTTTGAAGAGATCATCCAAAACTGTAAAGGGTTTGTTGATATAGGCGCCAATGCCGGGCTTTTCTCTTTGGTAGCTGCCACTGTCAATCCAACTATCAACGTGCTGGCTTTTGACCCTTCTAACGCCTCTCATCATTTCCTGAACAGAAATGTACAGTTGAACGGGTTGAACAGCCGGGTAAAGACTTTTAAATCTGCTCTCTCAGATCAGGTGGGCGAACTGGAATTCTTTGAGGTGAAAAGTGAGAAGTACGGTTACCTCCAGTACAACCTAGGTGGTTCTTCCAGCCTTTTTGTGAAGCCAAGGCAATTTTCAAAGTATAGTGTGCACAGCTATACCCTGGACGCGCTTCTGCAGGAGCCGGGCCAGTCTGACCTGCAGGTAGACTTTGTGAAGATTGATGCCGAAGGAGCCGAACCCAGTATCATCAAAGGGATGGATGCTACCATCAGAAAACATAAGCCCATCATTGTCTGCGAAATCCTCTTTGGACTCATAGAAAATGAACTGGAAGAGGCCATGAAGCAGTATGGCTACGGCTTTTACCTGCATCTGAATGACGGCTTGGTGCACGTCTCAACCTTGGCCCGCGAAAATGACAACGGAGCAAAGAACTGTTTCTTTGTACATCCAGAGAAATTGTCCCTGATTGAAAAATATATCCTTCGGTAACGGGTACAACTGAATCAACCGCAACATGCAGAACAGGAGGCCGGTCCTTTTATATTTTTATCCTGCGCTTTCTTCCTTTGTAATAAAGGATCTTGCGTTAATGGAGCAGGAATACGAGGTGAGGCATAAAGGGTTTCTTCCTAAGAAGAAATGGCAGACACCTTTCGTGTGGCTTCAACAGGCTCTCTTTTTGATGAAGCAAATATGGCAAGCCAAAATTATAGTTTGCATGTTCTCTGGTTACCATTCCTTTCTACCTGCCCTTTTAGGAAAATTATTTAATAGGCCCTGTTTGATTGTAGCGGGAGGAACAGATTGCGTGTCGTTTCCTAGTATCGGGTATGGATGCTTTGCCAAACCTCTCCTTTCTAAATTTACCCGTTGGTCTTACCAGATGGCCGCACACATTTCCCCAGTACATGAAAAGCTAGTATGGCAGGAGTATAAATACCAGCCAGATGATTATCCATATCAAGGTTTCAAATACCATTGCCCAGATTTAAAGACTCCTTATACAGTTATTTATAACGGGTATAATGCTGATTTTTGGAAACCTATAGAGACTATAATAAGAAAGCCCCTATCATTTTTGACAGTTTGTGCTGGTTTGGATATGCAATTCACCCAGCGGTTAAAAGGTGTAGATTTGATTTTAGAAGTTGCTTCTCAATTACCTGATGCATCATTTACTATAGTAGGAGCGCCTACTGGTTTCAAGTTCCGTGATAAACCAGAAAACGTGCAAGTGTTACCAAAGATCCCTATAAGTAATTTAAAAGAGGTGTATAGTGCTCATGAATTCTATTTGCAGCTTTCAATGTCAGAAGGATTCCCCAATGCCCTAAGTGAAAGCATGCTTTGTGGCTGTATACCAGTAGTGAGTAAGGTTGGCGGGATGCCTGAAATAATTGGTAAATGTGGTTTCATCTTGGAGAAGCGTGATGTGAATCAATTACGGGAAGTACTCCTGAATGCTATTACATCAGATTACAAGTTGTTAGGTAATCTTGCCAGAGATGTTGTTGCCTCTAATTTTACTGAAGAAGCAAGAGAAGAAAAGCTTTTTAACCTGTTAAAAGCATTGAATAAGATTAAAAATTAATATTAGCTTCTTTTCAGCGTATCAATTCCACCCATCCTTTAAAAGCTTTATGAGTATTTAAATTTACTAAGTGATAATAGTAAGTTCCTTCAGGAAGAGATGTCCCATCCCAATTATTTTTGTAATCATTCATATATAAAAGTCTCTTTCCCCACCTATCATAAATAGTAAGCTCCCATTTATCAGACATAGTAAGACCATGGATGTAAAACTGATCGTTTAAGGCATCACCATTAGGGGTAATAATATTGGGAATGAAAATTCCTTCCTTACAATCTTTGAATGTAACAGTGATAGCATCACCCTCTCCACATTGCTCCAGAGAAGCAATAACTTTGTAAATTCCGGGCTTAGATACCTTGTATAGCGGTTCAGTGGAGCCATCTTGCCACATATATGTGACTCCGGGAAGGATTTGACCAATTGCAAGTGTTTCCCCATAACATAATGTTGTATCCTTCCCTAGTTCAATGGCTGGTGGTGTAAGATAAAATATTTGTATTTCATCTCGTAAAGTACAGTTCAATTCATTAGTTACCTCAACCCAATAAACACCTTCCTTGGATACTGTAAATGTAGCAGCTGTTGAGCCATCTTGCCAACGATAACTTGCATTTGGTATTGTAACATCTAAAGATAAGGTTTGTCCAATACATAGGGTGGTATCTTTCCCTAAATTTACATATGGTAGAGGCTCAAATCTTATAAAGATGTCATCACTTGAAGTACAACCATTCATAGAAACTTCTTGTGTGTAAAGCCCTGTCTTATTTACTGCTAATTTTGCATTGCTGGAACCATCCTGCCATTTATAGGAAGCACCATTATATGTTTGACCAATAATCACTGTATCCCCTTCACATACTATTTGGTCTGTTCCCAAATTAACTATAGGAATTGGTTTAAAAGTTATCTCGACAGCATCAGATGTGGAGCATCCGTTTTCATTGGTGACAGTAACTTGATATATTCCAGATTTAGAAACAAGATAGGTAGGGCTGGTAGAACCATCCTGCCAACGGTAAGTAGCATTGGGAAAGGAGGCGTCTAACTGTACTATTTCTCCTGTACAGACCGCTTTATCAACCCCTAAATTGACAGAAGGTACAGGTAATTGGGTGACTACTATTTCATCCCTTTCTGTACAGTTTCCTAAAGTAGCCTCTACCCAATATACCCCAGGCTGTTGTACCGTTAAGGAAGAATTACTAGAGCCATCAGACCATTTCCACTTAACCCCATTAGGTGCCGAAGGTTTTAGTGTTACAGATGATCCTGTACATAATGCTACATCATTGCCTAACATAACTGTAAATGAAGGAGTATAAGTAACAGCTATTTCATCTTTAATAGTACAGTTTCCTCTAGTGGCTTCTACCCAATAGTTCCCAGCAGAGTAGACTGTCATTGATGGACCAATTGAGCCGTCAGACCATTTTAAAGTAGTTCCAGGAAGAGTAGCTGGTTGGAGTAAAAGCGTCTGTCCAGAACATAGAGAGGTGTCGCGGCCAAGGTGAGGTGTTACACTCTTGGTAAAGTCAATGATTTTAGTAATGGTAAACTCTTCCCCGTTTTTATAAACATTTAGTGTGACACGGTTGATTCCTTCATTAAGAAATTGAACTGTTTCTTTGTGCTTATTATACACCAACAAACCTTCATATTTCCAGTGAAATTGATCATAAGGAAAACTAATATTGGTCTGAAGTAAATAGGTATTAGTTAAACAGTCAAACGTGTAGGTGAAATCAGGTACAGGACAAGCCGTAACTGTAATTGAACCAAAATATCTGTTCCCATTGCTCTCAACTGCACTTAAACTATAAGTCCCTGGTTTATTGATTAATAATGTAGATCCTGTAGAACCATTGCTCCACGAGTAACTGTCAAATCCAGGAATGGATATAGAGGATGTCTGTCCTGCTTTTAAACAAAAATCTTTGCCTAGATTTAAAGGCATGGGATTGATAAAAGGAGCTTTAATTTCTTCCTTAGTGAATTCTCTATTATAAATCTTTACATCATCTATTTTACCGTTAAAATAGATACTTGTAGTATTGCCTTGTCTATGAGAACCCAAAAAGGTTTTATTTTCACCAGTGTTTGATTTTGGAAAGCCAGTTATTTTTCTGCTTTTTAACTTAGTTCCATTGATATAAAAATGAGTAGAGTCTGAATTGACTGTAATGATAAAATTGTACCAGGCATTAGGCATAATAAGTGCCGTGTCTCTTGAAGATGTTATATGGGTAGATATGGTAGGTTTTCCACTTATAGTTTTTATAACTATAGCTGTAATGCCGTAGTTAAGATTAGGATTATCAGAGACATATACAACCCTGGAATTAGAATCTATGGTTTGCGCATTGAACCAGAAGCTTATGGTTTTAGGTAAAAGGTCAAAACTGTTAGGTATGATTATATTATCATTGATCCCATCAAAGTAATAGGCACTGTTGGGGTTGTTAAACCTGTCTGTAGTCAGAACGGCCCCATTCACAAAACCATGATAGCCATGTCCACTGACATCATTTGCGTTACCATCAAGAGGATAGTGAGCAATTAGTTTGTCTGTAAACGTTTGAGAATAAGCTGTATAATTTAAGAAAATAAAGAAAACGAGGAAATGATAAATATATTTCACAATAATTTATTTGTATACTTTTATGTTTTTAGGAAGCTGAAGATAAATAAAAATTTATCTTCCTATAAGGTTATTCTCTAAAGATTCATATTAAGTTTTGCTACTGTCTTTTTCATACCTTCATTGACCTCCGGTGACACCTTGCTCATCAGCACCAAGCCTGCATAAATACCGGTGATCAAGGCAGAACGCACGGCAATATCCAGCAGTACGTGGGGCAGGCGGGGCAGTAGCCAGGAAGCAACAAAAGCCACCGCGGCAATAGCCAGCAGGGCCAGGGAGTCCCACCCAAACGGTTGCATTTTGAAAAAGAAAGCGACAAAGGCTACCCGCAGCATATTCACGGCCACAAAGACCAGCATAGAAGCAAAGGCGGCTCCATTGATCCCGAACGGCGGAATCAACAGATAATTGGTGGTGATGACCAGGGCAACCATCAGAATGTTCAGGATCAGGTCATAGCGGTATCTGTGGGACGTGATCAGGATCATGGCGTTCAGGCCCGTGCCTAACTCAAAGATACGGGCAATGCCCATGAACAGGATGACGTACCGGCCGGCGCTGTACTCTGGCGGCATAAAGGAGAAGATATTGTCAACGTTGCACCAGATGCCCAGAAACAGCAGCAACCCAATCACCAGGTTTACCCGGGTCATGCGCTTGTACAGGTGCCCCAGCGCCGGGAAATCGCCCAGCTTGAAAAGGTCAGCCACCTGGGCGGTCAGAACTTTGTTCATGCTGCGGTACGGCACCAATATAGCACTGGTGATAAAATACCCCGTGGTATAAAACGCTACATCAGCGAGGCCGCGGGGGGACATGGCCATAATCATGGCTGAATCTGTAAACGTAATGACCGTACTGGAAATCCCTCCTAAAAACGAGTAAAAGCCGTACTGCACCACCTCCTTGATGGGTACAATCTGAAACATGTTTCGGCCGGGCCGAACAAAAAACTGCCGGAGCCAGAGCAGATACACAATGCAGATGAGGGCACTGCTTGAATTGGCGGCAATGAACAGAATCACAAACCACTGGAAATCTACCCACCCAAAAAGATACAGGGCTGCCGTTACCATGGTTAGCATTCGCACCAAGAAATCCTGCAGAAACGTCTGGACCACACTTTTGTAGAGCGCCCGCAGGTAAGCGTCCAGCAACAGAAACAGCAGAGTGAAGAAGCTCAGCGGAATAATATAGTAGTAGTACTCCACCGCCAGAGGCGAGTTTTTTCCAAAGTAGTCTATCACCGCAGGCTTCAGGAGCAGGAACAGCGCCGTTACCACCACAAACCCCGCCAGCGGGATCACCAGCATGAGAAACAGGAACCCGTTGTGCTGCTTGTCCCGGTCCCGGAAATAAGGGAAAAAGCGGGCGCTGGTATTGGTAAACCCCAGCGCGGCAAACTGGGCGAACACCGGGGCTACGCTGATCAGAAAACGGGTTAACCCCACCTTGTCAGGGTCATTCAGGAAGTGGGGGAGCACCAGAACCGTGTTCAGGTACCCTACCACCATGCCCACGGTAGAAATCAAGGTGTTCAGGTAACTCTGCTTGCGGATGACATCCATGAAAGGAGGGCGGCGTTTTAGGGCTGTTTTTCTGAAATCAGGTCAAAAACAGCACGGGTGAAGGCGCAAAAATAACAGCTTCTGCTGAGGCTTTAACTATGCTTTGAAAATAGACAGCGGGTAAATTTAAGAGATAGAGGCGTGGGCAACGGCTTCTGACGCTGTTAGGAAAGCCGTTCCGGCCCTGGAGCAGTAGCGGGTGAGGTCTCTGAAGATCTGGACCCCTTGCGGAAGAGCGTAGGGCGTAAAGTTCTCATTGTGCCAGAGCAGGGTAAAGACCCCATGAAACCTGATAATTTCGTTCAGCAGGGGGGTAACGGCAGGCATAACGTGCCGGGGCGCAGCTGGAGGTAACGGGGGTGGTGCAGGGTGATGTCCATCAGGTTCAGGGGCAGCTCCCACGTCTCCTGCATGGCGCGCTCTTTAAAACTGAACAACCGAAAGGGGTGGCAGTAGCTGTGCCGGAACCCGTAGTTTTCCGGAAAGCCGAGGCTGCTGTCATAGGTGATGCCGGAGGAGAGCAGCACCGCTGGAGAGGCACCCGGATCAAAGCGCAGATAGTGAAAGCGGTTCCCTTGTACGGGGGCGGGTATTTTCTCCCGCTCCCCCAGAAGCTGCGCGGCAGAGGTGCCGGTGCCGTGGCTGCCGTGCAGCGCAATTTCATGTCCGGCGGAGACCAGGCGGCTGATTTCTGCTTGAACAGCCGCCGAGGCGATGTCATAGTCAGCGTTAGGGTGCCCCTCAGATTTGGCAGACTCCGTTAAAAAAAAGAAAGTGGCCCTTGCCTGAAGTTTTTCAAGCTCCTGCTCTACCTGCAACAGATTGAACCACGCGTCATTCTGGGCTAGCTTCTGGTAGGCCAGGCGCACCAACCGGAGAATGTTCCCTTTCCGCAATGCGGAAATTCCGGCTACTTTCCAGGCACTCTGCAGGTAGTCAACGTCATGGGTGAGGCAGGTGGCAAACGGTTTCCCTTGCCAGAGCCGGGGCTGAATTTTCTGACCATACGCTATCTCTACCGCTTCTTTCAGGATCTCAAAGTAGTAGTTCACCACAGGTATGGTAACAAAACCTTCTTCTGCCTGAAGAGAGGCGCGGTAGGGAAACCTCCCAAACTGATCCCGCTCAGGGCTATAGTACTCCTGCCAGCCACTCAACAGAAAGAAGGCACTGGCCACCAGGTCATAGTGCACCTGTACTTGCCCGTCTGTCTGCGGGGTAAACCATTCTTGCGTAGTAGTACTCTGGAAAAAGAGAGGGAGAGAGGTGCCTTTCCAGTCTTTTTTACCCACCTGGTCTGGCCTGGGCAGTTCGCTCTCAAAGAAACTGCCTTCAGCGGGCAAGACTTGCACCCGGCTGCGGCCGTCCAGGCCATAGCTGATTTCCAGCGGCTCCGGCAGATGGTAAACCCGCTTGAAATGGAAGAGTACGTAATCCAGGAGGCGTTGCAAGGCGGCTAGAAGTAATGCGGTGAGTCTATGGCTTAAGAATAAAGGTAAGAAGAACTAAAAGGTTCTGCACGTTTCTGGAACATTCTACTTCTTTTCATTTTATAATGAAAGCCATTTCTATTCCGGCAGCTGTTTCAAGTGTTGAAAGAAAGTCCTTGGGTAATGGTGCCAGGGTTTCCGTTTTGGGGCTGATTTCAAAAAAACAGCCCTAAAACAGAAACCCTGGAATGGTAAGGAATTTTGCAATGCCATCCTTTCCCGCCAGGTTCAAAACCCTAAACAGCATTCTTCAGAAAGCTAGGGAAGGGAAAAGACGCAACAGGGTAACTGAGAGGTAACCGCTGTTGGTGCTCGCTTCTAAACCCCTTTCAGAAGGGTAACAGAAGGTAAGGGGAAGCTTTAGCCGCACAAGGCGTTTCTGTTTTGGGGCTGTTTTTCAGAAAACAGCCCCAAAACAGAAATGCTAAGACACCAGCAATTCCGCCAGTTTCTCAGTGAGGGCACGGCGGGAGTATTGGGTATAGTTGATGATGGGCAGGTCCAGGTTGGGGTTTACTTTCCAGGCTTTGCTGAACTGCATGAGCTGGTCCAGCATCAAGTCATAGCCGGTGTAGTGAAAGACCCGTCCGGCACCGCATTCATCAATGATTCTATCAGCATCGCCGTGTATGGGGCCAATGCACATAATGGGTTTGTTGGCGGCCAGGTACTCAAACAGCTTACCCGTCAATATCCCGAAGTTGTTGGGCACGTCTGGTATGGCCATGAACAAGACGGTGCTGGACATGAGGTATTGAATAGACACATCATGCGGCACATAGTCAATGTACTCTGTGATCAAGGCCAACCCCGCCGCCTCTACCTGCCGCTTCACTTCTGCAGAAACCTTGCCCACAAACCGGAGCTTGTACCTGATGAGCGGGTTTTTGGTCATGGTGTCACAAAGCGCCTGGAAGAACCCCTCCACGTTATAAGCCTCTGTAATGGTGCCGGTGTAGGTGATGGTGAATTCCTCTTTTGACGGGGCAGAGGGGTGCACGAAATCTGCCTCATCATATCCGTTGGGGATGACATGGATCTTGTTAGGGTCCAGGGTGGTGGATTTGTTCAGGAACAGGCGTTTCATGTCGGCACTCACCACCAGAATGGCGTCTGCGTTTTCCAGCACCTCCTGCTCGTATTTGGCATCAATCTTCTGCGCCAGCGCGGTGTGGTTCAAGTCCTGATAATAATAAATATCGGTCCAGGGGTCGCGCAAATCGGCAATCCACTTCAACCCGAACTGTTTTTTGAGCTTCAGGCCAATCAGTTGGGTAGAGTGGGGCGGGCTGGAGGTGACCACGGCGTGCATCTCCTTCCGCTTCATGACCTTGGTGGCGGCGTCCAGGGCAAAACGGTTCCAGCCTACGCGCGGGTCAGGAATGAACAGGTTGCCGCGCAGGAATTTGAAAAGCTTCTGCTTCCAGCTCTCGTTCCCGGTGTTTGCAAAGCCGCCAAACGGAATGTCTTTCTTGCCGGTGAGCTTCTTGTAAAACTCAAACGGCTCCCGGGTTCTGGTCCTGATGACCTGCACAGAGGCCGGCACCTCGGCCTCTAAGGTGGCGTCTATCACAGGATAAGAGGCCTGCCTCTCATCTACGGTGATCACGGTGGCTGCACCCCAAACTCGGGCAGGTGCTTCACAAATTTGAGACATCGCTGCACGCCGGCGCCGCCAGACGGGGGCCAGTAGTAGGTGATGAATAGGGTATTGGGTTGGGTGGTGTGTGTTCTTGATTCCAAAAGTACTCTTCTTCTATTGTACGGTGGTAAGGTCTTATCTCTGTCGGTTGCCGTTTTGGGGCTGTTTTTGCAAAAGTAGCCCTAAAACAGCGGCGGTGCCGAAATGTACGGCTCGTTCCAATATACGGAGCTTAGGCTAAAATATGGTGAACTTGCCAAATTTCTGCGTATTTTTGTAAATAGTTCCTACAGAAACAAGGAACGATTTAACCTGAACAGAACCTAACTCAGCCATACAAACCACATGTTTGAGAATTTAAGTAATAAGCTGGACCGCGCCTTTAAAACCCTGAAAGGCCAAGGCAGCATCACTGAGATCAACGTAGCCCAAACCATTAAAGAGGTGCGCCGCGCCCTGGTAGACGCAGACGTGAACTACAAGGTGGCCAAAACCGTGACCGACAAGATCAAAGACGAGGCCATGGGCCGTGACGTGTTGATTGCCGTGTCACCGGGCCAGTTGATGGTGAAGATTGTGCATGAGGAGCTCACTGAACTCATGGGCGGCGAGAAAAAAGACATCAGCCTCAACGGCTCACCCGCCATTGTTCTGATTGCCGGTCTGCAGGGATCTGGTAAAACCACGTTCACCGGTAAACTGGCCAGTTTTCTGAAAAAGCAAGGCAAAGGCGTCATGGTGGCAGCCTGTGACGTGTACCGCCCCGCGGCAATTGACCAGCTGAATGTTCTGGCCGAGCAGGTGGGCGTTGAGTTTTATGCGGAGCGCGAATCTAAAGACCCGGTGCAGATTGCCAGAAACGCCGTAGAGCATGCCAAGCGCACCGGCAAGAAAGTTGTCATCATTGACACCGCCGGCCGTCTGGCCGTGGATGAGGCCATGATGCAGGAGATCTACAACATCAAAGAGGCCATTAAACCCACCGAGACCCTGTTTGTGGTAGACTCCATGACCGGTCAGGATGCCGTGAACACCGCTAAAACCTTCAACGAGCGCATTAACTTTGACGGCGTGGTGCTGACTAAGTTAGACGGTGACTCAAGAGGTGGGGCCGCCCTATCCATCAGGGCTGTGGTAGAGAAACCCATCAAGTTCATCTCCACCGGTGAGAAGATGGAAGCCCTGGACCTGTTCTACCCAGACCGGATGGCACAGCGTATTCTGGGCATGGGCGACGTGATCTCCCTGGTGGAGCGCGCACAGCAGACTTTTGACGAGGAAGAGGCCAAGCGGATCAACAAGAACATCCGCAAGAACCAGTTCAACTTTGACGACTTCCTGTCTCAGCTGGAGCAGATCAAACGCATGGGTGATATCAAAGACCTGGTAGGCATGATCCCGGGCGTGAGCAAAATGCTGAAGGACGTGGAGATTGATGAAAGCGCTTTCAAACCCATTGAGGCCATTATCAAATCCATGACCAAGGAAGAGCGCCTCAACCCTGACATGATCAGCGGAAGCCGCCGCAACCGCATTGCCAAAGGTTCTGGAACTACCATTCAGCAGGTGAACAACCTGATGAAGCAGTTCAATGACATGCGGAAAATGATGCGCAGCATGAACAAAATGGCGGGCACTAAAGGAGGGCTGGCCAAGTTGGGCAGCATGATGGGCCGGCGGTAGCTCTTCGTTGTTAGATATTAGTTCTTCTATTTTAGAGCAATGCCCGAACCTCTACGGTTCGGGCATTGCTGTTTTTGGCCTGTTTTTGCGAAAACAGGCCAAAAACAGGAGTGGCAAGAAATGTTGAAACATGCTTATAAGGTGTTGATTAGCTGTACTTGTTGTACTTGCTGTTCGTGGGCCATTTGCTGTTTGGAGTTACTTGCTGTTCGGGAGTTCTACTCCTGAACTTGCCTGCTGCGGAGTTCTACTCCGCCGGGAACCACGAGCAAAGAAGGGGAGTAGAACTCCGGAAGAGCAAGGAGTTTCCAGCTGGTCGGGAATAGAACTCCGGAAGTGCAAGGGGGAAATACTATTGCTGTTCACCACCAAGTTCCTTTTAGGATTGCAAAAGAGAAAAGGTGTAGCCCAACTACCTCAGCTGCTCAGCTGTTCGGGAGTTCTACTCCCGAACTTGCCTGCTGCGGAGTTCTACTCCGCCAGGAACTACAGAAAAAAAGGGGAGTAGAACTCCCCGGCAGATTGCTTCCGGAGTAGAACTCCGGAAGAGCGGGAAAAAGCATGAAGAGAATAGAAAAGAAAGCAGAGTTCCACATTGCACCATAAAATTCCTAATTCCCCATTCTCAATTCTTAATTCTCCTCTAGTGCTGGTGCTCAGGCGCCTCATAGTGGTTGGTGATTTGCAACTGTCTAACCTCGCCTTTTTCCCAGGCATTGGCTCCTTCTATCACCTTTGGCATAGGTATGTCTTCGCGCTGTCTGCGCTTCTCTGCGGTTGAGACATTAAACCGCTGGTCCCGGTCTTGCACCAGTTCTGGGTGGAGCTGCCCGTCTTTGGTAAAGCCCATCATGACCATGGGGCTACCCAGCGGCAACTCCAGATCACGGTCTGTATGCCAGGTATGGATGATCTTGCCGTAAGTGCTCACCAGCTTTTCCATGAGTTCATGCTCTGCCACGTCTGGGATGCCGGGGGCAATCAGCTCCCCAGATTTGACTTCGTAGTGATGGCTGTGCCAGAGTTTACGTTCCTCTGGGGGCAGCTTCTTGAACAGGCGCTCAGATATAATGTACTCTACGCCCATGAGTTTGGCGTCTGGGCCGTTTCCGTCATACATGATGGCTTGGTGCAGATCCTCATTGAGCTGCGTGACGTAATGGTGCGCCTCCATCTGGCCTTGCAGGTTGCCGTTGTAGAAATGGAAACCGTTGAGGTAGGCATTTACTTTTGACAGCGGGGTTTTGTCTTGCAGCAGATCAGCGCCCGTCTCCAGGACTTTGGTTTTGGTTGTTTTCTCTGCGCCAGGGGCCTCTACGTAAGAGTCGGTGTTTTTTCCGCCGCAGGCGGATAGGAGTGAGAACCCAAGGCAATACAGAAACCGGCCAGTCCATCTTTTTTCCATGGTTCAACAGAATAGGTGCTGATTTTTCTACGGACTTTTAAAGACGACGGCTGAATGCGCTGCCTCAGATCTTATCACAAACTTTGTTTTCGGCTGCACCGATGCAGAATAAATACGTCCCGTTTTTGGCCTACTTTCCAGAAAACAGGCCAAAAACGGGACGTAGATTAATAGAAGCGACTGAGGAATATTAGTTAACCCTTGTTGCAGTTTATTGAAGCAGTTAACTCATTATGGATACTAACAAGGATGTAGAACGCTTAACTGTTATCTTTCCTTTGTTATTCGGGATTTCAAATCTCGAATAGCGGAGGCTTAGGACGAGCTTTCGTGGAACTTGAGTCTTTAGCAGATAATTCCCGTCCTAGGAGGGGTAGGGGTGGGTTACAACTGCTTCAGCAAACCGAAACCTAGACTATTTAGTATTCAGTTTTGCCTTCCAGCTTTTCCCACTCCTTGAATCCTTCCAGGGCTTCTTCCCGCAGGAACTGCTCCATGGGCAGGTGGCGGTGGGGCAGGGGTTTTTCTAATTCTTCGTAAATAAAAGCATCATCAAAGCCAATGGCGGCGGCATCTGCTTTGGTGTTGCCATAATACACTTTGTCTGGGCGGGCCCAGTAGATGGCTCCCAGGCACATGGGGCAGGGTTCACAGCTGGTGTAGAGCTCACAGCCGGTGAGTTGGAAGGTGCCCAGCGTCTGGCAGGCTTTCCGGATGGCGTCTACCTCTGCGTGGGCTGTTGGGTCGTTGCTGGATGTTACGTTGTTAAACCCGCGGGCAATGATTTCGCCGTTCTTTACTACCACCGCCCCAAAAGGACCGCCTTTGCCTTCCTTCATCTTCTCAATTGAAAGCCTGATGGCTTCCCGCATGTATTCTTTTCTCCTGGATTCTGGCGATGACATTCTCTTACAGTTAAATCAGTTGGTTTACGTAAAAAGGATGCAAATGTACAGAAAACGCGTGGGAGTCCTGTTAATGCAACAGCTTCTTCAACTGAGGAATGTGGTGGCGGTGGTGTTGGTGCAGAAAGGCGAGCGTTTGGGGCAAGGTAAGCATGCCGGCAATGGGGTGAAAAAAAATCTCCTTGTTTAACAAATCCACGGGAAATTGTTCCAGCAGGGCCCTGAGCTGTACCCGGGTCTTTTGCCACTGCTCCAGTACTGCCGGTACGTGCGCCACGGAGGGCACCTCACGAACTACTTGGGGGGCTTTGAACTTAAGGGGAAGGCGCAGGAACAGCTTTAACACCACTGACCTGTACCACGTTTTAAGGGAGGTGGGCCGTAGAGGCTTTTGGGAGGCCAGGCGTCTTTGGAGCTCCTCCAATACCTTCTGCTCAATAAACCCAATGTGGTAGAGCACCTGGGCCGCCGACCATTTATCTGGTGCGGGGTTGGTTTCCTGTTTGGCAGGGGAGGCGGCACTCACCCACTGGCTTAGAAACTGCCGCTGCTCTTCTAACTGCTGAAAAAGGGGATGTAGTACTGGCTCCATGAGAAAGATATCTTTATAAGCTGTTTTGGTAAAAGAGGCTCTAAACTAAGTTTAAAACAGCGTTTAATCCTGCAAAAAGCCCTGAAGAAGAACCTGCGGTTACATCTTCTAGCCCTTTACGCTGCAAGGCGGCTCTTAAACTGTGAACACAGAACCTTTCGCGGACACTCTTCGCCGGTACAATCACCCCTTAAACATGCTCTAAAAACGTGCTTTCTAAACAAGTAGTTGGCTGGTATCTTCTTCTTTAAATTTGGGGCGGTGCTTCCTTTTCTCTATGGCCAAAGCAATTGCTTGAGCTGCTGTTTCTGGGCTGTTTTTCAAAAAACAGCCCAGAAACAGACTCTATCCTGCCTTGCTAGCATATCAAAAAGTTTACGCTAAGCGAGGGGCGGCTAGGCAGCTTCTACACGCCGTGAGGACTACGAGTAGAAGGTAAAATAGCTCTAGATAGGATGGCTGTTACCTTACTGCTGATTTTTCTTTTAAGGTTTTCAGCTCATTCTGCAATTGATCAACGGCTTTTTCTACCAGGGTCACCATTTGCTGAACCAAAGAGGGAAGCTGCTCAGTGTTTTTCCGGTGCAGGGCATACTGCTCAATTTTTGAATTAATCTCTTCAATTTTAGAAATGCCCACCAAGGCCAGAGACGGTTTTATTTTATGGGCAATGGTTCTGGTTTCGGCCCAGTTGGAGAAAGAAACGGCTCTGGTCATTTCCTGCACCTGTCCTGGCGTCTGGTCAATGAACATCTTCAGAATGTCTGTCATGAACTCTGCATTGCCGTTGGCAAACTGTGCCAGGTAAGAGAGGTTGATCTCTAAAGCCTCCTCTGGCAGGGTAGCAGCTGCTGCTTGTTCTTCTGCTGCGGTTTTAGGTAAAAAGCGGGCAATCTCCTTCAATAATGTTTCCGCCTGGAAAGGTTTTGACACATAAGAGTCTGCGCCGGCGGCTAAGCACTTGTCTGCCTCGCCTTGTGAGGCGTGGGCAGTCAAGGCTATAATAGGGATGCTTTTCCGTTCTGGCATGTGCTGCCTGATGTACTGCATGGCCTCATACCCGTCCATTTCAGGCATCTGCATGTCCATGAGCACCAAGTCATAGGTCTTCTGGGCCAGAAGGTCAACCGCTTCCTGGCCATTATTAGCCACCTCCAACAGAATTTCATGGTCCCCCAACACCTTTTTCACCAGCAACTGGTTAATGGGGTTGTCTTCGGCCAGCAGAATAGAGGCATGTTGCAGGTGCTTAAACTGATCAGCGGAAGACTCTGCGGCTACTGCGGGTACTTCTGGTTTCCTGTCGGCTTTCTTGAACGGAAGCTGAAAACGGAAAGTGCTGCCCTGGCCCACCTGACTTTCAACCTGTATGTTGCCGTTTTGTACTTCAATCAACTCCCGGGCAATGGAAAGGCCCAGGCCGGTGCCGCCAAACTTACGGGTAGTATCACTGCTGCCTTGGGTGAATTTGTCAAAGATGGTTCCCAATTTCTCCGCTGGAATGCCTATGCCCGTGTCTTTTACCGTCATTTCCAGCAGATATTGACCATTCTGTACATTGATCACCTCCACGCTCAGTTTAATCACACCGTTTTCAGTGAACTTGATCGCGTTGCCTATCAGGTTGTTCAGAATCTGGCTCAGCCGGAACGGGTCACCCATCACAAACTGCGGAATTTCTTCGTCCAGCAGCAGTTTTAAGGTGTTTTTACGTTCTTTGGCTCTGATCTCCAGAATGTCTAAAAGTTGTTTGATCAGTTGCCTCAGGTCAAAGGGGATAATTTCCAGGGTGATTTTGCCAGCTTCAATTTTTGAGAAGTCTAGCAGGTCATTGATGATGACCATGAGGTTGTTGGCAGAGGTATTGATGGCTTTCAGAAAATCCCGCTGGTGGTCATTCAGTTGCGTTTTGGCCAACACTTCTGTTAAGCCCAGAATCCCATTCATGGGAGTTCTGATTTCATGGCTCATATTGGCCAGAAACTGCTCTTTCACCTGCGCCATACTGAGGGCGGTGTCTTTGGCCTTTTTAAGTTCCTCTTCCACCAGGACCCGTTCAGTAATGTCATACCCCACGCCAATGGCTCCGGTTACGTTCCCCAGGTCATCTTTCATAGGCAGGTACAGGCAGTCAAACCAGACCCCATTTACGTCAACGGTACATTTTGCCTCTGTGCCGCTCAGCGCTTTTTTTACCCCGGCAATGATTTGTGGATTCTCCTGATAAGCCTCAAAGATAGACAGTCCCACAGACTGGTTGTCAATTCTGCCTATGAGAGAGAGGCCTTTGCCGCGGGACATGTTAAAGATGCCGTCTTTGTCAATGGCCCACAAAATAATGGGGGCGCTGTTCACCACCGTGTCTAATTGCTTCTGGGTGCGCCAGAGTTGCTCCTGGGTATGTAGACGCTCCTGTTCAATTTTGTGCAGGCGAATGGCACTGCGTATGCTCTGGGAAATGCCTTCTGGGGTAAGCAGGGTTTTGGGCAGGTAATCTGAGGCCCCGGTCTTGATTGCCTCCACGGCAATGCGCTCATCTCCCTGGGAGGTCACAACCTGCACCGGCGTGGTAATGCCCTGCTCCCTTATTTTCTGAAGTAATTCCAGCCCATTCATGTCGGGCAGGATGAAATCTATAAAGATAAAATCAAATACGTGCTGCTGCAGGGCCTCCAGAGCCTCTACCCCCATAGACGCCGTACGTACCTCTGCCTTCATTTGTGCGGTGCGCAAGGACCGCTTAATGATCATTTGATCTACCTCATCATCATCTACAATGAGCAACTTCACCACCTGGTCTAGTACCATACTACAATGTTAATTTGGTAACTCAATTAAATCCCAGAAAGAATTAAGCACAGAGATCATCTCAAGGAGTGATTCATACTGTATTGGTTTAACCAGATAGCCGGCCACGTTGAGATCATAGGCCTCTACCACGTCTTTGGTGGTATCTGAGGCTGTCATTACAAATACGCTGCAGGCTTTTAATGATTCTTCCTGTCTTAACGCTTTTAAGAAGTCTAACCCACCCATGCCTGGTAAATTGAGATCAAGCAGGATTATTTTAGGGGTGGGCACCAAGGCATTGGTGTTGCCGGTGCCCAGCAACATAGACAGAGCGTCTTTGCCAGTGCCTGCCACATGTACAGGGTTCTCAATCCCCTGGGCTTTAAACGCCCGCAGAATATTGGCTACATCCAGTGGATTATCTTCCACGAGTAAGATGTGGGTCTGCTTATTTTTCAATGGATTGGTGGGATAAACATAGAATCAAACGTAATCTTCTCTTTTCAGCCCTTGTTAGGGCCGTTCACATAACTTCCAGTAGCGGTCAAGGGTGCCAACGGCGGTGATGAACTTCTCAAAGGATAACGGCTTTAAGATATAGCCGGCCACATTGAGGTTGTATGCGTTGAACTTGTCGCTGTCCTCATTAGAGGTAGTCATGACAAAGACACTGATGTGGTTCAGTGCCGGATCTTTTCTCAACTCCTGCAGGAACTCTATGCCATTCATTTTGGGCATGTTGATGTCCAGGATGATGATGGGGGTTTGCGGCAGGGCGTCAGAGCGCAGCATCTCCAAGGCCTCTAAACCATTATTGGCAATGTAAAGCGGGTTATTTATGTTGTTCTTCTTAAATGCCCGTTGCACATTCATGATATCCACTTCATCGTCTTCCACTAATAAAATGGGTACTACTCTTTCTTCCATGGGTGTAAGTTATCTTCTTGGTTCGGCGTCTGCCATACTTTTGTAGGCGGCGAGGGTATTGTAAGGTGAAACAATCAAGCAGTAAGGGAAAGGGGCCAGGTGAAAAGCATCTCGGTTCCCTGGTTCAAGTCTGATTTTGCCTCAATGGTACCGCCCGCAAATCTTACTATCTTGTGTACTATGGTTAACCCTGCCCCTAAACTCTCTTGCCGGTCTTTGGGCTGCACGGTGTAAAACATCTTGAATATCTTTCCCAATGAGTCTGCCGGAATCCCAATGCCGTTGTCTCTGACAGAGAAAAGAAAATGCGTTGGGAGTTGCTTCGCAGAAATCCATACCTCTGGCGTTTCCTGCTCATTAAACTGCACCGCATTCTGCAGGAGGTGGCAAAACACCGTCTCCAGTTTTCTACAATAGGTAGTAAGGGTAGGCAGCTGCGAAAGATGAACCTTTAAGCCTGATTTCTCCTGAAACGGGGCCGCAATTTTTTCTATCAGTTCCTGCACGGCCACTTCCCTTACCTCTAAGTCTTGCCTGCCTACTCTGGAAAATGACAAGAGGGCTGAAATCATGCGCTCCATTCGCTCTGTCCGGTTCTGGAGAAGATGAATGTTATGGGCAATATCAGGCTCCAGGGCTTCCCCCAGATCTTCTTTGATCCAGCCAGACAGGTTGCTGATAGCTCTGAGCGGTGCCTTTAGGTCATGTGACACAATATAAGCAAACTCGTCAAATTCAGTCTGTAGCTGTTTTAACTGTTCTTGGCAGGTGTGCGCGTGTTCCTTCATGATACATAGGCGGTTTCAAGAAGCACAGGCAAGTCTTTTTTTTCCTTAGGCCAGGTGAATACAAAAGTAGTTCCCTGCCCTTTGTCAGACTCAATCCAGATGCTGCCTCCTTTTTCCTCAATAATCTTCTTAACGATAGCCAGGCCTATGCCAGTACTTTCTTTTACGTCACGGGCCTCCATAGTTTGGAAAATCCCGAATACTTTTTGGTGGTATTCCTTCGGGATGCCCGGGCCATCATCCTGCACCTCAAATTGATACATGTTTTCCAGCTCTTTGGCGCGTACCTCTACACAGCCGTTCTGGGTGTGGTGGTATTTAAAGGCATTGCTCAGCAGGTTTGAGAAAACCTGATAGACCAAGGTCTTCTCAGCGGTGAGGGTAGGCATATCTGCCGCAATTTTCACCTGAAACGAAGCTGGTGGAGACAGATTCTCTAATGCCTCCTTCAGAACGCTGTTAACTGAAAAGGTAGATTTTTTGATCTCTTTTCTCCCTACCCGGGCGTATTCTAAAATACCGTTGATCAGGTTCTCCATGCGCTGTACCCGCCCCCGTAAAATGGTGAGGTTGTTGGTGATTTCCGGCTCCTGGCTATCCAGGTCCTCTGCAATCCACTCAGCCAGGTTGTTGATGGCTCTGAGAGGGGCTTTCAGGTCATGTGAAACTACATAGGCGAACTGGTCCAGTTCCCGGTTCATCTTAGTCAAATGGTCAAAGCTCTGCTGAAGTTTATGCGCCATTCTATTAAGAGAGTGGGTCAGGCTGCTGATTTCATCATGGCGGGTGTCAGTGAGCGTTACCTGGTAATTGCCATTGGCAATGCTGTTGGCCAAAGCAGTCATTTTCATGAAACGCTTCCTGATGGTTTTGCCCAGCAGATAGGCGGTAAGGCTCCCCGCCAGGATTGCCAGCAGGGTCAACCCGAGCGCAATATCATTAGTCTGCATCAGGGAGTCATTCATTTCCCGTACTTTGGCCCTTTTGATGATCTCTTCTTCGGCCTCAATGAGCTCAAACTTCTTGCGCGCCCGGTCAATGATGAGCTTCCCCTTCGCTTTTTGGGCGGTGGCATTGAAAAGAGAATCATAGTATTGTTTGTGCGAAGAGCTCAGGTGGACCTTGGCCCGGGCAGCAATCAGGGGTTCAGAGAAATTGATAATCCATTCCTGGGCATCCTGTTCAATGAGGTGCACCAACTGGTTTTGGGAGGGATAGGCCTCTGTAAGGGAATCCAGGCGCCGTACAGTTCTGGCAAAAATCACCTGCCCTTTGTTGTAAGGCGAAAGAAAAGTCTGCCTCCCGGTTAAAAGGTACCCTCTCATGCCGGTCTCAAGGTCAAGGAGCATTTTCTGGGCCGACTCGCCTTCCCTGATCACATCAGAGGTCGCCAGCACCGCCTCCACGCTCTTCTGCACCCGTTGGGTCTGCTTGATATAACCAAAAGTCACAATGCAAAACATGGCCAGTATAAAACCTATGGCAAGATGAATGGTGGTGATAATTTTCATGGATCTGGTACCTGCGCCTGGAGTGTATTCAGCCACAGTTGACGATCTCAAAGATAAGGTATATAGCCATGAATTATTCCTTTTTGCATAATTTTTAGCAAGGCCATGTGAAAGAGAAGCGGCAGCCTTGTTCAGGAATGGAATCTACCCATATTGTTGCTTGTCTTTCATTCAATAATTTCTTGATATAAGCCAAACCTACTCCATTTCGCTCTTGCTCGTGTTTTGAGGAAAGGGTCTTGAACATGCCAAAAATTTTCTCATGGAACACTGGGGCTATACCTACGCCGTTGTCCTGTACATAAAACTCCAGCAGGAACGGCGTTTGCTGCCGCCATCCCACTTCTATCTCTACAGCACGGCCCGGGTTGTGAAGAATGGCGTTTTCCAGGAGCTGGGAAAAAATGGTCTCCAGCACCGGGCGCTCTGTTCTAATGACAGGCAGGTCAGTAGCCAAGGTAACAGTTACCAGATGGTCTTCTCTCAACGTGTCACATAGCTGTTGGAGCATGAGGGAGGTAGCTACCGTCTCTAAGGGGGCAGTTACTTCGCGGGCCCTTGAGTAGGTGATAAGCCCGTTGAACAGGTTCTCCAAACGCTGCGCCCTGCCGCGCAGCAACGCCAGATTCTGTCTCACCTGTTCATGGCTTTCCTCTGTAAGGTCTTCAGAGATCCATTCAGCCAGGTTATGGATTGCCCTGAGCGGGGTTTTCAATTCGTGTGATAAGGTATAAGACAACTGGTTTAATTCAGCTTTATAGGCTGCCAGCCGCTGGGCGCTGGCGGCTGCTTTTTGGTTTTCGGCCTCCAGTTTTCTTTTCTGAGCGTCTAGCTCTACCAGTGCCATGACCTGCTGGGCCAGGGTGTGCAGCATTTGCCGCTCCTGCGGGGTTAGCTGCCTGGGCTCATCTGAGAAAAGGCAGATGGTGCCCAGCCGGATGCCATAGGCGTTGACAATGGGCGCGGCGGCATAAAACCTAACACCCATCTGGGCGGTCATGGGAATGGTGGTGAAATATTCTGTGGCCGCAATGTCTGGTATCTCCAGGATAGAATCTGATTGGATAGTGAGGTGGCAGAGAGTGTTGGCCCGTTCAATCTCAGGCACCGGCACCCCCACCCGCGCTTTAAACCAGGTGCGGTCTCTGTCTATAAAAGCGATAGTAGCTATAGAAACCCTGAAAATAGAGACGGCCAGGTTGAGGAGGGCATTGTATTTCTCTTCTGGTGCCGTGTCTAATATCTGGTAATCATATAAAACTCTGAGGCGCTCATCTTCTAACTCAAATAAACGCTCATTGCCTTGATTTTGCATATATAATTTTAAGGGGGATAGTTCTTTACGGCCCGGTACGTTTTCATTCCTGAGCCTATTCCAAAATTAATTTATCTGTCTGGGCAGAATGGTATATTTCGATGAAGGGGAGGTTCTGCACGGTAAAGACCGCTAATGGTGCGGGCATGACAAATTCGGCCAGGGAAGTTGTTTCAACGGGTGGCTGCTTATCTTTGTCTCCGTAAGCCAAAACAAGAACAAAAACAGGTATGTCAGATCCGTTAGGTGCCGCCATCAAAGCGTATTGGGAAGGAAACAAGAAAGCCGTCATACAGGTGTACACAGACCAGGTTGACCCAGATGAGTTGCCCGTGCATTACCTGTTCAGGAAAGAAGAGGAGATGCCGGAGCGGGAGCAGTTTGCCCTCTCGCTCTGTACGGGACGGGTTTTAGACGTAGGGGCAGGGGCGGGCTCTCATGCCGTGGCCCTGCAGCAAAAAGGGCTGGAGGTGACGGCCCTGGAAATCTCTGAGAAAGCGGCGCAAGTGCAAAAAGCCCGGGGTGTGCAACAGGTGGTGGTGGGAGACATGTTCCAATTGCCCCCAACCCCTTCTTTTGACACGGTGCTGCTGCTCATGAACGGGATTGGCATAGCGGGCACCCTGGAGCAATTGCCGCAGTTTCTTGACATCTGCAAACGGTGGCTTGCCCCCGGCGGACAGATCCTGCTGGAGTCCTCAGATATTTTATATCTCTATGAAGAAGAAGACGGTTCTGTGCTGCTGGATCTGAATGGCGCCTATTACGGCGAACTCACTTATGTGATGGAGTACCAGCAGGAGCGGAGCCAGCCGTTTGACTGGTTGTTCATTGACTATAGTCTGCTGGAGCAATATGCGCAGGAGGCAGGCCTGAAGGCTGAACTGCTGTTACAGGAGGAAGACGCGCACTACCTGGCCCGCCTCACCGTTGCCTAACCTTCTTGATATTTCTGTTTTGGGGCTGTTTTCAGAAAAACAGCCCCAAAACAGAAACTGCCTTGATAGGCACTACTTCTTTATGGGCACTACCTCAATGGTTTTGGTAAGATATTCTGTATCACTTTTCCAGAACCTGAACTCATATTTACCGGTCTCTTTGGGCCGGAACGAAATGGTGTGGTACAGCGGCCGGGCAACGTCTGTGCAAACCACATCTGAGCCTTCCTCCGGGTACTTCACGTAGAGCTTCATGGTAAAGACGCGGCTAACCGTGGCGGTGTCTATTCTGGAGCGTCTGCCGCAGCCATTCTCCGGGGTGAACAACGCCTGCAGGGTGATGGTGGTGTCTACGCGCACGGGCCTTTCAGGGAAGTTCCTGGTGTCAGAGACGGCCAAAGGCATTTCTACCTCAAACAGTTCTGAGGTTTTATCACAGGCCGTAAAGGCGGCCAGGCTGAGCACCGCGCCCCATACAACGGGTTTAAGGTTCATTTGCAGGTATCTCTGTTTTTAAGCTACTTTTTGAAAAACAGGCCCAAAACGCCTGAAAAAGCAAGAGCCGTCCATCATGAAACGGCCGGCTCTTGTAATTGGTATATATAGTCTTACGCTTTGGCGTAGGTTACTTCTTTCACGGCATCAATCACCCGCTTCACGTTAGGCAGCGAAGCCTCAATCAGCGTTGGGGCATATGGTAGCGGAACGTCACGGCAGGTCACGCGCTTCACCGGGGCATCCAGGTAGTCAAACGCCTGGTGCTGCACATGGAAGGCAATTTCTGAGGAGAGGGAAGCCAGCGGCCACGCCTCTTCTACCACCACCAGGCGGTTGGTGCGTTTCACAGACTCTACAATGGCTTTATAATCAATGGGCCGTACAGAGCGCAGATCAATTACCTCGGCGTCTACGCCGTCTTTGGCCAGCTCCTCTGCCGCCTGCAGGGCAACCTTCATCATCTTTCCAAAAGAAACAATGGTGACGTCTTTCCCCTTGCGTTTGGTGTCGGCTACGCCGATGGGAATTAAATATTCTTCTTCCGGCACCTCACCTTTGTCACCGTACATCAGCTCAGACTCCATGAAAATCACCGGGTCATTGTCTCTGATGGCCGTTTTCATCAGGCCTTTGGCGTCATACGGGTTTGACGGAACCACCACTTTCAGGCCAGGGGTGTTGGCGAACCAGTTCTCAAAGTTCTGAGAGTGCTGGCTGGAAAGCATGCCGGCGTTGCCGGTGGGGCCTCTGAACACCATGGGGCAAGAGTACTGGCCACCAGACATAGACATCATCTTGGCAGCCGAGTTGATCACCTGGTCAATGGCCACCAGTGAGAAGTTGAAGGTCATGAACTCAATGATAGGACGGAGCCCGTTCATGGCGGCCCCCACGCCAATACCGGCAAAACCAAGCTCGGCAATAGGGGTGTCAATCACGCGGTCTGGACCAAACTCGTCCAGCATGCCCTGGCTCACTTTGTAGGCACCGTTGTACTGGGCAACTTCCTCGCCCATCAGGAACACCTTTGGGTCGCGGCGCATTTCCTCGCTCATTGCCTCACGCAGAGCCTCTCTGAATTGTATGGTTCGCATAGTAAGAATTTTCTTATCAGTCCGGTAAAATTAAGACATGCGCCACAAATAAAAAAACGCCAGGGGGCAGAAGGAGGGCGGGTGGGGGAGTATATTCCTGTTTCTGGCCTGTTTTGGCAAAAACAGGCCAGAAACAGGAGCCTTTAAATCTTTAGGGCCCCGGCAAAGGCCGCTGACTGGTGGTACCGCTGAAACTCCAGGTCTTCAATGGCTTTCTGGGCCAGGGCCGGTTTGGCCGCCACCGCTTTCTTCAGGTGGTCTGCCATCTGGGCCTCCTGCTGGCTGCGGGCGTAGATGATGGCCATGAGGTAGTGGGTGCTGGCATCTGCCGGAAAGGTCTCCAGCAGCTTCTGGCCCAGCTGGGCGGCACCGTCATAGTTCTCCTTGAGCAGGTACAGCATGGTACGGTTGAACTGGGCGGCGTAGCCAGAGCCGGCGTAGGCCAGGCTGCGGGCGGCATCATCATACTGGCCCACTTCCAGTTCCAGGGCGGCCTTGTCTGTGAACAGTTGCTGCAGTACAGGCAGAGGCCCGCCCAGTTTTACGGCATAGTCAAAGCTTTGCAGCGCCTCCAGGGCATCACCGTGCTGGTGGTGGGCTACCCCCAGGTTATAAAAGAGCTGCGCGGTGGGCTGCCGGTGGGCGGCGTACCGGAAGTTAAGGATGGCACTCTCCAGCAGATGCTGCCGGGCCGCCGGTTTCAGTTCTTTCTGCGCCTGCTCAAAGTAGACCATGCCCAGGTTGTTCAGGGCCTGCCACGTCATGTAGTTTTCTATGGCGCTTTCATAGATCTTTTTCTTTTCGGCGAGCAGTGGGGTGAGACCCGCGGCGTACTGCATTTCCTCGGCGTTAAGGGCATCAGCGTTGGCGCGGTTCTCTACAATCTTCTTGGCCAGCAGGTAAACCTCGTAATCACGGCGCAGGTTGGGCTGGTAGTCAATGGTTACCTCGGCGTAACGGAGTACCGGGTACACGTACATTTCAATATATTCATAAGAGGCAAGTTCCTGCAGCTTGCGCTCTTTCTCTATAAAAGAGCCGGGGCCGTTTACAATGTCCAGGATCTGCTGGATCTGCTCTTCCGGCAGCGCCGAATTCTGGACCCGCCCCAGAAACGCCTGCCAGTTCTTCTGGATGGTGCGCAGGTTAAACCTGACAGAGGAAACGGTGTTGGTATAAGACTCTGTGTCTATTTTCTTCTTAATGAAATTCTCTACCGCCACGGCCCTTCTTGATGCCAAGTTGCGCGTGGTGGTTTCTAAAGAGTCTGGAGAGTGGGTAGCCAGAATCTCTATTTGCTTGGTCTTTTGGTTAGAAGTCAGGAACTGGTCCAGCAGCTGCAGGTTGGTCCCTAAGCCGGTGCGCAGCGTAGCCAGCGCCTGGTCAAAGAAAATGGGGATTTTGAGCGGGCCCGGTTTCTCCTTTTTAGCTGAATCTGAGACATAGGCCGGGGAATGCACGTGCTGCACCAGGTACGGCGTGGTTCTGATGCCGGGGGCCAGCACCACTGGTTTCAGGTATTTTTTCCGCCCTTTGGGGCTGGTCACCACGCCCTGGGCATACAGTTTCCCGGTAATTTTAGAAGGGGTATAGGGCAGGGTGAAAGAACTTGACATGGTAGGCCTGCCCTCTACAAAGTTGTAGTTCCCGAAGTCAAACGCCAGCGAGCCAATATGGTCTTCTACGCCTTTGTCTGCTTTGTAATACACCCTGATGCCGTATTGATAGTCATCCCGCAGCAGATTTTTAGGCAGTTGGGCCGTGACTTCTACGGGTACCTGCCGGCCCCGCACCATCAGTACTTCAGGCTGCGCCCAGAGCTTTTGCCCGCGCTCGGCTTTTTTGGCCAGGCGGGAGAGGGTGCAGCCAGAAAAAAGGAGGAGCAGGAACAAGAAGGGGAGAAGCCGTAGGTTAAGAAGACGAGGAAGGGAATAGGGCATATCTAAAACTGGAATCATACGTATAAAAGCGCCAACACTGTCATCAAGTACTGGATTGGCCTTTCAAGGGTTTGAAAAGTTGACGGTGAACGTAAATTTATTTAACTTAGGCTTCTAAATTCCTGTGAGTCATGAAGCAACTACAATATTTCCTGGAAAGCCAAGCGTTTGGGGTTTGCTCCAATCTGGGCGAAAAACTGGGTTTTGCTTCTAGCAGCATCCGGCTTTCTTTTATTTATCTCTCCTTCCTAACGTTTGGGTCTCCGGTATTGGTGTACCTGATCCTGGCCTTTTGGCTGAACGTGCGCAAACATTTACGCCGGGAGCGAAGCACTGTCTGGGACGTCTAGCTGCGTAAACTTCTTCTTGCCTTTTCCAAAATACTGCCACACTACGCTTTGGGGGTACCAACCGGTGAGCTGAGCCGTTGGCTTTTTATGCGGCTGGCCCTGCCGGGCTGCATCCAGAGTTTTCCTCATTGCAAAGAATGCCCGGTGCGCACGCCAGATTGCCGCTACCTCTTGCCATTGCCCTTTCAGGAAATACTGGGCCGCCGCCACTCCGTCTAAAACCAAGCGGGTGTACAGGATACGGTTTAACTCCTGATCAGATAGATTTTTGTACAGCAACGCTGCCCCGTTCCTGAAATTAAGGAATGTTTTTCTGGGATTGGCTTTAGGCAAGGTGCCACCGCCCACGTGGTAGACCGTGCTTTGACCGTGGTAGAAAATCTGGTAGCCCAGGTTCTGCAGTCGCCAGCAAAGGTCTATCTCTTCCATGTGGGCGAAGAATTCCTTTTCAAGTCCGCCCGCCTGCCAGTAGGCGCTGGCCCTGATAAAGAGGCAGGCCCCGGTGGCCCAGAACACCGGCCGCGCCTCATCATACTGCCCCCGGTCTTCCTCCAGGGTGTCAAACAGCCTGCCGCGGCAGAAGGGATAGCCGTAGGCGTCTAAAAAACCACCCGCCGCACCGGCGTACTCAAAGTGGGTGCGCTGGTGAAACGACTTGATCTTGGGCTGACAGGCCGCAATTTGTGGGTTTGTCTCTAGCAGGTGGACCAACGGGGAAAGCCAACCGGCCGTCACCTCCACATCTGAATTGAGCAGTACATAATAATCTGCCTGCACCTGCCGGAGCGCCTGGTTGTAGCCCTCGCAGAATCCGAAATTCTCCTGCAGGGCAATTTGTTTAACCTCCGGAAAATACTGCTGCAGAAAATCTACAGAGTCATCTGTAGAAGCGTTGTCGGCCACGAATACGTCAGCCCCTGCACTGTGCAGGATCACCCCCGGCAGGAACTGTTCTAACCAGCGGCGTCCGTTCCAGTTCAGGATGACAACCGCCACCGTGGGCTGGGAATTAAAGTCCAAAGTTGCTGAGGTCTAGGCCGGGAATGTTGGGGAGCATGCCCTCTGTGTTTTTCTTGAGTTCTTCTTTGGCTTTTTCACCGGCTTCGTCCATGGCTTTGTTTACGGCCGCCACCACCAGGTCGGCCAGCATTTCTTTGTCCCCGGGGTTCATGAGCGTCTCGTCAAACTCCAGCTTTAGTAGCCGCCGCTCCCCGTTCACAGTGGCTTTGACCATGCCGCCTCCGGCTTCTGATGAGACCGTGATGTGTTTCAGCTTTTCCTGCGCCTCTTTCATCTTGGCCTGCATTTCCTTCACCTTGTTCATCATCCCAAACATGTCAAACATATATTTCTCCTTTCTAGTAAGTTCTTTACAACATAACGCTGAAACCCCGGCAGAAGATACTTGCCTCAGGTTTCTGTTCGCGCTCCCAAAAGTAAGGGATTTCACGCAATGCTGGTAGGGGAGACGCTGGTAGTGTTATCGTCTACCAGACTTTGACGTTCAATATGGTTTTAACGCTCTGACGGGTTCTGCTTCTAAAAATCTTCTCCCTTAGAACCCCATTGTATTTTTATATTGGAATGATCTCGTGCATGAGTCGTGCATAGCCCTTGGCCGAAGGCTGCCGTTTATGCCTTGTTGGGCGGAGGCCTTTTTTGTTAAGTTGCCACGCGCTTATTTTCTTATCTGTTTTTGACCTACTTTTAGGAAAACAGCCCGAAAACAGAAAAGCGAAGAGTTAGACAAATTCTTTATCCGTCCCGTTTTGGCTTAATTTCCAGAAAGCGGGCCGAATACGCAATCTAGTCCGTCGGTTTGCGCGCATTGCCGATAAATTCTTTGCACGCATGCTGCGTCAACTCCTCTTCTGCGACTTTTGCAACATCAGTTGGTCAAAGTCGGGCGGCGCTCCATTTCTTTTGCTAAGGTAATCTAACGTTTTGCCGGTTCACTTTTGCAGCAATTCCCGATTTTTCGTGGGCTTCTGCTGATTTTTTGCTTGCCGCCGCGAGAACTTCTATTTACAATTGCACATAACGTACTTGTGTAAGCGACGGCGACGGCCGTCGGCCTAGCTGGCGTTTACACATGTTAGGTCTAGTTTTTTCTCTGCAATGACCGCACGTCTTTTCTGTTTTTGGCCTGTTTTTGCGAAAAGAGCCCGAAAACAGCCAGCCGAGCGCAATCATCTTTTTTTCATTCTGTTTCTTCAGTCCGTCCGTTTTTGCCCTGATTTCCGAAAACGAGGCCAGAAACGCATTTCTGAAGTCGGGCTGCGCGCACTGAAGATAAATTCTTTTTGCGCAAAAGCCACGTCAATTCCTCTTCTGCGACTTCTGCTGGTCAAAGTCGGGGTGCGTTCACTGACTTCTGCTAAGCTAATTTCCAGGTTTAGCTGATTCTTTTTTTCCGCTTCCGCTACTCGTGCTGATTCTTTTTTCTGCAAAGCGATAACGGTTCTTCATGTTTAAAATTAGACCTAACGGCCTCGTGTAAAAGACGGCGAAGGCCGTCGGCCGAGATGACTTTTATACAATCCTATGTTTGTAAAAACTAATTAACTTGTATAAAAGAGAAGAAAGGAAGGAACAAGATTTATTATACAATAAGGCCCTTGTAAGCCTGTCTAAC
>NZ_LRMM01000146.1 GCF_001647275.1 Rufibacter ruber | reverse complement strand
AACGTACTGGTATAAACGACGCCGCAGGCCGTCGGCCAAGGTGACGTTTATGCGTTGTTAGTTCATGTTTTTTCTTGCGCGACCTGCACTTCTGCGCTTTTCCGTTTTTGGCCTGATTTCAGAAAACGAGGCCGAAAACAGCTTACCGAGCGCAATCGAATCTTTTCTTGCCCGTCCGCTTTTGGCCCCATTTCCGGAAACGAGGCCAGAAACGCATTCCCGAAGTCGGGCGCACGCATTGCCGGTCAATTCTTGCTCAAACGCAACGTCTATTCCTCTTCTGCAACTTTTGCCGGTAGTCGAGGTGCGTCCTCTGGCTTTTAATAAGCTAATCTAAATCCTTTTGCCGGTGTTTTTATGTGGCGCGTGCAACTTTGCATGTTTCTTTTTTAGAACTTCTGCTGTTTCTTCTGCAGAGTTTAGCGAAGCGGTAGATATCTAAAATATGAACTAACGTCTAGTATAAACGACGGGCGAGGCCGTCGGCCGAAGCATGGCTTATGCACATTGTTAGGCGGAGAAATTTATTTTTGTTTCTCAATGAATAAATTCACTTCTCCAAGTCCTCCTATATGTTTAGGTAACATAAAAAAATTTTTGGGGTTTAGAAATCGAATAAAGTGTTCTTCCAATACTTGAATATCTACATTTTCTACATCTCTGGCGTTTTTCAGGCGCACTCCTTCAATATGGCAAAGCTTCCAGCCTAATTTAGTTAGTGTGTTTTTAGAAATGCATTTATATTTAGCATTTTCCTGTTCACCTTTTACAGGTGCAAATTTGAAGGGTATTTGGTCTTCTTCGAGGAGGATTTTTATTTCTTGTAAATTGACAATCTCTTTCTTAAATATTTTTTCTGCTACCCAATGTGCTGTGGTATTATCGCAAAATATAATTTCCCTTTTGGTTTTATGTATTACTATTCCCCCTCTAGTTTGTCTTGACTTTCTTACAAATAATGGCATTGTAGCATCCCTTGCCCATTCTTTTATGAGTGTCTCCCAATATTCTAAAATCTTAATATCAAACAGGTTGTTTTTATTGAATTCTTTCCATCGTTCTCCTACTAAAGAAATTAGTTGACTTATTTCTTCTGGAAGTTCTGTTGCTGCTTTAGGTATCATAATTTTTTTTCGCCTAACGTCTAGTGTAAGCGGCGGGCGAGGCCGTCGGCCGAAGGCTGACGTTTACACCTTGTTAGGTCTAGTTTTTTCTTTGCAAAGACTGAACGGCTTTTTTCTGTTTTTGGCCTGATTTTCAGGAACGAGCCCGAAAACAGCTTGACGAACGCAATCCATTTTCTTTCTTTTAATTTTCCTGTCCGTCCGTTTTTGCTCTTATTTCGGAAATCCAGGCCGAAAACGCATTCCTGAAGTCGGCCTGCGCGCATTGCTGATAAATTCTTTTTGCGCAAACGTCACTTCAATTCCTCTTCTCCTACTTCTGCCTCTCTTGCTGGTCAAAGTCGGTCGGCGTTCTCCAACTTTTGTTAAGGTAATCAAATTTTTTGCTGACTTCTTCTAATTCATATGAGATTTTTTCAGCTTTTGCTACTCTTGCTGATTATTCTTCTGCAAAGCGAGTAGAAAGGTTCTTCATGTTTAAAATTAGACCTAACGTACTGGTATAAACGACGCCGCAGGCCGTCGGCCAAGGTGACGTTTATGCGTTGTTAGTTCATGTTTTTTCTTGCGCGACCTGCACTTCTGCGCTTTTCCGTTTTTGGCCTGATTTCAGAAAACGAGGCCGAAAACAGCTTACCGAGCGCAATCGAATCTTTTCTTGCCCGTCCGCTTTTGGCCCCATTTCCGGAAACGAGGCCAGAAACGCATTCCCGAAGTCGGGCGCACGCATTGCCGGTCAATTCTTGCTCAAACGCAACGTCTATTCCTCTTCTGCAACTTTTGCCGGTA
>NZ_LRMM01000145.1 GCF_001647275.1 Rufibacter ruber | reverse complement strand
GACAAAAGCCACTTAAATAACAAGGACAAAACAGACTGTGTCCTTAACTTCGGCAGAATCGCAGCATAAACTGTCCGAAGTATTGTCAGAAAACAGGCCTAAAACGGCTGGCCGTGCGTGCGTTGCATGATGGCTTTTACCGCAGCGGGTGCATGTTTCAGGCCGGCCACCGCCACCTCAGACAGGAACGGGTGCCCAAACAGCCGCTGCACCAGCCTTCCCGTCTTCAGCCTAAGGCCAAACTGCTGCTGCCACAGGCGGGTGTAATTGCCTTCCAGCTGAGCCCGGGTCTGGGTGCCGTGCAGGAAAAGGAGCACCTGCTCAGAGAGTATCTTGGCCGAGTGAATGGCCATGGCCATGCCGTTTCCGCAGAGCGGCGTGATCAGGCCGGCGGCGTCTCCGCTCATGAGCACGTGGTTCTCCACACAGGCTTTGGGGGCGAACGAGATTTCATTGATCACCTCGGGCTGGGCGTACAGGAACTGGCTGTTGGTGAAAATCTCCCGCAGGTGCGGATTCTTGCTTAACTCCTGTGCCTCCAGCTCTGCAAGGGTGCCGTAGTGCCTGAGGTTCTGCCGGGTGGTGAGGTAGCAGAAGCAGTACTTGTCTTCCTCAATGGCTGAGATTCCGGCGTAGCCGTCTTTGAAATTATGCAAAGAGATGACGTGTTTGGGCAGCTGGGTGCGCACGTGGTATTTCACCCCCAGGTACGGCGACCGCTCCTCAAAGAACTTCCGCTGCAGGCGGCGGTCCAGGGAGCTGCGTTTCCCGTAGGCGCCAAGCACCACCGGTGCCTGCAGCTGCTCTCCCGTTGACAAGGTTACCGTGAAGGCCTCTTCCTGAAAGGTGATGTTGGTAACGCTGGTTTTCAGCCTGAACTCTACCCCGCGGGCTTTGGCCAATTCATATAAATAGTGGTCCAGCGTAAACCGGCTCACCCCAAAACCGCCCAGATCCAGGGTGGTCTGCAGTGTGTTCCCTTTGGGGGACGACAGCTGAAACCGGGTCAGCTCAGCGGGTTGCAGCGCTGCCAGGTCAACCCCCAGCTGCTCTAAGAAAGGGCGCACCTCATTAGAGATGTATTCGCCGCAGACTTTATGAAACGGGTAGGTTTTCTTCTCCACCACCGTGACCTCTGCGCCCTGGCCTGATAGTTGCAGCGCACTTACCAGGCCAGCCAGGCCTCCGCCTACAATTACAGCTTTGCGGTGCTTCATGCGGTTGCTATGATGTTGTTGTTATAGTTCAATTTATGGGGTGCTTTTTTGCTTTTATTGCCTGTTTAATGTTTAAAAATGCAAAACTAAACAGATGAAAAATGCGTTATTGCTATGTACAGGCGCTGCCGCTCCTGTGATCATCTAAAGATTAACAAAAGACTTATGAAACAAACTATACTACTTTTTTTTGTTTGTCTCACCTTTTATCAGCTTCCGGCGCAGGTTAAAACCAGGCCGCTCCCCGCTGAACAGAAGGTAGAGGCAAAAGCAGAGGACGACGAGCGTTCTCTGTCTGTTTTCCCCAACCCCTCCAACGGTATCATCACGGTTTCGTTGGAAGGCTTTGAAAACAAGAAGACCGAGCTCCGCATTATGAATGTGATTGGCAATGTGGTGTACCAGGAGGTGGTGCAAGACCCTTCTGAGCGCTACACCAGAACCATTGATTTAAACAAATTAGCCAAAGGATTGTATTACGTAAAACTGGAAACGCCCACGTACAGCGAAGTCAGGAAAGTAGTTATTCGTTAGCTCTAAGCACACCATATATCTTAAGGCAAAACCCGCTGTGGTTTTGCCTTTTTCTTTTTATACCTACTGTGACCTGACCGCCTTGTTGGGGAGGTAGGTTTCAGTTCGTGCTTTCTGTTTTTGGCCTGTTTTCTGACAATACTTCGGACATTTTAAGGTAGAAGGATAAAAAAGGGCAGAAGCACTGTTAGCGGTGTGTGAAAACTACTACGGCTTCCGCCCCCGGCCCCGAGGG
>NZ_LRMM01000144.1 GCF_001647275.1 Rufibacter ruber | reverse complement strand
TTGATGCTCTTTTTGGCGGCAGGAATTGAAATCAACTTGAGAAAAGTGAAGAGGGATTGAAACAGGGCACTGTTTAACGCTGAGTTGTGCAACAGCTACTGTTGTTGTGTATAGTCATTTTACTTTAACCATATTGCTTTTATACTGAAAATCATTGTCACCGACGAATTTTGCTTCTTGTAAGTATGAATCTTTTTCAGTCTTCGTAATTCTTACTATCAAATCGGGAGTCGGTCTGTCTTTTGGTCTTGATGCCCAAAAGGATTCATTACCCTCCTTGAATATAAGTCTATATGTACAATCGTCTATCCATTCAATTTTTAGTGTGACTTTTACATTTCCATATTCTTCTATTTGGAGAGAGTCACTTCTAGTAATTTTAGATTTTATTACTCCATTTTCTACATTCTGGAATTTGCCAATTCTAAAATTTTTACAGTCGGATTGTGAATAAGCACTACAAGAAGTAATTAGTAGGCAAGCAAGGAGTAAATATTTATACATTATTTGTTTGATTTGATTATACACAACGGTCTAGTATAAACGACGGCGGAGGCCGTCGGCCGATGCTGACGTTTATGCATTGTTGTGGCGAGTTTTTCTACTGCAAAGCCCGCCGAGCTTTTACTTTTCTGTTTTTGACCTGATTTGCTAAAAGTAAGCCTAAAACGTAAAACGGAGAGCTTGTCGAGTTCTTTATCAGTCCGTTTTTAGGCTGTTTTCCTGAAATCAGGCTGAAAACGCATTTTGTATCCGTCCGTTTTCAAGTATTTTATGTCCGTCGGCATGCAAGTATTTTGCGTCCATTCTTGCTCAAACGCCTGAGTAATTCATCTTCTGCTACTTCTGCAACATCAGTCGATGAAAGTCGGGGTACAATTGCTTTCTTTTGCTAAGGTAATTTAATTCTTTTGCCGAGAAGTTCTTGCAGCTTTGCCGGTTTCTTTTTGGCTTTTGCTACTCTTGCCGATATTTTTTTTACGCTGGCCTCACCTAGAAGCTATATTCAAAATTTGCCACAACGGTTAGTATAAAAAACGTGCGAGGCCGTCGGCCGAAGCATGATTTTTATACAATGTTATGGCTTGGCCTTTTTAGATGATGGAGTAGCTCAATGTTATAGTCTGTAACTTTGATTCCAATTTCCTCTCAATCTGATATTCCCTATCCCGCAAATCTTCGCTTGTGAAATACACCACGTCGATTCCTACTTCTTCGTATCTGCCGAATGTTACTTTCTTTGAGTCGATGTCTTTCTTCAGCGCCTTGTAGTCAAATTCATTGTCAAGCACTTTTGCAATCCATAATGCTTTCTTATATACATTACCCCAATTTGAGTAGTCGGTCTTGTCGTTCCTTAGCCTGAACTCAGCTTCAACGACGAAGTGGCTGCACCCGCCCCTGTAAATCTGTAAAGTGTCGCCAGTCTCAAGTAGGAAAGTAGCTGTCCGTTTCCCGTAATCCCACTTATAACCTTTCAGTTCCTCAACATCTTTAAGGAATTCATCTGTCTGCGTTTCTTGGTCGAATACACATTCCTCAGGTGCTTCTTCTTCGGCGGGTGTTTCATTTGCAGCCAGATTTGATAAGTTATCCTTATTTGTTCCAAGTTTTTGTACCGTATCCACTGTTGGTATTTTCAAAGTTTCTTGAGCCAGTGGTATCGATTCACCTTCCTGTCTTGGGCTGCTGCAAGAGACAGTTAGAACTGCAATAAAAAGTTTGAATATATTTCTCATTTTTTTATTTAGGCTTGGCCATAACGTACTTGTGTAAACGGCGGCGAGGCCGTCGGCCGCTGCTGACGTTTACACGTTGTTGTGGTGTCGTTATTTTATTTTATTTATTGCCCATTGCAATTCATCTTGTTCAGCGCCATAAGCATCTAATTGACCGTAGTCAATGTAAGATGAAACATTGAACCCTTCTTCTATATCGTTGTACCAGATTACCTTTTTTCCTGCAATCGCTACGACCCAGAATCCGCCTCCCTCTCTGCCAAATTCTTCTTCCGTCCATTTTTCGGGTTCTATTGAGATTAATTCCCAAATCTGTTTCTGGATGTCCGACATTTTAGAGCTTCCTTCCCTTATTAGGGAGCTTAACTTATCTAATTCAATCGGCGTCCAATTTTCCATCGGTGATTTTAAAATTCTTGATAGGGTAAGAGCGTGTTAAGACTTATTCTTTATTTATAATGCACCACAACGTACTGGTATAAACGACGCCGCAGGCCGTCGGCCAAGGTGACGTTTATGCGTTGTTAGTTCATGTTTTTTCTTGCGCGACCTGCACTTCTGCGCTT
>NZ_LRMM01000143.1 GCF_001647275.1 Rufibacter ruber | reverse complement strand
GTACCTGTTAAGTCCAGCAACTCCATTGACGGCTGGGATTCCATCCTGTCTATCCTGCAGATGCCCAATGGTGTGCCGGTGGCTACCGTGGCGTTGAACGGAGCCACCAATGCCGGGTTGTTGGCGGCCCAGATTTTAGGCACCACCAATGCCGTAGTGGCAGATGCTCTTGAGAAATACCGCACCACCCAGCGCGAGAAAGTAATGCGCTCAGTGGAGCAGCTGCACCGCGGTGATATTGACGTTGATTAACCACCCGTTTTGATGCACTTCCTTCAATTGACAGATTCTGCACGCCCGGGTTCGCTCAGGCGTGGCAGTTGTATGAAGAGGCGTTTCCAGAAGCGGAGCGCAGAAGCCCAGAACAGCAGCAGGCGTTGCTTGGGGAACCGCAGTACTGTTTTCTGAGCTTACTGGATAATACTACTTTTAAAGGTCTGCTTGGGGTGTGGCAGCTGCCGGGGTTCTGTTTCATTGAGCACTTTGCCGTAGTGCCTGGCCTGAGGGGACAGGGAAAAGGGAGCCAAGCGTTGCGTCAGTTCATGCAGTCTTCGGCTACGCCCATGGTGCTGGAAGTGGAGCCGCCGCAGACAGAGAGCAACCGCCGGCGCATCAAGTTTTATGAGCGGCTCGGCTTCTGCCTGAATGGGTTTGATTACCGGCAGCCGCCGTACGCCCAGGATAAACCCTGGGTACCGCTGCTCCTGATGTCTTATCCTGAAAAACTCTCTACCACTACCTTTCAAAAGGTGAAAGTGCAGCTGTACAGAAACGTGTACCAGGTGTAGTTTCTGTTGTTGGGCTACTTTTCAGAAAACACCCTAAAAACAGACGTTGAGCATCTTCTTAAATAGTTGACTCGTCTGCGAGAACGGCCATGCAAAGCGCTGGCCAAAATTGTATTGGAGGCCCATAATGGTGCCTTGACGGCGAAGAATGCGCAAAGGCAGGTTTCTGTCATAGCCTTTTCCGCACAACCGTCTATATTCAAACATGCCCTCAAAAGGCAAAGCCCACTGCAACGGAAATTTGTTGCGTTTTGGTAAGGATGCCCATATACTCAGAGAACCCGTTGCCCCCTTCATACCTTGCTTCCAGCGTTATCTGGTGCTTTGGCCAGGCCGGCAGGATTAGTCCAACGCCCGCAAGGTAGCTCTGGGCATACTTCCGGTAGTCTTTCAGGTAAGGTGCCTGCTCGGTTGTACTGCTGCTTTGATGAATAAGGGTTCTGGTCATTTCTGTCTCATCTTGAACAGATACTGCGTAGGCATTGGCAAAACCAACGTTCACAAAAGGGGTAAGTTTGCCTACTGGAAAAGAGTACCGCAGTACCAGGGGGAGTTTGAGGTAGTGGAACTCCAACAGAATATCATAGTCATACCGTACTGCAGGTTCAGATTCTGTGACCGTTTTAGCGTACTTGTGGGGTTGGTACTGCAGCTCAAACTGCAGGGCAAGTTTGTAGTTCAGCCAGGGGAGCGTGAGTTGGTAGAACAGGCTGGCCGTAGGCTGAAAAGAGGTAAACGTCTGGTTATACCGGGGCCGCACAGAGCTGGCCTCTACTTTGAGGGTAGTGTGGGTGGCGCCCATTAAAACTCCCCAGGAAGAAACCGTCTTTTTGGGTTGGGCCACATAGCTCTGGCCCGGGGGAGTGCCGCACTGGCTGTTATAGTCAGACATGTATTTGATGAGTTCTTTTTCTCTGAACTGCAATGGTTTGGCTCTGGCAGCCAATGCTGGGCAATGGCTGAAGGCTTCCTGCAATGTGCCTCTGAATAGATTGTAGGGCACAGACACCCGCTTGCCTTGCACCATTTCAACGGCTTTGTACGCCACCAGCTCCCGCAGCGAGTCGTTTTGCTGGAGGTAAAAGTGGTCTTTAGAATCTGCGTCCCGGAATAAATAGAGACTGGCGTCCCCTTTCACCAGCACGGTGAAGAAATGGGAACGGGCCGTGTCACCGGTTCCCAGCCTCTTAGTTTCAAAATGATAGCCCGCCTGCAAACCATAGCCCTCAATCTCAGTAGGAGAATAGATTTCCGCCGCGGCTTCCGGTGACCTTTTAAAGACAACTTTGGCCGCGCTTCTGCGGTCGCCCCTTTGGTCTACCAGCCCGCGTACCGTGTCCTGCCGCTGGAGAATGTACCCTGGTTTGAAATTACGTTGCGCAAAGGCAGATGGAAACAACAGCAGGAGCAGGCAGGGGAGGAGCAGTTTTTTCATGTAGAATGGCTGGGGTTTTCTATATCATTTTTGGATAAATTTGCTTAGGCTAAACTGTCTCCTTTAATCCAGAGATACGCTTTCAGATTCATGAATCATGATCATCCTGCGCCAGATGCTATTAATAAGCGGCTATTCCTGCATAGCTAATGTTATTGTTAGAGCATAGTTGTGGCAGTAATATCTTTTTCTTTTATGCGACTCAGAATGTACTTGAAGCGGTATTAAGTTAGGTTTAAAATGAAGCTGTTTAGAGTTTTTGATTTTGGTTGAATTTTCGGATAAACAAGGCTGTAAAGGCTAGCAGATGCAGGGCAAGCCAGTGCTGCGCCCTGGTTTCA
>NZ_LRMM01000142.1 GCF_001647275.1 Rufibacter ruber | reverse complement strand
GGCGTAAACGGCAGCGGGAAGCACAACAACTGGGCCCTGAGCACTGACACCGGGGTGAACTTGTTCGCGCCTGGCCGCAGACCAAAGGAGAACCTGCAAACAGGCCGAAAACAGAAGGGTGGCTTCACCCAAGACAGAACGAACCAGGGAAGGCGCTTGTGTACAGATTGATTTTGCTGGCGAAACGGGGAGCATAAGGTTCTTCTGTAGTGTTTTTAGAGCAGCCTAGCAGCGCTATGGTGCGAGGCAACCGCAATGTCAGGTTCTTTTGAGGCCGGTTTGCAGCGCATAAGACAAAGAGAAACAGGCTAAACGCAAAAAGTCCCCGGCTCATTAAGAACCGGGGACTTTCTCTTACTCAGGATTACCTGTTAACGGTAAATGTGCTCACCGCGGTGGGTGCGCCATTCGTTTTCAAAGTAGTCTGCATCTTCAGCGGTACGTGGGGTTACGCCCATCACAATGTTACCCTCTTTGATACCAGACTCATACGTCTTAGCACGTTCCTCCGGAATACCAGAACCCACCAGGGCACCTAGTAAGCCACCCGTCAAACCACCGGCACCGGCACCAGCCAGACCAGCTGCCAACGGACCAGCAATCACCAGACCCAGGCCAGGCAGGGCAACAGAAGTACCAATAGCGGCAATAGCCCCCACAATGGCACCCAGGGTACCGCCAATGGCAGAACCGGCTCCGGCTCCCTCCAGGGCTTTGTTCCCCAGTTCAGTCTCATGGCCATCTGCGAAGTGACGCTTGCGTGCCTCATCGCTCATGATCACGTTAATATCATCTTTGCTGTAGCCGCGGCTGTGTAAAGCGTTGTAGGCACGTTCAGCACTGTCTCTATCTCTAAACATTCCCGTCATCATACGGGAATTACCGGTGTTTCCATGATGGTTTTCCATAGCTCGTTGTTTAATATTTAGTAGGTGTAACATAGTGGTATTTGATGCGCTGGTTAAATCCAGCAAACTGAACATCAGAGATTAGCTAAACGAAAACGTTTGGTATTAGTTACATCTGCTGGTTGACATAAAACAAGAACGCTGCGGTTTACCGCAGGCGTTCTTGCCATCAGGGAATAGTAGGTCTCTTAGTTGTACACCTTGACCATGTACACAAAGTCTTGCAGTTTCTTGAGCTGCTGCGGGCGGCTGGTACCGGCCAGGTTATTTACTTTAGGCAGGTTAACCGGCTGCGGAAGGCGGTGGCTGGGCAGTTGCTCCAGCAGGCTCAGCAAATAGGCAGATTTCACGGCAAAGGCCGCCCCGTCTACCCCCAGCATTTTGCCACTGATTACGCCAATCATGTTGCCGCGGTCATCTAGCAGCGGTCCGCCGCTGTTGCCTGGGTTCAACGGGATAGAGATCTGGTAAGAAGCGGTGTCACCGTAAACGCCGGAGCGGGAGCTGAGGGTGCCTTCGCCAAACACCACGTCTTCCCTTGGGTAGCCCAGGGTGAAAACGCGCTCGCCTAAATCAGACTCCTTAGATTTGAAAGAGTACGGCAGTTTCCCAAATCCGTCAAACGTGGTGTCTGCCACGCGTAGGAGCGCCAGGTCTCTGATCTGGTCTGAATAAATCTCTTCCACTTTGTATTTCTGCCCGTTCTTGTGCTCAATCATGAGAGAGTCTGCGCCTTCAATCACGTGGTAAGACGTGACAAAGTACCCGTCTGAGGTAAGGGCGAAGCCGGTGCCGGTGAACTGGCCCGGATTGACTGCGCTGGCTTTAGGGGTGGCGGTGGCGTCTTGCAGAAGGGCGTTCTGCTTGCGCTTGAGCGCGTCTACTTCCCGTCTCAACTCTACATAGCGGGCTGCCTGCTGCTTGGTAGCTGAACGCCACATCTCCATGCCCAGCAGCGCGCTGAACACCGTGATAATAGCTACCGTGGCGGCTACCCCCATGGTGGCGGCGTACCGGCGCATGAAAAGCTGCATGGGCGTGCGGCGGCGTACCGGGGCCGGGGCGCTGGCGGGGTTCTCCTGTCTCCACTCCTGGTGCAGGCTGTTTAGCTTCTGGCGCAGCTCCTGCTGCTTGCCATACGCCTGTAAAGAGGAGGTCAGCAGCTCAAAGTCCTGCACCCGCTGGGCAAATAGGGGGTCAGTGGCCAGGCGCTCTTCCAGTTCCTGCCTTTCGGCGGAGGTTACCTGGCGCTGGCGGTACCGCTCCATTAATTCAAATAATTCCCTGTCACTCATATATGAATACACCCTGACCGGGTGCCTGTCTTAATTGCTGCGTTTACCTGGGCTCCTGATAGCCCAGGAAGAAAAGCTTCTTTAGGCGCATGAGGCACTTGTACTTCTGGTTTTTAGCCGAGTCTGCATTGTTGTAGCCAAACTTCTCCGTGATCTCGGGCATGCCCATAGACCGTATGTAAAAGTCTTCCAGCAGCGTTTTGCAGGGCTCGCCCAACTGGTTCAAGGCATCGGCCATGGCCGAAAACTTGAGCTCGTTCTGCTCTGCCTGGTCCGCCTCCTGAGACGTGTCTGTCAGCTCCTCCTCGGTGTCTTCTATCAAACCGCTGCTAAAGCGGCTGCTGCGGGAAAGCCTTTTTAGCCAGAGTCTTCTGCAGATGGAATACAAGTACGTCTTAATCTGGCAGTTGAGTTCCAGCTGGCCGGCCTTTATCTTTTCATAGAAGACAATCACGGCTTCCTGAAAGATGTCTTTGGCGTCATCTTCTGTGCCGTTGTTACTCTGCACAAAGAACAGCACCATAGGAAAGTGGAGCTTGTACAGCCTGCTCAGGGCTACCTCGTCATCACGTAGAATCCCTTCAAAAATGTCGGTATCGGCTAGCTGCGCCTTACTAGTCATGCTCATCAATTAATACAGTTTCAGGGATTTAGTAACCCACAGAAAAAAAATAAAAATTTTCTGAAAAAGATGGGTTACCTCCCGGGGGGTAGCGGTATAAAGGGTGAAATTAACGCTAAAACCCTTTAAAAATCACTAAAATGAAAAAGGTATTTTCTCTTGCCCTAGTTGCTGGTATGTTCGCTTTCGCTTCTTGCGAGTCTAAGCCTGCTGAAACTACTGAAGCTACAACTGAAACTGAAGTTTCTACTGAAGCTACTGAAGTAGATACTACTGCTGCTGTTTCTACTGATTCTGCTGCTGTTACTACTGACTCTACTACTGCTGTTCAGTAATTAACCGCGTGCAATCACGTACGCAACTAGGTTAAGAATGAAAAGCGTCTTCATGCGGTTTGCGCAGAAGACGCTTTTTGTTTTTTAAAGCAACCGCCCGTGTTGTCTCTGTTTTCAGAAAACAGGCCAAAAACAACG
>NZ_LRMM01000141.1 GCF_001647275.1 Rufibacter ruber | reverse complement strand
GTGTCGTTTCGCGTTTTGCTTGTTTTGACAATGACACAAAAAACAGACGCTATTTCTTAATGGCTCCACCCTTTTGCGGCGGTATCCGTTACACCAGTTTTAACTTACATCTTACCGCAATGACCCAACGCGAAGTTACTAACCAAAACAACCTCACCTGGACCTGTGTGCAAGCCTATGCCGGCCTGGGAGGCAAAGCCGCAGAAAAAGCCACCGAACTCTCAGAATCAGAAGCAGGCACTGTCACCGTAGTCTGCACCCCCAGCGGTCAGGCGCAAACCGTACGGCTGGCACTGCCCAAGGATTGGATTGAGTCTCTATCAGATGAAGAAATGGTGCAGCAGATTGAGCAGGCTCAATAGCCTTGCAGCCAGCTTGCGGCGACTGCAGCGCTACTAGAACTGCCAGATTGCCCTTTCCCCCCGCACGGGAGTACTTTCCCGGCGAAGGGAATTGAATGCGAAAAGAGCCATTGACCAGCATATAGTTACTTACAGTGGCCACACCCCGCTTGAAAGGTAATCCTTAATGTATTTAGTGTATTTGTTGCCTAAAGGCTTACACTAGATAGTCATTCCGGTTGCCTTGCCTAAAAAGTAAAAAGCTGTTTTGGGGCTGGTTTTTGAAAACCAGCCCCAAAACAGCTTTTTACTGTAGGTTAGGGATTGTCTACCGCTGCACCAGAACCGGCTGCAAGGCCAGTTGTCTTAGATGCGCAATATGGGAAAGAATAGCCGTTCTGGTTTTAGGGTACTCATGGTAGGCCACCCCAAACTCGGCGCAGGCTTCTTTGATGATCTTGCTGATGGCCGGGTAATGCACGTGCGAAATCTTAGGGAACAGGTGGTGTTCAATCTGGAAATTCAGACCTCCCGTTAACCAAGACACCAGCTTGTTCTTAGTGGCGAAGTTGGCAGTGGTTTTCAGCTGGTGCAAAGCCCATTCATCTTCAATCCGGTTTGTCTCTACCGTGGGTATTGGGAAATGCGCGTGCTCAACCGTGTGGGCCAGCTGGAATACTATGCTCAGCACCAGGCCTGTGAACATGCCATAGAGCAGGAACCCCAGCAGCCACGGCAGAAAGCCTACCGTATAAATGGGCACGATCACAAAAAGGATGAAGTGCACCACCTTGAAACCCCAGAAAGAGAGGTGGTCTTTGCGGGTCATCTTCTTGATAGGAATATCGCCTACCTTCTGGGTGAAATATTTCACATAATCTGTGAAGAAGATCCAGTAAAGGTAGAGCATGGAATAAGCCCCCCAGAAATAGAAATGCTGGTACCGGTGAATCTTTAAATACTGCTGGTTCTCACACAGCCGCAGAAACGGACGGGCGTCCAGGTCATCATCTACCCCGTCAATGTTGGTATAGGTGTGGTGAATGATGTTGTGCTTGGTGGTCCACATGTGAATGTTGGCGCCCAGCATGTTCAGAGACAACCCGGCCAGCTCATTGACCCATTTCTTCTTGCTGAAGCTGCCGTGGCCGCCGTCATGCATCACGTTGAAGCCAATAGCCGCCGTCACGCCGCCAATCAGGATACACTCAATGAGGGCCAGCCAGATGGGCGGGGTAAAAAACACCAGGTGGGTGTACAGAAAAACCATGCTGGCCATCAGCACAGCCGCTTTGATATACAATTTGTAGTTGCCCGTGGGGTGTGCCCCAGCTTCTGCAAAGTAGGCATTGGTGCGGCTTTTCAACTCGGCATAAAAAGAGTTGGAAGGCGCTATGAATTTTGGTGTGGCCATAAAGGACGATTAGGTTGATAAAAGGCTACAGAGCTATCTCAACGGTCATCGTCAATTACATCTATAACGTTCTACTAAGTAACGCTTACTACGTATGTATTAATTCCTGAGATTTGAAATGAGGTGAGAAAATTCAGGAACAGGGGGCGTGGCGGGCATGGGGCACGTTAGACAGAGTTCCAGGTGCCCGCTGCGCCAGACCACTAAGATTCCTTCTTCTTCTCTTTCTCAGGAGGGGTAGAGGAGAAGTTGCCGTTTTCGTCAACGTACATGATCATGTCTTCCAGGCTGCCGCCAGAAGAATTCTCCTTCCGCTCCTGCTTGCGCTCTTCTTTGTCTTTTTTCTTCTTCAGTCTTTTTTGTTCAAGTTGTTTCTTCATGAAACTGTTTTGGGATCTTGCCATAGATAAGGTTTAAATGGAACAAATGCCTGTGAGTGGCTTACTACGTGTACCCAAAGGCGGTGTGAAACGTTACAGAGCCCGCCCCAGCGGGTACGGCCCTGTCTGTCTTGAAAGTGTTGCGCTGCTTAGCCAAATACAACTACAGGAACAACACCTTCCTAAAAAAATTCAAAAGCCTTTCAGGTGTAGAAATTTGAACAGATGTGGGGCTTTGGCAGAAAGCCTAACAGGTAGGCCTTTTTATGGATCTCTAGAAATAACCCGCCGCTGGCGGAATTCTAAAGACAATAAGAGGTTATACTTTTGTCTTTCTACCACAAAGGTACAAGATTTACGCACCATTTCCTAGCTCCTTGCGCGGCGGCCGTTTTTCTTTAATCAAAATAAAATTTCACTTTTTCTAGCAGTTCTTGAACTAATGACTACCTTTGAGCGTAGTAGCTTTATATTTAACAAGTGTTATGAATCAAGGAACAGTAAAATTTTTCAACGACTCTAAAGGGTTCGGTTTTATCAAAGACAACAATTCAAATCAGGAGTACTTTGTACACGTATCTGGATTAGTAGATGAAATCAGAGAAAACGACGAAGTAGTCTATGATCTTCAAGAAGGAAGAAAAGGACTAAACGCCATCAACGTTAAGCGTGCTTAGTCTTTCGCTATAAAGACACATTGCCAAAAAGCCTCTCCCTCAGGAGGGGCTTTTTTCTTGCGCCCGCCGCAAAACCTAAAGCGGGCCTGCCCCTCCCCTGAGAAGAAAACCTCTACCATATAAGAGCTTGTTTAAATTTAAAGGAACGAAAACGGGTTGGCCCGTGTCATAAGAACACAATGAACAATAATATGAACCAAGGAAAAGTAAAGTTCTTTAATGATGAAAAAGGCTTCGGCTTTATTAAAGACAGCCAATCAAACCAAGAGTATTTCGTGCACATTTCAGCCCTGATTGATGAGATCAGAGACAACGACGAAGTTACTTTTGAGATCAAAGAAGGTAAAAGAGGGTTGAACGCCGTAAACGTGCAACTGGCGTAACCCCACTCCCCATAAAAAGCAAAAGCCTCTCCCCACCGGAGAGGCTTTTTTTATGCCCCATTTGTACTTCCTGTTTCTGGGCTGTTTCAGAAAACAGACAGAACAGGAAGTA
>NZ_LRMM01000140.1 GCF_001647275.1 Rufibacter ruber | reverse complement strand
GTCAAATACTCTTACGATAGAAATGGATTGCTGACAAAAACTGAGGGTTATTCTGTAGAGCAATTTGAGTATGAGTACTACTGAAAAATACGTTGCATAACACTGTATAAAAATCATGCTACGGCCGACGGCCTAGCACGTTTTTTATACTAGTTCGTTGGGCTGCATATTAAGTAGAAAATGTTCTTTGGAAAGAAAGAGAAAAAACCTGTATTTGACTTTGAAGGATTCGGCATACTAGGATTAAATTCCGACAAAAGCGGGAATGAATGGTTTGGGGACGTTCAGAATGTTTGTAAAAATCATACTGTAGAACTATCGATTGAAGTAGAGGGTAATTCTCCGCCCTCGAGTTATCAGGTAGAGTTTTTAAAGCGATTATTTGTAAATATTGAAAGCACAGAGCAAGCTATTTATAAATACATCCACGATTGCTTTGAAGGAACTAAGTGGCAAAAAACAGAAGAGGACTTGAAAAAGATGTATTATCTCTCGGCTATAACGCTCAAAAGAGACAATGCTGACATTTGGGTTATTCTTGAGCCACAGATTGACGTCCCTACGATTTTCAACTTTCTACCACGGCTCACTTTGAGAAACAATGAAATAGTGTGGAGCAACCTAAAATAAATACGTAGCCCAACAAGGTGTAAACGGCAGCGGCGGCCGACGGCCTCCGCCGCCGCTTACACTAAACGTTAGACAGCATTTATAATAAATCATCAATGAAGAAACTCATAATCTTAGCCACTTTCTCAACATTTCTAAATTCATGCGCTAAACCTGAAGCAGCTCACAATGAAGCTCCTTTATCAATAAGTGGTGCGGATTCTTTGGCAAGCAAATCTCCTTTGATGAAAGCGTCCTTACCAGAGGAAGAAGAATCATCGGACAATTCCCAAAAACAAGAAAAAAGGGATAAACAGGTTAGTACCGCCGCTGAACTGCAAGGAAAATGGGTTCATGAAAGTGATAGTCTAGCCTATTTAAATATAACTGGCTCAAGCTGGGTTTCAGGATATGAAGGTGAAGAAGAGACACAGGACGATAAATACACATATACTCTCACCGATAAACTTCCTCAATTTGTTGAACCAAAGGTGAAAGCAGAGTTTATAGTTTTGTCTAATAAGAATGACACCATGTACTATGAACTAAATGGTGTCTCAAAGGAAACGCTAAGCCTCACATATTATCCAATGATGAAACTTCATGTCTATAAAAGAAAGAAATAAAAACGCTGTCTAACAACACCTAAACGCCAGCATCGGCCGACGGCCTCCGCCGCCGTTTAGCTTAGTACGTTGGCGGTCAGATTAAAAAATAATAAAAATGGCACACAATATAGGAGAAGAAATTACTGGACAGTATTTAAAGATTTGTAGAAACTGTGATTTCGTCGAATACAATCTTTATACAACGGAAGTTCAAGGTGAGATTGACGTAGTTGGAATAGATATGAAAAACAAAAAAGTATTCATATGTGAAGTGGCTGTGCATTTGGGCGGACTACAGTACACCAAGAATGGACAACCCGATAATTACGATAGATTCATGAAGAAATTTGAGAAAGATATAGTTTATGCAAACAATCGTTTTGACGATAGCTATGAGAAAATATATATGCTATGGTCACCAGTAGTTAGAAATTCAAAAGAAGGTTCAAAGCATAACCAAGTTAAAGATGTACAACGTGTAAAAGAGGACTTAAAAAATAGACATAATATTGATTTGCAATTAATTATTAATAAATCCTTTCTGGATTGCTTGGATGAATTGAGAGAATATGCTGGCCGACAAACTGAGGAGCTAAAAAGTCCCATTTTGAGATTTATGCAAATTGAATACAGATTGGGCATTCATGTGACTAAAGAACTTGTAAAAAATAGACAAGTACAATCTTTAAATTAAAGAGCGTAAAAAAATCCGTCCGCCAACATTGTGTAAAAGTCATGCCACGGCCGACGGCCTTGCACGTCTTTTACACGAGACCGTTGGGCAAAATAGAAAATATATAAAATGGGAATATTCGACATCTTCAAAAAACCTTTAACAATTCAAGACGACTTTTTCGGGAATCTAAGGTTTAGGAAAATGAATGCAGAAGGGAAAAGCTACTTTGAGGGCAAAGGACTTTTCAAACCGACTGGAAAGGAAATTGAGTTTTTTATCACCGCGAACGAAGACGGGCCCGACCAAAAGCAAAAAGAATTTTATAATTGGATACAGGAAAACTATAGCGACTTGGTAATAAAGTTTAAGCCGCTAATCGAAGATGAGTTCAGGAATTGGAAAGAAGACTTCACTATAAAAAACTTCGACAGCGAATTTCACTTGGTTGCCTTAACAATTCCCAACCAGGAAAGGAAACCTTTTAATTGGGATTTGTCATTCGACACGGAACATGATGAGAACCACCAATTCACGGTAGAATTCAGCGAATTTGAACCTCAAGCAGTTTCAATAAACGGTTAAAAAACTACTTTGCCCAACATTGTGTAAAAGTCATGCTACGGCCGACGGCCTAGCCCGTCTCATGCACGAGACCGTTAGGCGGCATTTAATAAATCTCTCCTCTGGGTAAAATAATTTGATAAATATTACTTACTTTTGACGTTACTACCGTAAAACAAAAGTATGATCACATCTTTCGGCTCGAAAGAGACAGAAAAGATTTGGAACGGGGAAAGAGTCAGCAAACTTCCAATGGAGATTCAGACTATTGGTAGGCGGAAACTGAGAATGCTGAATAACTCCCAGAATATCGCTGACTTGCGTGTTCCTCCCTCCAACCGACTGGAAAAGCTGTCAGGGAATTTAAAGGACTTCTACAGCATCCGGATTAATGACCAATGGAGAATCATTTTCCAATGGGACAACGGACAAGCCTCAAAAGTAGAAATTATCGACTATCACTAAAAGAGAATGGAAAAGTTACCCAATATTCACCCAGGAGAGGTATTGCAAGAAGAGTTTCTCTCCCCCCTAAACATCACCGCTTACCGACTTGCCAAAGACATCAACATTCCCCAAACCAGAATATCCGAAATATTAAAGGGGAACAGGAGAATCACGGCAGACACCGCGCTCAGGCTGAGTTACTACTTTGGCAACTCCCCCAAGTTTTGGCTCGGCCTCCAGGATGATTACGACTTGGAAGAAGAGAAAACCAACAAACAGGAAGAACTGGAAAGTATAAGAAGATTTGAGAAAAACGCCGCCTAACAATGGTAGCTGTTGCACAACTCAGCGTTAAACAGTGCCCTGTTTCAATCCCTCTTCACTTTTCTCAAGTTGATTTCAATTCCTGCCGCCAAAAAGA
>NZ_LRMM01000014.1 GCF_001647275.1 Rufibacter ruber | reverse complement strand
CTGTTTTCTGGAAAACAGGCCGAAAACAGACAATGTTATACATGCAAAAGCCCCACCTTTTTTTTTTCAGAGGTGGGGCTTTTGCATTAGAAGCATTCTACCAGCTTAAAAGTTGTCCATATAGGCGTCTGTCTCGCGCCTAATCTTCTCTTTGCCGGTTTTAAGGCGGGCGTGGGCGTTGGTGCGGGCCAGTTCCAGATCTACGTCAGCGTCTGTTTTCACGGTTTCGCGGCGGTTGTAGCTGTAATGCTCCAGGCGGGCGTCTTTGCCCGCCTCGTCAATGGCTTTGCGGGTGTCATACTCGCGGCGGCGGGTCTCCAGTTTCTCCAGGCTCTCCAGCTCAGTGGTGGTCTCCACGTCACGCAGCAGGTCATCATAGGGGCCGCGCTTGGAGATGAGCTTGGTGAAAATGGGCGCTGTCTCCAGACAGATGAACAGCAGCATGATAAAGAAGCTGGGCAGCCACGGTAGTTTGTCCAGGGCCTCCATACGGGCCATTAAGCCGCCGTAGTCGTCAAAGCGGGCTTTGGCCTGGGCAATGGTTTTGTCGCGCTGGGCGGTGAGGGTGTCAATGCGTTTCTGGCGCTCGGCAATGAGTTGGCTGTTCTGCTCCTGCAGCACCTTCAGCTCAACGTCAATCTTGTCATACTGGGCCTTTTTCTCCTGAAAGATAGGTCCGCGGCCAATTTTCTTGGTTCCGCCGGTGCCGTCGCTCTCGGCGCTCATTTGGGCATAAAGCGTGTCCCGTTGCGCAGATTTGGCGGCAATCTCGGCCTTGATGCGGTCCATGTCTTTGCGCACCGAGTCTGTCTCAGTGAACTGTTTGTTTACCAGCTGCTGGTGTTCCAGCGCCAGCTGGGCTTTCTTCTCCTCCAGCACGCTGTCAATCTCCTTCTGGAAAATACGCAGCTCCAGCGGTTTAGAGATCACAATGGCCAACACCAGCGCCAGCACCAGACGGGGCAGAATCTGCAGGAACTCCTTGCCAAACCTGCCTTCCTTTCTAATGGTGGAGACAATGAAGCGGTCCAGGTTAAAAATCACCATGCCCCACAGCAGGCCAAAAGCCACCGCCGCGGGAATTGAGTCAAAAACGGTGTACAGTGCGTAGCCGCCAGACAGGGCTGCCAGCACCCCCGTAAACAGCACGGTGGCGCCAATGCTGCCAAATTTTACGTGTTCAGATTTGGGGCATTGGGCAAGGATGTGGTCGTCTGCACCGGCGCACCACCAGAAAAAATTTCTCATATTGTACAGAGGCAGCAGGTGCCTCCAGTTAAAAGTAGTATGCCAACAACGACAAAAGTGGGGGATTTGCTATTGAGACCCGGCGAAAATGTGACCAAACCTGCCAAAAATGTGACCAACTAAAAAAACAAAACGGCCACGGTCCTTCTTTCCAGAGCAACTGCGGCGGTAACCCTCTGGCTTAGAGAAGGGTTCCAGCACAGCCAATCATTTCCTGGGACTTCCGTTTTCGGGCTGTTTTTCAGAAAACAGCGAAAACGGAAACACGGCTACTGGTTCTCGTCATCCAGTTTGTTGTAGAGCAGCAAAGAGCCGCAGGCGCTGGCCAAGACCATCTGCAGATCTGGGCTCAGGGTGTTCTTCAGCCAGACTTTGCCGTTGTTCACCGTCTGCACCGTGGCCAGCACATGCCCGTCTTTGGAGAACTCATAGCCCAGGGCGGTGCTGGACGGCAGTGATTTCCCCTCCCACTTGTACAGCGGGTAGACCTCCAGCTCATGGGCGCCGTTGCTGAGCTTGCCCAAGAAGTTACGGCGTTCCAGGTAGTGGCCGGGGTCTGCCAGGGCCAGGCGCCACGTGCCGCTTTCCTCAGATTGAAACACTACCTGCAACAACTCGCGCTGTTTGTCTAAGTTGATGGAAACACCGGCCAGTTCAGTGGTTTTGGCGTTGTGCATGGCCGCCGCCTGCACGTACCAGGTTTTCTGCTGCACTGAGTCCCTCACCCCGAAGCTGTATTTCTGGTAAGCGTCTGTGTCTTGGATGACCAGGTTGTCAATAGGTCCGTTCCGGCGGGTCCAGCCGCGTTCAATGTTTTCCAGTTGGTACTTGCCAAACCCGAAGCCCTTCTCCTTGCCCAGCGACACCCGCATCATAGACCTGCCTACCACCGGCATGGCCGTGGTTTCCTCCCGCATGCCCTGGCTCACACGCATATCCGGCATAGAGCAACTGGCAAGCCCTACACCTGCAGCCACTGCCGCTGCGTAAAAGAAAAATTTGAAAGGGTTCATTGGGAAGTAGGTGAAATAGTGATGAGGTAAGACAACGAATTGGGAAAAGACGAATGGAAATGGTTAGACGGGCAGTTTCACCCTGGCATTTTGCGGCTCTGCCGAATTTTGTCTATCCGGTTTGCGGTACAGAAGCCGCGCCTCCCAACACCCTCCGTTCATCGGCCGCCAGGCCCTTCTTGAGCCACACCTTCCTTTGCCCGTGAGCTGCACAGCGGCCACCAGCTCTATACCGTCTCTGAACGCAAAGCCCAGAATCTCCTGAGCGGCGCCCCTGAACTTGCTTTCATACTCATGCACCGGTTCCACCCTGATTTCTGTATTACCTTTGGTGAAGGCACTGTAGAAGCCTTTAAACAGCACAACCTGCCCCGGGTCTTGGGTGATGAGCCGCCAGTTTCCCGTCTCCCGCGAAGGGATGTTGCTCACAAAGAGTTCACGGCTGTCTTCCCCGCCCAGACCCAGGGAGAGAATTTTCCCCAGCTTTATTTCCTTGGCAGAGACACCGGCCCCACAGGTCACCCGTGAGGCAATGCCCGCGCTGTCACGTAAGACAAACCCGTATTTCTGGCGTACCCGCCTGGCCTCAAACGGGCCCGCCCCAAAGCCGCCGGTGCTGGTCCAACCGCGGCGCACATCCTCCACCGTAAAGTTGCCCAGCCTGAAATCTTGCCTGAAACTGATGGTTTTACGGCCTGTAGCGGGTAATCCGGTAGCGGTTTGGGCCAGTGATCCCTGCAGGCGCCTATCTGTTACGGTACAGCTACTTAGAAAGGAAAAGGCAAGCATAGAAACGGCGGCTAGAAGTTTAATCTTCTGGGAAAACATCTGCGGTTAAAAAAGCTTAGCTATCTTAGTGATGGTGAAAAGACCGCCCGGAAAACATTTACCCCTATGAATCGCTTACTTTAAGTGATAAAAAAGCTGGCCGCCCTGCATCTGGTCAGTTGCAGATTGTTTCCGTATGAAATGTGATACCTAACCTTTCAGTATGATTTTAGGGCCTTATACCTTCTTAATAATACTCAGCAGCTTAATCATTCTCTCGTACCTGTTTGACATGGTGGCGAAGCGGAGCAAGATCCCGTCTGTGATCCTGTTGCTGACCACCGGTATTTTACTGCAGGTCACCGCCACCGCCTTTGAGGTGCGCCTGCCCGGGATCAGGAGCATACTGGAGCTCTTCGGGATCATTGGGTTGATTCTCATTGTGCTGGAGGGGGCCCTGGACCTGGAGCTGAGCAGGGACAAGTTGCCGCTCATCAGAAAGACCCTGCTCACGGCCACCCTCACGCTGCTCATCACGGCCGCGCTCATTGGCTGGTTTATCAACTTCTGGCTCAACGTGCCCTACCAGATGGCCATTATCAACGCAATTCCGCTGGCGGTGATCAGTAGTGCCATTGCCATTCCCAGCGTGACCAACCTCACCCCAGAGAAGCGGGAGTTCATTGTCTATGAGGCCACCTTCTCTGACATCATTGGCATTATTGCCTTCAACTTTGCGGTGCAGAACAACCAAATTGGTGTGGGGTCATTTGTCACACTGGCCGTAGACCTGGTGAGCATCTTCATCATCTCCATTATCTGCTGCCTGATCCTGCTTTTCTTCATTGACAAGATCAAGAGCCACATCAAATTCTTCCTGATCATTGCCATTCTCATACTGCTGTACTCAGTGGGAAAGGAGATGCACCTTTCATCATTGCTGATGGTGCTCTGCTTTGGGCTGATGCTGAACAATGCCGCGCTCTTCATCAAAGACCGCCTGGCCAGGTACATCAGTCTCAGTTCGCTGGAGGCTGAGATCAAGCAGTTGAAACAGATTAACGGCGAAAGCGCGTTTGTGATCAGGACGTTCTTTTTCCTGCTCTTCGGGTTCTCCATTAACCTGCAGGAGCTGCTGGACCTGAATGTCTGGGTGTTGGGCTTTACCATCTTCAGCATCATTCTGCTGGTGCGCTACCTGTACCTGCAGTACATTGCCCGGGTGCCGCTGATCCCAGAGCTGTTTGTAGCGCCCCGCGGCCTGATCACCATCCTTTTGTTTTACAGCATTCCTGCGCAGTTTCAGATACCGGGCATGAATGAGAGTGTGCTCTTCTTTGTGGTGATTCTCTCCAGCCTGCTCATGATGCTGGGGCTCATGCTCACCAGGAACGCCGTTGATGATATTCCCAATTACTAAGGGACCATGATGCCATAAGAAACGGGAAACCGAGGGATCAGCATATGCTGGAAATTCTTAACTTACTGATGCTCACCTGAGATTACCCCCATGAAAAAGCCACTCCTTCTTCTCCCGTTCTTCTTATTGACAGGCAGTTTTTTCTGCAAGGCCCAATCATTGCCTACCCCCAACGGTTCGCCCCGCCCCAGAATGTCTCTCCGGATAGTGGGCGTACGCGCCTCTGCCCACCCGGAGCCTCTCCTGTTGATTGGCGCCCAGGAAACGGTTCTGAGTGCGTTGATTGTGCACCCCAAGGATCTGGCTATCAAAGAAATATACCGTAACTCCACGCTGCTGGCCTCTGTGGAGGGGCAGGGGAAAAACGGCATTCTGGTGGGCGAACTGAAAAGTAAACGCCCCCTCTTCAGGCTGGAGCACGTGCTGGAGTATTTTCAGGTACCCCATGAGAAACGGTCGCTCAGGGTACTGGTGAACAAGCAGCCGGTTGACCCCACGTTGTTTCTGGCAGATGTGCAGCAGATTGAGAAGATTGAGGTAACCAGGCAGGAACTCACCAACCCGGTACGCCTCAGCTGGAATGAGAATGAAGAATACCTGAATATTGTCACTGCCCAATAAGCACCGCCTCTAGCGCCCTGAAGGGCAGGCACTTCCTCTTGACAGAATAACCGTACCAACTGCCTAACCGGGCATTGGGTACATTACAAAAGAAGCGGAGGTCTGTTTTTCGCTGTTTTCTTGAAAAAACAGCCCGAAAACAGACCTCCGGAATATTTCCTTCTTTTCCTGCCTCTCCCCTCCTGCAGATTGCCCTCAGTGACAGGCTAACCTGGAAACTAGAAAGATTTGATGATGTCTGTGAAGTCTCTTGATTTGAGGGAGGCGCCACCAATCAAACCGCCGTCTACGTCTGGTTGCGCGAACAGTTCTTTGGCGTTGCCGGGGTTGGCGCTGCCGCCGTACAGAATAGTTTTGTTGAAAGCGGCCTCAGAATCAAACAGGCGGGAAAGCTCTTCTCTGATGTAGGCGTGCATTTCCTGGGCCTGCTGGCTGCTGGCGGTGCGGCCGGTGCCAATGGCCCAGATAGGCTCGTAGGCAATCACAATCTGGTCAAATTCCTCGTTGCTCAGGTGCGCCACGGTGTCGCGCAGCTGCTGGCCCACGTACTCAAAATGCTGCTCAGACTCCCGCACCTCCAGGGGTTCGCCGCAGCAGAAAATAGGTTTGATGCCTTCCTTCAGAGCCGCTTTCATTTTTTTGAACAGCAGATCTGAATCTTCGTGGTGGTACTGACGGCGCTCTGAGTGGCCCACCAGCACGTACTCTACGCCTACTGACTTGAGCATGGCCGCCGAAACTTCGCCGGTATAGGCGCCGCTCTCGTGGGCACTCACGTCCTGCGCCGCCAGGTGCATGCGCGGGTTGCCCTGAATTAATTTACTGACCGTGCTCAGGAACGGGAACGGCGGCGTGACAATCACCTCAACGTTGTCTGCGGTGACCTCGTCCTTCACCATGTTGTCAATTTCGCTCACCAGCGCCTGCGCGTCTTGGTACGTTTTGTTCATTTTCCAGTTACCGGCAACAATGTTCTTTCTCATAGCCATGAATAGATATTAAAGAAATGCGAAGCTTTTCAGGCCTGCGCGTTTAGGGGTTACTTTTCTGAAAACAGGGCAAAAACAGCGTACCCTGTGGCCGCTAAGATAAGGATTTGTGGCTGATCTACGCGCCGGAGGTGGCAATTGTGCTTACAGGTGCAGGCTTTCTTTGAGGGCGGCAGGTACAAAAATGCGTTTCTCCACGGCATTCATGATCCGGAAGTCTTCAATAAAAGAGGTCTCTTCGTTCAGGAATTTGAGGATGAGCGGGGCGGGCAGTTTGCTGAACAGGTCATGGAACACCTGCCGTGGCTCCTGTTTCTTCTCCAGCAGCACCCGCAGGAAAATGCTGTCATACATCCCAAACTTGTTGAACCCGCTCCCTGTGCCCGCCAACGGCGCTTTCCCCTGGGCCAGATTACGGACAATGGCCGAGCACTGCCGCTGAATAAAGCTGAACGTGTAGCCTGTAGAGGCTTTGGTGGCTCCGCCCGCCGTACCGATGTTGATGACCTGCGCACTCTGCTGCCTGGGGAAAGGGGCATCGGTCATGGGAATCATCCCGAATTCCTCGTGCGTGATCTCATACTCCGTGAGGTGCAGGAAATCTCTGAGGTAGGCTTTCAGTTCCTGGTCATAGGCTTCCTGAGGAAGCTCGGCCTCAGAGAAACCCGTGTACTCCACCAAGGCCTCGTGCGGGTTGGTGGGCAACACGTACATAAACCGGCAATCTTGATGCTGCTCCACCCGGAAATCCATTAAGGTTGGCTCCTTCGGGTTGAAGACCGGTTGTGCGGTTTTGATGAAAATGCCTTTGAAATGCTGCACCATGTAATGCTTTTTGGGCAGCTGCTTGATTTTGAAGAACGCACTGTTGAACACGTACGGCGCCTGGTACACGCCGCGCTTGCCATGCACCGTTCCGTTAGGCTCTATTCTTATAATGTCTTCCTGCCGGAACTCCACATTAGGGAACTTCTTCATCAGCCCGAAGCAATGTTGGTAAAACGAGAGGCTGTCCAGCATTTTGTACTGGTACGGATGAATGTCCAGCAGCTTAGAGAACGTGGGCGAATGAAAATACAACGCCGACCACTTACTTTTGAGGCAGCTCTCAAACGGACTTTCCCCGGTTTGCCAGAAACACCAGGTGCGGTCATTGGTTTGCTTGGCGTCGCGGTCCAGCAGCAGAATACGCTTATGCCGCAGGGGCTCCTGTTCCAGCAGATAGCACAGCAGACTCAGGCCCGCCGCTCCCGCTCCGGCAATAATGTAGTCGTAGGGGCGCGGGTTAGCGGACATAGAACAACTCTACAAGGTTGAGAAACAGGAAGAAGAAGAACTGCACCAGCAGGAAGTACGGCGCCAGTTTGTTCTGGGAGTTTCTGAGCAGCGGCATGAGCACCAGCACAAACAGAAAACTGAACACATACCAACTGATGTAATTCTGCAAAGGTGCCGCGTGGCCCTGCCAATACCAGAAATCAAATTTTTCGCAGACCTGCTCAATCAAAAAATCAATGCTCACGGGCATGGCCGCCGCCACCGCTGCTTTTAGTATGAACGGTTTCTGCCAGGTATTGACCACCGTGGCCGCCGCAAAACACAGGGCCGCCCAGTTCATGCCAATGAGCCAGGGCACCTCCAGGAACTTCGGCCCGAAGGCATCTCCGTAATGGTACTCCCCAAACACATCGCCGGTGGCTACCCCAATGACCTCGGCGGTGAAGCCTACCAGAAATACGCCTATCGCTCCGGCTACCATTCTAACCGTAAGCCCTTGGTGGTTCCAGAACAGCAGCGCCGTGGCCAGCACCAGGTTGAGGGGCGTGTTGCTCAGAAACCAGTCCCGGTACGGCGTGTAAAACCCAATGAGTCCGCAGCCGTGGAACAGGCAGAGGATGATGATAGAGACATACAGTTTATTGACAGGCAAAGGCACAGAAAGGTCTTTCATTCCCAAAATTGATTTCCCTTGGCGTACGCGAAAGGCGGCAATATAGTGAACCGACAGCAGAAAGATTTGTTCACGGCACCCACCCCTCCTGCCAGTGAAATAAAAGCTCAGGAAAGTCTATGTTTTTTTGTGTCCGCCGTTTTTGGCCTATTTCCAGAAAAAGAGCCGCTAAACGGCAAGGCGCTTTCTGCTGCTGCTGAGGAAATTGTTTCTCCTACTTCTGCTGAAAGCATTTAAGCCGCAAAAGGTTTTACGTTTGGTAAGGGCTTATCTAGATTGCCCACAAGATCCTTTCAGGATGACAAAAGGAGAAAAAGAACCCACCCCTATCCCTCCGAGGAGGGGATTTGCTCCGAGAAGCAGCTTTAGATAGATGACGTTGAAATGGTGATAATCAACTTTTGTGAGGTTATAAGATTACGCATTCCTGATGCTCCCCTCCTCGGAGGGGTAGGGGTGGGTTTCCTCTTCTTCACGAGTGTTCTGAAACAAAAATCCCTGCGCGGCTTCTCTCACTGCACAGGGATTTCTTATACTTTCCGTTTAGCGGCTCTTTTTCTGAAAACAGGCCAAAAACAGACCTACAGCTTCGGTTTTAAATACTTGGCAGTGTGGTTCTCTTCTGAAAGCTTAGCCAAGTCTTCCGGGGTTCCTTCAAAGAGCAGGTGACCGCCGTTTGTACCGCCTTCGGGGCCGAGGTCAATGATCCAGTCGGCGCATTTGATGATGTCCATGTTGTGCTCTATCACCAGCACGGTGTTACCGTTTTCTACCAGCGCATTGAGCGCGGTCAATAACTTGCTGATGTCATGGAAGTGCAGGCCGGTACTGGGCTCGTCAAAGATGAACAGGATATTGCCGTTGTGCGGGGTAGCGCCTTTGGTCAGGAACGAAGCCAGCTTCACGCGCTGCGCCTCGCCACCAGATAGCGTGTTGCTGCTCTGCCCTAATCTAATATAACCGAGGCCCACGTCTTGCAGCGGCTTCAGTTTCTCCAGAATCTTGGGCTGGTCTTTGAAGAAAATCAGGCTGTCATCAATGGTCATGTCCAGCACCTCGGAGATGTTTTTCTCATGGTACTGAATGTCCAGTATGTCCTGCTTGAACTTCTGTCCGCCGCAGGCCTCGCAGGTGAGGTAGATGTCGGCCATGAACTGCATCTCAATCTTCACCTGGCCTTCGCCCTGGCACACTTCGCAGCGGCCGCCTTCAATGTTGAACGAGAAATGCGACGGCTTGAACCCGCGCGCCTTCGCCAGCGGCTGGTCGGCATACATAGTTCTGATGGCGTCATAGGCTTTCACGTAGGTCACCGGGTTGGAGCGCGACGACTTACCGATTGGGTTTTGGTCCACGAACTCCACGTGCGCCACCTTGTTGATGTCACCAGAGAGTTTGTCAAATTTACCCGTGGCATCGGCGTGGCCGCCGAGGGCTTTGATGAGCGACGGCGCCAGAATCTTCTTAATCAACGTAGATTTACCCGAGCCGCTCACGCCCGTCACCACCGTCATCACGTTCAGGGGCACTTTCACGCTCACGTTCTTGAGGTTGTTCTCGCGGGCACCGTGTACCTCCACACAATTCCGCCAAGGTCTGCGCTGCGTGGGAACCGGCACTTCCATGCGGCCACTCAAATACCGACCGGTGTAAGTATCGCTTTTCAAAAGGTCTTGGAACGAGCCTTGGAACATGAGATTTCCGCCACCGGAACCTGCTTCCGGACCAATGTCCAGCACCTGGTCGGCCACTTCCATCATGCCTTCCTCGTGCTCCACCACAATCACGGTGTTGCCCATTTGCTGCAAAGAGCGCAGTACACCTATCAGCTGGTCGGCGTCTTTGGGGTGCAGCCCGATGCTGGGCTCATCTAAGATATACATAGACCCCACCAGCGCGCTTCCCAAGGAAGTAGCCAAATTGATACGCTGGCTTTCGCCACCCGAAAGAGTGTTAGATAGTCGGTTCAAAGTCAAATAACCCAAACCCACGCGCACGAGGTAACTCAACCGGTTGGTGACTTCGGTGATGAGGCGGTCGGCCACAGCCATGTCATGTTCGCTCAGGTGCAGGTTTTGGAAAAACTCCAGCGTTTTAGTCACGGGCATGAGCACCAGATCCGTGATGCTTTTCCCGTCCACCTTCACGTAGCTAGCATCTTTCCGCAGGCGCGAGCCTTTACAGTCCGGGCAAGCCGTACGACCTCGGTAGCGGGAAAGCAACACGCGGTACTGAATCTTGTGCGTCTGCGCCTGTACGTGTTTGAAAAAGTCGTTCAGCCCCCCGAAGTATTTGTTCCCGGTCCAGAGTAGTTCCTGCTGTTCCTCAGAGAGTTCGTTGAACGGACGGTGAATTGGAAAATCAAACCGAATGCCGTTTTTGATGAGCGGTTGCAGCCATTCGTTCTGCTTCTCGGTGCGCCACGGCGCGATGGCTCCCTCAAACACGGTGAGGCTCTTGTCTGGAATCACCAGGTCTGGGTCAATGCCGAGCACGCTGCCCCAGCCTTCGCAGGTCTGGCAGGCGCCGTAGGGGTTGTTGAAGCTGAAGAAGTTGACGCTAGGCTCCTCAAACACCATTCCGTCCAGCTCGAAGCGGTTGGAGAACACGCGTTTCTCGTCGCCCAGCTGCACATGGCATTCGTCGTGGCCCTCGTAGAAAGCAGTTTGCACCGAGTCAGCGAGGCGCATCTGCAGGGTTTCGGCTTCCTCGTCATGTCTGATGACGGCGCGGTCAATGAGAATAAAGACCTCGCCCTTGGGCTCAGGTTTTCCTTCAGAGATGAGTTCTTCAATAAAAAACGGCTCGCCATTCAGAATCACCCGCGAATAGCCTTTCTGCAACAGCAAATCCAGTTCTTTGCTCAGCTTGCGGTCTTTGCTCTGGTGCAGCGGCGCCATGATCATGACGCGGGTTCCGTCTTCCAGCGCCATGAGGAAATCAACCACGCTGGTGACGGTGTCTTTCTTCACCTCTTTGCCGGAGACCGGCGAAATGGTCTTCCCAATGCGCGCGTACAGCAACTTGAGGTAGTCGTAAATCTCGGTGCTGGTGCCCACGGTGGAACGGTTGTTCCTGATGCTCACCTTCTGCTCAATGGCAATGGCCGGGCTGATGCCCCGGATGTAATCCACGTCGGGTTTGTCCATGCGGCCCAGGAACTGGCGGGCGTAGGAGCTCAGGCTCTCCACATACATGCGCTGCCCCTCGGCGTAGAGCGTGTCAAAGGCCAGCGACGATTTGCCGGAGCCCGAAAGGCCGGTGACCACAATGAACTGGTTGCGCGGCAGGGCCACGCTCAGGTTCTTTAAATTATGGACGCGGGCCCGTTTAATGATGATGTGCTCGCGGGCGTCCAGCGCGTCTATTTGGGTATCTTGCGGAATGATGTCTTCTGTCATATAGAAATATAGCCTCTCTAGAACATAAACCGCTCAAGAATAATTCTGTTGCGCGGCCACAAAACGGCGGAAGGCTAAACCGCAAAGGTAGGCATACGCCGCCGCATTTAGAAGCCTGACCGTCAATTGCGTTTTTGGCCTGTTTTCCCAAAAGTAGGCCAAAAACGGCGGAAGAAATTTGCAGGTATTTGGCAGAGTTTGTAACTTTCTTTCCTTCCGTCTCGGAAAAGATTACTTGTCATTTGATTGTTTCACTTACCAATTAATCAGTACCACTATGGGAAAAGGAGATGCTAAAAGCAAAAGAGGAAAAATCAGCAAGGGATCCTTCGGGAACAGCCGCCCCAAGAAAGCCCAGAACAAAGCGACCAAGTTGGCGAAGCTAGCCCCCAGCAAAGCCGCAGCGGCCAGCGCGTAATCATTCTCTCGGCTCACGCCGAAAACAGGAATCCCCGTCAGATTTGGTTCTGGCGGGGATTCCTGTTTTTGACCTACTTTTAGAAAAACAGCCCCGAAACGCAACTGGCGCAGACGCTCGCAGGTGCTGCGCACGCTACGAGGTCTTGGGAGCGGACGATACGGCGGCCAGCGGATTGAACCCAGCCCTACCCCTCCCAGGAGGGGAGTCTTGTTGCATAGGAACGGAGCCTCATACAAGTAGAAGCCTTTCCCATGGAATGGTAGAGCACGAAAGCTACACCTGTGACGATGGCTTTGACCATACCCTAGCTGAACTCCCCCTTTGAAGGGGGCGAAGGGAGATGTTAACACCTGCCGAACCACGCATCGCAGAGACATCGCCATACGGCAAATGCTCCACGCATTCCAGATCATTCCCCTCCCCGGAGGGGTAGGGGGTGGGTCCACGCATGGCAGATCTTCCCATGGCTCCCGGCGAGTCTGGAGACTCGCACCACTACATGTCACGAGTCAGAGACTCGCGCCAGTGTTTTTTTTCAATGAGCCTGTTTAGCATTTCCAAAAATGAGCTTTAGATAGCTTCTGTACTGGCGCCAGCACCCGCTTGTGTCGCTGTTTTGGCTCTTCTTTTGCGAAAACAGGCCAGAAACAGAAGCAAACAGCTTCAAAAGACTACAAAAAAGCAGACACTTGCGCCAATGATCAGAAAATACTAAACAGGCCCAATAACCAATCAGCAATTCTCCCAAGACCTCGTAGCGTCCGGAGGACCTGCGAGCGTCTGCGCCAATTACTCTTCCTCCTCCTTGTTCTCCTGCATGGCCAGCAAATTATGCGCGCCTTTCACAGCAATGCGGTTAGAATTTTGCAGTTCCGCGGGTAGCTGCACTTCTACAAAGCCATTTCCCTTGAGACCCGTCTGCACCTCTACGCGTTTAAATGTACGTTTGTCAGAACTTGCATAGATGTACGAAACCCCTTGAAACTGCACCACGGCGCTTTCGGGCAGAGCGGTTACCGCGCGCTCTTTGGTGGGTACGGTGGCGGTGACGTACATGCCGGGCAGCAGCTTGTGCTCATCGTGGTGGTCCAGGTGGGCATGTACGGGAACGGTTTTGTCGCCTTCCACGCTGTGGCCTACCAAGATGATTTCCGCGGAGCGGGGAGTGGCGTCATTGGGCAGGGTGTAGGTGAGGCGCTGGCCGGGGCTCAGGCACGGTACGTCTTTCTCAAAGGCGTTGAGCTTGAGGTGCAGGTCATCGGTGTTCACCAGTTCAAACAGCACATCAGTAGAACTCACCATCTTGCCCACGTTCACCAGCGTGTTCTTCACGAAGCCGTTGATGGGCGAGACGATGTTGATGGTGCGGCTGATTTTTCCGTTTTGCAGGCGCGCCGGGTTGATGTTAATCATGAGCAGTTTCTCGCGCAAAGCCGCCAAACTATTCTGCAAGACTTCGCGTTCAGTCTTCACCTGTTGCAGGTTTTTAAGCGCGCTCACCTTCTCCTGGGTAAGTTCCTGCTGACGGGCGTACTCCAGATTGGCCAGTTGCAGGCGGGCGCGGGTATCCAGGTAATCCTGTTGCAGCTGCACGTAATCTTGGTGCTGGAGGGTGGCCAGCACCTGACCTTTGTTGATGTGCTGGCCGGGCAACAGGTTCATGGTTTTCACGAAGCCGCCATAGGGCACCGAGACACTCACCAGACTAGTGGGTGGCACGTCAATCTCCCCGGACAGCTGCAAGGTGCTGCCCAGTTTCTGTAGCGAAGGCGCGCCCAACTCAATGCCGGTGTTCTGCATCTGCTGCTCGGTGAGCGTAATCACGTCCGGGTTTTCTGGGGCAGCGGCGGCGGATTGGGCGGCAGGCGTTTCCGTTTCGGGGCTGTTTTTCTCAGAACACGCCGAAACCAGGAAAAGCCCGGCGATGGCGAAGGATAAAAAGTTAGTTCTCATATTAGTTGCCTCCTAGGTATTGGAGTTGAAAGACGTTTAACTGATAATCCAGCAGGAGCTGGAGGTAATTCTGCTGGGTGCGTAACTGCTGGTCGGCGGCCTGAAGGTAGCTCAGGTAGCTGGCCTCGCCGCTGCGGTAGGCTTTGTCGGCTTGGGTAAGGGCCAGGCGGGCGTTCACCAGCACCTGTTCGCGGTAAAACTGCACACTCTGCCGAAGCCGCTGCTGGGTTTCCTGCGCCGCCTGCCACTCGCTCTGCAAAAGGTGCTGCTGGTTTTGGAGCGAAGCCTCGGCGGCCTGTTTGCCCAAAGCGGCGGCTTTCACGCGCGCCCGCTGCGCCCCTTGCCAGAGCGGCACCGCCACCCCCGCTTCCACGCCCTGGAACCGCCGGCTTCTATCTGCGGCCGTTTCTACCCGCCCGTTGATGTCATAAGTGCCAATCAACGATTGGTTGAAATACCCCAAGGTAATATCAGGGGCTAATCTGCTTTTCTCCACCTGCCGCTCGCGGTCGGCTACGGCAATCTGCTGTTGGTGCACTTGCAGGAGCGGGTGGTTCTGAGTTTCGGCTACGCCGAAGGAAGTGCTGTCCAGTTGCAGCGGCTGCGGCGTGATTTGCAAGGGTTGCGGAGCTTGTACCAAGGCATTCAGTTGCGCCTGCGCCACAGCCAGAGCGCTTTGGTTCTGCCTTAGGCGGTCGGTGAGTTCCAGCCGCTGGGTGGTGGCGGTGGTTTTCTCCAGCAGCCCCGTTTCGCCCGTCCTGAACCTGACTTCGGCGGCTCGCTCCAATACCTGAAAAATGCTGTCTTGTCGCTGTAGCAGTTGGTGGGCCTGATGCAGAAACGCCAGCCGGGCGTAGGCTTGTTTTACCTGATACAACAGCTCGTGCTGCTCCAGGTTCAGCTGCTGCTGGCTTAGGTTCTTCTGATCCTGCAACAGCTTGCCCTGCGCTTTCCAGACCGTAGGGAACGGAATGGTCTGGCTTATACCTATGCGGTCATCGGTGACGGGGCTGTTGATTTCGCCCTGGCTGTAGGTAACTTCGGTTTTGGGAATATCCACCGCGGTTTTCTGCAACGCGCCCCGCATTTCCACTTCCAAGGCCGCGCTTTTGAGCTGTTGGTTGTGCTGCTTAGCCAGTTCCAGCACCTGCGCCAGAGACAGAGTTTGCGACGGATTGGTCTGAGCTTGGGAAGTCATGGGCAGCACCAGACCGAACGGCAGGAGCCACAGCGCCGCTGATTTCTTCAACCCACCGAAGCCTTTCTCTGAGAAATAGTAGATGATGGGCAGCACCACCAGCGTGAGCAGCGTGGCCGAGAGCAGTCCGCCAATGACCACGGTGGCGAGGGGTTTCTGTACTTCGGCGCCCGCCGAGGAAGACAAGGCCATGGGCAGGAAACCGAGGGAGGCCACGGTGGCCGTCATGATGATGGGCCGCAGACGGGCGGCCGTTCCTTCCCGTATGATTTGTTCCAGATTGGTCATACCGCTGGCTTTTAGTTGGTTGAAATAGCCTATCATCACAATGCCGTTGAGCACCGCCACGCCAAACAGCGCAATAAAGCCCACGCCCGCCGAGATGCTGAACGGCATGTCGCGCAGGAGCAGGGCAAACACGCCGCCAATGGCAGACAGCGGAATGGCCGTGAAGATGAGAATAGACTGTTTAATGGATTTAAAGGCGAAAAACAGCAGCACGAAGATGAGCGCCAGCGCCAGCGGGACCGCCACCGAGAGCCGTTCTTTAGCCTCAATCAGGTTCTGGAACTCGCCGCCGTAGGTGATGGTATAGCCGGGCGGCAACTGAATTTGCGCCTCAATTTTCTGCTGAATCTCAGTGACAATGCTCTGCACATCGCGGTTGCGCACGTTGAAGCCAATGGTGATGCGGCGGCGGGTGCCGTCGCGCTGAATCTGGTTGGGGCCTTCCTTCATCTCCACCTGGGCGATGTGCTCCAGCGGAATCTGCAGGCCGTTTTTATTGCTCACGTACAGGCGCTGCACATCAGAAATGTCCTGTCGGTTTTGCTGGTTCAGGCGCACCACCAGGTCGAAGCGTTTTTCGCCTTCATAGACCTGTCCGGCAATTTCTCCGGCAAAGGCGGCTGTCACGGTGCGGTTGACGTCTTCAATGGTGAGGCCGTAGCGGGCTATCTGCTCGCGGTCATATTGCACCACCACCTGCGGCAGTCCGCTCATTTCCTCAATATAGAGGTCCTGCGCGCCTTCAATGGGTTGCACCAGTTTGCCAGTTTTCTGGGCGTACAGGGCCAGTTGGTCCATGTCTTCGCCGTAGATTTTGAGCACCACGTCTTGCCGCGCGCCCGTCATGAGCTCGTTGAACCGCATCTGAATAGGTTGTTGCACGCCAAAGGTGGCCTGCGGCAGGTTCTGGTGCAGCACGTCAGACATTTTGTTCGCCAGCTCCACCCGGGAGCTGGCGCTGGTCCACTGGTCACGTTCTTTCAGGACCACAATCATGTCGCCTAGTTCCACGGGGTTGGGCTCGGTGGGTACTTCGGCAGAGCCGATTTTGGTGACTACTTTCTCTACCTCGGGGAAGGTCTGCTTGAGCAATTTGGAAGCTTTCTGCACCACTTCAATGGTCTCATTGAGGGAGCTGCCCGTGAGCACACGGGTTTCAATAGCAAAATCGCCTTCGTCCAGAGACGGAATAAACTCGCCGCCCATTTGCGTGAACAGCACCAGACTCAGCGCGAACAGCCCCAAAGCAATGCCCAGTACCAGCGTTTTGGCGCGTAGCGCGAAGTTGAGCAGCGGTTGGTAGGCGCGGTTAATGGCCTGCATGATGCGGTCTGAAATGTTCTCTTTGTGCTGCGTTTTGCGGCTTAGGACTAGCGAGGCCATCATGGGCACGTAGGTGAGCGACAACAGGAATGCGCCCAGAATAGCGAAGGAAACCGTCTGCGCCATGGGTTTGAACATCTTGCCCTCAATGCCCACCAGCGCCAGAATAGGCAGGTACACAATGAGAATGATAATCTGCCCGAACGACGCAAAGCCCATCATCTTGCTGGCCGAGCCCTGCACCTCATCGTCCATCTGCTTGCGCGAAAGCCTAAAAACGCCCTGCTGCGCGTACTCGCTGGTATGGATGCTGTGAATGACCGCCTCCACAATAATGACGGCCCCGTCCACAATCAGCCCGAAGTCCAGCGCGCCCAAACTCATGAGGTTACCAGACACGCCGAACACGTTCATGAGCGAGATGGCGAACAGCATGGCCAGCGGAATCACGGAGGCCACCAACAAGCCTGCCCGCCAGTTGCCCAGGAGCAGCACCAACACGAAGACCACAATCAAAGCGCCTTCGGCGAGGTTGGTTTCTACGGTGTTAATGGCGCGGTTCACCAGTTTAGTGCGGTCCAGGAATGGCTCCAGCACCACGCCCTTCGGCAGCGTTTTCCTGATTTCAGCTACCTTGTCCTTCACCCGCTGAATCACCTGCGATGAGTTTTCGCCTTTGAGCATCATCACAATGCCGCCTGCTACTTCGCCCTGCTCGTTCACCATGGCCCCGTACCGGATGGCCGAACCCTCGCGCACCTCGGCTACGTCCCTGATCAAGACCGGCGCCCCGCCCGCGGTGTTGGTGACCACAATACGCCCGATGTCCTCAGGACCTTTCACCAGCCCTTCCGTGCGGATGAAGTAGGCGTTGGGGTCTTTTTCAATGTAAGCGCCGCCCGCGTTGGCGTTGTTTTTCTCCAGCGCGTTGAAAATATGGGTGATGGTGAGGTTGAAACTGCGGAGCTTCTCGGGGTTGATGGCTACCTCATACTGCTTCAGCTTGCCCCCGAAACTACTGACCTCGGCCACGCCGGGCGTTCCCAACAGTTGCCGACGCACAATCCAGTCTTGAATGGTGCGCAGTTCGGTGGCGTTGTACTTACTTTCATATCCGGCCGCCGGCCGAAGCTCGTACTGGTAAATCTCGCCCAAACCGCTGGAAATGGGCGCCAAGGTGGGCGAACCCATGCCTTCGGGAATCTGCTCCTCGGCCTCTTTCAGTTTCTCGGTGATTTGCTGGCGGGCCCAGTAAATGTCGCGGTCCTCGTCAAAGACCACCGTCACCAGTGACAGCCCGAAACGGGAGAACGACCTGATCTCGGTCACGCCCGGCACGCTGGCCACCGACTGCTCCACGGGGAACGAGATGAGCCGCTCCACCTCCTGCGCCCCCAACGACGGCGACACCGTGATGACCTGCACTTGGTTGTTGGTGATGTCGGGCACGGCATCAATGGGCAGGCGCTGCACGTTGTACACGCCCCACGCCACCAAGGCCACCGTGAGCAAGCCAATCACCAGCTTGTTCTTGATGGAAAACTCTATAATCTTCTGTAACATGTTCTTGCTTTGGGATGACGCCGTTTTTGGCCTGTTTTCTCAAAAACAAGCCAAAAACGGCAAGGCCGGAGAACGCCTGAACGGTAGCCTTCCGGGCGGTTCTGGGAAAATGAGGTTGATTGGGCTATTGGCAGAGACGCTCGCAGGTCCTCCGGACGCTACGAGGTCTTTTGAGTAGGCGCTTTTTCGTTTTCGGGCTGTTTTTCAGAAAATAGGTCAAAAACGGAAATGCACTTCGCATGCAGGACTGGAAGAAACACATCTTTCTTTGTCATCCTGGAAGGAACTTGGTTGCGAACGGCAATGGCGCATATTTAACGCTAATCTAGTTTGCTCACAAGGTTCTTTCAGAATGACAAAAAGTGAGAAGCCTGGGCTTTTGAAAGTAGCCAGACTGCTGATGCTGCCAATAAAAAGGAGATTTACGCCACTTGCGGCGGTTGCCAGATGCTGCCGGTAAAAGCGTCTGCGACCCGGGGTTGAGGGTGGGAAAGGTAGTGCTGCGGCTCCTGCATTTCCTGTAGCTGAAAGGTAGGCTGCAGCAGCGGCATGGCCACAAAGTAATCATACGCCGAGTTGCCCATCTGCTTGAGCGGGAGCCGGTCATGGTTTTCTGAGGGAGTATTTTCGGAGCCCTGGTAGTGCATGTGCAGGAACTCCGTGAAGCTTAACTGTCCGTTCAGGGCCACGTGCGTCTGGTAGTGCTGCAGCAAATCAGAGATTTTGGAAAGCTCATGCAGGTCTGAGTTGGGCAGCAGGGAGCCCAGGAAAAGATACACCGCAAAGAAGATAACCCTGATTTTCAAAGCAACTGCATACGTTCTCCGGCAAAGATAGTGGGAATGGTAGAAAGATGGAAATCAAAGATAAAGAGAGGGGGCGTGGGTACAGACGCTCGCAGGTCCTCCGGGCGCTACGAGGTCTTGGGAGAATCGCTGATTGGTTATTGAAAAGAAAAAACAAGCACTGGCGCGAGTCTCTGACTCGTGACATGTAGTGGTGCGAGTCTCCAGACTCGCCGGGAACCATGGTAATATCTGCCATGCGTAGAACCCACCCCTACCCCTCCGGGGAGGGGAATATCTGCCATGCGTGGAGCATTTGCCGTATGGCCATGCCTCTGCGATGCGTGGTTCGGCAGGTGTCAACATCCCCTTCGCTCCCTTCAAAGGGGGAGTATCAGCTAGGGTGTGGCCACCGCCATCGTCACAGGTGTAGCTTTCGTGCTCTACCATTCCATGGGAAAGGCTTCTACTTGTATGAGACTCCGTTCCTATGCAACAAGACTCGCCTTCTTGGAGGGGTAGGGGTGGGTTCAATTAGCTGGCCGCCGCATTATCGTCCGCTCCCAAGACCTCTTAGCGTGCGCAGCACCTGCGAGCGTCTGCGCCAACGGCTTTTGCCCCAGACTTAAGGTCATTCGGCAAAGGTCACATAAAAGCGTCTTCCCGTTTTTGGCCTCAATTTCTGAAAAAAAGACCCAAAAACGGAAAGACGCATATTTAGTAAAGCTTTTTCTACAAACTCAACTTACGGAGCTTATCTGCTTTCCAGGCGGTAAACGCCACAATCAAAATGGTCATAGAACCACCAAACACCACTGACGGCACCACACCCAGCAGCTTGGCCGCCAGACCAGACTCAAAAGAGCCAATCTCGTTGCTGGACCCCACAAAGATGTTGTTCACGCTGGAAACGCGGCCTTTCATGTGCTCGGGGGTGAGCGTATGAATCAAGGTGGACCTGATAATCACTGAGACACTGTCCAGCACGCCACTCATCAGCAGCAGCGCAAATGACAGCCAAAACAACTGCGACAACCCAAACCCAATAATACAGGCGCCAAACCCGGCCACCGCCCACAGCATCTTCTTCCCGGCGTTAAAGGTAATCGGCCGGTAGGCCATGAACACCGCCATGGTCACCGAGCCAATGGCCGGAGCCGACCGTAGCGCGCCCAATCCCTGCGGACCAATCTTCAAAATGTCAGACGCAAAAATAGGTAGCAAGGCCACGGCTCCGCCGAAGAGGACCGCAAACATATCCAGCGCCAGCGCACTCAAAATAATCTGGTTCCCGAACACAAATTTCAGCCCCGTCTGCAAACTTTCTTTGATGTTGAGTTTGGGGCCATCACTCAGCGGCAGCGGCCTACCCGCAATAAAACCATAGAGCACCAGCGCCAGCAATACCAGCGCGGCATCAACACTGAACGCGGCCGTAACTCCGCCGAACGCATACACCAACCCGCCAATGGCCGGGCCCGCCACTGAGGCCGCCTGCCAGGTAGAGCTGCTCCAGGTAATGGCATTGGCGTAGAACTTCCGGTCTGGCAAGAGCTGCGGCATAAATGAGAACGTGGCCGGCCCCATGAACCCGCGCGCCAACCCGCTCAGGAAAATGACCGAGTAAATGGGCGTGGTGCCGAACTGGTGCAGCACCTGCCCCACATCTAAGGTATAGAACAGCAGTGCCAGCGAACAGAACAACAGCACGCTCAGCACCGTCATGATAATGCGCTTGCGCGGAACAATATCGGCCACGTGGCGGCGTAGAGCGCCACCGTGATAGACGGTATGGCTTCTACCAACCCAATCAAGCCCAGCGCCAGCGGGTCTTTGGTGAGGTCATAGATCTGCCACCCCACCACCACCGCCTGTACCTGCATGGCCAAAGTAATGCAGAAACGGGCCGAGATATAAAGCCGGAACTCAGGAATGCGGAGCACGGCGTACGGGTCATGCCGTTCTTCTTCTGGGGGATTTACAGGTGTAGCCACTGGTAAAATTAAGTATGAGCCTGTTTAAAATTTGTCTTTCGTGCTGCCAAGAAACCTGACTTCACGCTATTCTCGCCTTAGTCATTGCTACGAGGCTCTAAAACCGCACAGGCAGAAACTTACGCTGACACTCTCCGCTTACGAATTCAGGATGTGAATAAGGTCAAAGGCAAAGGTACGGCAATTTCCAGTTCCAGATTTATTTCAGATGTTCTTGAACGATTCCCTTCAGGGTAGATGTTGGCTATATAACCATCCTCCTATTTTTTAAGGAGGTATTGCTATGTTGAGGACAATCTTTTGTAAGTTTACATCTGATACTATTAGCTTATGTCTCCTATCTTTTTAGACGCCATTGCACTAGCTTACCGCCCAGACCTGGACGTGCTGTTCCTGCGTTGGCCACAGCCAGTATATGCCCTCTCGGTACGGGAGGTGTATCAGCAGGTGCTGGAATTAGCCCAGGAGACCAACGCGCGGTATTGGCTCTTTGACGTGCGCAGCCGGGGGCCTTTGTCTCCGGAAGACCAGAAATGGGTGAATGAGACCTTTTACCCACAGTTACACGCGCAGTTAGACCGCGCCGTGCATGTGGCGTACCTGCTTACCCCAGCCCACGCTGAAGACACTTTTACAATTGAAAGTGCTGAAAAACTGCGGCAGGCACCCTGGTATGGCCAATCAGTTGATTTTGAGGGCTTCACCTCAGAAACCGATGCGCTGCACTGGCTAAAGAAATGCCAGTTGGTAGAGGTTGAGCATTAACTTCTCTTATATTTCTAAAAGCATAGCCCCGTCTGTTCTTAAAGCAGACGGGGCTATGCTTTTACAGGGAGTGCACCCACCTCAAGAACCATGCTTGCCGGCTACTTCCTGTTTTTGAGCTGTTTTCAGAAAAACAGGCCAGAAATGACCTTTATCATTTCAACCTTGGGGCAGAAGAAGTATTCTTGCAGCGTTAACATAAAGGAAGCCAGCGCTTCCCAATTGGTATGAGCGAAGGATTGAAAACAGATATTGCCACTGAAGATGACATTAAACTTCTGGTGGATACATTTTATAACAATGTAAATCAGGATGAGCTGCTGGGCCCTGTCTTCAATGACGTTGCCCACGTTGACTGGGCGCACCACCTGCCCAAGATGTACAACTTCTGGAGCACGGTGCTGTTTGGGTCCATGGCCTACAAAGGGCAGCCGTTTCCCAGACACTTGTCACTGCCCATTGAGCGGGCGCACTTCACCCGCTGGATTGTCCTGTTCACCCAAACCGTAGAAGATCTTTTTGCCGGCGAGATGGCTGACCAGGCCAAACAGAAAGCCACCAGCATTGCCAACATCTTCCAGATGAAGATGGGCCTCTGGGCAACTCCCCTGGTGAAGCCATAAATCTGTTTTTAGCCTGTTTTTCTAAAAACAGGCTAAAAACAGGATGTTGAAAAGGGAACAACCGCATTTCTTATAAAGCAAGAAGCGCTGCCTTACAGGGCAGCCGCTTCTTGCTTTATGGAATATGATCTATGTTCAGATGGAAGGCCCCACGATCCGGAGTCGCGCCTGCCATTCGGGAAGAGAACAGAAAAAGAAGTGGGCGGTTTTGCACTCCAACTACACCTTCATCGGCCCGCCGCCGCACTTCCAATATTGTTTATATACAACAATTCAACTTCTGCTATATTACTAGATGGCCATGTTGTGGTGACCGCCACTGAGTTCTTTTGCCTTTTCGGCTTTTAAAATAGCCAGCATCTGCTTGGCCGGCACGTAGGCTTCACGCTTGCGTTTGATCAGCTCCCGCTTGGCCAGGAACTTTCTCACCCCTACAAAGCCTATTCCCAGCCCTACCGGAATTAAAACGGCAGCCAACCACATAGAAGCAGTGGTGTTAAAAAACTGATGAAGCGAAAACCCTGCAATAACCAGTGAGAGTGCAGTGCGCAGATACGCCAGAAACGTACGCTCATTAGAGAACTCGGTGCGCTCAATGGCGAGCGTCTCCTTGATCTCAGTGTTCGCTTTTTCCTTTATCTTGAGGTCTCTCTTTACCTCTTTCCTGAAATCTGGTGTCATGTAAATGTTATATTCCATAGTACATTCATATACGCCCCCATGCCAGTAAAGATTAGCCCCATCATTGAACATTTAAAAGAACATAATTGCATATTTGAAATAAATTACGTATTCTGAATGAATTTATTTTAGTTTGCTCTTTTTGCTCCTGCGCCAAGGCCTACGTATAGAGACTATTTATTACCCTAAGCACTACTTACATGAAAGCATTTGTTCTGCCTCTCTGCTTCCTGGCGGCCGCCCTCTGCGGCACGTCAACAGTGGCTCTGGCCCAGCAAACCACTGCCTCCTCTGACTCACTGGTGACCAGGGCCAACATCAAAGACAACACCATCTTCTGGCGTGACGGCAAACTGGTACAGAACAAAGGCGGCAAGCTGCATGAGGTACAGGAGCCAATTGTGTATGACAACGGCACCACCGTACTGCCAGACGGCCGCGTACGCACCAAAGACGGCAAAACCCTTACCCTGAAACTAAAACATGCGGTGAGCCCGCAGGGGCGGGTGGTATTGGTAGCCGATGATATTTTTACCTACGGCGCCATTGTTGACCATGAGCGCCAGGTGGTAGGCGACACGGAGACCAGAATTGTGGTCATTGACGGGCAGGTGTCCAGCGTGAGCAACCACAAAGAGAAACAGGTGTACAGCCTGGGGCAGGAGAAAAGAATCCAGCTGCTGGAACAGCTGGTACAGCTCCTGGAGCAGCGCAGCAAGCTGCTGGAGGCCGCCCTCTCAGACAGTGACCGCAAGAACATGGAGGCATATTACAACGGCCTGAACAAGCAACTGTCTGCGGTTGAGCTACAGCTAAAAAACCTGCCCGCCGCTAAGTAAGCCACAATTAGAACCTAGCTATTTTGAGTTCCTCACTGATTACGCCTTCTACTTCTGTTGTAAAACGCCGGCAGCCCTGGGGGGCCGTGCGTGATGCGTTGTTGATTTGCTTCGGGATTGGCTCTGCGGGCCTGGGCCTGAAAGGATTCCTGATCCCCAACCATTTCATTGACGGCGGGGTGACCGGGGTTTCCATGCTCTTGTCTAAGGGCAGCGGTCTGCCGTTGCCGCTCCTCATTCTGGCAATGAACGCCCCTTTCCTTATTGCCGGCTACCGGCAGGTGGCGCGGTCATTTGCCCTGAAGAGTTTGCTGGCGGTGGTAGGCCTGGCGTTGCTCCTGCTGTTTGTAGAGTTCCCCACCCTCACAGATGACAAACTGCTGACCGCTGTATTTGGCGGGTTCTTCCTGGGCGCGGGCATTGGGCTCTCCATCAGGGGCGGAAGCGTCTTAGACGGCACCGAGATCCTGGCGCTCCTGGTCAGCAAGCGCACCAGCCTCACCATAGGTGACGTGATCCTGGTCATCAACCTGATCATTTTCCTGGTGGCGGCCTTCCTGCTGGGCCTGGAACCGGCCATGTACTCGGTGCTCACGTACCTGACCGCCTCCAAAACCATTGACTTCATCATTCACGGGATTGAGGAATACACCGGCGTGACCATTGTCTCAGTGCACAGTGACAGCATTCGGCAGGGCATCTTGACCCAGCTTGGCCGTGCCGTGACCATTTACAAAGGCCAGCGCGGCTTCTCTGGTGACGAGGTAGACATTTTGTTCTGCGTGGTGACGCGCCTGGAGGTGCAGCGCCTGAAGACGTTGATTGCTGACATGGACCCCAGTGCTTTTATGATTATGCACAGCATCAATGACACCTCTGGCGGCATGATCAAAAAACGCCCACTTTCCCACTAACTTTCTTGTTTTAAAGCCTTTCCTTCTTATTTCTGGCGCTGTTTTTGTGGAAATTTCTTTAGAACGAGTTAAAATTGGGCCACATTGGCCTCTATTCTTTTTAGAGGCTGATCTTGGCATAGAAGCGCTGTGTCTTTACTTACGCTGTTTCTGACCTGTTTTTCTGAAATCAGCAGAAAAACAGAAAAATATTTTTCTACAGGTCTACCAACTGTTGTATTTGATTTTCACTCTTTCTATATTTGATACACATAGAAACAGAAATCACATCAATTCACGCTAACCTCACAATATGGCTTAAACCTCTACGTTACCTAATATGTAGATTTTAGATGAACATAGTACAGCTCAGCGATTCGGCGCTTGTAACGTCGTACATCGCAGGTAACGAGAGTGCGTTTGAGGAATTGGTTAGCCGTCATAAAAGTAAGGTTTTCACCACCATTCTACTTATAGTTAAAGATACCTATACCGCAGAAGACCTCCTGCAGGAGACATTTGTGAAGGCAATCCATACTATGAAAAGCGGCCGTTACAATGAAGAAGGGAAGTTTTCATCCTGGATCTGCCGTATCGCCCATAACCTGGCTATTGACTATTTCCGGCGGGAGAAGCGGAGCCCCATGATTACCCTGGAAGACGGCAGCAATGTGTTCAACACGTTGAGCTTCTCTGAGGAGTCAGTGGAATCCATCAGGATCAAAGAGGAAACCCACGCCCGGCTGCGTGAATTAATTCAGCAGCTGCCGGCGGCGCAGAAAGAGGTGCTCATCATGCGCCACTACGCTGACATGAGTTTTCAGGAGATTGCAGAGGCTACCGGGGTTAGCATCAACACGGCTTTGGGCAGAATGAGATACGCATTAATCAACTTGCGGAAAAAAATGTCCCTAGATACAAAAGCCTATGATCAAAACCTTTACTCAGAATGATCTGGTACAATACCTCTACAACGAGCTGCCCAGACGGCAGCGCCAATTGCTGGAAGACGCCTTGATGGTAGACCAGGGCCTGGCAGAGGCTTGTGCCGATTTACTCATTGCGCAGGTGAACCTGGATGACGCCTTCGCCCAGCCCAGCCAACGGGTGTGTGACGCCATCATCAGCTACTCCAGAACGGTAAGTTTGCATCCGTAGCAGGTTCTGCAAAAAACAAAAAAGCACCAGTTTTAGAGCTGGTGCTTTTTTGTTTTAATCTACTCGGTTAATGGATTTTCCGTTAGGAAGCAAAAGTTGAATAAGGCCATGCGTTTTATTGTAATAGGCTATTGCAGAGTCTTTTCTTGCATATTCTGGCACAACTCTGTAGGCTCTTAATGAGTAAACATGGTCATACCTTAGGCCATTGATTAACATTGTTCCAGCAAATGGCTACAGTGTATTTGGGTTTGCGTAAACATGATAATCATTTATCTTCATGAAGAAGCCGCCTCCAAATGAACCTTCTTCTGTTTTAAGGTCAATGTTTAACATGAGTTCACCATTACCTATTGGATTGTAACTTACTTCAAAGCTTTCTTGATAAGAGGTGCCAAACCATCCAGACATCTGAAAGAAGTCTCTGGAGGAATCAACTTGTACTAACTCATTGACAACATTGCTTGTATCAGAAAACTTAAGTACTTGCCCTTCCTGGTATGCTAAAAATTCTAACTCCTTATCATTGAATTTATAATACTTTTCCTTGAAACATAAAGTCAAGCTTACTACCAGAGATAGTACAGCAAATACACGAACAGAAGAGCGAATAGTAGACATATATCTTTCTTAAGCGTGACTATCTCTAATGATGACATTTAGAAGTGTCCTTTCCCCTACTCTACAATTTTTCCTTCAACTACATTATAATCAATTGCACTACATACTGACCCTCATACTTACCTTTTCTCTAATTTAGCAACTCTTAATCTATCAAGTGTTAGTTATGCGCAAACAAGAGCGGTACCGTCACCTTATTTCCTACTTCACCCATAACTTTCCGGAACCGGAGACGGAACTGGCGTACCGCAACCCGTATGAACTGCTTATTGCGGTGGTGTTGAGCGCGCAGTGCACAGACAAACGGGTCAACCTGGTCACGCCTCCGCTTTTTGAGGCCTACCCTTCGGCAGAGATATTAGCCACGGCTACCGCCGAAGATATTTTCCCTTACATCAAAAGCATCTCGTACCCCAACAACAAAGCCAAGCACTTGGCAGGCTTGGGCAAGATGCTGGTAGAGCGTTTCTCAGGTGAAGTACCGGCCACGGTAGAAGAACTACAGCAACTGCCGGGCGTGGGCCGGAAAACCGCCAACGTCATTGCCTCTGTCATCTTCAACATGCCTACCATGGCCGTAGATACGCACGTATTCCGGGTTTCTAAACGCTTAGGACTGGTAGACGCTAAGGCGCGCACGCCGCTGGAGGTGGAGAAGGAATTGATGAAGAACACGCCGCTGGAATTAGTGCCCAAAGCCCACCATTGGCTTATTCTACATGGCCGCTACATTTGCCTGGCCCGCACCCCGCAGTGCGAGCGTTGCCCACTTACCCACTTTTGCCGCTACTATGAAAAGAACTGGCCCAACAAGCCAGACGACCCACAGAACAAGTTATAACCTGTTTTTGGCCTGTTTTCCAAAAAATAAGCCATAAACAGCAAGAATCGTCCTTTAACTATTTTTGTGCCGGATCAACAATGAGGCTTTTGAAATAAGCATGGCTTAAACAAATTTAAGTAAGTTTGTAAAGTAAACGCACGGGGTGCCTGACTAGAAATGTTAGGCTGAGATCATACCCGCCACCTGATTTGGATAATGCCAACGTAGGGATGCTGTATTAAATACTCCATTTTGTACTCCATTCTTTCTGGGCATACCCATTGAATGGAGTTTTTTGTTTTAACAAAACTGCAACATGGAGCTACAGAAAAAATCCTCTGAATTAATTCCCCAGAGCCAGCAAAACTGGCAAAACAGACCTGAATGGTTCTTCAACCGCGAACACACTGACACCTACGAGCAATGGTATGAAGGCCGCTACAAAAGAGCCGAGGTCTGGCAAAAGAAGGTCATGGAACAGCTGGTTTCCAAAGACACACGTATCAAGACCCTGCTTGAGTTTGGCTGCGGCACCACCCGCTTTACCAGATGGTGGCACCAGATAGGCATAGAAGCCACCGGCGGCGACATTTCCCCCCTCATGCTGTCACAGGCGGTGCACCTCTTCCAAGGAGATTTGGTCATGGCCGACTCACACCACATGCCCTTCAAAGACCATACCTTTGACTCTCTGGCTTTCATCACTACGTTTGAGTATTACAAAGACCCCGTTAAAGTTATTAGAGAAGCGGCCAGGGTAGCCAAATACGGTATTGCCATGGGCATGATGAACCGGAACTCGCCCAAAGTTCTGAGAAGGCGGGTGCAGCAGATGTTCGGGAAAAACCCGTTTTACGTCACCGCCACCTTTTATACACCAGCCAAACTAACTGAGATAATTCACCAGGCGCTGGCCGGCAGAGAATATACCATTGAATGGACTTGCACAGGCCTTCCTAAATGGTTTCCGGTACAGCAATGGGGGCTGCCCTACGGCGATTTCTTCGGGTTATACATCAAACTAAACGATGTAGACTAGAATGGAAGATAAACTTGGAAAGATAGACCACCCTCTATTCACCAACATCATCCGGGAGAATTGCGGGTACCCAAGAAAGGAAGTGCTGGTGGGCCCAGGATTTGGGGTAGATGTCTCAGTGGTACGTTTGCCCGGTGGTATGGCCATGGCCACCACCAGTGACCCATTATCGCTTATTCCATCATTGGGTCTGGAAGAATCTGCCTGGCTTTCGGTACACCTAATGGCCAATGACATGGCTACCACGGGTTTTGCGCCTATGTACGGGCAATTTGTGCTCAACCTGCCGGCTACGTTTTCCAAAGAGGATTTCAAAACTTATTGGCAGTACATTCACCAATACTGCGCTAATGTGGGAGTAGCTATTACCGGAGGGCATACCGGCTTTATTGAAGGGCAGAACTCTACCATTGCTGGGGGCGGTACGTTTACCACCATTGCCCCTCAGGCGCAAATCCTTACTTCGCAGAATGCCCGGCCAGGAGACACTATTCTGGTGACCAAACAATGCGCCCTTTCCTCTACCTCCATCTTGGCTATGAGTTTTCCGGAAACGGTGAAGAATAAACTGGGCCAGGAAACTTACCAGAAGGCCTGCGACATGTTTTACCAAACATCATCGCTCAAAGATGCTTTGACCGCCGTTGGCGCCCCAACTGCGCGTAACCAGGTAACTGCCATGCATGATGTAACCGAAGGTGGTGTGCTGGGGGCCATATATGAACTGGCCAGCGCCTCTGGCAACGGGGCCGTGATTTTTAACGACCAGATTCCCATTGGAAACATTCAGCAGGACGTCTGCTCTCTCTTCTCTATAGACCCGCGCTACTGCGTGGGTGCTGGCGCTATGATCATTACCTGTAAAAAAGAGGCCGCACATGGTATCATAGCACACCTTGCCGCTGAAGGCATAGCCTGTTGCGCTGTTGGAGAAATAAGAGAAAGAGAAAGTGGCATAAAGTTGATAGCAAACGGAGAAGCATCTGACTTGGTGTATCTGGCAGAAGACCCGTATTGGGCCGCTTTCTTCAACGCCTTTCGGGAGGGATGGAAATAATGGAAAAGAAGCGAAAAGTAGAGTCAGGAGTTTATTTGGTCATAGACCCATCTTTGGAGGAAGATATTTTACTTCAAAAGCTACAACTAGTTCTTCAGGAAAAGATTGCTGCGGTACAGCTCTGGGACAATTTTTTGCCGCATAAAGACCATCTGCCGTTGATTCAGAAAATCTCTGTGCTTTGCCACGAGAAGAATGTTCCGGTACTTATAAACAACCAGTGGGAGTGGCTGCAAACCACCGCCTTAGATGGCGTTCACTTTGACGCTCCGCCTAAAGATTTAGAGCAGATAAAAATCTCTCTTAACAGAGACTTTATAACAGGTCTTACCTGCAACAATGATTTGGCTTTGGTGCGGTGGGCAAATGACCAAAGGCTGGATTATATTTCCTTTTGCTCCATTTTTCCTTCCTCTACCAGCACCAGTTGTGAATTGGTAGATTTTGAGACCATCAAAGAAGCTAAAAGAATAACCGCTATGCCCATCTTTTTAGCCGGCGGAATAAAACCTGACAACATGCCTGAACTACAGGAACTACCTTTTGATGGAGTAGCGGTGGTATCAGGCATAATGAGTGCAGAAAAGCCAGGCGTGGCTATTACAAAATATCTGAAACAACTGAAACCAATCTAGTGATGAGACTTGAAACTATAAAGAAATTGTGCTGCCCCTTTGATAAAGCAGACATTGAGCTGACCACCATTACCCAAGACCCTAGCGGGAACATACTGGAAGGCTTTTTTACGTGTAGTGAGTGCAGCCGCCTTTATCCTATTGTAAAAGGAATCCCGATCATGAGCCCCGACGAATACCGTGAGATAAATTTAGAGAAACCGCTGTTGGCCAAGTGGCAGCAGCATCTACAAGGTAAAACGTTTGAAAACTTCAGGCTAGTACCACAAAAAGGCGAGAAGGATAAATTTATAGGGTGACCAGAGGCGCTGAGGCAATCTGCGTGGCTTTTGTGGCTTGCTATATTTACTTGCCCATTAGCCCCCTGGTATTTCGTTTATAAATAGATGGAGCGGGAAACAGCAGAAACGGAAAAGCGATAGAAGCAGAGAAGTATAGGAAATTGCTGCACCAGCAGGAAAGAAAAAAGAATGGGCAATGGGGGCAGAAATGAGTTGTAATAAGGAAGGAGGCAGCATTGTTCAATCAATTCATCTGCTATGATGCATCCTAAGTTCTCTTCTTACTTTCTCCCCACCACTCCCTCAAATATCTGCTCCAATACTGGCACCATCTGTAACCTCTCAAACTGCTGTTGAGCCACGCTAGCGGCATTTTTCCGCATTACTGCCAGCTCCTGCTCATTCCCCAACTGCTGCACCAGAGTAGCGGCCAAGGCCTCAGCGTCTCCGGCCGGAACGTACCAACCACACTGGCTCGCTTCTACCAGCTGCTTTGTCCAGCCAGCATTGGTCACAACAACGGGCGTACCCACCGCCAGGCTGTCAAAAAGTTTACCGGGGGAGTTTGCTTTGAGCACTGGCAAATCAATAAACGAAACAATTGACACTGCTGCCAGCGAGAACAAGGTGAAAACCTGGTGCCGAGGCATAGGGGGGAGCAGCAGGATATTGGTTTGCACGGCGGCTGCATTTTGCAGCAATGGCTCATCATACCCTTGACCGGTAAAAACGAAGTACAACTTAGGCTGGTCTTGCAGTAATTTAGCAGCCTCCACCAGCATAGGAATGTCATTGGCCCGGCCATACGTACCAGCATAGAGCACTACTTGCTTCCCCTCAAGCCCCAACTTATGTAGCAAGGCTTGCTTTGCAGAAGCGGAGACAGGCGTGGCTGGTATGTCAGTCCCATTGACCAGCGTAGTGATTTTATCTGGTGCAATACCCAGCTCCTGAATGTATCGCCCCATGTCTGTTGACAGCGGAATGATGTGCGAAGCTGATTGGTAGAGGTTCTTCTCCAATCGGTAAAGCTCCCGCTGCACCGGCTTCCAGGGTACAGCCCCCATCTGGATGGGGAAAGACGGCCACAAGTCCTGCACCTCAAACACCCACGGCACTTGATGGTATTTGGCAACTCTAGCTGCCGCCCAGGCAGTGGTCAGTGGGGTAGACACGCCCCACACAACATCTGGCTTTTCTATTTCTTTGCCTTTTCTTATTGCCTGCAAGGCAAAATCACTGAAAGCTTTCACCCGTTGCCACACTCCCATTTTATTATGATATGGCACCTGAATGGAAACCAACTCCACACCAGGAGGCACCCATGCATATTGGTGCGTGAGTCTTTTGCTTTCCCAGGCGTTAGAGGTGACGAGCGTGACACGGTGGCGCTTTACCAGTTCAGCCATGAAACTGTAATGCCGGCAGGTAGCGGGGCAGTCAGGGTTGTGGTGATACTGATGAAACAGCGCAATGTGCATGGGAGCCGGAACAATGGATTACGTTTTCGGCCTGTTTTTACAAAAACAGCGAAAACAGAAAGTGAAAGTAATTCAAAACTAAGTGAGGAGACAGAAGTAATGACCCACTCTCTGGCACCCTGAAAGGATCTCGGTTGCGAACGGCAATTGCTTCTCCTGAGCGCTTTCATAGCTCGCTCACGGTTCCCTAAGATTCTTCCAGAATGGCAGAAGGTTTAGTTGATTATGCCCACTTACAAATTTCCGTTCACCCGCTTTAGAATCTTTAAAGGATAAAGTACTGGACCATCTTCGGCCAAAGGCCGAAAAATTAAAATCACATAGCATGCGACTGCCCAAAATATACCCTCCCCATCTTGCTACGTGCTACCCTACATTAAGATTTTTTCTGCGGCTTGTATTTAGAGGCTTCTAAGATCTTACGGGCATTTTTCTCTTCCATAAGCTGCTGCAGGGTCACATTGGGGTTGCTTTCCATGTATTGGCGCACAATTTGCCAGCCTACCCAGGTGCCAATGCGGCCGGGGCAGCGGGCACTGATCTCGGGCACGTTGGGGCGCTCGCCAATATACTTCCTGATCACAAACTGCCCGGTCTCATACAGCAGGCTCTTCTCCACAAAATGCGCCCAGATCTTGCCTTCGTTGTACTGCACATCTGCCAGCTCCTGGCCTGTGAAGCCAATGATGAGTGAATCTGGGGTGCAGGGCATCATCTGCTCCACAAAATAGTACGACTTGCCAAAATCAATCATCTCATCCAGCATGGCGCCGCTCAGAAAGTCTGTCTTGTTGAATTTGTTGGAGACCAGCAACATGGCGGTGGGCACCAGGTACGGTTTCTCATAGCGCTCCAGAATGTACTGCGGCGCCTGCGGCCGGTAAGGGGCCTTCTTGCCAATGAAGAAATCCAGCCCCAGCACCATCAGGCTGTCGCCCACGTACAGGTCCCGGCTCAGGCCGGTGATAAACGTCTGCACCTGTGGCACCTGAAACTTAGGGTAATAATATTTCACGTGCTTGAACGCGTTCTCCAGCTCCTGCTTCACGTCTTTCAACTCCCCAAACGTGTTGTCTGACTCCCGCACCAGTTTGTGAATACTGGTGTCTGTGGCCAGCTTCAGGAGGCTTTGCGCCAGAATCTCCTGGTTAGGGTAACCTTTCTGCTGCAGGAATCTGTCTGCGAACAGCGGGTGCCGGCTCAGGAACTCCTGCATCTGGGGCAGCGCTTTTATTTGGAAAAACTCCTTCTCCAACCGCTCAACCTCTAAGTTAACCGGTATATTCTCTACTTCCTCTGCCATCTGGCACGTCTGTTGCTGCTGACAACCGGCAAACAGCAACAGAGTAAAAAGCAGGTATAGATATTTCTGCATGAATTCTTCGTTTATCTTTAAGCAAATTTACTCAACATTCGGCAATACCACTTACTTATGAAGACGATCCGCTACAGTATCCTATTTTGTCTGGTGGCAATTTTATTCCTGGGCTCCCGCCACGCAGAAGCGCAGGTAGAAATTGGGGTGAAGTTTGCCCCTTCTATCACTTCAAACCGCACCTTGGCGCAAGACAAATACAATTTTGAAGGCGACGGCGTGGGCGGTGGCTTTGGGGTGGGCGTCATGGCAGATTATTTCTTTGGCGCAAACTATGCCGTGAGTTCCGGTTTAATGTACAACATCAAGGGCGGTACCGTGCGCTACAGCTATACCCAACCCATAGCCCCGGGGGCTCTGGATGGCGCTACCAGTATCACAATGTCAGGAGAAGATGATTTAAGCCTGCAGTACCTGGAAATCCCTATTGCCTTGAAACTTTTCACCAATGAGATTTCTACAGACACCAAGCTCTATTTTCAGGCAGGCGGTTCTTTGAACACCATGCTGGCCGCAAAAGTAAACGACAAAAAAGTAGACAGTGAAGGCGACAAATTCACCAAGCGTTTCAACCTGTTTGAGATTGATGTGCTGATTGGGGTGGGGGTAGAGCGGCAGATTGGGGTCAGCACCAAGCTCTTTGGCGGTATCACCTACCACCGCGGCCTTACAGATGTAGATGACGACCACTACGCCGGTATTTTCAAGGATGACAAAGTGGAGCTGAAAAATGATGTCTTCTCCCTTGACTTCGGGATTAAATTTTAGAGCATTTTCTGTCTGTTTTCTGGAAAACAGGCCAAAAAACAGAAAATGCAGTGTTCCTTCTCCCTTTGGGAGAAGGTTAGGATGAGGGCAAGGCGGTCCAAACCATAATTAGCGCAGACCCTCGCCATAAAGTAGTTGCAGGCTCATTGAACACACCCCTACCCCTCAGAGGAGGGGAGTCTCCGGAAATGCGTGCGGGCGTATGCCATACGCCCCTACCTCTGCAATGCGTGCCCTCCTGTGTAAACATCCCCCTTCGCCCCCTTCAAAGGGGGAATATCAGAAATGTATGTAAGTAACTCCCGCGCTTTAGAGGGGGCATCAAGAGCACAGCGGGAAAGCAACTGCTAAGAAGTGATAATGGATAATTACTACCGCTTGCCTTTTCGTTTCTCACCTACTTCCTAGAAAACAGCGTGGAAACGCAGTAGCTCCTTATCAGTACCTGCGGGAGCGGGCCAGTGCCGCCAGGCACGCAGGCGCATAGCGGGTGCACGTACAGGCGGTTCCAGGTAGCAGTGGCTACGGAAGCAATGGAAGGAATAGCGGTTGCCAGGTGCGAAATTAAACCAAGGGAAGCCTGTCTGAGCCTCAGAGAGTTCCTCCCTTCTTGATTCTTTTGGTCAGGTTGAGCATCAAGGCTCAACCTGATAAACGCGAGTAGAAAGTAATATAGCCAGAGGTTTGGCAGAAGCAGTTGGATGAGTATTACGCCTATCTGAAAATAGCCAACATAAAACTGGCAGCTAACAAATACACGCAGCAACCAGAATTTCATGAGCGTTTTTGGCCTGTTTTCCTAAAAGTAGCCTAAAAACAGAACGTACTATAACAGAAAAGCCCCTGCCAGTAAGCAGGGGCTTTCTTTATTATGAAAGGAGCAGAAAAAACTTATTCTCCTTCTACGGCACGGTCTTGGAGACCATTCACTTCTGAATAACTTGAGCGAAGCTCAATTTCATCGCCGTGTTCATCCATCACCTTGAAATCTGTGAGGCCAAGGGAGGTATCTTTCATCACGTTCACCCACTTAAAGTGTTTCAGGAACCACTTCCGTTGGCGGGAAATGAGGCCTTTGGTGTAGTACGCATGCAAGAACGGATGCACATACAGCGTAATGTTTTTCTGATTCTGGCGGGTGAGCAGATCTTCAATGGTCTGATCAATGTCGTCGGTTACCAGAATGCTGGCAGATATTTTCCCGCTGCCTCCGCAGGTAGGGCACACCTCACCGGTTACTATGTTTTGCTCAGGCCGTACGCGCTGGCGGGTGATCTGCATGAGCCCGAATTTGGAGATGGGCAGCACCGTGTACTTAGACCGGTCTTTCTTCATCTCTTCCTTCACCACGTCCTGCACTTTCTGCCGGTTCTCAGCAGATTTCATGTCAATGAAATCTACTACAATGATTCCGCCCAGGTCCCGGAGGCGCAGCTGACGCGCCACCTCTTTTGCCGCAGTTAGATTCACATTCAGCGCGGTGGCCTCCTGGTCCGTTTCGGAGTTGGATTTGTTCCCGCTGTTCACATCTATCACGTGCAGGGCCTCTGTGTGTTCAATCACCAGATACCCCCCACCCGGAATGCTCACTGTCTTCCCAAACAGGGATTTCAGCTGCTTTTCAATGTTAAAGTGTTCAAAGGTCTTCACCTTGCCCGTGTAATGCTTCAGAATCTTCAGCTTATCTGGGGCAATGGTTTCAATGTAAGTTTTGATTTCATCATGCAGCTTGGGGTCATCAACCACAATGCTGTCAAAACTTTCATTCAAAATGTCTCTCAACATGGAGGAGGAGCGGCCAAGCTCCCCAATCACTTTGTCGCGCTCTTTGGCGGTCTTCAAAGTGGCAATGCCTTCTTCCCAGGTAGCCAGCATACCTCTGAGGTCCTTGTCCAGCTCAGCCACTTCGCGGCCTTCAGCCACGGTGCGGATGATCACGCCAAAATTCTCTGGTTTAATAGAAGAAATAAGGCGTTTTAGACGCGTACGCTCCTCTTTGCTCACTATTTTCTTAGACACACTCACGGTGTTAGAAAATGGCACGAGCACCAGGTAACGGCCGGCCAGGGAGATCTCACAGGAGAGCCGGGGCCCTTTTGTAGAGATTGGCTCTTTTACAATCTGCACCAAGATCTGCTGTCCTTTTTTAAGGACGTCTGCCATCTTGCCCAGCTTGTCAATTTCTGGTTCAAACTTGATCTGGGTAAGCTTGGCAGAGGCATTCTTCTGGGTCTGCACCGTTTTCACGTATTTGTTCAGAGTCTTGATGTTCTCTCCCAAATCATGGTAGTGCAGGAACGCGTCTTTGGTGTAGCCAATGTCTATGAACGCTGCGTTCAAGCCAGGCATCACCTTTTTCACGGTTCCCAGAAAAATATCCCCCACGCTGTAGTTGGTATCATTTTTATCAAAATGATACTCCACCAGCCGCTTATCCTGAAGAAGGGCTATTCGTTCTCCATCTTGAGTAGAATTAATGATTAATTCGTTACTCAATGTCTTAGTAGCTTAGATGAAAGAATATACCAAAGCCCAGTATCACCTCTGCGGCAACCTGGGCTCAAAGAAAAACAGGCGCGAACCTATTTCTTCTTGTGTCTATTCTTTCTAAGACGCTTCTTTCTTTTGTGGGTAGCGATCTTATGTCTTTTTCTTTTTTTACCGCAAGGCATAATCTTGATGTTTTATAAGTGAAAAATATTTTAACTCCTCTTTTACTGGGCGCTGTTCAGCTTCTGCAGGTAACTGTCTACTGAAGCCAACACTTCCGGCTCTTTGCTCAGTTCCTTTACCCGCATAAACGCTTTCTGCGCCTCTTGCTTCTGCTTGGTCTCTGCCAGAGAAATGCCCAAGTAGAACGTAGCATCTACATGCTTAGGGTTTACCGCCAGCAGTTCCTGAAAACGCGTTACCGCCTTATCATACTGATTAGACTGCATAGAAAGAACTCCCAGGTTAAACAGAGCCTTCTCATTTTTAGGGTCTGCCGAGATCACCTCCCGCAACAGGGTAATTCCCTGCATGGGCGTTTCGCTGGCGATGTACGTCATAGCCAGGTTCGTCTTGGCATCCAGATTGGCAGGGTTGTTTTTCAGCACCTGCGCATACAGCCCCTGCGCCTTTTGCCCCAGTTGCTGTGAACGCTCCTGGGTAGCGGCAAAGGTGAACGCCTCAAAGTACTGGTCGGCCGCTTTCTGGAAGCTTTTCTCCCCTGGTCTTACGGCGGCTACCTGCTCATAGAAATACCCGGCGCTGTCATGCTTGGCAATAGCCGCGTATTTCTGCGCCAGTTCATCTGCTACTTTGCCTTTGTCCTGAGGGCTACTGGCCCGGTTGAATTTGGCTCGCAGGTCTGCAATCTCTTTCAACTGGGCGGGCGTAGCCGTCATGTGGGCATTGGCGGCATCTGCCGGGGCCGCCGCCTCAGCTGCATGGTCTTCATGGCCCTCATGGTTGGGGTCATGGCTAGACTCGGCGGCGGCTCCGTTAGAGGCAAGGTCAGCCTTTTTGTCTTTGTTAATCACCACTTTAGGCAATAAAGCCAACAGAACGGCCAGCACTACGGCAGAAAAAATGAGTGCTAACTTACCTTTTGACATATCTATTGAATCTGGAAATGATTATTAAACAAAGAGTTAAGGCTGCAAAACTACGAAAAAACTAAGAAACGACCTCAGCTTTAATTTTCTTACTGTTTTTGATCTTGGCTACAAACGTTTTAGATGGTTTGAAGCTTGGGATAAAATGCTCATCAATGATGATAGAGGTGTTTTTAGATATGTTACGGGCAACTTTTTTGGCGCGCTTCTTATTCACAAAGCTTCCAAAGCCACGCACATAAATGTTATTACCATCGGCCATTGAGTCTTTCACCACTTTGAAGAATGCTTCAACGGTAGCTGCAACATCAGACTTTTCAATCCCTGTCTTATCTGCAATCTCTGATATAACTTCTGCTTTAGTCACTTGTTTAAACGTTTTAAGTAATTGAGTGAAGATGAATATGTTTGTACAAACGTTTACCGCTGTCACACGGCACCTCGAAATCGGGGCACAAAGGTAACCGCCTTTTTTGAGTAGTAAAACTATTTGTTTAAAAAATCTGTTGGTTTTCAGCGCGTATACCCCGCAGCTAGCCAAGATGTTAAAGCCCCTGCATGGCCCACCCAACCAATTCTTTCTTTACAAATACCCTTATTGCCTGGTATCACCGCCACAAGCGGGCACTGCCCTGGCGTGAGACCACTGACCCGTATGCCATCTGGCTTTCTGAGGTTATTCTGCAGCAAACCCGGGTAAAACAAGGCCTGCCTTACTACCTCAGGTTCCTGGAGCAGTTCCCCACGGTGTACTCCCTAGCAAACGCCCCCCAAGACGAAGTATTGCGCCTATGGCAGGGGCTGGGCTACTATTCCCGCGCCAGAAACCTGCATTTCACCGCCAAACAGGTGGTAGACCAGTTTGGGGGGCAGTTTCCTAAAAGTTACCAGGGGCTGCTGCAGTTGAAGGGAATTGGCTCTTACACCGCCGCCGCCATCGCTTCTTTTGCCTACCAGGAACAGGTGGCCGTGCTGGACGGGAACGTGTACCGCGTACTGGCCCGGGTCTTTGGCAAGCACGAGAACATTGCCGCCCCGGCGAGCAAAAAAGTGTTTGAGGCTCTGGCCAATGAGTTGATTCCGGCCGGCGAGCCGGACACTTACAACCAGGCCATTATGGAGTTTGGCGCTATCCAGTGCACGCCGGTGGCCCCAGACTGTTTGTTCTGCCCGCTGCAACAGACGTGCTTCGCGTTTCTGAACGGGTTGGTTTCGGCGCTGCCGGTGAAAGAGAAAGCCAAGAGCAGCCGCCAACGGTTCTTCCATTACCTGGTTCTGCGGGTAGGCGACCAGCTGTATATGAAAAAGCGCACCCAGAACGACATCTGGATGGGCCTGTATGATTTCCACACCATAGAATCAGACACAGCCAAGCTCACCCCAGAGCACCTGCAGGGGCAGGCGGCAGAGACGCTAGCCACTAACCTCACCCCTTTTTCTTCTACCGGCAAAACGTATAAACACGTGTTGAGCCACCAGAAAATTATGGCGCAGTTTTACCTTGTTTCGCTTGATTCCCGTTTAAGGGGAGAGACTGAAGAAAGTATTGGGCTGCGGCTATATTCCATTTCAGAAATAGAAGACTTGCCCAAGCCAGTATTGATAGATTCATTTTTGAAAGAGCACTTCTTTTAGTATATTTATAAGTTAATTTAAGTTTGCACCCCCTTTATACAATTCTATGGCAAGCATTAATAAAGTTATCTTGATTGGCAACCTTGGCAAAGACCCGGAGGTGAGGCACTTAGAAGGCGGTGTGGCGGTAGCCCGTTTCCCTTTGGCCACCTCTGAGACGTTCAAAGACAAGAACGGCGAGCGCCAGGAGCGCACAGAGTGGCACAACATAGTGCTGTGGCGCGGCTTGGCCGAAGTCTCTGAGAAATACCTCAAGAAAGGCCAGTCAGTTTATATTGAAGGCAGAATCAGGTCTAACAATTATACAGACAAAGACGGCATACAGCGGTACAGCACTGAGATTGTAGCAGACAACATGACCATGCTGGGTGGCCGCTCTGAAGGCGGCAACGGCGGTCAGAACAACGGCGGCGGAAGCTACGGCAATGAACAAGCCTCTTCCGGCGGCGGAAACGCCGGCGCCAGTTCTGCCAGCAAAGGCGGCAGCACCCGTTCGGCGGCCTATGAGGAAGAGCCAGACGACCTGCCCTTCTAACCTATTGTTGAACCAATTCTTTTCACTTGGAAAGTATACCTCCATCAGGAGAGCCCTACAGTTGGGGCTCTCTTCTTACTTTAACCCTTCCCCAGGTTGACCCGGCGGCATGGGCGTGGCCAACCGCCTTGCTCCTGCTGTTCTTTGTGAGCAGCCTGGCCATAACGGCTGCCCTGGCTGCTTTTCAGCGCTTTCTGGCCACTGCCCAGAATAACGCCGGCCTTAAAATGGCCGCCCACGTACAGCACCTTTCGCAGGCACCAGAGCGGGTGATTCTGGCCGGAGCGTTCCTGAACTCCACATTGCACCTGCTGCTGGCCCTCTCTGTTTTTAAACTTCTTACCCATGTTCTTGCACCCGGCGCGGCGCACCAGTGGCTGGCGTTGCTGGGCATTGCCATAGGGCTGGCAGCGGTTCTGCTAGCGGCCCGGCTGCTGTCTGCCGCATGGGGAAGGAAACAGCAAAGCCAGCACCAGCCCGCTCTGCTGCCCGTGATTCAGGTTATTTCAACTTTAGGCGCCCCCTTTGTGGCCGTTTTCCTGCCACTGCAGCGTATGATGGGCCGCACCCGTGAAGCCTTCGGGACGCCGTCTGCCACTGAGGAGCTGTCACAGTCCCTGGACCATGCCCCTTCGGCACCAGCCTCACCAGAAGAGAAAGGCTTGCTGAAAGCCATTGTGAACTTCAGCTCTATTACCGTGCGGCAGATAATGCGGGCGCGGGTAGATATTATTGCGTTCAACCGCCGCATGCCGTTTCCTGCGCTGCTCAAACAGGTGCACAACTGGGGCTACAGCCGCGTGCCGGTGTACTCAGACGGACTGGACAAGATTGACGGCGTGCTGTACGTAAAAGACCTGCTGCCCCACCTCAATGCCCCAGCAGATTTTACCTGGCAGAACCTGATCAGAACCCCGTACTTTGTACCAGAATCTAAGAAGATTGACGAGCTGTTGCGTGAATTCCAGGAGCGGCGGGTGCACATGGCCATTGTGGTGAACGAGTACGGCGACACCACCGGCCTGCTTACCCTGGAAGATGTGATTGAGGAGATTGTGGGCGAAATCCATGACGAGTTGGACGACGAAGAGGACCGCTACTATACGCAACTGGATGAACACACGTTCCTGTTTGAGGGCCGCACCTCTCTGCACGATTTCTGCAAAATTGTAGATCCGCCCGCTGAGCTGCTCAAGGAGATCAGGGGCGAAGTGGAGTCACTGGCCGGCTTAATGCTGCGCCTGTTCTCCCGCATACCGCACACCGGCGAGGAAATGCAATTGGGGCCCTATATCTTCAAGATAGAAGCCGCTGACAGTAAAAAGATTAAAAAAGTACGCGTGCACCAGATTGTGCCGCATCCTAACAATGAAGAAGAATAACTTCCTGTTCATACTAGCTGCCTTCTGCGGAAGCTTTTTCTTAGCCAGTTGCGCTGGTGAAGACTACACGCCCAAACCCAAGGGTTACAACCGCATAGACCTGCCCGCGGCCAAATACCAGCCGCTGCAGGAGCGGCACCCGTACACCTTTGAACACTCGGTCTATGCCAAGGTGCTCAAAGACTCCTCCCGCATTGCCGAACCGCACTGGATTGACCTCTATTACCCGCAGTTCAAGGCCAACGTGCAGCTCACCTACAAGAACTTCAACCAGGACCCCAAGGCGTTTAACAGCTTGGTGGAAGACGCGCGTAAGCTCACCAGCCGGCACCAGATCAAAGCCTACGCCATTGAGGAAAGCCAGATTAAAACCCCCACCGGCATCACCGCCAGCGTTTTTGAGCTACAGGGCGAGGTGCCCAGCCAGTTCCAGTTCTACCTCACAGACAGCACCAAACACTTCTTCCGGGGCGCCCTCTACTTCCGGACTGCCACCGCCAATGATTCACTGGCCCCAGTCATTGAGTACTTGAAAAAAGATGTGGTGCATTTGCTGAATACGCTGCACTGGACGGAGCAGGTGAAGTAGTTTGCGTTTTGGGGCTGTTTTGGCGAAAACAGGCCGGAAACGGAAAACTGAAGTTCATTAAATGGAAGCCGAATGGTATCTTGTATACTGTTCGGCTTTTTCATTTAATTTTATCAGCTAGGTGAACTTTACCACGGCTCCCAAACATATCTAAAACCCGGTTTAATCCGTTACTTTTGTGTATGGACAAAATTGGAAGCATCGAAATTCGTGTCATAGGAAACAAAGGGAGCTTAACGCTATCCCCAGACAACTATGACATTAAAGAGATTGCTTTAATTCTTCAAAATATAGAAGACCTTCTTTATCCCAACAATAAGAAGGATAGACCAATCATTACATATGATATTGAAGAAGGTTCAATAAGGAATATATTCAAAACTAGTCTTCAAGCAATCATTGGCTTCAGTGCTGTAATAAGCCAAATAGAAAAAGTAAATTCTATTGATTTCCTTGACTTAAAGACTGCACAAGCCATTGAAAACATTCAAAGCCTTTCTTACCAAAAGAATTACGACTTTGAAATCAAAACTTCTGTATCTGAAGAAACGGCTTTAAGAATAACCCCTAACACTAAGTTTTTTAGAACAGAAAATATTTGGATTGACGCAGAACTGTACTTCTATGGCACATTAACAAATGCCGGAGGAAAAACGAAAGCCAATATACATTTAGATACTGATGAGTTTGGCTCCCTGACAATAGAAGCTCCTAAAGTATATCTGCAAAACCAAGAAGAGAACCTATTGTATAAGAAATTTGGAGTAAGAGCTACAGGGAAACAAAACCTAGAAACGGGCGAAATTGACAAATCAAGCCTAAAACTACTTCAATTAATTGATTTTAGTCCCAAATATGATGACCAATACCTTGACACCTTAATCACCAAGGCAAAGTCAAACTGGAAAGATATCAATGCCAATGACTGGTTGAATAATATCAGAGGCGGTTATGACACATAGTGTTCTCTTAGATACAAGTTTCTTTATAAGGCTCTTAAACGATGAAGACCCACTTCATCAGAATGCAAGGGAATATTTCCGCTATTTCCTAAACAAAGGGGTAACGCTAAAAGTATCAACCATCACAATTGCAGAATACTGCGTTCTTGGTAAAATTGACCAACTGCCTCTCCGTAATATTCAGATTATACCTTTTAATCTTGACCATGCGCAAAAAGCAGGCGAATTTGCCAGAATTATATTTGAAGGAAAAGGCGCTCTAAAAGAACAACTCATGCCTAGAGCTATTATACCTAATGACTCAAAGCTTTTTGCGCAAGCAGACGTTGATAAAACCATCACTCATTTTGTCACGTCTGATGCACGGTCAGGTGTGATAATTGAAATACTTAGAAGTAAGGCCCGCGCAAAATTTGAATTCTTAGATATTAGCACGCCTTATCATCAAGCGTTCGGATTACTTGATTTGTAAGTTCATTTGCTTTTTAAAAATTAGCCCCTATCCGTTTCCGGCCTATTTTCGCCAAAACAGGCCAAAAACGCCCGTATTATTTCCCCGCTTTCACCACATTCTCATTCAGGCTGCGCATGGTCAGGTGCAAGATGTCCCTAATCTCATCTTCTGAAGACGTGGTATGGCAGCCGTTGGTCATCACCACAAACCCGAACTTCTCCTTCGGGTGGAAGAATAGGGCGCTGTACAGGCCGTAGGCTGAGCCCGTATGCCCCACCAGCACCTTGTCCGGAATCAAGTTGCCCGCCGTGCGCAGCGCCAGCCCGTAATGAGACACGTCTGTGGTTTTGACAACGGGTGTTTGCATGAGCTTCGCGCTTTTTTTGGAGAGAATACGGCCGCCCGGGTAACGGCCCTGGTTCAGGTGCATGAGCATGTAGGTAGCCAAATCCTTGGCAGAGATTTTCATTCCGCCGGTAGGCGAAAACACAGGCGTGCTCTGGGCCATCACGTAACTTTTGATTTCCTCTGAGCGGGGCGCATAGGCTGCCGGTGACGGTGTGAAAGCGTTGCCGCCCGCATTGTACTCATAGAGGGTGACAAACTTGGAGCGGTCCAGGGAATCTACGCAGTAGCCGCCGTACAGCCCCAGCGGGTCCAGAATGTGCCGCTTCACGTATTGGTCAAACCGCTGGCCGGTGGCGCGCTCAATCACCGCGCCCACTAGGTTGAAGTTGAGGTTACAGTAGGTGTACTGCGTGCCGGGCGCATAATCTGCGTAGCACTTCTGCCAGTTGGGGTTCTTGTCTGGGTGAATCACGTCCAGGTTGAAATAGCCGTTGCGGTCTAAGATGCTGGAGGTGTGCGAGAGCACCATCTTGAGCGTGATCACTTTGTCCGGAAACTTGGGGTTGCGCACTTGAAAACCCACCAGCTTACTGAAATCATCGTCCAGCGACATTTTCTTGGCCTCCACTAACTGCATGATAGACGTGGCCGAAAAGGACTTTGAGATAGAGGCAATCCTGAACATATCATCTTCCGCCAGCGGAAGGTTTTGCTCCACGTCTTTCATTCCCAGCGAGCGGGTGTAGACCAGTTTGCCGTCTTTCACCACCGCCACGGCCAACCCTACCGCTTTCTTCTGCTCCATGATGCGGCGTAAATCAGTCTCGGCTTTGTCTGTTTGGGCAAAGGTCTGGCAGGAAATACACAGAATGAGAAAAGCAACCAAGAAGGGTCTCATAGCGGGAGGGATAGGTGAAGAGTTTCTGGCTGGAAAATAGGAAACCCTCTATATCTTTCCAAACCACCTTTAGTTGCACCGGCAAAGAGCGTCTGCCAAGGGACGGCAGGCAAGAAAGCCCTTCCGTTTCAGGGCTATTTTCTAAGAAACAGGCCAAAAACAGAAGGACTTCCTTTATGAAAATTCAAAAACTTAAAACTGCAAGGCATCGGCCACGGCCGAAACCTACTCAGGGCCACTTAATGGCGTAACGCTCTACCAGCGTGGAAGGTGCTTACTAATAACCCGTAAAAGCCTAGCACAGATTGTCCCTCCTTTCTTTAGTTAATAGATAGTGCATATACGCAGCGCAAGAATTTTGGCTGCGGTTTACCAGTGAACAATTTGTTCCTGGATGCGCCTGTTTGCCGTCTATGAAGCTTGCCAACCATTTCTGCATTAGCCCCGCTCCTTTCTTTTCTGTAATTTTACCCACCGGTTCGGCCAGGCGTTTCTGGACTATTTTTTAGAAAGCAGGCCAAAAACGCAGCAACGCCAGCCTATTTCTTAAACAAGCATACCATGTCTGACGAATTAAAACCCTGCCCCAACTGCAACTCACCCTACGGTTACGCAACGGGAGAAGAAACCTACGCCTGTCCAGAATGCGGCCACGAGTGGAACCCCGCGGAGGCGAGCCAAGAGGCAGGTTTGCAGATAAAAGACGCCAACGGAAACGTATTACAAGACGGCGACTCGGTGGTGGTCATCAAAGATTTGCCCGTGAAAGGCGCGCCCAAACCGGTAAAGGCCGGCACCAAAGTGAAAAACATACGCCTCACTGACGGCGACCACAACATAGACTGCAAAATTGACGGCTTCGGGTCAATGGCGCTTAAATCTGAGTTTGTGCGCAAGGCGTAAACTGTTCAGACGCACGTTATTCTTTAGCGTCTGCGGTAGCCCCGCTTTCTCCTTTTCCGTAACTTTACAGAACGGCTTCGCTCCTGTTTCTGGGCTATTTTCTCAAAAACAGGCTAAAAACAGGAAGCGCCTCCCAACTACGTGTCATCTGGCTTTTTCCATACCAAGATAGAGTTCCTCAAGGGCGTGGGGCCCCAGCGGGCCACATTGCTGCAGACCGAGCTGGGCATCTTCACCTACGGCGACCTCATTCAGCACTACCCGTTCCGGTACATGGACCGCACGCAGTTCCACGCCATTGCCGAGCTGACCGAAGACATGCAGTATGTGCAGATCAAAGGCCGCATTCTGGAGAAAAATTTGCTAGGCGAAGGCCGCAAACAACGCCTCTCGGCCATAATCAGAGACGCCTCCGGCGAGATAGAATTGGTGTGGTTCAAAGGCGTGAAGTTCATGACGGGCCAGCTCAAGGTGAACCATGAGTACATCGCCTTCGGCAAGCCGAGTTTGTTTAACGGCCGGTTCAACATGGCGCACCCAGAGCTGGAAGAACTCTCTGAGGTAAAGCTGGAGCAGACATATCTGCAGCCCGTTTACCATACCTCTGAAAAACTCAAGAACCACCGCGTAGACAGCAAGGCCATCAGCCGCATGATGCAGGAGCTCCTGAAACAGGCGCCCACGCACCTGCCTGAGACGCTCACCCCTGAGCTGGTGGACCAGTACCGCATGGTGTCTAAGCGCGAGGCCATGCTGCAGATTCACTTCCCCAAGAATTGGGATACCCTGGCGGCGGCGCGGTTCAGGTTAAAGTTTGAAGAACTGTTCTACACCCAGCTCAAGCTCCTGCGCACCGCCACCAAAACGCCGCGCCGAACTGGCCGGGCAGGTATTTAATAAAACACCTACCCTCACTGAGTTCTACAAGAACCACCTGCCCTTTGACCTTACCAATGCCCAGAAGCGCGTGGTGCGCGAGATCTACCAGGACGTGACCAGCGGCAAGCAGATGAACCGCCTCTTGCAGGGCGATGTGGGCAGCGGCAAAACCATTGTGGCCTTCGTGACCATGCTCCTGGCCACCGACAACGGAGCCCAGGCCTGCCTCATGGCCCCCACTGAGATTCTCGCTGACCAGCACTACCAGGGACTGAAACAGTACGCAGACAAACTGGGCATAGTGCTGGGCAAACTCACCGGTTCCACCAAAAAGAAAGACCGTAAGCCCATTCATGAGCAACTCCGCTCTGGTGAAATGCAGATGATTGTGGGCACCCACGCCCTGCTGGAAGACGAAGTACAGTTCCATAACCTGGGCCTCTGCATTGTAGACGAACAGCACCGCTTTGGCGTGGCGCAGCGCTCCAAGCTCTGGCAGAAGAACCCCCGCATCATTCCGCACGTGCTGGTCATGACAGCCACACCAATCCCCAGAACCCTGGCCATGACGCTGTACGGTGATTTGGAAGTATCTGTGATTGATGAGCTCCCGGCGGGCCGGAAAGAAATTATTACCGTGCACCGCTATGACAGCAACCGCCTGCGGGTGTTCGGGTTCATACGTGAGCAGATAAAGCTGGGGCGGCAGGTGTACATTGTCTACCCGCTCATTGAAGAGTCTGAAGGCCTGGACTACAAAGACCTTATGGACGGCTACGAGAGTGTGACCCGCGCGTTCCCGGAGTACCGCGTGAGCATGGTGCACGGCAAACTCAAACCCCAGGACAAAGACTATGAGATGCAGCGCTTCGTGAAGCACGAGACGCACATTATGGTGGCTACCACCGTGATTGAGGTAGGCGTAAATGTGCCCAACGCCAGCGTGATGGTGATTGAAAACGCCGAGCGGTTTGGCCTGGCCCAGCTGCACCAGCTGCGGGGCCGCGTAGGCCGTGGCGCCGACCAAAGCTACTGCATCTTAATGACGGGCTATAAACTCAGCAAGGAAGGCAAGACGCGCATTGAAACCATGGTGCGGACCAACAACGGCTTTGAGATTGCCGACATTGACCTGAAACTGCGCGGACCGGGAGATTTGATGGGAACCCAGCAAAGCGGGGTTTTAGATTTGCTAATTGCTGACCTGGCCAAAGACGCCAAGATTTTGAAAGAGAGCCGGGCGGCCGCCCTGCAGATCATAGAAAAAGACCCGGACTTAAGCCTTCCAGAGCATGCCAACTTACTGAGGCACATCCGGTCGCTGAGCCACAACACCGTGAACTGGAGCCGTATCAGCTAGACTTGAGTCTGGGTCTTTTTAGGGGAGAAAAATTCGTTTCTCTGAGGGAGCAGATTAATTCAATGAATACGTAAAGGTTTTCTCAGTAGTAGTTCCTTCTTTGGTTACAGGTTCTAAAATATGATTTGTCTTCTGGGTGAAAGGAAGTGGTGCTTTTGCGTCTAAGGAATAAATATTCTGGCTCGTTGCTTCCACTTTCTGAACAGTACCATTGGCAGAGTCTTCTTTTAAGAATTTTCCAACAAGAATAAGCCCAACCAGCACAAACATCTTAAATGTAAATCTCATAAAATAAACGTTAAAGGTGTTTTATTTAATTATGTATGGTAAATGTACGCGATCTCCCGCGCTTAAGTAATTATCAAGAGGTAACCCTTCTGTTAAGTAATTATCAAGCAACCTTTCTGCGCAGATCTTACCATTTTATGCCTACCAAGCTGATAAGCCTAGGTATGTACGGCAGGCCTGACTTCGGGTTTTTATCTTCCTCAGAAAAAGTTTTCCACACTACTGTTAGTATAAGTACTTATTCCTGAAATAGTACTCTCTCCAAATTCCCGCCAGGTTACCTCTCTGCGCAATGCGGGCGCAAAGATACGCACAAAAAAATCAATTATCTAACTGTTAACAATTTACAGATTCCGCTCATGGGTTGGTTTATTGCAAATTCTATAAAAAGCAGCCTTCAATCAGTGTAAAGAGGTATATTTGTCTACTTATTAAATATGAATTTTTATGAATTATCATTTCCCCAGACTTCTTTTTCTTATAGTAGCTGGCATATTCTTCTGTAAAACTGACAGCTTTAGCCAAAAGATCAAGTCTGCGTCTTTCACGTATGCCCCTGAGACCGCTGGGAATTACTACAACCAGCAGATAGCGCGTAAATCATACCCCGTCAATGCCACTGATTTTGTCATCCTGAGCCGGAAGTCTAACCAGACCTATGCCGTAGAGCGCTATGGCGCAGACCTGAAAACCAGATGGTCGGCTCCTTTTTCCCTTCTGGGTTCAGAATCTCTGGTGGCCTTTGCGGTCAGCGCCAAAACAGCCCTGGTGGTGACGCACCGCATAGACCCGGAACAAGGCAGCCAGGCGTTGTATGGCACCATCCTTGACCTTACCACGGGCAAGGAGCTGCTGCAGAAGAAACTGCAGGAAGCACCCAGCAAAAGCCGCAGGCTTACCCTTTCTGTCTCAGAAGATGGTTCTAAACTGGTTACCTACCACTCTATCACGCGTGATGAACAGCTGCGCTCTATGCTGGCCGTGGTCTATGACGCCACCACCCTCAATAAGATCAAAGAGCGGCCGTATGATTTTGGGGGCACCAACGGCCAGGTAACCGCGCAGGTGCACATTGACAACCGCGGTGACCAATACGTGTCTCTGCTAACAGATAACAACATGCGCCTGAGTGTGCGCCGCTACAACAACCAGGACAATGAGATCAAAGTGATGGAGGTGATGGTGGGCGGCGTGTTTGACGGGGAGAAACGCTACGTCCTGGACACCCATTACCAGCTGGCCCAGGATAGCAGCCTGTACGCGGCAGTCTTAGTGGCCGAAGAGAAATCTGGGGACTACCGCAGCCTGAAACTGGTGAAGTTTGACTATGCTATCAACAATATGCGCTTCGCGGAAGAGTTTGTCTTTACCCCTGAGTTTTCACAGCGGGTGGCCAAAGCCAGCGGCGCCAACCGCCTGGAGGACATCTACCTGTCAGACATTCTGGTGAGCACAGAAGGCCAGGCCCTGGTACTGGCCGAAAAGAAATATGAGGAAGGCGGCGAGAACAGTCCCTATCACGCCAAAGAACTGCTGCTGTTCTCCTATGATGAGTACCTGAACCCCACCTGGAACTCAGTCATTTTAAAGAACCAGGTGGCCCCCGCCACTGAGGGCTTTGCCGGCATCTCTTACAGTGCCCGCCTCTTTGGGAACCGCCTGCAGCTGCTCACGCTGGAAACCCTGAACGGCAAAACAGATCTGTACAACCGCTCCATCCATCTCCTTACCGGCACCTCAGACACGCCAAAGCCTATGGGCTTGAACGTAGCCAATGATATGGGGGCCGCCTACGTCAAAGATTTTACCACGTGGCTGGAGGAGAACAGCATCATTGCCGTGAACCGTCCCTCTAAAGCCTCAGCGGGTCTTCGGCTAAGCCGAATCACCTTTAAATAGCCATTCCGTTTTCGGCCTGTTTTCGCCAAAACAGGCGAAAACAGAAAATAGCCGAGCAGAGAAATGCACATGACGTAAGCTCCTTAGCGCTACACTTATGCACCTACAGGATCTCCTTTTCCCCCTGGATTTTTCCTTCAAGGTTACTACCCTTGCCAACCGGCTCTCTGTCACAGACGCAAACGGCCGTAGAGCTCTCTATGTGAAGCAGCTTCACCATGATGAATTCTCAGAATCCAGTTTATTGAACATTGACCCTTTTATAGACGAGATAACGGTTTTCAAAGATGCTTCTGAGGCAGAAGCCATTTACACCATCAAAGCAGTTCCCTGGAAAAATTTCACTGCTTCCTTCGGGTTCTTAGATGCCAAGGGGCAGGTCTTAGGCTACGTAGCCCGCGTTACATGGGTACCTGAATTGGCGGCGCATTACCAGGTATTTGACCAGCACCTGCAAGCCATCTTTACCATAAGAGAAGGGGCGGGATGGGTAAGGGCAAGCGACACTGCTTTAGGCAGAATTCCTTTTCTAGGCTTGTTCACTGGTTACTTTTTGAACCCGTCTTACCATGTCACGCGGCCCGGTGGCGCATTGGTCGCTACCCTCCAAAAGCAGAAATCCTTTTTAGCCCGCAAATTCTCCGTCTACAAAGAAAGCACCTGCACAGTCATTGAGCAGGAACAGATACTGCTCAGTTTGCTCTTGATGACTATTCAGGAGAGACGCCGCGGATAGACCAAGAACGTTACAATTAAAAAAACAGAACGCCCCGCTAAATCAGCGGGGCGTTCTGTTTTTGAGCTGTTCTGGCCAAAACAGGCCTAAAACGCATTTTAAAGATTTGGCTTCTTACTGGGGAACTGTAAACACCACACTATCTCTGGCAGGGTACTGCTCCAGCCCCTGGTTTGCCACACGTGCCTGTATGGTGAACTTACTTCCTGGGGCAACAGTAGCTGGTACCTGGTAATTAAAGAGAAGCGAGTCTGTACGGGTTATTTTGCTATAAGCGGGCTTATATGCACTCTCCCCTATTTTGGTTAACTGGCCCCCTGACCGCATGTAAAACTGAATATCCTTGATCTGGCCCTCAGACCAGAACCGCAGATCCAGTGTCAGGTTGGTACCGGGCTGTACAGTGGCGGTGGCAGGAGTAACTAGTTTGAAGGTGGAGATTCTAGGCACATACCCCAAGTCCTCTTTGATGATCTCTTCCAGATCTTCGGTTGGGTCTTCATCACAGGAGCTAAATGTTAAGGCAAGCCCCATCAATAAGAAAGCAAGTAAACTATTAATCTTTTTCATGTCTTAGCTGTTTATTGGAATAACCATAAGATGTCTGTCTGGGTAACTCCCTTTGGCAAGCAGGTATTCACACCGGGCTCCTCATCTGCCAGATTAGAGCGCTGCACCCAAGGGTTGCCTGGGAGTTGGTTCACAACAGGTTTCGGAAGCCCTGGGTAAACCGTCTGGCTATACTGGTAACGCCGCATATCTACCCATGTCTCAATTTGAAGAAACAGCGCCAGATACTTCTGCAGCATGATGTCCTGAAGCGTGAGAGTAGCCGCACTCAATGCCACGGTTGGGCTGGCCAGATAGGTAGTGATTTCACCTGCCGGCACCCCCACTTTAGCCATACTGGCTTCTATCCCTCTCCTGTAAGCGGCATACGCCTCTGGTTTATTGGTATTGAAAAGAGCCTCAGCAATAATAAACTGCATTTCTGCATACGTAATAAACAAGATGGGCGCCACGGCCCTGGTATGCCAGGAGGATGCCGTCATGTTCACATTGACATCTGCCTGGGTACCTGCCACCGCACCTGGTGTGAGACCAATGTAGGAAGCCCCAGTGCCTGACTTTGTCACCAGAATAGGCAAACGGGGATCTGTCACCCCTTGAAATCTGCCACCCCGCCCACTCAATAAATCAATCACATAAGAGCTTGGCTGCATGATTTTGCTTGTAGCATTGCCCAAAAAGCCAAACCAGGGGTTAGGGTTCTGAGTCTCATAATTCAGCTGCAGGTCATCTGCATTAGACGTGAAGGACGCCGCCGCCTCCTGCGCTGCCATAGCCAGCATAGCTGGCTCCTTCTCACTCAGGTGCAGAAAGTAGCGGGCTCTTACCGCTCTGGCCGCTTTTGTCCATTTAGTCAGGTCCCCGTTATAAATCAGGTCATTCTGTACCGTTTGTAAGCTGGGAAGGGTAGGCAGTGGCCGCGCCAGGTCTGCAATGGCGCCATCTAAAAGCGCTTTTATGTGCACCCGGTACAAGTCTTCCATCTTATCATAGCAGGGATACAGATTGGCCGTTCCTTTGTTTGCCTCAGAGTAAGGGGCGTCCCCATAAATATCTGCCACAGTCATCAGGTTCAAGGCCAGCAGGGTTTTGGCAATGCCTGAGTAATTATAAGCACCGGCAGCCTCAGCCCTTGCAATAATGTCTTGAAGCGCAGGCAGGGCATCTGAATAAAACGGCTGCCACAGCTGATCAAAGCCATACGGTGCAAATTGACTCACCGTCTGGCCTGTAAGGTACTCTGGATACTGTATTCCATACTGGGCAGCGCCATATTGCGTATTGGCAGAAAAACGCTCAGCAGACGGAAGCAAGGTAGGCAGAGTCGCCTCCTCCCCACTTACTCTTGACGGATCTGTATTTACATCAAGCAGGTCACTACAAGCACCCATACACAAGGTGCTAAAGGCGACTGCTGCACTATATATTATCTTTCTCAATATTATCTTTCTCATAATAAGAATCAAAAGCTAAAGTTTAAACCAAAATAAACACTTCTGGTAGCGGGTATATTGGTACCCACGTAACCAAAGACATTGCTGCCTGGCCCATAGGCGCTCTGCTCTGGGTCAAACCCTACAAAGGGAGAGGACATCCAAAGGTTGTTTCCTGTAACAGAGGCCGTCACATTTGAGAAGGGGGTTTTCCCCAATAGTCCCTTAGGCAAGGTATAAGAAAGGCTTACGTTTTGCAGGCGCAGCACAGAGGCTTCCTGAAAACCGTTATATTCACTGGCCAACCGGTACCTGAAAGCCTGGCTATAGAAGTTTGCCACGTCCAGCACCACCGGAGTTGTATTCTCTACCCAAACCGGGTTCTCTGTGGTACCCGTATTGACTACACCGTCAAAAATCACTAACCGGTTACGGAGCTCTGTTTCTGCACCAGTTGGCGCCTCGCCACCAGTAGAACCATAACGCATACGTCTGTTAATGTCAAAAGCGTAGCCTCCTTTTCTGAAGTTGAACAAGAAGCTCAGTTCAAAATTCTTGTACCGCAAAGTGTTGTTCCAGCCCCCTTCAAAATCAGGGAACGCATTTCCCAGATAAGTGTCTTCAGACAGTGCAGCCCCCTTCCACTGGTTGTTTACGTTTGGGTAACCATCTACAATGACTAACCGTCCGTTTGCAGGGCTTGCAGGATCTTCAACTCTGCTAAGTTTCCAGCCATACCAGTCACCGGGTCTTCCGCCAGGCTGAATTCGCTGTTTTACCCAAGGGCTCTCTGGCTGGAACGTGATTACGCTTACCCCCTCTGGCATTTCCAGCACCTCGCCCCGCAGGCGGGAAAAGTTGAAAATAGTGTTCCAGCTAAAGTCACCGCCTTTGATGACATCTGCATCTACCACTAACTCCAGCACCCGGTTCTGGATTTCCCCAGCATTGGTCACATAGGTTGAGAAACCTGTGGAGCGGCTGGTGGGGATAGGCACAATCTGGTCAACAGAGTTCTGAATAGCATAGTTGGCGTCCAGACGCAGCCTGTTCCCCAGAAACGCCAGCTCTACCCCAAATTCAAAGCCTTTGGTACGCTCTGGCCGCAGCGTCTCTGACCCAATGGTCTCACTTCTTCTAACACCCGCCACCCCTAAGAAGGGAGCCTGGGTGGTGTAGTAGTTCCCAAGCAGATAAGGGGCAGCATCTTTCCCTACCTCCGCGTAAGAAGCCCTCAGTTTACCGTAGTTAAAATAGCGGTTACCTGAAAGCCCTAAAGTCTCACTGAAGATGTAGGCTAAACTTACAGATGGGTAGAAGAAGGATCTGTTTGCTTTAGGCAAGGTAGAGGACCAGTCATTACGGCCTGTCACATTTAAGAAGACGGTTTCCCTATAGTTCAGCTTTGCATCTCCAAACACCCCAATGATGTTGCGTTCAGACGGGTAAGAGCGAACGGTGTATTGCCCCAGGTTATTCACACTGTTAAAGTCTGGCAGAATGAAGTTGGTTCCTGAGCCGTTCACATCTGTAGTGTTGATCATGGTCACCTGGTTCCCAAGTGACACCGTGAGTCCAAAGTTTTCATTAAGCTGCCGGTCTCCCGTGAGCAATAAATTGCTGTTAATCTCCTGGTAGGTGAGGTACTGCTCAGAAATACTGCCTCGGCTGGTAGCCGAAATTAAGACGGTAGGGCGGGTCACTACATTACGTTGGGTCCCATAGTAGTCAATACCGGCACGGTAGTCCAGCGCAAGCCAATCAGTAAACCTGTAATTTAACCCCATGTTGCCTATGATGCGGTTCAAGGTTTCTGTCTGGTAAGCATTCTCAGCAAAGAAAAGCGGGTTGTCTAACTGCGTAGTATATCTGTTCTGGGTTCCGTCAGGGTTCAGATAGTTTTCAATGTTCACGTCTGGCGCGTACCTGGAGGCATAAGAGATGACCCCTGAGCCACCTACCCCGTTTCTGGGGTTCGTATTGTTTGAATTAATAAAGTTAGCAGAGGCGTCTATCTTCAGCCGTTCAGTAGCCTGCAGGGTACCTGCAATCTTAGCGGTTGTTCGCTCATATTCAGAATTAGGCACCACCCCGGTTTGGTCCAGGCGGCCCAGGGAACCGTAGAAAGTAGCCTTGTCAGTACCTCCTGAGAAAGAAAAATTATTCTGATACTGGTGCCCCGTGTTGAATACCTGGTCCCACTGGTCATATACAGGCTCTCCCGCCGGAATAGGTGGCCCATCTGCCCGGTAATCAGCAGGATTGTAAATGCCATTGAAACCGCGCCCGTACTTATCCTGCATGGGGGGCGTACGGTACACGTCATCAAAGCTGACAGAGGTGCGGTAATTAAAGGTTGTTTTACCCGCCTGACCAGACTTGGTAGTGATGATCACAGCACCGTTAGAAGCCCGCAATCCATACAAAGCAGACGCGGCAGGCCCTTTCAGCACAGAGATAGAGGCTATATCATCTGGGTTGATATCAGCAAAACGGTTGCTATTGGTAAACGTGCTCCCTTCCCTTCCTCCTGTAATATCTGTCTGGTTACTTACAGGAACACCGTCTATCACAAAAAGAGGCTGATTATTGGCACTAGGATTTAAAGAGTTGATACCCCGTATCACAATTGTAGAACCAGCCCCGGGGGTACCGCCTGCACTGGTAATGCTCACCCCGGCCACTCTTCCACGCAGAGCATTCAAAGCATTGGGCTGATTTGTTTCCTGGATCAGTTTGCTATCCACCTCCTGCACCGCATAAGTCAGTGCCTTCCGCTCCTGAACCACCCCAAATGCCGTTACCACCACCTCATCTAAGGCACGTGCATCTTCATTCAAGATAACATTGATGGTCTGCTGATTGCCAACCGTCACCTCTCTTGTCACAAAACCTATAAAGGAGAAAACCAGCACTGAATTGGGTCCAGGAACTGTAATAGAGAATTGGCCGTCTGCGCCAGTTGAAGCACCATTGGTGGGGGAGCCTTTCTCTAGTACGGTTACGCCGGGAAGCGCCTCTCTGGACTTGCCCGAGGTGACCTGCCCGGTTATTCTAATTTGGGCAAACGAATTCAAGCTCGCTATGACCAATAGAAGTAATAAAAGTAGGTGTTTTATCATAGTTATTAGGTGTATTGGTAGATTATTTCGGCCAAATTAGCAGAAAAATTACGACATGAAAAACGTTTTTATTCTTTTTAAATTTATTTAACCAATTAAATAATACTTAATTTAACAGTAATTCATCATGTTGATTATCAAAGGTTTGTAATTACAATATCTTAAATTTAAATAAAACAACTTTACATATTAAAACATTAACTCATTGCTTTTTATGTATAAAAGCAAAAAAAACTGACCCTACGTTTTATGATAAATAAAGTTTCAAACATCTAGTTTTTTTACATTATCATAAAAACAGAACGCCCCGCTGTATTAGCGGGGCGTTCTGTTTTTGAGCTGTTTTGGCCAAAACAGGCCGAAAACGTAAAATTAGTACACGAACTCGTTTGCCTTGATCATCTCAGCGGCAATACGGCGGCGGGCTTCTTTGGTGTTGTAGGGCTCCAGTTTGGTAAAACGCTTCAGACCAATCAACAACAGTTTCTGCTCATCACCTGGTTCAGACATGGCGGCAATGGCTTCTTTCCCGGCTTTGTTGATGCGGTCAGCGGCGTCATTAATCACCACGCGCATCATGTCCAGCTGGCGGCTGGTGGCTTCTTCGCCGTTGCGGCTCACCAGTTTCTCTACGCGCAGCATGGTAGACTCGGCAATGTAGGTCTGGATGGCCATGTCAGCGATATACATCAAGACTTCCTGCTCTTTGTCAAGCGTCATCATGAACTTCTGCACGGCAGTACCGGCGGTCAGCAACACGGCTTTCTTGAATTTCTCCACAGACTTTTTCTCAGCGGCAAACAGGCTGGTGTCTTCCTCCCCAAAATCAGGAATGGCCATCAGCTCGTTCTGCACGTTGGCGGCTGGGCCCATCAGGTCAAGTTCCCCTTTGAGAGCTTTTTTCAACACCATGTCTACAATGAGCATGCGGTTGATTTCATTGGTGCCTTCAAAGATGCGGTTGATACGGGCATCGCGGTACGCGCGGTCCATGGGGTAATCAGCTGAGAAGCCGTAGCCTCCGTAAATCTGTACGCCTTCGTCTACCACGTAGTCCAACACTTCAGAGCCGTCTACTTTCAAGATAGCGGCTTCCACAGCGAACTCACGGGCGGCTTCCAACACAGCCTCGTTGTAGCTTTTACCGGCGGCCAACAGCTCTTGCTCCTTCACGTGAATGTCATGCCCGCAACGGTACAGCGCAGACTCCACCGCGAAGATTCTGATGGCTTGCTCTGCCAGTTTATGACGGATAGCCCCGAACTTGGAGATTGGAATCTTGAACTGGATACGTTCATTAGCATATTTAACCGACAGGTCTGCTACGCTTTTACAAGCACCCAAACACGCCGCCGCCAGTTTAATACGGCCAATGTTCAGGATGTTGAACGCAATCAAGTGGCCTTTGCCAATCTCGCCCAGCACGTTTTCCTTCGGCACTTTGCAGTCAGTTAAGAACACCTGGCGGGTAGAAGAACCTTTAATCCCCATCTTGTGCTCCTCGGGGCCTAAGCTCAAACCTTCATAGCCTTTCTCCACAATGAAGCCGGTGAACTTATCGCCGTCAACCTGCGCGAAGACAATGAACACATCGGCGAAGCCGGCGTTCGTAATCCACATTTTCTGGCCGTTCAGGATGTAGTTCTCCCCTTCCACGTCCAGCACGGCTTTGGTTTTAGCCGCTAAGGCATCAGACCCGGAACCTGGCTCGGTCAAGCAGTAAGACGCTGACCATTCACCAGAGGCGAGCTTGGGAATGTATTTGGCTTTCTGCTCTTCGGTACCGAAGTACAGGATAGGCAGCGTTCCGATACCGGTATGCGCGGCAAACGCCACCGGGAATGAGTGCCCGGAACCTACTGACTCGGTCACGAGCAATGACGAGTTAAAGTCCATGCTCAGCCCGCCGTACTCCTCCGGGATGGCTACGCCAAACAGGCCGAGTTCCCCGGCTTTTTTCATTAAGCCTTCCATCAGGCCTTCCTCGTGGTTGTCCAGGCGCTCCACCAACGGGTACACCTCGGTCTGCACAAACTGCTGGGCCGTCTCGGCCATCATGCGCTGCTCCTCAGAGAAATCCTCCGGGATGAAAATATCTGCGGCGTTGGTTTCTTTGATGATGAACTCACCGCCTTTTAAGGTTTTGTTAGTTGCTTCCATATTTTAAGACTCTAGATTCTAGATGTTAGATTTTAGACTATTTATTCTTTTTGATGATAGACTGTTGAAACCCATAAATCATGCGCTGCACTTGGTTCATCTTTTGTAACATGTCCTGGTAATCGTTTTCCTTTACAAAGCCAAAAGCATGTGCCAGAACTAACTGCGTGTCCACTTCAAAGGCAGAACCTAACGCAAATCCTAAAAACTGAACGAACTCTTTATCAGAGTTTCTTCCGGCCCCTTCTGAAATATTAGAGGCGACAGAAACAACCGCACGATTCATCTGCGATGTTAGACCATACTTCTCGTTCGCCGGGAAAGTAGAAGTCAACTCGTACACTTGCTTTGCAAGCGAAATTGCCTCCTGCCATACCTTTAATTCCCTAAAATTGTGCATCAGAAAAGTCTAGTATCTAACATCTAGCGTCTAACATCTATTTAAGCAGTTCATAGATACCTGCCACGCCCTGGCCGCCGCCCACACAGGCCGTCACCATGCCGTACTTTTTGTTCATGCGGCGGAGGTCACTGAAGAGTTGCACACTTAGTTTGGCACCGGTACAGCCCAGCGGGTGGCCTAGGGCAATAGCGCCGCCGTTGGGGTTGAGTTTGTCTGGGTCAATGCCCAGTTCCCGCATTACAGCGATAGACTGTGACGCGAAGGCCTCGTTCATCTCAATCACGTCAATGTCCTGCAGGTTCATGCCCGCATTCTTTAAAGCTTTCGGAATGGCTTTTACTGGGCCCATGCCCATGATGCGCGGGTCCACGCCTTCGGCGGCGTAAGATACCAGGCGGGCGATGGGCTCAATGTTCAGTTCTTTCACCATGCGCTCGCTCATGACAATGACAAAAGCGGCCCCGTCTGAGGTCTGTGACGAGTTACCAGCCGTCACGCTTCCGTTGGCGGCAAAAACCGGACGCAGCTTGGCCAATCGCTCCAGCGACGTATCAGCGCGCGGACCTTCATCGGTGTCTACCACATAGGAGCGGGTTTTCTTTTTGCCGTTCTCGTCTAAGAAAGTCTCTTCCACGGTGATGGGCACAATCTGGTCTTTGAACCGGCCTTCCTGAATGGCTCTGATGGCTTTCTGGTGCGAGGCATAGGCGAAGGCGTCCTGGTCTTCACGGCTCACTTTGAAGTCATTGGCCACGGCCTCAGCGGTCAAGCCCATGCTCAGGTAATATTCCGGGTGCTCTTTGGCGATCTTGTAGTTCGGCACGGTTTTCCAGCCCACCACCGGCACCAGACTCATAGACTCGGCGCCTCCGGCGATGATGCAGTCGGCCATGCCGGCCTGAATTTTGAAAGATGCCGTGGCGATGGTTTCAATACCCGAGCCGCAGTAGCGGTTCATGATGGCACCGGGCACGTTGATGGGCAGCGACAGGAGCGAAATCATACGCCCCATCTGCAGGCCTTGCTCGGCCTCGGGCACCGCGTTCCCTACCAGCAGGTCGTCTACGCGGGCGGGGTCCAGTTGCGGCACCGATGCCAGCAGGTGTTTGATCACATCGGCGGCCAAATCATCTGGCCGGGTGAACCGGAATACGCCGCGCGGGGCTTTCCCCACGGCGGTTCTGAATCCGGCAACTATATAGGCAGTTTGCATTTTCTTTTCTGTTTTTGAGGTGTTTTTATAAAAACAAGCTGAAAACGAGTTTCATTCTATTTTCTCTTCTTGATACTCCCTGTCATCCTGAAAGGACCTTGTGGGCTAACTGTAATTAATTCTAAAGCCACCCCACTTTTGTCATTCTGAAAGAATCTCGGTGGCGAACGGTAATTCAGTCGGCTACTTTCAGGAAAAGCAGCTTAGGGTTAATGGTCTTAATCAAAGCTACTTTTTCTTCTCTGCTCATTAGTTTCAGTTCTGTCTCCCGGTCAATGGCATGCTGCACAAAGGTGTGCCGCTCATAATAGAGCAACTTGTAGCAGTAGTACCTTCCGGCAAACGTCTCAGGCTTCCCTCTGTTCTCCCGGTGTTCATACAGCCTGCGGAGCAGGTCATTGGTCATTCCCACGTAGAGCACAGTCTTTGTAGGGTTTGACGTGATATAGACAAAGTAGTTATGCTGTTTCATGCCCGCTGCTTGTCTAGTTCGCCACCAAGATTCTTCCAGAATGACAACTGTTTGTAAACGCCTTGCCTTCTATTGCATGTTTCATTCGCCCACTGTTCCCTAAGTTCTTTTCAGGATGACAGAGAGGGAAGAGACGTTGCTTGAGTGAAATCAAACTTCTTTCAGAATGACAAAGAGAGGAGCGGCCGGTTGCCAAAGCTCCTGCGAGCAAACTTTCCGTTTTTGGCCTGTTTTCTGAAAACTAGGCCAAAAACAGAAGAGTCAACCCCTAATTCCGCAGCGGTTTACCCGTAGTCAAGATGCTCTTGATGCGCTCCAGGGTCTTGCGCTCACCGCAGAGACTCAGGAAGGCTTCGCGCTCCAGGTCCAGCAGGTATTGTTCAGAGACTTCAGACGGCATGGAGAGGTCACCGCCGCACATCACGTAGGCCAGCTTCTCAGAGATTTTACGGTCGTGCTCAGAGATGAAACCACCGGCCTGCATGGCGTAAGCGCCCGTCACGAACATGCCCAATCCGCCGCGACCTTGCACTTTGATGTTGGTCTTGGGCGTGGGTTTGGTGTAACCGGCTTCGGCTAAAAGAATGGCTTCGGCTTTGGCTTCGGCAATGAGGCGGTTGTTGTTGAGCGTGATGCCATCGCCGCGGCGCATGAAACCTAAATCAAAGGCCTCATGGGCCGAGGTGGAGACCTTGGCCGTACCAATGGTCATGAACACGTTGCGCAGGGCGTTGTATTCGGTGTCCCCTTCTTCATAGGCCGCCGAGGTTCTCAACGTCATTTCCTTCGTGCCGCCACCGCCCGGGATTACACCAACTCCAAATTCCACCAAACCAATGTATGATTCAGCGGCTGCCTGCACGCGGTCTGCGTGTAAGCAAAGTTCGCAGCCCCCGCCCAAGGTCAGGCCATGCGGCGCGGCCACTACCGGAATAGCGGAGTAGCGCATGCGCATCATGGTATTCTGGAACTGCTTAATCATGAGGTTCAGCTCGTCGTACTCCTGGTCAATGGCGTACATGAACACCAGCGCCAGGTTGGCTCCCGCCGAAAAATTAGCGGCCTCATTGCCAATCACCACGCCTCTGAAACTTTGCTCGGCCAGGTCAATGCCTTTGTTCAGGCCTTGTATGATTTCGCTGCCGATGGAGTTCATCTTGGTGTGGAACTCCACATTCAAGATGCCGTCGCCCAGGTCAATGATAGAGCAGCCGGCGTTTTTCCAGACTACGTTTGTGCCGCGCAACACGTCCAGCAGCACAAATTTCTCGGTGCCCGGAATCTGCTTGTATTCTTTGCTCTCTATATCATAATACTGGCGCTGGCCGTTGTGGCTGCGGTAGAAATTCTCGTGCCCGGCCTCCAGCATTTCATATACCCATTGGGCCGGCTTATACCCGGCGGTTTCCATGGCGCTCACGGTCTCGCGCACACCCACGGCATCCCAGGTCTCAAACGGCCCCAGCTCCCACCCAAAACCGGCGCGCATGGCATCATCAATGCGGTAGAGTTCGTCTGAAATCTCCGGAATCCGGTTGGTCACGTACTGGAATAGCCCGTAGGAAGTCTCCCGGAAGAAATCTCCCGCTTTGTCCTGCACCTGGCTGAACGCTTTGAGGCGCTTGCGCAGGTCTTCAATGGGCTTGAGCATTTCCATGCTCTGGAATTTGACCTTTTGCTTAGGCCCGTATTCCATGGTTTTCAGGTCCAGCGTGAGAATCTCGGTGCACCCTGGGCGTTCTTGGTTTTCTTGTAGAAGCCTTGCTTGGTTTTATCACCCAGCCAGTTTTTCTCCAGCATCTGCTGAATGTAGGCGGGCAACTGGAACAGGTCACGGGCTTCGTCTTTCTCACCAGATTGGTACAAGCCTTGGGCTACCTTGGCCAGTGTGTCCAGACCTACCACATCAGACGTTCTGAAGGTGGCTGATTTGGGTCTACCTACTACCGGGCCGGTTAAGCGGTCTACTTCGTCTACATTCAGGCCGAGTTTCTCCATCACGTGCAGCACCTGCATGATGCCGTAGATACCCACGCGGTTGGCGATGAACGCTGGGGTGTCTTTGGCCAGCACGGTGGTTTTGCCCAGGAACAGGTCCCCGTATTCCAGCAGAAACTGCGTGATTTCAGGGTCTGTGTAAGGGGTTGGAATTATCTCCAGCAACTTGAGGTAGCGCGGCGGGTTGAAGAAGTGGGTACCGCAGAAGTGCTTCTGGAAATCTTCTGAACGGCCTTCGGCCATCAAGTGAATAGGAATACCAGAGGTATTAGAGGTAATCAGCGTGCCCGGCTTGCGGTATTGCTCCACCTTCTCAAAGATGGACTGCTTGATTTTCAGGTTCTCCACCACCACCTCAATGGTCCAGTCGCAGTCGGCAATGCCTTTGAGGTCATCATCAAAGTTACCGGTCTTGATGAGGCTGGCTTTGGTTTTCTCGTAGAGCGGTGCGGGGTTAGACGTAATGGCCGTCTGGAGGGCGGTGTTCACAATGCGGTTGCGCACCAGCTTGTTCTCCAGCGTAAGGCCTTTGGCCTGTTCCTCGGGCAGAAGCTCCCGCGGCACCATGTCCAGCAGCAGCACCTGCACGCCAATGTTCGCGAAGTGGCAGGCAATGCGCGAGCCCATCACGCCCGAGCCCAGCACCGCCACTTTCTTGATAATTCTCTTCATAGTTGCTCTTAATTATGTATCACGATGTGCGTATCACGTAGCACGATTAATTCTATTTAAGCTTTTAGGTACTCCTCCGTCCCCTTTGAAGGGGGTAGGAGAATGATTACTCGTGTTGATAATCGTATTCCCGAGAATCAATCCTTTTCCTATTTAAGCTAAGTACTCTTTTCTTCAAATGCCCTTGCATCCCCTACCCCCTTCAAAGGGGGAAGAGCAGTTTCTGTTTTCGGCCTGTTTTAGCCAAAACAGGTCAGAAACGCCTTTTATTTTTCACTGCTTCCTTCGTCAGAAAAAACATCTTTAGACTCAATCAAACTGTTAATCTGGCCAATCACCTGAAAAAACACCTGCAGCTGGCTCTCCGGGATCACCTCCCGCACTTTATAATTGAACTGCTTTACGGTGATGCGGCTCACCTCCCGTTTCTCCAGCCCCAGTTCTGTCAAGAGAATGCGCACGCTCCGCTTGTCCTGGGTGTCTGCCACTTTGTAGATAAGGCCTTTCTCTTCCATGCTTTTCAAGATGCGCGTCAGGCTGCGGGCTTCCAGCCCCAGCAGCGGCGCAATCTTGGTGGCGGCCGTGCCCTGGTCAGGGTCAATGTTCAGGAGCACAAACCCAATGGAGGTGGTGATGTCATTCTTGGCCGCCTCTGCATTGTACATACGCGCAATGGCATGCCAGCACACCTTTATATTATAGTCTACCGTCTCACTTGCTTTCATGGAATGTCTGTAGGTCTATACCTCTCTTACCAAATTTAGAAAAATTTGTTATGCTTGCATACTATAATTGAAGATTTTTTTCTCTCGGCAAGAAGAAATGCGTTTTTACCTTGTTTTACGGAAAACAGCCCGAAAACGTGCGCACAAAAAAAGCCCCGCGTTTGGGCGGGGCTTTCTGTAAATCTACGCACTCCGGTAGAGGCTGTCAATCAGCGCGCGGTTGTTGTTGGTGATGATTTTGCGCTTGATGCTCAGTTTAGGCGTCATCTCACCAGATTCAACGCTCCAGAGGTTGGGCAGCAGCACAAACTTTTTGATTTTCTCATACTGCGCCAGTTGCTCGTTGGCTTTGTCTATCTCCTTCTGGAACTTGTCCAGCACCTCGGGCTTCCTGATCATTTCCTCATTGGTGGTGTAGTTGATGCTGTGGATTCTGCACCACTCCTGCAGGCCTTCAAACGCTGGCACAATCAAAGCCCCCGGGAATTTCTCGCCCTCGCCTACCACCATTACCTGCTCAATCACCAGCGACTCCTTGAGTTTGTTCTCAATGAGCTGCGGGGCAATGTACTTACCGCCACTGGTTTTGAACATCTCTTTCTTACGGTCTGTGATTTTAAGGTACTTGCCTTCTACAAACTCGCCAATGTCACCGGTGTGGAACCAGCCGTCCGGGTCAATGACTTCGGCGGTGAGGTCTGGGCGCTTGTAGTAGCCCACCATCACACTCTCAGAACGGGTCAGGATTTCGCCGTCTTCGGCAATTTTGATTTCAACGCGGTCAATGGCCGGGCCCACGGTGCCAATCACGTTGTTCTCGGGCTCGTAGCGGTTCACGGCAATCACCGGCGATGTCTCCGTAAGGCCGTAGCCCTCCATTACCCTGATGTCGGCCCCCCAGAACACGCGGGCTAACCTTGGCTGCAGAGCGGCTCCGCCGGAAACAATGACTTTTACTTTTCCGCCCAGCGCCTCTTTCCATTTGGAGAAGATGAGCTTGCGGGCCAGTTTGAGCTGCACATCATAGAAGAAGCCCGGTGATTTCCGGGTATCATATTTCTGCCCCAGGCCCAGCGCCCAGAAGAACAGCGCTTTTTTCACGCCGGTAAGCTCTCCGCCTTTGGCGACAATTTTGTCATACACTTTCTCCAGCAGGCGCGGCACCGTCACAAAGATGTCTGGGCTCACCTCTTTCAGGTTATCAGCCACCTTTTCAATGCTTTCGGCAAAATAGATAGAAACGCCCACACTCATATAAATACAAGACACCATGCGCTCATAAATGTGGCAGAGCGGCAAAAAGCTCAAGGCGCGGTGGCTCTGGTTCACGGGCACGTACGGCATAGCCGACATGAAATTACTCACCAGGTTGTTGTGCGAAAGCATAACCCCCTTAGGGGCACCGGTGGTACCGGAAGTATAAATGATGGAGAGCAAGTCTGAGGGCTGCACGGCGGCTTTGTGCGGCTCCAGCGTGGCCGCGTCTTCGCCTTCGCCTAATTGCAGCAGCTCGGTCCAGTGCCTGGCGCCGGGCACGCGGTCAAACGTGTAAATACCCTGAATACCAGGCAGCCCCGTGGCGGCTTCTTTTACTTTGTTATATAAGTCTTCTGTAGAAACCAGAATAAGCTTGGTCTCAGAATCTTGCAGTATATACCGGTAGTCTTCAACGGTAATGGTAGGGTACATGGGTACGCTCACCGCCCCCGTCTGCTGAATACCGTAGTCGGCAAACACCCACTCCGGGCGGTTCATGGAGATAAGGGCTACCTTGTCGTCTTTCCTGATGCCCATTTTCAGCAAGGCCAGGCTCAGCGTGTTCACCGTTTTTATTACCTCCTGGGTACTGTATTTCACCCACTCGCCATTTATTTTTGTAGCCAGGCAGTCTGGCTGCGGAAATTCCTGCACCTGTTGCGTCAGCAAGTCAAAAACGCGGGTCACTTTCATAGTGCTGTTGTCTAGTTTATTGGGGTAAGATAATGCAAATTCTGGTTAAAAAAAATTTAACGCTTTTGCCTGTTACACGCAGATTTCCTAAAAAAGTATTCCTGCCCTGCCCTTTATTTAGCTAAATTTGATTTTTGCCCCTCCGTTTCATGAACCTTTCCATCTTCTTTGAGCCGCTGCCGGAAGACACCTTCGGCATTGCCGACAACCCCAAGTCAGTGGGTGGCTACCTGGCGCCGTTCATTCATACGTTCCCAGACTGGCGCAGTGCCGAGGTGGTGCTTGTAGGCCTGCCCGAGTACCGCGGCACCACCGGCACGGTTGACCTCACCTACCAGGGACCCAACCTGATTCGCCAGCAGCTGTACCGTCTCATGAAAGGCACCGGCTCCTGGCTGGTCATGGACCTGGGCAACCTGCTGCCCGGCATTGAACTGGAAGACACCTACCTGCGCCTGAAAGAAGTAGTAGAGATACTGGTAGATGCGGGCAAACTGCCTCTTCTGCTGGGCGGCTCCCATGATCTCACCTACGGGCAGTTTCTGGGCTACGAGCATCTGCACAAAACCGCCAGTCTGGCTCTTTTTGACTCCCAGCTAGACCTTCTTGAGAACGAAGACGCCACCCCAGAGCAGAGCCACCTGCACCGCATTCTGCTGCACGACCCCAATTACCTGTTCAGCCTGAGCCATCTGGGCCACCAAACCTACCTCACAGACAACCACACCCTGGCGGCGCTGGAGAAGCTGCATTTTGAGTTGTACCGCATTGGCCAGGTACGGCAGAACCTAAAGGAGATAGAACCGGTGATCAGGCAGGCTGACCTGGTAAGCTTTGACGTTTCTGCCATACGCCACCAAGACGCCCCGGGCCAGCTGCAGGCAAACCCCTTCGGCTTTACCGGTGAAGAGGCGTGCCAACTGGCCTGGTATGCGGGACAGAGTGAACAGCTAACGTCCTTTGGTCTTTACGGGTACCGGCCTGAGCACGACCACCGCCACCTCACCGCCACCACGCTGGCCACCATGGTGTGGTACGTGATAGAAGGGTATTACCAGCGCCAGCAGCCGCTGAACTTTCAGAGCAACCAGTTTATGCGGTTCTCAGTGGGTTTCCATGACAACCCCAACAAGATGATTTTCTATAAAAACCGGCAGAATGATAAATGGTGGATGGAGGTAGAGGATTTCTCAGGTCTGCGCCCGCCCCTTATCATTCCCTGCAGCTATCAGGACTACCTGACCGCCGCCGACGGGGAAGTGCCCAACAGGTGGATTCTGACGCAGAGCAGAATGTAATCTTCCAATGATTGAAGGGGCAATTGCGTGAATGAATGGGGAGTAAGAATAAATTATTTCCCATGATTTGATTTTTCTCGGCAGCTCTTGTTTGGAGGGAAATCAGATTTACCCATGGAGCAGTTGAAGGGGTTAACGAAAGCAGAATTTGTCTCGCGGTTTAGGCAGAGAACCAAGATGCTGGCATTGCAGGCCATGAAGTTTAGCCAGCAATTACCCAGAACTGAAGAAGCGGTTATTATGAAAAGGTAGCTCTTACGTTAGGTCACTTCTGTGGCGGCAAATTACAGGGCAGCCAGCCGGGCAGGGTCAAGCGCAGAGTTTCATGCTAATATTATGCATTGGCGTAGAGGAAGCTGATGAAACCATGTTTGGCTGGAGCTATTCACTGAGTCAGAAACCGTATCTTCTAAAATTGCGGCGACCTTACTACACGAAACCACAGAAATTTTGCTTGTTTTGTCAAAAGCCGGAAAGAACACCACTTAATAAGTACACATTCGCTCATAATTTGGCATTCGCTTCTTCACTCCTTCACTCCTTAAAAATGCTCCCAGAATACACCCGCTCCCAACTGGCCCTGCGCAACGGGCAAGACCGTGACGAGATCTGGGTAGCGTACCAGGGAGAGATATATGACGTGACTAAATCACGGCTGTGGCGCCGCGGGCAGCATTATGAGCATTGGGCAGGCCAGGATCTCACAGATGAGTTGAAAGATGCGCCCCACACAGAATATGTATTTGATAAATTCTCTGTGGTAGGATTATTAAAAAAATAACCAATCTTTGAGTGCTTATTAAGTTTTTTACCCTTCTAGTATCTTCTTATGATTCTCATCGCCGATAGCGGCTCTACCAAAACTTCCTGGCGTTTGTTAACCGCTGAAGGTGAAGTGGCCCAAGCCCATACCATAGGGATCAACCCTTACTATCAGGAAAGCGCTGAAATTACCCAAAGCCTGCAGGAGAGCCTGCTGCCGCAGTTGCCCCAACACATGCCCGAGGAAATTTACTTCTACGGGGCGGGTTGCAGCGCCAAAGACAAACAGGAGGTAGTTGCCTCGGCCTTGAGAGCGCTGTTCCCCAGTAGTGACGTGTCAGTGCACCATGACCTGGAGGCCGCCGCCCGGGCTTTGTGTGGCCATGAAGAAGGTATTGCCTGCATTTTAGGCACCGGCTCCAACTCCTGCCACTATGACGGCGAGAAAATAGTGGAAAGCATGCCCAACCTGGGGTTCATTCTGGGTGATGAAGGCAGCGGGGGCTACATGGGCAAACTGCTTGTTCAGGCATATCTTAACCTGGAATTGCCCCAGGATCTGCACCAGGCCTTTTTTGAGCGCTACCAGGTAGGCCGTGACGAGATCATTGACCAGGTGTACCGCAAGCCTTACCCTAACCGGTACATGGCGGGTTTTGCCAAGTTCATGCATGACCACCGCAACCACCCGTACCTCTACCAGATGATCTTCAAGTGCTTTGCAGACTTCTTTGAGAAGACCGTCACTAAATACCCAGACTACCAGCAGCGAGGCACCCACTTTGTAGGTTCCATTGCATTTTACTTTAGTGATATCCTGCGCACCGTAGCCCAACAATACCACATCAACGTAAAGAACATTCTTGAAAGTCCTATTGCAGGCCTAAGCCTGTACCACCAGCAAAAAATCACTGTATGAGTACCACAGAAACCGCCTCACACTACAATGATCTGGAGAAGATGACTGTGCGTGAGCTGCTCACCAACATCAACCAGGAAGATAAAACCGTTCCCCTGGCGGCAGAGAAGGCCATTCCGCAGCTGGAGAAGCTGGTGGAGGCCACCGTGGCCAAACTGAAAGAAGGCGGCCGTCTCTTTTACATTGGCGCCGGCACCAGCGGCCGTCTGGGCGTGGTAGACGCCTCTGAGTGCCCGCCCACGTACGGCGTTCCGTTTGACATGGTCATTGGCATCATGGCCGGCGGTGACACCGCCATCCGTAAGGCAGTAGAGTTTGCCGAAGACGATTTTGAGCAGGCCATCAAAGACCTGGATGCCTTTGGGGTGAATGAAAAAGACGTAGTGGTAGGCATTGCGGCCTCCGGTCGAACCCCATACGTGATAGGCGGCCTGCAGGCCTGCAACGAGCGCGGTATCACCACCGGCTGTATTGTCTGCAACGCCAACAGCAAAGTGGCCCAGGTTGCCCAGTACCCGGTAGAAGTAGTGACCGGCCCTGAGTTTGTGACCGGCAGCACGCGCATGAAAGCAGGCACTGGCCAAAAGCTGGCCCTGAACATGCTCACCACCTCCGTAATGATTCAGCTGGGCCGTGTAAAGGGCAACAAGATGGTAGACATGCAGCTCACCAACCACAAGCTGGTAGACCGCGGCACCCGCATGATCATGGATGAGCTGAGCATTGACGAAGAGAAAGCCCGTGAACTGCTGGAGCTGCACGGGAGCGTGCGCGCCGCCATCTCTTCTTACCACCAGCACTAGGCTTCTGTTTTTGGCCTTGTTTTCCAGTAAAACAGACAGACAAAACAGAAAGGGAGCACCCTGGTGATGTCTGTTGTCATTTTACTGTTTTAGAGCTATTTTCCTGAAAACGGCTCTAAAACAGGAGCTAAGATTCGCCGTAACCGGCGAATCTTTTTTTTATGCCATTCGCTCATCCCTAACCCCTGTTTCTGCGTTAGCCATTCCTGCAGCCTTTATTTTTACGCTATGCACACCATTGAACCTTTTTATAACTGGATAGAAGCGTATTCAGCCTCAGAAGATGAGCGCTCGCCGCTCTACGGCGCAGAAAACAACGAGTCTGAGTACACGCACACCATTTACGGCTACTACATCCATCCGCAGTGGGATGACATTGACTCTGAGACGCTGTTCATCAAGATTCTGTACGCAGATTACAATGACGGCTACGCGGTCATTGAGCTCATTGGCGAGTGGAATGACACCATCAACAATGACATCATGACCTTGAAGCGCAATGTGCTGGACCTGATGATTGGGGAAGGCATTCACCGCTTCATTCTGGTAGGGGAAAACGTCTTCAACTTTCACGGTTCAGATGACGCGTACTATGAGGAGTGGTTTGAAGAGGTGGAAGACGGCTGGATTGCGGCCATTGGTTTCCAGGATTTTGTGGTGAGTGAAATGCAGCAGTTTCACATTGACTATTACATCAACTTTGGCGGCGACCTGGACAAAATACCGTGGCGCACGTTAACGCCGCCGCAGCTGTTCACCATTGTAGACAGTATGATCCAGAGAAGATTGGGAGCCTAGCGTGGGTCTGCCCCTTAGGCCAGTAGACGAAACAGGTAGAATTGCTCTGCCCAGGCGGTTCCCGCACTTCATCACAGCGCCCAAGGCGGTTCAGGCTATAGAAGATCATGTTTGCAAGGAACTTGTTGAGAACGTTTCCTTCTCCTGTTCTGGTGGAGGTGTATTTGGCTAAAGCCACGTTTTAGGGTTACTCTTCAGAGAACACCCCAGAAACAGAAACTCTAAAGCCATAAACAGACGCTGGCACCTGAGAAAAAACAAAAGCCCAAACAGCTTCAATGCCGCACCCCCTGAAAGGAGCCTTTACTACGGCACACTCCCTTAAAACAGAAGAGGCGGTACATGTACCGCCTCTTCTGTTTTAAGGGAGTGTGCCGGAATTAAGCATCATTATCATCTACTTCATCCTTCACTTCTTCTGCGCCGTCTTCCACCTCGTCACCGGCTTCTTCAGCGGCGTCTTCTACTTCTTCCATGTTGTCTTCAGTGCGCTCTTCCTGGCTGTTGCCACACGCGTTAAAGGTCATCATACCTGCCGCCAGCGCCAGTGTAAACAATGTCTTTTTCATAGTTTTATTTTGTATGGTTGTACAAGCATGTTTAGCCAGAACGGCTTGCTATTTTTGGTCTTCCGGGTTTTCTGGGTCTACCTTGTCAATGCTGTCTTTCACTGCCCGGGCTTGCTGGGCAAGAGCCGTATCACCGGCCATCTCGGCATGCAGCTCTGTTCTCTCCGCCTGGTCCTCCATGTGGTTCTCTGTTTTAGAGTCACAGAAGGAGAGCGCTGCTGCACTCATCACCATGGCGGCTCCAAAAAATATCTTTTTCATAGTTTTATTTTGTTCAGTGCGCGTAAGTTCATGTTCTCCCCAGCTTGGCCTCTCAGCCTCTGGCTGGCGGGATAGCTTTTTAAGCATTTAGGCTATTGTACGCACGTATGGCTGAATAGATATATTTTTAATGGCAGATATAAGATCTTTCTGATCAGATTCTTGGCATAAAACAAAACGTGCCCGCCCCTTGGGTAAGGAGCAGGCACGTTTTAAAGGTAACTATGACTTCTACTGAACAGCCCCAGCTGAGACCGTGTCAACGGCCGCTGAATCTGGCAGTACTCTTGCGGTATCAATAGGTGAGGCAGTTGTTTCAGCAATATCTGTGGCACTGGTGGCATCTTCAATGGCAGGCACCTTGGTTTCTTCTGCTTTCTTTGAGTCACACCCGCTAAAAATAGACAAACCTGCTACAGCCAATAGATACAATGCATTCCTCATGGTGAAAAGGGTAAAGGGTGGTAAGGGCTTTGGAGGCATTTTCTGTTCCCAGTTCTCCAAATTATTTTTTTCTGAACACTAAGTTAACAGGCACACCTTCAAAACCAAAATGCTCCCGCAACCTATTCTCTAAAAACCTGGTGTAAGACTCTTTTATGTACTGCGGCAAATTACAGAAAAACGCGAATGTAGGCGTATGAGTGGGCAACTGGGTAACGTATTTTATTTTCACGTATTTGTCTTTAATAGACGGCGGCGGATACCGCTCAATCTCTTTCAGCATCACCTCATTCAATTTAGAAGTAGGGATCTTTATGGAGCGGTTCTCATACACTTGTATAGCCGTTTCTATAGCCTTGTGCACACGCTGCTTAGTGAGCACTGAGATGAACACAATAGGCGGATAAGAAATGGGTGCAATACGCTCCCTGATATGGTTCTCCAGATCCCGCATGGTGTTGGTTTCCTTCTCCACCAGGTCCCATTTGTTCACCAGAATCACCAGACCCTTGCGGTTTTTATCTGCCAAGCCAATGATATTCATGTCTTGGGCCTCAATGCCGCGGGTGGCATCCAGCATCACAATCACCACATTGCTTTCCTCCAGCGCCCTGATAGAGCGTAAGACAGAGTAGAATTCAATGTCTTCATGCACCTTGCTTTTTCTCCGGAGCCCGGCGGTGTCTACAATTATGAACTCCTGCCCAAAGGCGTTGTAGTGCGAGTGGATAGAATCACGGGTGGTACCGGCAATATCAGTCACAATGTTTCGCTCCTCGCCCAGCAACAGATTCACAAACGAGGACTTGCCCACGTTGGGTCTGCCCACCACCGCTATGCGCGGAATACCGGCCTCTGGGTTCTCAATCCCCTCCTCCGGGAAGTGCGCCACTACGGCATCTAGCAGTTCACCGGTACCGGAGCCGTTCTGGCTGGAGATTGGGAAAATCTCGCTGTCAAAACCCAGCGCATAAAACTCCCCGGCCAAGTGCCCGCGGGCGTGGGTATCTGCCTTGTTGGCGACCAGATAAATAGGCTTGTCTGTGCGGCGCAAGACATCAGCAAACTCCTGGTCAAGCCCTGTAACACCCATCTCCACGTCTACCATGAACAGAATCACATCTGCCTCTTTGATAGCCAACTCTACTTGTTTCCGGATCTCCTCTTCAAAGATATCATCAGACCCGCGCACATAGCCGCCGGTGTCAATTACAGTGAAGTATTTGCCCACCCAGTTGCCGTGCCCGTAATGGCGGTCACGGGTAACGCCGCTCTCATTGTCCATGATGGCTTTGCGTTCACCTACCAGGCGGTTAAACAGGGTTGATTTGCCCACATTGGGGCGTCCTACAATGGCGATTGTATTTTGTGCCATATCTACTGAAATGTGCGTTTTGAGGCTCCTTTTCGGGAATCGCTCCCAAAACGCGGGTTAAACCTGCGGTATCGCCGCCGTGGCGCCGCTAGGGACTTTTTGTGGTTGCTAGTTTTTAGTTGTTCGTTGTTAGAATCTGAAGAAGTATGCTCTTTAAACCAACAACTAGTAACGAATAACTAACAACTATATGCTGTTATACCCAAACCTGTCCAGCAGGCGCTTGTCTGCGCGCCAGTTTTCGTTCACGCGCACGTACAGGTCCAGGAACACTTTCTTCTGGAAGAACTCCTCCATGTCCAGGCGGGCCTGCGTGCCTACTTTCTTCAGGGCCTCGCCTTTGTTGCCTATCACAATGCCTTTCTGGCTTTTGCGCTCCACGCTGATCTCAGCGCGCATTCTAATGATGTCTTCGTCTTCTTTGAACTCTTCAATCACTACCTCACAGCTGTAAGGAATCTCTTTCTTGTAGTTCAGAAAAATCTTCTCCCGTATCATTTCGGCGGCAAAGAAACGCTCCGGTTTGTCAGTTAGTTCATCTTTGGGGTAATAGGGCGGGTGCTCCGGCAGCAGGTCCAGAATCTTCTGGAAGACGCCGGGCGTGCCCTGGCTGTGCAGCGCCGAAATGGGCAGGTACTCCTGCGCGGGCAGCTGCTCTTTCCAGTAGGCAATTTTGGCTACTACGTCTTCCTGGGTGGCCTGGTCAATCTTGTTGATGAGCAGCAGAATGGGGGCTTTTGCCTTGCGCAGGCGCTCTACCACCTCGCTCTCATCATGCTTCTCATAAATATCGGTCACAAAGAGAATGACATCTGCGTCTTCTAGAGACGAATGCACAAACCGCATCATAGACTCGTGCAGCTCGTACTGCGGCTGAATGATGCCGGGCGTGTCTGAATAGACAATCTGGAAATTGTCACTGTTCAGGATACCCATAATGCGGTGGCGGGTGGTCTGCGCCTTAGACGTGATAATGGAGAGCTTCTCGCCCACCATCACGTTCATTAGGGTAGACTTGCCCACGTTGGGCTTCCCAATGATGCTTACAAACCCTGCTTTGTGCGGCTGTTCTGCCATTTTAACCTCTTTTTGAAAACAATTTGCAAAGGTAACGCTTTTTTAGATCGTATTGAGTATCACGGCTAAAGTATCAAGAGATTGATAAAGACGTAAAATAACGCTGAGCGGTAAACCTTTAGCCAGAAAAACAGTTGCAGCAGTAACCCAGCACGCGCCGGTTGACAGAACCAGCCCCCGTACTTTTTCTGTTTTGGGGCTGTTTTTCTGAAAACAGCCCCAAAACAGAAAAAGCAAAACCCCAGGTTCTATACACTCTATGGCCTATAAGGAATATCTATAGAGTTTACGGGCTGGTTCTGTGCCTGCTGCCTCCCAAATATGTACCTTTGCAATCTAATATCAGGCTTATGAAAAGTGGACTCCCTGGAAAAACAGGAGTATTGTTGGTGAACCTGGGCACCCCAGATTCGCCCAGCGTGCCCCACGTTAGAAAATACCTTCGCGAATTCCTTTTAGACAAACGGGTGATTGACATCCCGGCCGTAAACCGTTACCTGTTGGTGAACGGCATCATCGCCCCGTTTAGGGCGCCTAAATCGGCGAAGATCTATAAAGAACTCTGGACCGACCGCGGTTCGCCGCTGCTGTACCACGGCCTGGACCTGCAGAAACTGGTGCAGGAACGGTTGGGCAAGAACTACCACGTGGCCCTGGGCATGCGGTACCAAAGCCCCAGCATTGAAAGCGCCCTGCAAGAGCTCCAAGACAAGGTGGTGGACCGCATCATTGTGCTGCCGCTGTTCCCGCAGTACGCCTCGGCCACCACGGGCTCGGTGCAGGAGAAGGTGATGGAGGTGGTGGGCACCTGGGAGGTGATCCCAGACATCAAGTTCATCAGCACGTTCTGCAACCACCCCGGCTTTATCAATACCTTCGCAGAGATTGCCCAGACGCACATGGCCAAGCGGGACTATGACCATTTTGTGTTCAGTTACCACGGCGTGCCGGAGCGGCAGATTCTCAAGGCCAGCACCAAAGGCTACTGCCAGTTGGGCGCCTGCTGCAACACGTACCACAGCCGTAACCGCTACTGCTACCGCGCGCAGTGTTTTGAGACCTCGCGCCAGCTGGCCAAGGCCCTCAACATCCCCGAAGGAAAATATACGGTGGCGTTTCAGTCGCGCCTGGGCAAAGACCCGTGGCTGCAACCCTACACAGACAATATCTTGAAAGAACTGGCCGCCAACGGCGTGAAGAGCGTGCTGGCCTTCAGCCCCGCCTTTGTGGCCGACTGCCTGGAAACCACCATTGAGGTGGGCGAAGAGTTCAAAGAGGAGTTTGAGAAAGCCGGCGGCGAACACTGGCAACTGGTAGAAAGCTGTAACACGCACCCCACCTGGGTCAACACCGTGGTGCAGCTGGTGCAGGAGGCGGAATAAGCGTAGCAGGTAGTGCGTATCACGTAGCACGACAGCATATTACAGAAATAGCCACGGCAGGTGCCGTGGCTATTTCTGTTTTCGGCCTGTTTTTGGGGAAACAGGCGAAAACGCATTAGCGGCGTTCCTTCCCTCTCAGGGAGAAGGTTAAATGAGGGTGAGTCGGTGGTAAAAGCATTGGGTCCAGACACTCGCAGGCCCTCCAGACGCTGCCAGGCCTTTTGGAGCAGGCGCTGTTCCAGTTGAATTCAACGCTGTTTTTGAGCTACTTTCTGAAAAACAGGCCGAAAACAGAAAAATCAGATGCGCTTGAAATCCACCCAGTCTTCGGCCACGGCCGATGCTTTTTGCAGCACCAGATTCATCAAGTCCTCGCCCTGGTCAGACACCAGCACGTTGGCCCGTTGCTCTGGTTTCAGGAAGCCTTCGGCGGTGGCGTGGTCCAGCATCTGCAGGAACGGGTTGAAATAGCCGTTCACATTGAAAAGCGCAAAAGGCTTTTGAATGATGTTGATCTGGTTCCAGGTCACAATCTCGCAGAACTCGTCAAACGTGCCAAAGCCGCCGGGCATGGCCACAAACGCATCTGACTCGGCGGCCATCAAGGCCTTGCGCTCGTGCATGGTCTGCACCACGTGCAGTTGGGTCAACCCCGGGTGCCCCACCTCCATGTCCATGAGGCTCTGCGGAATCACGCCCACCACCTCGCCGCCGCCCGCCAGCACGGCATCGGCAATCACGCCCATCAGCCCCACTTTGCCGCCGCCGTACACCAGCCTGACACCTTTCTGGGCGAACAAGGTTCCCAGTGCCTGGGCGGCTTTTTGGTACACCGGGTTATGGCCGCTCTGGGCACCGCAGAAGATGGCAATGCTTTTCATGTGAAACAGGTTGAAGGGTTGAAAGGCAAAGGTACAAAAGTTGCGCAGGTCCGGTTCTACATTCATTTCCCGTTTTTGACCTGTTTTCTGGAAATCAGGCCAAAAAACAGAAATCCGTAGCGTCGTTACCCTGTAACGGCGTGTTTCCACGCAGCGGCATAGGCTCTAAACCAGAGAACCAGATCATTCAACCTACATTGCTTATGGGCTCAAATTATGGTCTCTCTGGGAGAGGCTTTATCGTTTCATGCCGACACGTCGTTACAGGGTAACGACGCTACATTCTTGATTTAATTTCCTAAAACAGGCTCAAAACAGAAACGAGAGCCACTCACGCAGCTCCCGTTCTTTATCTGCAGGAAAAGGAAAACGCCCTTTTCACATCTTCCCCAATCTTTAAATTATTAGTACGCTCTGGCGAAGTACACACGGCGCTTAGAAGGTTGGCCCGTCACCATGTCCACGCCGTCTTCCTCCGGTGAATCCAGGGCGATGCAGCGGATGGTGGCTTTGGTTTCCTCTTTGATGCGCTCTTCGGTCTCCGGGGTGCCGTCCCAGTGGGCTAAGACAAACCCGGGTTTCTCGTCCAGAATACGCTTGAACTCCTCGTAAGAATCTACTTTGGTGGTGTTCGCTTCGCGGAAGGCCAGGGCTTTCTGGAAGACGTTTTCCTGAATCTCGTCTAATAACGCAGGCACCAGGTTCACCAGCTCGTCAAATTGCTGCGAGGACTTCTCCTTGGTGTCGCGGCGGGCCACTTCGGCGGTGCCGTTTTCCAGGTCGCGCCCGCCAATGGCGATGCGCACGGGCACGCCTTTCAGTTCCCACTCGGCAAACTTGAAGCCGGGGCGCTCGGTGTCGCGGTCATCATATTTTACACTGATGCCTTTGGCCTCCAGTTGTTTTTTCAGGGCCAGCACCTTCTCAGAGATTTGCGCCAGTTGCTCTTCGCCTTTGTAGATGGGCACAATCACCACCTGGATAGGCGCCAGTTTGGGAGGCAATACCAAGCCTTCATCATCTGAGTGCGCCATGACCAGGGCTCCCATTAAACGGGTGCTCACGCCCCAGGAGGTTCCCCACACGTGCTCCAGCACGCCTTCTCTGGTGGCGAACTTCACGTCAAACGCCTGCGCGAAGTTCTGTCCCAGGAAGTGCGACGTACCGGCCTGCAGGGCTTTCCCGTCTTGCATGAGGCCTTCAATGCAGTAAGTATCCAAAGCCCCGGCAAAGCGCTCATTGGGGGTTTTCTTACCTCTAATCACCGGCAGGGCCAGAAAATTCTCGGCGAAATCAGCGTAGACGTGCAGCATGCGTTCGGTTTCCTCTACGGCTTCTTTGGAAGTGGCGTGGGCGGTGTGGCCTTCCTGCCACAGGAACTCGGCGGTACGCAGAAACAGGCGGGTGCGCATTTCCCAGCGCACTACGTTGGCCCACTGGTTGATGAGCAAGGGCAAATCACGGTAGCTCTGGATCCAGCCTTTGTAGGTGTTCCAGATGATGGCCTCAGAGGTGGGGCGCACAATGAGCTCTTCCTCCAGGCGGGCATTGGGGTCTACGCGCAGCTTGCCGGGTTTGTCGGGGTCGGTTTGCAGGCGGTAGTGGGTCACCACGGCGCACTCCTTGGCAAAACCCTCGGCGTTCTGCTCTTCGGCCTCAAACAAACTTTTGGGCACGAATAGGGGGAAGTACGCATTAGAATGTCCTGTTGCTTTGAACATATCATCTAATACGCGCTGCATTTTCTCCCAAATGGCATACCCGTACGGTTTAATGACCATACAGCCCCGCACGGCGGAGTTTTCGGCCAGGCCGGCCCGCTTAACCAATTCATTGTACCACAGTGAATAATCCTCACTACGCTTAGGCAACCCTTTGCTCATTTTAAGTATCTTTGAAAAAGAGAAATATATAGAAATTCTTTAATAATCCGGCATAGAATTTGCTTGTTTTTTCTTTGAACGCTTCTATACCTTTTCGGCTCAAAAATACGTTAATATCTTGTAATAGAAACGTTGGTGATCCGGATACTCGTGTTACCTAGTTTTGTGAATCTGAATTAGCATCCATTCCAACTACTACAACTCATGAAATATTTTTCCCATAAACTGTACCTCTTGCCGCTGCTGGGATTTTTGGCGGCCGGGTGCAGCACGACGTCCAATCTGCAGACCAGCGAAGTGGATGACGTGTACTTCTCCTCCTCAGACAAAGTCACGTATGTAGAACCTGAATATGCCCCTGAGGCCACTGAAGGGTATGCGGCCAACTCTTCTGGAGACATTACCGAGCGGGAGAGCGACCCCGAAACCTATTCTGGCAAGACCCGCAGAGCTTCTAATGACCCTTACCAGTACTCGTACTATGATGCGCCCTTTGGCAACCCGTATTATGCGTACCGTGACCCATTTTTCTACCCTGGCCGCTACTATTCCAGAGCGATGATGATGGACCCCTGGTATGATCCGTTTTACGGCCCCGGCATGGCCCTTTATGATCCTTGGTGGCCCCGTACTGGCATTTCTGTCTCTATTGGCATAGGCTACGGCTGGGGCTACGGCGGGTACGGTCGCTTCTATGACCCATGGGGTTACTACGGCTACGGCAGATACAACCCTTACCGCTATGGCGGCTACTACGGCGGCGGCTTCTATGACGGGGGCTATTACGGAGGCGGTGTTGTGGCCAGAAAGGTGAACTACGCCCCGCGTCGTGACAGAAGTTCTAACCTTGGCGGTAGCTCAAGCCAGAATGCAGTCAGAGGAACCCGCGGCGGCATCACCCCAAGCTCCGGCTCCAGAGTTTCTAATGCGCAGATAGACGAAGGCACCCGCTCTAGACGTACCACCGGAAGATCTTCTTACCCTGGCAGCGTTTCAGAGCAGCCTCAGCCTGTGAATGCCCGCACCAGACGGTCAAGCGGGTCAGAACAGCCGGTTTATACGCCAACGCCGTCAAACTCTGGAAGCAGAAGCAGTGAGGCCCAGCGAAGCAGACGCCGCAGAGAGTCTCCGGCCCCATCTGCCAGCCAGAACAATGATTACCAAAGAGAGTCTTCCCGCTCTTATGAGCAGAGCAGACCTTCTTATGAGCCTTCCAGATCATCTTCTTCCTCTTCATCCTTCCCTTCTAGAAGCAGCAGCAGCGGCTCCAGCTCGGGCTCTAGCTCAGGCGGCGGACGCAGAGGCAGAAACTAATCTCTCTTTTCTTTAAAAGCACATGAAAAAATATAGCTTTCTTTTGGCCTGCCTGGCCCTGCTAGGCAGTGCCGGGAAGGGCTTTGCTCAAAGCGAGACAGACGTCCTTCGTTATTCACGCACAGATTTTGGGGGCACTGCCCGTTCCTTAGGGCTCTCTGGCGCCAATGTTGCCTTAGGCGGCGATGCCGGGTCTTTCTCAGCTAACCCAGCCGGCTTAGGTTTGTTCAGACGTTCAGAGGTGACTGTTTCTGCCGGGCTTAACTTCAACGAGACCAACAGTTCTGTCTTTGGCACCTCAGCCATGGACAACCGCAATAACCTTAATATCCCTCAGGTGGGGATAGTGATCACTACCCGCAAGGCTGATGACGAGGAAGGAGATTGGCGGTCTGGGTCTTTTGGCCTGGGGCTCACCCGGCTGAACAATTTCAACCAGCGCATGACCTACCGCGGCACCTCACCAAGGGGTGCGTTAAAATTTGCCGAGTATGCTGACCAATTAGCCAACTCAACTACAGAGGGGGCAAATGCATTTGATGAATCTTATTTAGCATATGAAACTGGACTCATCACGTTTGATGAAGCTGGAGGATTTTATTACGCCCCAGACTATTCTGTGGTACCCGCCAATGAGAATGACCCTATTACCCGCGCACTGGTAGCCACTCCTTTTCAAGAGAGCATTGTCACCAGTGGTTCACAAAACCAGTGGGACTTATCTTACGGAGCCAGCTTTAGAGACAAATTGTTTCTGGGAGCCTCTATTGGTATCACCAGCGTACGGTTTAAGCAGACAAGAACCTATTCTGAAACCGGACCTACTGTTGCTGAAAGCCCGCAGTCTGGCCTGCAAAATTTTCGGCTCCAGGACAACCTAACGACTGAAGGAACCGGGGTCATGCTAAAAGTAGGAGCCATCTACCGCCCTTCAGATGTGCTTAGGTTAGGCGTTGCCGTTCAAACTCCCACCTGGTACACTTTGGTTGACCAGTACAGCACTAACTTGACGGTTAACTACACAACGGGCATGTTCACCAATGATGTAGAATATGCCACAACCGATCTTGGGGAGTTTGAGTACAACCTCACCACGCCCTTTAGGGCCAGTGGTGGCGCTGCCGTGTTCTTAGGCAAAAATGGCTTTATCACCGCCGATGTGGAATATGTGAATTACGCTAATGGCCGGTTAAGCTCCAATGATGCCTCTTTTCAAAACGCCAACCAAGCGGCCCGCAACAGCTACCAAAGTGCCATGAATTATAGATTTGGAGCGGAGGCCCGCATTGACATCTTCAGGCTGAGAGGTGGTGTAGGCTTGTACGGCGACCCTATGAAGAACAGCAATGTTGATCAGTCAAAAACCTTCTTTACGGGCGGTTTTGGCCTGAGACAGACTAACTACTTTATTGACGCCGCCTTGGTGTATAGCAAGTACAAGAGCCTGTATAGCCCTTATTCCAATCTGGAGTTTGGCTCACCTGATTCTGTCTATGACGAGGCCATTACCCCTCTCACTGAAAACAAGCATGAGAACACCAACTTTGTAGTCACCTTCGGGTGGAACTTCTAAGTTCTGTTTTTGAGCTATTTTTAGAAAAACAGCCTTAAAACGCTTGTAAAATAGAACGCCTCTCCTGAAATCAGGAGAGCGTTCTATTTTATAAAGCAGCAGCTAAACCCTATATATGAATAGCTCTGTTCTCAGTAGCCGCTAAACAGGCTTCTTTCATGGCCTCAGTATAGGTTGGGTGCGCATGGCTCATGCGGGCCACATCTTCGGCCGAGGCCCTGAATTCCATGGCTACCACCGCCTCGGCAATCATGTCTGCCGCACGCGGTCCAATCATATGCACGCCCAGAATCTCATCGGTTTTGGCATCTGCCAACACCTTCACGAAACCGTCTGTGTCCATAGACGCTTTGGCGCGGCCGGAGGCTTTGAAGGGGAACGAACCCGTCTTGTAGGCTACGCCTTGGGCTTTCAGTTGCTCCTCCGTAAAACCAACACCGGCTACTTCCGGCCAGGTGTACACTACGCCTGGGATGAGGTTATAATTGATGTGCGGCTTCTGCCCAACAATCTGCTCGGCTACCAAAACCCCTTCTTCTTCGGCTTTGTGCGCCAACATAGCACCACGCACCACGTCGCCAATGGCGTAGATGCCGGGCACGTTGGTTTGCAGGTGGTCATCTACGGCAATCATACCACGCTCACCTAACTGCACGCCTGCGTTCTCTAAGCCCAAGCCTTCTGTATAGGGTTTACGGCCTACAGATACTAAGCAGTAATCACCTTCAAACGTCACTTCCTGACCTTTAGGAGACTCAGCGGTTACTTTCACGCCTTCGCCTTCTACCTGCGCACCCGTTACCTTGTGCCCGAAGAAGAACTCAAAGCCGAGGGTTTTCTTCAAGACGCGCTGTAATTCTTTCCCAAGGGCGCGGTCCATGGTAGGGATAATGGCATCTGTGTATTCTACCACAGACACTTTCGCGCCTAGGCGGGCATACACAGAACCCAACTCCAGACCAATCACGCCGCCGCCAATCACAATCAGGTGCTTGGGAACCTCTTTTAAGGTTAACGCTTCGGTAGAAGTGATGATGCGGTTTTTATCAACGGGCAGGAAAGGCAGGTTTACCGGCTTAGAACCAGTGGCAATGATGGTTTTGTCCGTCTCAATCTGCTGCTCAGCGCCGTCCTGGCCCGTGATTTTGATGGTGTTCTTGTTCACAAAGGAGCCTAAGCCGTTGTACACGTCTACCTTGTTCTTCTTCATGAGGTAGGCAATCCCGTCGTTGTTAGACTTAATCACGCCGCTCTTGCGGGTAATCATCTGCTCCAGGTTCACCTGCAGGTTCTCCAGCTCAATGCCGTGCTCCTTAAAGGTATGCGCCGCGTTGTGGAAGTGCTCAGATGAATCCAGCAGCGCCTTAGACGGAATACAGCCCACGTTCAGGCAAGTACCGCCCAGCACCGAATATTTTTCAATGATGGCTGTTTTCAGGCCCAACTGCGCACAGCGAATAGCCGCTACGTAGCCCCCAGGACCAGAACCAATAACCGTTACATCGTATTTCATGGTTTTTCTTTTTATGAAGGAAAGAATTCCCGTTCTCAAAAACAATATGATGCAGAAGCAAAAGTCTTAAGACCGTTTTTGGCCTGTTTTCGGGAAAAGAGGTCAAAAACGTCTCCGTGCTGTCATCTTGGAAGGATCTTGTGGGCAAGCTAGATATGCGCTCACTACATATTCTTACCGTTCGCCACCAAGATCCTTTCAGGATGACAAATAAGGAAAGATGACTAGCAATCTTTGCTTCTGCTACTGATTAGAATAAAGGAGGAGCAAACCTTCTGTTCACCCCTCCTTCATTGATTTTATCGGTTAGACTCCAAGCAACAATCTCATTGGGTCTTCCAGCAACTCCTTCACGCGCACCAGGAAGCTCACTGACTCACGACCGTCAATAATGCGGTGGTCATATGAAAGCGCCAGGTACATCATGGGTCTAATTTCCACCTGGTTGTTGATAGCCACCGGGCGGTTCACAATATTGTGCATGCCCAAGATAGCACTCTGCGGCGCGTTAATGATAGGCGTAGACATCATAGACCCGAACACGCCACCGTTGGTGATGGTGAACGTACCGCCGGTCATCTCGTCAATGCCCAGTTTGTTCTCACGGGCACGCTTAGCCAATCTTACCACTTCTTTCTCAATACCGTCCAGGCTCAGACCTTCGGCGTTCCGGATAACCGGCACCACCAGACCTTTAGGCGCAGACACGGCAATAGAGATATCGCAGAAGTCGTTGAAGACCATTTCACCGCCGTCACTCTGGGCGTTCACCGCTGGCCACTCTTGCAAGGCCACGGTACACGCCTTCACGAAGAACGACATAAATCCTAAGCCCACTTCGTGCTTCTCCTTGAACTTGTCTTTGTATTTGGCCCTGATATCCATAATCGGCTTCATGTCTACCTCGTTGAAGGTGGTTAACATAGCCGTTTCATTTTTCACCGCCACCAGACGGCGCGCTACAGTTTTACGCAGGCTGCTCATTTTCTCACGGCGTGAGTTTCTAGAACCCGCCGCGACTGGTGCCGATGCCGCAGATTCTTTGGCCGCTGGCGCGGAAGCAGCAGCGGCTGGTTGTGCCGCCGGACGAGCCTGGGCGTTCTGAGCATCTTCTTTTGTGATTCGGCCGTCACGGCCAGAACCGGTTACATCAGAAGCAGAGATGCCTTTCTCAGAAAGGATTTTCCCCGCCGCCGGCGAAGGCGTGCCGCTGGCGTAGGTAGAAGCGCCACCGCCCTGGGCAGAAGCAGCCTGTGCCGGCTGGGCGGCAGGAGCCGTCTGTGGAGCAGGAGACGTAGTCACGCCTGAACCGGCACCCGCCTCAATGCGGCAGATGGTGGCACCAATCTCAACAGTTTCCCCTTCCTGCGCCACTATGCGCAGCACACCCGCAGCTTCGGCTGGTAATTCAAACGTAGCCTTGTCAGACTCCAGCTCACATAGAACCTCGTCCATGGCTACCTGGTCACCGTCAGCTTTCAACCATTTAGAGATGGTCACCTCGGTGATAGACTCCCCTACCGTCGGGATTTTCACATCAATGGTCTGACCAGCTGCGCCACCCGTGGTAGACTGGTTCTGGGTGCCGTGGCTTGGCGTATTCTCTGCCGCTACGGTGCTCTGCGGATCCGTCACAGATTTGCTTTCAGTGATCGTATCTTGAGAGGCAGACGTGGTAGGCTGCGGGGCAGAAGCTCCTTGTCCAGCGCCTTCAATCACGCAAATTACTTCACCAATTGGAATGGTATCGCCTTCCTGGGCTTTGATTCTCAGCACCCCGGCAGCCTCGGCGGGCAACTCAAACGTAGCCTTGTCTGACTCCAGTTCGCAGATTACCTCGTCCATGGCCACCTGGTCGCCGTCTTGTTTTAGCCATTTGGCAATGGTTACTTCCGTGATGGATTCCCCAACCACCGGTACTTTTACTTCTAAGCTCATAGTTTCTTTTCGCTTAAGATGTCCCTTAAGTTTGTTTTTGCTGTTTTTCTAAAAACAGGCCAAAAACAGACTTGATATTTATTTAAATGCTAAATGCTCTTTCAATGATGCTGCGCTGCTCTTTCTGGTGAATTTTGTTGTAACCGGTAGCGGGTGAAGAGCTTGGCTTACGTGATACCACGTCATCAATGTTCTTGCGCATCACGCTCAGAATATACGTCCAGGCGCCCATGTTGAACGGCTCTTCCTGCACCCAGTAAATCTTGGCCTCAGGGTATTTCTCCAGCTCACGCACCAACTGCACCTCTGGGAACGGATGCAGCTGCTCCATCCGGATGATGGCCACATCTGAGCGGTTGGTGCTCTGCTGCTCTTCCAGCAGGTCATAGTAGACCTTACCCGTACACAGCAACACTTTGGTCACGGCCTTGGCATCGGCGTAGCCGTCACCAATCACCTCCTGGAATGAACCGTTCACGAAGTCTTCAATGGGTGACATCACCGCCTGGTGACGCAGCATAGACTTAGGCGACATGTGGATGCACGGCTTGCGGTACGGCGTGGCCAACTGGCGGCGCAGCATGTGGAAGAAGTTGGCTGGCGTGGTACACTGGGTCACGTACATGTTGTACTCAGCGGCCAACTGCAGGAAGCGCTCTGGGCGGGCATTGGAGTGCTCAGGCCCCTGGCCCTCATAACCGTGCGGCAACAACATCACCACGCCGTTCATGCGCTGCCATTTAGACTCAGTAGACGAGATGAACTGGTCAATCATAACCTGCGCGCCGTTGGCGAAGTCACCAAACTGGGCTTCCCAAATCACCAATGCGTTGGGGTTAGCCATGGCATAGCCGAATTCAAAGCCCAACACGCCGTACTCAGACAGCAGCGAGTTGTAAATCTGCAGCTGCTGCTGGCCTTCCTGAATGTGGTTCAGGTTGTTGTAGGCGGCGTTGGTATTGGCGTCACGCACCACCGCATGCCGATGCGAGAACGTACCGCGGCGCACATCCTGCCCGCTCATGCGCACAATTTTGTTATCTAGCAAGATAGACCCGTAGGCCAGCAACTCCGCCGAGGCCCAGTTCAATGAGCGGCTCTCAAAGAACATATCCTGGCGCTCTTTGATAAGCTTTTCAATCTGCTTGAGCGGCTTGAAGTTCTCTGGCAGCGTAGTCAGCGCTTTGCCTACCTTCTCAATAGCCTCTAATGGCACGCCCGTTTCTGGCGACTGATGGAAGTCTTCTGGGGTAGAGCGGCGCAGCTCCTGCCACTCTTTCTCCAGCACCTGGTAGTTGTAAGGCAACGGTTCCTGCTTCACCATATCCAGGCGCTCCTGAAGCGTTTGGCGGAAGTGCTGGTCCATTTCATCTGCCAGCTTCGCATCTACCTCTCCCCGGCTTACCAGCGATTTGTTATAGATCTCGCGGGGGTTGGCGTGCTTAGAGATGAGATTGTAGAGCTGTGGCTGCGTGAACTTAGGCTCATCTGCCTCATTGTGCCCATGGCGGCGGTAGCACACCATGTCAATGAAAATATCATTATGGAATTTCTGACGGTACTCCGTAGCCAGACGCACGGCAAACACTACCGCCTCCGGGTCGTCACCGTTTACGTGCAGCACCGGCGCGTCAATGATTTTGGCCAGGTCAGTGCTGTAGATAGAAGAACGGGCGTCTTCAAAGTCGGTGGTGAAACCAACCTGGTTGTTGATCACAAAGTGAATGGTACCGCCGGTGCTGTACCCTTCCAGTTTGGCCATTTGGGTAACCTCGTAGCCAATGCCCTGGCCGGCCACGGCCGCATCACCGTGAATGAGGATAGGCAGTATTTTATTGGTGTCACGGCCGTACATAGAGTCCAGCTTGGCGCGCACAAATCCCTCAACCACTGGGTTCACCGCCTCTAAGTGAGACGGGTTGGGTGCCAGCTTCAGGTTGATCTTGTGGCCATACGGGGTATCAATCTCACTGGAGAAGCCCATGTGGTATTTCACGTCACCGTCACCCATGGTCAAGTCTGGCACGGCCGTTCCCTGGAACTCAGAGAAGATCTGCTCATAGGTTTTGCCCATGATGTTGGCCAGCACGTTCAGGCGGCCCCGGTGCGCCATGCCAATCACCACTTCCTGTACGCCTAACTCGGCACCTTTGTCAATGATGGCATCCAGCGCCGGGATAGTAGTTTCGCCACCTTCCAGTGAGAAACGCTTCTGGCCTAAGAACTTAGTGTGCAGGAAGTTTTCAAACACCACTGCCTCATTCAACTTAGACAGAATGCGCTTCTTGTATTCAATAGTAGGGTTAAAGTCTACTGACTCTTTCTCAGCCTTCTGCTTAAACCACTCCAGCACCTCTGGGTCTCTGATGTACATGTACTCAAACCCGATGGTTCTTTCATACACCTTTTTCAGGGTAGCCAGAATATCGCGCAGGCTGGCCGTGCCTAAACCCAATTCTGAACCGCTCTGGAATTTAGTGTCCAAATCAGCCTCAGACAACCCAAAGTCAGACAGGTCTAACAGCGCTTTGCGGTCTTTGCGGGGTCTAACCGGGTTGGTGTTTGACCGCAGGTGGCCACGGGAACGGTAGGCGTAGATTAGATTACGCACCTGAATTTCCTTGTCCACCTCACCGGCGGTAGCTCCTTTGGCAGAAGATGCGCCCGAAGAAGCAGTTGGGGCCGCCTCCCCGTTTTCGCTTGGGTAGCTTTGGGAAAAGTCAAACCCCTCAAAAAATTTCTGCCAGCCAAACTCTACAGAAGCAGGGTCTTGTTGGTATTGTTTGTATAGCTCATCTATATACGCCCCATGCGCATTGGCTATATAAGAGTATTTATCCATAAAAGTGCTAGAACTTTCTAAAACCTCGGCAAATTAAAAAATATTGATTAACAACCTAATTCTAAGATTCGCATAAGCAAATATTCGCTTTCCGTTATCAAATTATCATTGACTCTCAGAACCATATTGCCTGAATCTGCGCATGCTTAAAAAAGAGGTACGTTAATTTTATGGTTTTGGCGAAATTATAGATAAATAGATAAGGGACAAATCTTTCTACTCCCTCCTTTTCCTAATGACCCTTTTTCTGCTTTTCTTTCCAATATTCAATTTTTAGATTTGAACCACTATGGAATTTTCCCACCTCACCCACGCCAGCCGCCTCAGAAACCAAACGTCTGCCGCCTATCACAATTGCCTGGACTGGTCATTGGCTGACTGGAGCAATGCCATTGCCGGTGAAACCGGCGAAATGTGCAACCTCATCAAGAAAATAAGGCGGGGTGACAGCATTGACGTGAAAGACGTAGGAAAAGAACTGGCAGACATAGTGATCTACGCTGATCTACTGGCCGATCAGTTGGGGCTGGATCTGGGCGAATGCGTGCGGCAGAAATTCAATGAAGTCTCTGACCGTATTGGCAGCAACATAAAAGTGTAGAAGCTGTCTCATGCGTGTGATGCGGCCAACATGCTTTTCTGTTTTTGGCCTACTTTTTAGAAAACAGGCCAAAAACAGAAGACATTCCTGCTCAAACTTACCTCCTAAAGCCTCTGCCTGAAGGAGAGGGCTTCTAACTTACCCGCTATTTTAATAACAGAGCATGTGTACGCTTTGATGCGGAGGCTACACAAACTGAAACCCTGATTAGCGTTTTTCATTCTTGCCCTGAAATTATTGACTGGGCGCAAGCATCTGCTTGCGCCGCCGTTTTGGGGCTATTTTTCAGAAAACAGCCCCAAAACAGAAACAACCGCTACTCCCTTTTCCTGAACCGTACAAAGGAGGGGACTTCTGCGGCCGCACGGGCTAGCTTAGCCTCGGTCTCAGGGCCTGCTACCAGCTTCACCCCCTGGTCTGTGTCTTCCACCACTGTCTTCTTGCGCCACCCTTCTACGGTTGACTCATCTGTGACCTGGTCACCACCGGCTCCGCCGAACACATAGACATAGCTCCCTACCACGGCATGCCCGCGCAGATCAAAGAAATCGTCGCCCCCAAGCCCGTACAGGCTGATCTTCTCGGTCTCGCTGGCAAAAAAAGTGCGGCTGTAGATTTTGGTCCCGTTGATATTCTTTTCGCCCAACCTGAAGACCTCTACCACGGTTCTGCCCTGTGACAGGCGCTGGACCACAAACCGCTCCCGCTCATCTGACCCCACCACGGCTACTTCTTTGGCCAGCACCTTGTAATATTCTTCGGCGGCCTGCGGCAGTTGCTTTAACCGGCTCTTCAGGTTCTGGTAGGTCTCGTCGCCCACCAGTTGATACACCGCCGGCGGAAAGCGGCGCACCGCCATTCTCAGCACTGAGTCTGTCAAAGCCATTTGCATCTCCCGGGCCAGCCTCTTAAAGTCAACCAAAGAGACTTCGGGCAGCGCCCGGGCGTCCAGAAAAGCGGCATTGATGGTGAGCCCGAAGATATTTTGAAACTCAGGGTGGAAAGAGGAGAATTTTCTGGCCGCAAACCTGCGGGTGGCAATCCAGGGAATGACGCCGTCATCATACTTGCAGAGAGCCTGGTCCCGGTCTTTGGGCACGGGCTTGTACCACGTCTCACCGTTCTGCTGGTACTCTGCCCAGTCCCACTGCCCCTCATGGCGGTCCCAGTCACTGATGAGCAGGTCCAGCAGGCGGGCCCGTGCGTACGCCCACTGGTCAATTCTGTGGTGGCTGGAGCGGTAATGGCGCGCCAGCATTTCTTCTGTCTCTACCAAGTCAGTGGCGTTCCCAAACTTATTGGTGAGCGAGGCCCTGGTGGTAAACTTCTCCTCCATGAGAAAGAGCTTGTTCCCAAATTGGTTGGAATACTGCTGAAAGTCCTGATCTGAGGGCAGCACGTACACCAGGCTGGGCGTGGGGTGGAAGACACCGGCCGCCTCTGCCAGCGGGGCCACCACCAAGGCCGCATACGGGTTGGTGGCTGAGATCTGGTCCCGCACAAAAGAGCCTACAAATGTTTTCCGCCAGAAGGGGGGCAGCACCTCAATGGGGTCTTTGTCTACAGACCGCAACGCAAACAAACGGCCCACCGAGTCTGTGAGGGTGAGGCTGGTGGTTTGCATACCGCCGCCCAGCTTTTCTATCTGGAGGCCGCCTTTCTGCTCGTGCATGTGAAACACTTTGGCCTTCACCGGCACCGCCCACACCTCCCGGTAATGTTTCCCCAGAAAGAACTCCCCCACCTTACCCAGCTGGTAGTGCCGGCCCGCACTCACCATTACACTGTCTGGGGCGTTGTGGTGCAGGACATTCCCCCCCAGGAACGGCGAAGGCCCCAGGACCGCCTCACTGGGCTGGTCTGAAAAAAAGACCCTCACCAACCCGTACAGGCAAAAGAAACCCAGTAGTGTCAGCAAAATTTTTCTTTTCATGGAGGGCGGTTGTTCAGAGTTCAACTGTACCTGAAAAAGCCGCCAAAGGTTGAGAAATAATGCCGGAAATGCGTTTTGGCCTGTTTTCCTGAAAACAGGCAAAAACAACTACCTTTATGCCGCCAGCGGCAGCTTAACCTTGCCACTGCTCCTTGCGTTACACTGTATTCCTTGATTCACCATCTACTTAAATAACCAGACCTATGGCAAATAGCGCTACCTACAACGGCATCACCCCTGAGTTGTACAACAACCTGAAAGGCAAACTAAGCGCCGCCGGCATTGAATTAGAAGGCAACAGCGGCCGTGTATCTAAGCAAGGCGTAACGGCAGATTACGCGTATGACGAGGCAAGCCAGTCTCTTCAGATCAACAACGTGAATGTGGCGTTTCCGGCGAGCATGATGTTCAGCCCAGACAAGATCATTCAGAAAATCAACGAGGCCGTGCGCGGGGCGGGCGGGCAAGTTGCCTGATTTATTCAGAGATTTTGCCTGACCAAAGCGAGGTTTCTTGCGTATACACATCCCAGCAGGGCCACACAAGGCACTGCCGGGATGTTTTTTTATACGCTAAACCAGAACCTTCACTATGGAACAATCAGCCAATACTTCTGCCCAACTAGTACAACCCAAAGATTTTGCCCGCACTGTTGAATCTATCATGCACGTGTACCAGGGCAACCATGACGTGCTGCCAGAGCTTCTCTCAGACGCCGGAAACATGTTATTGAAAGTACGCCAGAAAATGACCCCCGTACAGATGATTCTGTCTGTGGCCGCCGTGGCCATTGGCGCCATTGTACTGGTAAGCTACAGCGGCGGTCAGTTTGCAGACGCCGAGGAAGTGAAAGACTAACCTTTCTTTCCGGAAGATACCCGTCAAGCCCCTCCCGCCCTCCGGCGGCAGGGGCTTGACTTTTTTCACGAACCAATAAATAGATAGAAGTCCCAAGCAGGAATAGAATACTTCTGTGAACTTGTTTCCCATATCCTTTCCAGCGCCACGGCTGGTACGGCGGGCAAACACTGCCGCACCGGCAGAACCGCACGCGCCCCCTAGGCCCAAGCACCAGCCTCCCAAGCGTTTACCCCTGCTGCCCTCTTTCACCTCCTGGCTGTTTTTGGCCTGTTTTCAGAAAAATGGCCCGGAAACGCATTTTTCCTCAATTGGTAAGACTGCTATAAATGAGTTTGCTCCCGGGCACTCTCTGCCGTTGATTTGCGTTCTGTTTCTACACCAGAAGCATGGCAAAGAAAAAGGCATACAAACCCACGGCACCTCCCCTTACTGCCCAGGAGAAGGTTAGCCGGTACATGCGCAGCAACAAGAGCAAAGACACTCAGCCAGAGCTATTGCTGCGCCGAACCTTGTGGCAGGCAGGGCTACGGGGCTATCGCGTACACTGGAAACATCTTCCGGGCAAGCCCGATGTCTGCTATCCCGGCCGCAGGCTGGCAATTTTCCTGCACGGCTGCTTCTGGCACCGCTGCCCGCACTGTGCTCTTTCCCTGCCTAAAAGCAACACAGCCTTCTGGCGTGAAAAATTCACCCGCAATGTAGCGCGTGACCAGCAGCACCGCGCCAAATTAAAAGCAGCCGGCTGGCAGGTTCTGGTGATCTGGGAATGCCAGCTGCAACAGGATCTGGAAGGGTGCCTGCTCACCATTAAAGGCCTGCACGCGGGCGTACCGGAGAGCTATTGGCTGGAGGCGGCGTAAGTACCTAAGTGCGTTTTGGAACCATTTTAACCAAATTGGCAGGAAAAAAGAAAGGTGTGTTTACTTATTCTCTAGCTTACCATAGATGACGCAGCCACTTTCTTTTCTTCTGCCAGCGTGTTCCTAAAATCTTAAAATTAAGAGGCCGCCTTATCCCTTTCCCATTATTTTACATGGTTAAGATGTTAGAAGGAAAGGCAAATATGCTTATTTCAACTTGCAGCTTCGTCTCAGCAGGATCAAAGGATAAAGACAACATGCCGTTGCCCAAGAGGATTACACTATCCTAACTACCTCCGCTTTTACAGTTACCTAAGCAGCTTATCCAGCTCCTTCTCCAGCAGGTCCGGCTCGCTGGGGCGGGGGGCGTTGGCGTTCACGATCCTGCCTGCCTTGTCAATGAGGAGGTAGCGGGGGATGGCCT
>NZ_LRMM01000139.1 GCF_001647275.1 Rufibacter ruber | reverse complement strand
GCAACGGGTTAAGGCTGGTGCAGAAAGTGATAAAAACCAATTAAGCCCCACAAACACGGGAGGTAAATTTTAAAAGGCCGGGAGTTCCCGGCCTTTTTTGTTTCTGTTTTTGCCTGTTTTCGCAAAAACAGGCCAAAAACAGAAACAGCGTCCTCCTTTTCCCCCATCAGGGGCAGCCTGACAGAATAGAGTTACCACATGTTTCTTAAGAACGCAAAAAAAATACCGCTCCTTATCACCTTCCTGTCAGGTAACTAGCAGTTCATTTAGTAAATTCGCAGGTTTTATTTCAATAATATGAAAATCATGAAATTTGGAGGCACCTCCGTAGGCTCTGCGGAGCGGATGGGTGCTGTCTCACAATTGATCCCTGCCCGGGAGCCGGTGATTGTGGTACTGTCAGCAATGTCTGGTACTACCAACCATCTGGTGCAGATTGGGCAACAGCTGGCGCAGGCAGAGAAAGCGCCAGCGGCATCTCTCACAGATCAACTGGAGCAACGCTATAAACAGGTGGTTGCCGAGTTATATAAACAGGAAGCATCTAAAGACAAGGCCAAACAGGTTTTATCTACCGTTTTTACTGATATTAGAACATGCCTTGAGCAGCCGTTTTCCCCCGCCATAGAAAAAATCATTCTGGCCCAGGGCGAACTGCTTTCTACCCAACTCTTCCAGATCTTTCAGGAAGAGCAGGGCATTGCCTCTGTCCTGCTTCCGGCGCTGGAGTTCATGAAAATCACCCAGGATGAAGAACCAGACATGGCCTTCATCAGGGAAAACATTCAGAAACAACTCGCCCAGTACCCAGACACCCACCTGTTCATTACCCAGGGCTATATCTGCCGGAACGCCAAGAATGAGATTGACAACCTGAAACGGGGCGGCAGCGACTACTCCGCCTCCCTCATTGGGGCAGCCGTGAAAGCCTCTGAGATCCAGATCTGGACAGACATTGACGGCATGCACAACAATGACCCCAGGGTGGTAAAGAATACGTACCCCATTGCAGAGCTTTCGTTTGACGAGGCAGCCGAGCTGGCGTACTTTGGCGCAAAGATTCTGCACCCCTCCAGCATTCTGCCTGCCCAGCAGCAGAATATTCCGGTAAGGTTATTAAATACCATGCAGCCAGAGGCCGCCGGTACCATCATCTCCTCCAAGCGAAGCGGCAACCAGATCAAAGCGGTGGCGGCCAAAGACGGCATCACCGCCATCAAGATCAAATCTAGCCGCATGTTGCTGGCCTATGGTTTCCTGCGCAGCGTGTTTGAAGTCTTTGAGCGTTTTAAACGCCTATTGATATGATCACCACCTCTGAGGTGGCCGTGTCCCTGACCATTGACAACCCTGCTTTCCTGCCAGAAATCACCGAGGTGCTGCAGCGTTTTGGCACGGTAGAGATTGACTCTGACCTGACCATCATTTGCGTGGTGGGTGACTTTATGGAAGACCGCCCGGGGGCCGCCCTCAAAGTGGTACAGTCGCTGCGCAACATCCCGCTCCGGATGATCTCATACGGCGGAAGCAAGAACAACATCAGCCTTTTGGTGAATACGGCGCAGAAAGAAGAGGCGCTCATCGCCATTAATGAGGGGGTGTTTCAGGAGAAGAAGGAGGCGAGCAATGCTTAAGGAGCAACTGCCGGCGTTTGCCCACCACCCAACCCCCTTCTACCTGTATGACCTGGAGCTGCTGAAAAAAACACTTTCTTCCGCCCGGGCGGAAGCCGAGCAATACGGCTATCACGTGCACTACGCCTTGAAAGCCAATGCCAACGCCCCTATTCTGGCAGAGATCCTGCAGCAAGGGTTTGGGGCCGACTGCGTGAGCGGGAATGAGGTAAAGCGGGCGCTGGAGGCTGGTTTTACCCCTGACCAGGTGGTGTTTGCCGGGGTAGGCAAATCAGATGCCGAAATCAACTTTGCCCTACAGGCGAATATTTTCTGCTTTAACTGCGAGTCAACCCAGGAGCTGGAGGTAATTCAGGAGCTGGCGGTGGCCCAGGGGAAGGTAGCCCAGGTGGCATTGCGCATCAACCCCAACGTAGATGCCTACACCCACAAGCACATCACCACCGGCCTGGAGGAAAACAAGTTCGGGATCAACCTATGGGAGCTGGAAAGCCTGCTGCCTAAGTTTGCGCAGTGGCCCAACCTGCAACTGATAGGGCTGCACTTTCACATTGGTTCCCAAATCACTGATCTGCGTGCGTATGAGAACCTCTGCGTGAGGGTAAATGAGATTCAGCAGTGGTTTGAGGAGCAAGGCATTCTATTTCCCCACTTAAATGTGGGGGGCGGCCTGGGGGTGAACTACCAGCAGCCAGAAGAACAGCCCATTCCCGACTTCAAAGAGTACTTCGGAATTTTCAACCGCCTGCTAGACAAGCGGGAAGGGCAGCAGGTGCATTTTGAACTGGGCAGGGCGCTGGTAGCCCAGGCGGGAACCCTGATCACCAAAGTCCTCTACATCAAGAACGGGCAGAAAACCAACTTTGCCATTCTGGATGCCGGCATGACCGAACTGATGCGCCCCGCGCTATACCAGGCGTACCACAAAATTGAGAACCTGACCAGTTCCCTTCCGGAGAAAACTTATGATGTGGTAGGTCCCATCTGCGAGTCTACAGATTGTTTCTCTAAAGAAGTGACACTCCCAGAGACCAAACGCGGTGACATCATGGCCATTAGAACAGCAGGTGCCTACGGCGAAGTCATGGCCAACCACTACAACCTCAGAGACACCGTTCAGTCCTTCTACCTGAGTTAGTACTTATTTTATTTCTTTTCCCTGTTTTGGAGCTGTTTTTTGAAAAACAGCTAAAACAGGGAAAAACATTTTTATATTTTGAATTCCCTGGCGGAAATACCAGAGAGAGGCTTCAGAAGCAATTCTTGAGTAGCGAAGCTGCGCTACGGGGCGGGAAAAGTATGAGCAAGGTTTTTCTAATGGCCATTGAAGCGTAAAAATCTAATTCACAGGTCTTATTGCGCTAGCAGCTCCCTCCAGTTGCACATTCATCTCTCCCATGAGTGATAATGGTTCCTAATCTTTATTCCAGATCAATGGTGTTGAAATGAATTGGAAAAGAGTGTCCACGTCAGTTTCAAGGGGAATTTATGTTACCCTAACCCTCTCCTAAAAATTCAGCATGTTCTGGCATGCGTGCCCTCCAGTGTCAACATCCCCCTTCGCCCCCTACCAAGGGGGGAGTATCGGAGTGAGTTCTGAGTCTTGAGTTATGAGTTCTGAGTACTTTCTTTTCATCTTAGGCACTTCAGTACGAAAGAAGCAGCAATGTCTGGTTTCGCTGCCGCGCCGCGAGGGCAGCCAGAGACCGCCCATCAGCTGTAGGCACGCGTCTGGAGACTCGCGCCAGCGCAGGGAGTATCAGGTAGCGTTAGAAGGCACGGAAGTAACTTCCGCGCCATAGGGGGAGAAAACGCCATTGTGTTTCTGGCCTGTTTCCATGAAACAGCAGACACAATGACTGTTTCAATCCTTCGACTGTTTCA
>NZ_LRMM01000138.1 GCF_001647275.1 Rufibacter ruber | reverse complement strand
GTTTTTCAGAAAACAGCCCGAAAACAGAAACCACTGGTATATGAAAAAACTTATCCGGTAGCCTTTGCCTGGCAGTTACAAAAACTCTAAACAGCTTCAACGTTTAAAGTGGTGTGCCTTCACGTGCAGTTCTTCCCAGGCTTTCATTACAGATTCCCCTATCCCTTGTTCCTCTAAAATCTTTGCAGCAGAAGAATATACAGCGGTTCCCAACCGGCTTACTGCTTAAAGGGAAGAAGAGAAGGCGAGTTTAATCTCTAGGTTTTGCTAAAAATATTGGAATATAGTTGAAGAATACATAAATACTAAATACATTAGTATTCATGTTGATGGCTACTACCATGGGTTCAGATTCTTTCAAAGAGAACAAAGAGTATATTAAAGGGAGAGGGGCCCAGTATAATCCTTCCAGCCCGTACTTGAAAAATGAGTACGTAGTAGAACATCTGGAAGGGGTGGATGAGGCATGGGAGCATAAGCCGGCTACTCAGTTTTTCATAGAAAACCCTAAGAAAATTGTGAATGAGGTAGACTCCCCTGATCTGGGTCTGGTCTATTCCATGAATCCCTACCAGGGCTGCGAGCATGGCTGTATTTACTGTTATGCCAGAAACAGCCATACCTACTGGGGGCTAGGGGCCGGGGTTGATTTTGAGCAGAAAATCATCATTAAAGAAAATGCCCCACAGGTGCTGCAGGCCCAGCTGGAAAAACCAAACTGGGTGGTGCGGCCTATCATGCTGGCGGGCAATACTGACTGTTACCAACCCATTGAGGCAAAGAAGAAACTCACCCGCCAACTGCTGGAAGTGCTCCTGCGGTACCGGCATCCGGTAAGTTTGATTACCAAGAATACGTTGATTCTCAGGGATCTTGACCTGTTGCAGGAACTAAGCCGCCACCGGCTGGTGCACGTGAGTGTTTCTGTCACCACCCTGCAGGAGTCTCTTCGGCAGAAGATGGAGCCCCGTACTGCTACCGGTCAGAAACGGCTGGGGGTGGTCCGGACCCTCTCTGAAGCCGGGGTGCCGGTAAATGTCATGGTGGCACCTATCATTCCGGGGTTAAATGACCATGAAGTACCCGCCATCCTGGAGGCGGCGGCCCATGCGGGGGCTTTGTCTGCAGCGTATACGGTGGTGCGTCTGAACGGTGCCATTGGGGAGATTTTTGATGATTGGGTGACCAAGGCCTACCCTGAGCGGGCTTCAAAGGTGCTGAACCAAATTAAATCCTGCCACGGCGGCACTCTGAATGACAGCCAATTTGGGAGACGCATGGTAGGGGAGGGCAAATGGGCAGAGACCATCAGATCGCTGTTCAAAATCTCTTACCAGAAGCATTTCAAAGACAGACAAATGCCTGCTTATGACCTTTCCCTTTTTACCCCCAAATCCGGAAAACAACTTACTTTCTTTTAGCAGATCTAATACAGCAGTTGGCACGCTGGTCTCCCAGCCGAAAAGTAGGCATGTATGTTCTGCCCAAGACCTTATTCCCACCAAACCGGCGCAAAGGTGAGTATGAGGGAAAGACTGTTTTTTTTGAGGCCTTTTGCAGCAGTAAGATCAAAGGTAATTCCACTCGCTAACGCTGTACACTGCTAAAGCAACACAACACCTGTTGGCCGTTTCTTTTATCCGGTGAAATGGGGGGCTTGTCTGGAGCACTTATTTATAAGAGAGGGGAGGATGGCTAAGGAAAAAAATGAACGGCCAGGTTGTATGGACCAAAGGTTCTCTGTTTGAGTTTGAATGATGTTTTTCTTCTTTCTGGTGCAAGCGCTCCCTGGGGTGTTTCAGAGGAAGGGCAGGTTCTGTTTTTAGGCTGTTTTTTTAAAATCAGCCCCAAAACAGAGGTGCCACTTGAGGCGTGGCCGAAAATAGGGTCTCAGGCTACACAGGGAGATGAGCGTTTCTACACATGCCGCCAATGCTAGAAGTGATTTAACAATCAGAAAAGCCAAGGGGCACGCCGCAGAACCTCTAACAAGAGTTTGGCTTTGATTGGGCTTCCTGGTAGAGGGGGATGATAGCTAAACGTGTTTTCTTCGTCCCGTTTCCCTGTCAGCTGAATCCAGATGATGGTATAAAAAGGTTGTATTTCGCAGGGTGTGCACTTCTTTCTCCCTCATACTTTTCTAAACAAATAACTGCTTTGTATCTTTAATGCGTGGGGATTCTCAACAAGTCAATTGCTGTGCCAGGGAAGAAGGTAAAACGGAGTTTTCTGTTTAAGGTCATTGTGCTGCTCACCATGGGGGCCGCCGTACTCCTCCTTATTTCGCACGCGGCATCTTTCATAAACCCGGCAGTCTTTTGGCCCGCCAGTCTCATTGCGTTGGCGTACCCTATTTTGTTGCTGGTGAACCTGCTGTTTGTATTGTACTGGTTGCTGGTGAAAAGCCGGGCGCTCTTTATCTCGCTGCTGGCGGTGCTGGTAAGCTTTGACAATCTGCAGACCCAAATCCAGCTCAACCTGTTCCAGACAGAGGTGCCGGCCAAGTCAGAAAAAGTACGGGTTCTCAGCTTCAACGCCCGCCTCTTTGACCTGTATGAATGGACGGGCAACCCCAAGACCCGTGACAAAATCTTCAAGGTGCTGCAAGAGGAGCTGCCAGACATCATCTGCTTTCAGGAATTCTATACTTCTTCAAAGCCTAACCGGAACAACCTTGACACCCTGGTACAGTTGCAGAGAGCCAACAACCATCATGTAGCCTATACCGAGACGCTACGCGGAACAGACCACTGGGGCATTGCCACCTTCAGCAAATACCCTATTCTGAAGAAGGGGAACATTCTTTTCAATGAAGAAACGAACAACCTCTGCATCTACTCAGATCTGAAGATTGGGCAAGATACGGTGCGGGTCTACAATGTGCACTTTCAGTCAAACCGGTTTAAGCGCGAAGACTATGAGTTTCTGGGCAACCCCAATGCCCAACCTACCCGTGACGATAAAATTGCCGCCTCCCGCAACATCATTCGGCGGCTGCAGGTAGGGGCGGTAAAGCGGGCGCGGCAGGTAGAGGTGGTAGCCAGGCACATCCAGGGTTCCCCTTACCCGGTGATTGTCTGCGGCGATTTCAATGACCCCCCGGCTTCCTTTACCTATAATAAAATCAGCAAAGGGCTGGAAGACGCATTTGTGGAAAGCGGCTGGGGCCTGGGCAATACCTTCAACGGGCTGTTCTCCATCCTCCGGATAGACTACCTGCTCCATGACCCCCGGCTGGTAGGCACAGGCTACCGCGCCATCCGCCAGAACCTGTCTGACCACTACCCCATTGTTACGGACCTCTGGCTCAAACAAAGGTCTGCCCCCGCTGAAATAGATTAAGCCCATCCCGTACCTGGCTGGTCAAGGTGTAGGGTGCTGCACGGGTGGGAGCTTCCTCTGTTTTCGGGCTGTTTTCGGAAAAATACGGGTTTAAACTATTTGGGTACTACCGTATTATAGTGGGTCTGGTGATTTTAATGCTGTTGGCCTTTGGGGTAGACATTCAGGTAGTATAATGC
>NZ_LRMM01000137.1 GCF_001647275.1 Rufibacter ruber | reverse complement strand
CCAGCTGGCCCAGAAGTCCACGTACAGCACCTTGCCCCGCTTCTTGGCCATCAGCTCCTCCAGGGGGAGCGTGGCGTCCTTCTGCCCCAGCAGCTGGTTCCCTGCAAAGTTCTTGTTGATGGACTCCCGGTAGGCCAGCTCCTCCTGCAGGTGCCTTGTGAAATCGGTATCTGGGTAGCGGGCGGCGTAGCCTAAAAGCTGCTCTTTGTGGTTGGCCAACTTTTGATTGCCTGGATTTTTAAGGAGCAGGTACTGCACAGGTTCTACCAGGGAACTGTCAAAGAAGCTTTTTGCTAGAGTTAGGTTGGTTTCGAAATCTTTAGCTGAGGCCCACTCTGCGTCCTTGCGCTTAATAGCAGAGGCAGTGATAAAACCCAAATTCAAAGAGGAGGCGGCAACAAACCTGAAGCGAGGAAAATAATAAGAGAACCGGTTCTGACTTTGCAGGTACTTGGCCAATTGGTCATAATAGGATTTCAATTCTCCCTCTGGCCCTCCCATACTGGAAACCACCCGAAATTTTTCGAACATTTCATGGTGAAGCAGGAACTGCCTAGCTATGCTTTGCACCTCAGGCCGAAGCAAGGGGTTCGCTGAGTATTCTTTAAAAAAAGTTTGTTCTTTTTTAACCCTGTCTTCCAGAATGGAATCTCTTTTTGCAAAGGACTTCTCCTGCATTATCTTGTAGACCGAAGAAACCGTAAAATCCCCCTTGCCTGCTTTTACCATAGAGGTAAACAGGTTCAGTTCAGCGTCCCTAGTAGGAATGCCTGTCTCAAGCACTAGCCACCCCATACTGTCTAGTCCCACCTGTATCCTATCATTTGGAAGGACTATAAAAGGAGCACTCCCTTTGTCAGTATTATATAATACATGGAAGTTGCGGAAAGAAATCTGTAGGCTATCACCAACATTGCTTAATAAAACAAGGTTATCTAAGTAATCATGGAACTGGAGCAAAGGCTTCATTTTACCTCTTTTCTTCAGAATTAATGTAGCCGTAGTGAGGGGGGCATAACCGCTGGTTGTGTCTTGCAATACTAGGGGCGCACTATGCTCTTCTTTATTTTGGCATTTAACATCATAGCTGAAAAAAAATAAATAAAGCAGAAGGAGGAGAGAAGTTATTTTCATAAAATCTGGATTTTGACACTACAAAGTGCCCCCTGATTTACAGAATCAGAGGGCACTGAATGTATTTTCTAATGCTTAGTAACAAGTGTAGGTTCCTCGGCATGTAGGACACTCACCATTCACTCTTCTCATTGCAAAATCAGTTGCAGCAGCATGGGCTTCTGTTTCTGACAAGTTACAAGTGTACCCTGTTTGCACACCGTTCTCTATATATACAGCGCAGCAGTTTCCTCCTCCCCCAGGCTCCAATGTCTCTGTATCCCCTGGCCCGCCCCCTATTACCATCTTCAATTCATTTCTAGATAATAAATTCATATTTACGTCTGCTTTTGTAGATCAATAAGTAGCAAAAATTTTAATTTTACATTTGGATAGTTTTTGCTTACGGCTTTGGTGGGCAGAGCTCTGTTTCATTCTCTAAATGAAGATTTTATTGAGCAGTCATCATTATACAAGAAAATACTTGGGATATTATTATTATAATTATTACTATTATTACTGCCTTTAATCTCACTAATTACCATGATTAGCACCTATGCTAGCTGGAGGCGCTTGTATAGGTGGTGGGGACTGAATGTTTGGTTTGACCTTCTTACTGTTTGCCGTAAGCTTATCTAAAAGTCCCTCAACACGGGTAATCTGACTTGGCCTTGGAGCATTAGAATAAGCTATTTTATGCTGTCTGTCAAAGATAATATATCTAGGGATACTAGTTACTTGCAGGGTCTCCTCTAAAATCTTTCTAGTTTCCTCTGTTGCTATGAAGCTATAATTATTTTGCTGTTTATATAAGTTAACATCCTTTACCCATTTATTGGCATCTTTGTCAATAGATAAGTACACCAAAGCAACATCATTTTTATGCAACAAATTATATAACTGCTCGCTGTATTTGAATTCTGCTTTACAAGGAGCACACCAGGAAGCCCATAAATCTAAATAAACTCCTTTACCTATATTAGCTTTTAGAATTTCTTTAAAAGCGACTTGTTTATTATCAACAGTTTTAAAAACGGCATTTGCTAAAGCCTCTGGAACATCTTTATATTGTGGCTTGCCAAAAAAATTATTAAACTCAATAATATCCCTTAACTCCTTATCTTCAACTATAGATAAGGCTTGTTCATATAGCTTCTCAAATCGATCATCAAACTTCATGTTAGACATGTTGGCGTAGTAAACAATTAGATCTCTAAGTTGATTGTCTCGCATTTTACCTTTAAAATACTGTAAAGTAGTGGTATAGATATCTAAGAAATGCTCATAAGAAAAGGGTTTCAAATCAGGGTTACCCAAAATAAAGTAGTGGTAATTCCATAGACAAGAAGCGTAAGCACTGAAACCTAATAGTTTTTCATCATGAAAGTTCATGTGCAAATATTCTTTGTAATACTCCTTGCGGATGGCATTTCTATTTATTCTTCTATCTCTGAACGGCTGTGCCAAATCGGCAACGTATTCATAATAATTTTTATCTGTTAGAAACTTGTAATATGTTTCACTTATAGGATACTTCTTAGCCAGTTTACTTATAAATTTTATTTGATTCTGGCAGTACCTAAACCTTTCTGCTTTATATTCCATTAAATCATTATAATCCTGATGATGTGGCATCTTCTGATCCGTCTCTTTCTCTAGAATAAAGGAAAACATATAGTTACTACTGTTTTTACCCTTGACTGCTTTTACTTCTCTAACTTTATGGCTGCTCCAATCCACATCAAGGTTTAAAAGAACTGAGTCTCCTGGTTGAACAAAGAAAAAGTGCTCTAATATTCTAACATGAGTCGGTTGCTTCAAATCAAATTCTAAATACCCTTCTCCCCCTTTTATTACACAGGAATCAAGAAACTCTACCCGTTGCAAATGAAAGTTAAGCCAATCTGCCCCCATGAGCACAGGCGCATCATTGTTATTTGCTATTATTTTTATTTTTACGTTTTGAGCAACTACCGAATTGGTAATTAGCATTAGAGTCATTAGCAGAATCAAGGAAAAAATCTTCATATCTAGAAAGTTAATTAGAGATGAAAGTGGCTGTTTCAAAATTAGAAACAGCCACTCCATTTATTTTTATTTGACTTTAATTAGCAAAGAGTTCCAGTTGAGCAGTCATAGCTACGGCAATGTTGACCTGGTGCATGCTCATGTCCTGCAGTACTACAAGACCCGGCACCATAGTGTTGCAATTTGCCATTATTGTCGAGAACGCATGACACCCACAAGACCCTCCACCAGGCTCCAAGGTATCTGTATCCCCTGGGCCACCCCCTACTATCATCTTCAATTCATTTTTAGTCAAAAGATTCATATTGTTGTCTGCTTTTGTAGATCAAAAAGCAGCAAAAAATTTTAATTTTACATTTGGATAGTATTTGCTTACCGCTTTGGTGGGCAAGGACCTGGTTCAGCTGCCCCTGGGGCGGCTGTTCTACCTAAGCAGCTTACCCAGCTCCTTCTCCAGCAGGTCCGGCTCGCTGGGGCGGGGGGCGTTGGCGTTCACGATCCTGCCTGCCTTGTCAATGAGGAGGTAGCGGGGGATGGCCT
>NZ_LRMM01000136.1 GCF_001647275.1 Rufibacter ruber | reverse complement strand
GGGGGTGAGCACTGCTGTTAAAACTAGGCCCTCCGGCCTTGCCGCTGAAGCGGCACCGTATTAACAGAGGCGCTCACCCCCAGGACTGGTTTAGGTTCCTCTCCTGATCAGACTTACTTTCTCGGTCTGTTCCAGTAGGTAACCGCTGCTTATCCGCTAGCCTGTGGCGAGCCCGTGCTACGCACATCAGCCAGGGGCAGAAGTATTGTTTTTTTATTGCTGCTTGTTTGCCGCTTTCTCTGGTTCAAGTTTCCAACTTGAACCTATGGTGGCGGAAGCTTTCAGCTTCCATGAGGCGGCAGCCTCACATTACTTCTGCCCTCTATAGCTCCCTCTATGGCGCGGAAGTTACTTACGTGCCTTCTAACTCCGGCTGATACTCCCGCGCTGGCGCGAGTCCCCAGACTCGTGCCTACAGCTGATGGGTGTTCTCAGCCTGCCCTCGCGGCACGGCAGCGAAACCAGACATTGCTGCTTCATTCGTGCTGATTTGCGTAAGGAAAAAATGAAAGGACTCAGAACTCAAGACTCATAACTCAGAACTCACTCTGATGCTCCCCCTTTGAAGGGGGCGAGGGGGATGTTGACACGTGCCGGTCCACGCGTTGCTGAGGTACGGTCACCCGTCATGTGCCCTACGCATGCCAGATAACACCTCTACCGGGAGGGGCAGGTTCTACGCATGGCTGATCCTGCCTTGGAGCAGAAGCTACTCGCTTCCCGGTCCCTCTCAAACAAATCTGGCCTGTCTCGCTTTGGCAAGACAGGCCAGATAACTTGGCTCAGGCTATGCTATTGTTCGTCAATACGCGTCACTTTAAACTCAGTGCGGCGGTTGCGCTGGTGTTCGGCTTCGGTTTTGGCGTTTCTAACTACTGGCTGGGCTTCGCCATAGCCGCGGGCGGTGATGCGCTTAGGATCTATGCCTTTGGAGATGATGTAGTCTACGGCGCTTTGGGCGCGGCGCTGCGAGAGATCCTGGTTGTACTTGTCATTACCGCGGCTGTCTGTGTGTGAACTCAGCTCAATGGTAATGCCGGGGTTGTCTACGAGCGTCTGCACCAGCTTGTCCAGCTCCAGGGCCGCATCTGGCCTGATATCGGCTTTGTCATAGTCATAGAAAATGTTTTCCACCACAATGGCTTTGTTGCGCACAATTTTGGTGAGCGTGAGCGTGGCCGTGAGGCGGATGTCCGTAACGGGTTGGGTCAGTTGGTTCTGCGGCGGCGTTTTGCCCTGGGTCACCACAGATTTACGGTCGGCAAAATACCCGGTCCTCTCCGCCAGTACCGAGTACACGCTGGCGGTATCCAGCTTGAAGGTGAAGTTACCGGCGGCATCAGACAGCACCTCGGCCACTTTGCCGCCCTGGGCCGCCTGTAACGTTACCCGCGCATTGGCCATGGGCGTGGTGGCATTGGTTTTCTCGTTCCGCTCCAGCACCCGGCCGTCTACAAAGAAGTTCACCAGCTTAGGCTTGCGCTTCTCAAAAGAGTACACATCATCACCGCCCTGACCGCCTTCACGGTTGGAGGCAAAGAACCCTCTGTCTTTCTCAGTGTAGAAGATAGAAAAGTCATCTCCCGAAGAATTGATGGGCGTGCCCATGTTGATAACCGAGTCGCCGTTGATCCGGAAGATGTCCAGCCCGCCCAGGCCGGGGTGCCCGTCTGAGGCAATGTACAAAGTGCCGTCTGGCGCCACGTGCGGGAAGGCCTCGTTGCCTGGCGTGTTAATCACCGGACCCAGATTCACCGGGCGTGAAAAGCGGCCACCGGCGTCTAAGGTAGTTTTCCAGATGTCATTCCCGCCCTGGCCGCCTTTGCGGTCTGAGGAGAAGTAGAGGGTGCGCCCATCGGGCGAAAACGCGGGCGTGGCATCCCAGGCGTCATCTATGTTGAAACTCAGCAGCGTTGGCTCAGACCAGGTGCCGGTTTTGAACTGTGACACATACAGGTCTACGTCTTTGCGGCCGCTTTTCTTGCCAGAGTTGCTCCGGGCGAAGACCATGGTGCGGCCCTCATTGGTGAACGCGGGGGTGGCATCATGCATTCCTTCAGCATTCACCTGCCCCGGCAAGGCTTTTACCGGGGCCGCTGCTACCACGCCGGTGTCTGACAAAGCAATGAGGTACAGGTTCTGGAACCCCTCGCCGTTGCCCAGGTATTTGGTTTCTTCGCGGGAGGCCGTGAACAGCAGCCCGCCGCTGTGCACCACGGGGGCATACTCAGACGCGGCGCTGTTGGTGCCCGGTACGGGTTTTACAATCTGGTAAGAAGGGGTGCTCACAATGGAAGGCACCACTTTCAGGTTCTCCACTTCGCGCTGCGCCTCTCTCATGAACCCTTTGTTGGTGGCCACCGCCAGGTAGTTGCGCAGTTGCGCGGCGGCTTCCTCGTATTTGCCGCTCGCCTTCAGGGCCATGCCATAGCGGAAAAGGGTTTCCTCGCTTTTCTGGCCGGCGTCCAGGGCCGCCTTGTAGTGCGGCTCGCCCTGAGAGAGGCGGTTAGACATGCGGTACGCCTCTGCCAGTTTGAAGTTCACCGTGGCCGGGTTCTTCCCTTTCTTCAGCGCCTCCTGGTAATGCTCAATGGCCAGTTGGTATTCGCCTTGGGCAAAGTCTTTGTCACCCTTCTTCACCACGCCCCTGAAGGGGCCGCAGGAGGAGGCGGCCAATGAGAGGGCCAGGCCCAGCACCAGAATGTTGTTTTTCCGCATCATGCACTCATCATGTTTGATGGCTCTAAAAGTAACGGGCGAGCCAGGTATCTTTTGCCGGTTTAGGCCACTGCTCCCGCAGGCCGCCCACCGTTTCTACTAAGGTATCAAAATAAAGCGACTCCGGCGACAGCGACCCTGCGGCCACCAGCTGCTTCACCTCGGCCATGGGCACCGTCTGCACCTGGTTTCCCTGCTGGAACGCCAATCTGGTACGGTCAAATAATTGAACGTGAAACTCCTGCTCTAATTGTCTTAAAAACCCCACTGATTTATCAATGGAGCAACCGCTGGCGGTGGCTACTTTTTCATTGGTAGCCAAGATGATAAAGTGGCGCGCCCGTATTTCAAAAGAAGCCTGCAGGTCATTGCCGTGGCTGCTCCATTCGGTTACGAAACCCTGCAGCCGCTGGTTCATGCTCTCTTCTTCTTCTGGGGTCAGGGGGCGGCTGATCTGGTACACCCACACCCGGCTATACGGTGGCAAGTCTTGAAACGGAACGTACATGTTAAGTAAAGTGCTAATTTTTATAACGAAGTATCACGTAGCAGGTATCACGCAGCAAGACTTCTATGGTTTCTGTTTTCGGGCTGTTTTGGCCAAAACAAGCTGAAAACGCAAATCTTCTTTTCAGCAACCTCTGCCTTACCCGCTCCTGCCGCAAGCTTTCAGCAAGTGATGTTGTATGGTGGAAGTTCTTCAGCTTCCGGCTGGCCTCCATAGTCCCACACGCAAGCGTGCAAATGTGCGGCAATGGGTGTATCTGCTTTTGCTGCATACGGCTCTTGCTCTCTGCCCTTCCGGATTTCAAAGCCGGAAGTTCTCTGCCGGGGATTTCTAATCCCCGTAGTGCGGCGGCTTTCTAAATAGCCCAGCATTGGGGATTAGAAATCCCCAGACAGAAGAATTCGGGATTAGAAATCCCGAATAGCGCAGTCATGCAGGTATCACGTAACAGATATCACGTAGCAAGAGTTTTTCTAACTTCCGTTTTGGCTGTTTGGCAAA
>NZ_LRMM01000135.1 GCF_001647275.1 Rufibacter ruber | reverse complement strand
AGAACGAGCCCATTCTCAGTTTTGCCTTCGGCCCCGGCCTTACCTTAGAATCTATGTTACTCACCGTGCACCATGTTTAGGGAGCGTTCTACCCAGCCAGAACTCATGGATGACCTCACGCTGGCCAGTGATGACCTGCGCCAGAACCTCAGGGAGCTGGAGATCATCAACCAGTGGCTGGGCGGGCATGAGGTGGTGCGCAACGGCTTAGATGAGATTCTGGCGCACCCTTTTCTGGCCTCTTTTCCTGAAAACAGCCTGAAAGTAGCTGACCTGGGCAGCGGCGGCGGTGACACCCTCAGAATGGTGGCGCGCTGGGCCCGCCAGCGCAGACAGCCGGTGGAGCTGGTGGGCATAGACGCCAACCCTTTCATGCTCAGCTACAGCGCCAACCTCAGCCAGGAGTATGGGGAGATCAGTTACCGGCAAGCCGATGTTTTCTCAGAGGGCTTCGCGCGGGAACAGTTTGACGTAATCATCTGCAGCCTGTTCCTGCACCACTTCACAGATGCCGCGCTGGCCACGCTGCTGGCGCAGCTGCGCCGGCAGGTACGGGTAGCCGTGCTCATCAATGACCTTCACCGCCACCCGCTGGCGTATTACTCCATCAAAGCGCTCACCCAACTTTTTTCCCGCTCCTATCTGGTGAAGAATGATGCGCCGCTCTCTGTGCGGCGGGCGTTTACCAAGGCAGACTGGCAGCGCATTCTGGCCCAGGCGGGCATTCAGCAGTACCGGCTGCGCTGGAGATGGGCGTTCAGGTGGCAGCTTGTTTTGAGCCCCATTTCAGAAAAACAGGGCTAAAACAGAAAAACTTTCGTATCTTCATCAAGGAGAAGATGGCGCAGCAGAATTTATCCTGCCCCTCCAACGTTCTCTTTGTGAAGCAATTGCTCCTACTGAACCTCTTCTCCGTTCCAGAGAGGCAGGGTGAAAAGATGTTCCACCAATTTTACCAACATGGGCCGAAGTTCCTCCAAAAGCTCCCTCCAGTTCTGGCTTCTCCTGATAGCCTCCATCCTTCTCTCCGCCATGGTCATCAGCCTGTTCCTGAAGATTGTGAAAGTAATGATCTACCTGCTGCTGGTGCTCCTGCTGGTGCCCGTAGTGTACCTTACCCTCAAGCGCACCTTCAGCAACTTCCAGAGCCCCCGCACCAAACTCAAGACCAGAGATTAGCATTGTCACCTGTTTTGAGTCTTGCGTTTCTCCTGAAAGAAGGGTGTACAGGATGAAAGCGTCTGCCTGTGCCGCCGTTTTAGGGCTATTTTTCTGAAAACAGCCCTAAAACAGGGAGCTAGCTCCCCTTCCCGCACACGCTCACGCCTGCTCCATGTATCAAACAGGAAGCTCTAACCAGCTTTACGGCAGCAGGCAGCAGGAACTCCCTCATGGTACCCAATAACTGAAAGATACCCTAAAAGAATATCTGCTGCGCCAGCCTGAACGTGTTGGCGTGGGCCTCTACAATATCAGCAATGCGGGTGGAGTAACCGCCGCCCATGCTGGCGCAGACCGGAACCCTGTTCTGGTGGCACAGCTCCAGCACCAGCCGGTCACGCTCTTTGCAACCGGCGTGGGTGAGGCCCAGCTTGCCCAGTTTATCTGTTGCAAGCACATCTACCCCGCTCTGGAAAAACACAAAGTCTGGCTCTACCTGCTCCAACAGCCTAGGCAGGTGGTACCGGAGCAGCTGCAGGTAACCCGCATCCTCAATCCCGTCAGGCAAGGGCACATCCAGGTCAGAGGTTTCTTTGTGCAGCGGGTAGTTGTTGCCCCCGTGCATGCTGAAGGTGAACACCCGCGGCTCGTGCTCAAAGATCTGCGCGGTGCCGTTGCCCTGGTGCACGTCTAAGTCAACCACCAGCACCTGCTGCGCCTTCTGTTCATCCAGCAGATACTGCGCCGCCAAACCAATATCATTGAGCAGGCAGAACCCTTCGCCCCGGTCAGTGAAGGCGTGGTGGGTGCCGCCCGCTATGTTCATGGCTACGCCGAACTCCAGCGCAAACAATGCCGCCTCTACGGTACCGCCCATGATGCGCACTTCCCGGTCTACCAGTTCCGCTGACAGCGGAAACCCGGTTTTCCTGATTTCAGATGGAGTTAACTCCAGATGCCTCAGCCGTTGCCAGTACCGCGCGTCATGCACCCGCAGAATGCGCTCCTCTGGGAGGGGCTGCGGCTGGAAGAAGTTCTCCTGTGAAACAGTGCCTTCATACAGCAGCTGCTCCGGCAGCAGTTCATATTTGAGCATTGGGAAGCGGTGCCCTTGGGGCAACGGGTGGGCGTATTCTGCTGACCAGGCAATTTTGAGCATGGGTATGGTTAGAATAAGAGAAGTTACCGCCCAGGTCTTGCCGCCAGCCTACGCCCACGTTTACAAACCAGATGCCGCCGCAACATTCTGCCTAAGAGAAAGTATAATGAGAAACCTGATTCCATAACCGGGAAAAAGGGCTTTTGATTACCAAAAATACCACTTGCTATGAAAAAACTGTTTTTACTTTCTATATGCGCCCTTCTGTTCAACGCAGCACAGGCGCAGGAGCGCGTTTTAAACCGCGGCGTGATCAACCACAGCGAAGGCGAATTTGCCCCTACCCGTACCAACAGCGGCTTCGGGGTGAAAGGCGGGGTCCTGTTTACCAACCTGCGGGGCGACGGCACCGATGACATGCCCGGCCTCAAGTCTGCCACCAACTGGCACGCCGGTTTCTACTCCCAGTTCAGCCTGGGCAGTTTCTTTTCCATTCAGCCAGAGGCCCTGTACTCCCGCAAAGAAACTAAGACGGACGGCGGCAGCATGCGCTTTGATTACATTGAAGTGCCCGTGTTGGCGGTCTTGAATTTCACAGACAACGTGAGTTTTCATGTAGGCCCTCAGGTAGGCGTACTCATGGCCGTCAAACAAGATGACAAGGAAATTGACAAGTCCAGCTTCAACAGCTTTGATTATGGTGCCGCAGCCGGCCTGGAGGCCAGATTAAGCTTTCTTAGACTGGGCGCCCGCTATTACCTGAGCCTGGCAGACATTGGAGAGTTTGACAACACCGCCGCAGCGGGCAATCGCGCCCTCAACGATATCAAAGCTGGCAACTTTCAGATCTACGTTGGCGTAGGCTTTTAAAAGATTTAGATAAAGGGTTTAGGGAAAAGGATGCTCCTCTTAGGGGCATCCTTTTTTTATACCGGCAAGTGCCCGCATTAGCAGCGGCAGAAGTGGTAAGGCAGCGCACCCTGCATATGCCGGAAGCAGGCTATGCAGGATTGGCATGATTCACAGGATGTGGTCTATTTAGGCAGTTGGCACAGAAACGCTCGCAGTTCCTGCAGCCGCTACGGGGTCTGATGATTTGCTGATTGTCTGTTAGTTGTTTGTGTTAGTTTATAGAACGCGCACGAGGCTCTTGTCTCTTGCTATGGGATGGGGCGAGTCTCCAGATTAGCCAGGGTCTGTAAGGTGTTTGCCATGCGTAGAACCCACCCCTCCCCCTCCCGGGAGGGAGTATCTGCAAGGCGTAGGGCAAATGACGGGTGGCCGTACCTCTGCCATGCGTGGATCTGCACGTGTAAACATCCCCCTTCGCCCCCTTCAAAGGGGGAGTGTCAAAGTGAGTCCTGAGTTCTGAGTCTTGAGTCCTTCCTTTTTTCCTTAGCCAATTCAGCACGAATGAAGCAGCAATATCTGGTTTCGCTGCCGCGCCGCGAGGGCAGGCAGAGACCGCCCGTCATCAGTAGGCACGACTCCGGAGATTCACGCCAGCGCGGGAGTATCAGCTGGAGTTAGAAGGCACGGAAGTAACTTCCGCGCCATAGAGGGAGCTATAGAGGGCAGAGGTAATGTGAGGCTGCCGCCTCATGGAAGCTGAAAGCTTCCGCCATTATAGGTCCAAGTTGGAAACTTGAACCAGAG
>NZ_LRMM01000134.1 GCF_001647275.1 Rufibacter ruber | reverse complement strand
TGATTTTTCCAAAAGTCAGGACCGAAAACAGAAAGCCATTTTCCTTTAAAATAGAATAATAAGTCTGTTTCAGGTTTTCTTAGGTGCGGGAAGGGGCCAAGCAGAATCCTGCCTTCCCGCTTTTATCGCATTTTGTGTGCTGCTACCAGACTTGCCGTACAGGCAGAGCCTCCCGCTGACTAGTTTTAAAACTATATGCCAAAAAAGCCCTTACCCAGGGAAGAACATCTGAAAACAAACCCCAGATGGCTGCCCTCCCCTGTCACAGATCTGGATGGTGCCCCCCATGCGCTCTGTGAGCGATTTTGCCGTTGCCAGGCCTACTCCCACGCTTCCTTCCTTTAGATTGGATTTGCTTCCCAGGGTTTCGAAAAGAAGAAATACCTTTTCCCTGAACTCAACCGGTATGCCGGGGCCATTGTCACCTACGCTTAGGTGGAACCCGGCCTCTGCCGGTATATAGTCAATCTGGATTTCTCCCTGCGGCTTGTCATTGTACTTGATGGCATTGGTGACCAGGTTCTGCAGGATCTGGTAGAGCCCCAGCCGGAAGCAGGACGGGCGAGGGTGGTCTGTGGGGTAATGGATGGTAAAATGTGCCGGTGGTTCACAATGATCAAGCACCTCCTGAATAAGCAGGGTAAGATCAACCTCTTCTTTCTGGTGTACCTGAATGGTGGTGGCCTTTGAATACTGCAAGATCCCTTCAGTGAGGTGGTGCAACTGGTTAGAACGTTTGTTGATCAACGTGAGGTACTCCACTCCCTGTTCATCCAGTTTTTCCCTGTACTCTTCCAGAAGCCAGCCAGAAAGGGCATTGATTCCCCTGAGCGGTGTTTTCAGGTCATGGGAAACCCTGTAGGAGAACTCAGACAGGTTCCTGTTCAAGATGCTGATCTCACGGTTCAGTAACTCCAGCCTCCGGTTCTTTCTCCGGAGTTCCATTTGCCCCATTACCTGATTGGCCAGGGCTTCCAGGGCTTTTATCTGATCCTGGGTCAACTCCCTCGCCTTGGTGTCAATTACGCAGATGGTGCCCAGTGGCAGGCCCTCAGGGGTGTTTAACACCACCCCGGCGTAGAATACAATTTTGGGGTCTTCAGCCACCAAGGGGTTGTCATAAAAGCGTTCATCTTTGGTGGCGTCTGTCACCACAAAAGGGCCTTGGGCATTGTTGATGGCGTGGGCACAGAAGGCCAACTCTCTGGGGGTTTCTCTTACCTCTAACCCCTGTGCTGATTTGAACCACTGCCTTTTTGCGTCTACTAAGGTAATGAGGGAGACAGGGGTCTGGCAAATGACCGTGGCTATCTTTGTTAGCTCATCAAAATCCTGTTCTGGAAGGGTATCTAACAGATCATATAGATACAAGGCTTCCAGTCTCTCTATTTCATTTTCAGGAATGGCAGGTAAGATCATATGGGTGACCTAATTGGCACCTAACTGTTCTGGTAAAGTAGCCAGTGGCGTGTAGGTGAGTAGTAAGACATTTGTATCAATAACTTTATTCTTCACCGGTTTAGTCTCTCTCTGAGGTAGCCGGAAGGCTGGAGGGTGGCCACTATGTACTGTTTGGCAAAAGGTATAAACAATTGAACCTGGTTCGTATGTAAAGTATTAGGGGAAGCAGGTGAGCGCTTGGTGCTGCAGACGCGGTTTATAACTTGAAGGTAACTCCTCCTAAAGTATAAAAGCAATTGGGCATGTGCGTTTCCAGGCCCCGTTGCAGCAGGTAACAATAGTATCCATCAGTTTCTCCCATTGCCGTAAAGGCAAAATTAAGAATTTTGGGGAAGAACCGTATAAATAAAGATTTCAGAAACAACGTTTAATCCTAAAAGAGAGTAAAAGTGAAGAACCATTTGCTGTAAGCTGGTAAAAATGGAGAAAGAATTACGGGAGTTGTAAATTTTCTTGGAGATGGAACGATTAAACTGCGTACTATTAGTGGATGATGACAATTCTGCCAATTTCATCAGTAAAAATGTGATTGACAAGCTTGACTGCGCAGATCAGGTACTGGTAGCCCATAATGGGAGGGAGGCCTTGCACATGATAGCAGAAAGGTGTGTGACCCAACCCGCAGATGACTGCCCGCAACTCATCTTTCTGGACGTGAAGATGCCCGTCATGGACGGTTTTGAATTTCTGAGGGAATTTGAGGGGATGAACCTGCAGGCAAACAGCCGCCCTATCATCATCATGTTGACCACCTCCACCAATCCGGTAGATGTACAATTGGCCCAGCAGTTCAAAATTGCAGAATTCCTGAACAAGCCCTTAAAGAGAGAAAAGCTGGCGCAGCTTCTTGACAAATACTTTAAGTTTGATGCCTCCTCCAGCCTTCAGGCCGTAACCTAGGCAGGGGCAGAGAGACTTAGTTGAGGCTGATAAAATCCAGTACCTTCTCCTTGGTGAGGGGTTTTAACAGATAAGCCGCCACCCCCAGCCGTGATGCCCGCTCCTGGTAAGTCCGGCTGCCGTAGTAGCTCAAAACCACAACTTTAGGTTCTACCGGCCCGGTTAACTTCAGTTTGCCCATTTTCTCCAGAAACCCAAATCCGTCTTCTTCTGGCATTCTTATGTCCAGCAAGATCAGTTCTGGGAATTTGGCCGTTCCTGCGCGTTCTTTCAGAACCTTTAATGCTTCTGAAGCAGAAGTGGCCGTTGTTACTTTACTGCCCATACCCATGCTCTGGAACAAGTCCTGAATGAGGTACAGACTAGAGGTGTCATCATCTATGACCAGAATTTCACCAACATCAACGGTAGCTCCAGGGGAATTTATTTTTTTTAATGCAGGCATAGAGGGGAACAGGTGGTATAACCAAAGGTAAAGATTCAGTAGAAACAAACCTAGGCAAAATAAATAATTGATTCTTAGCAACCAGGTTGTATCAAAAATAGTAATAGTCCTATACTTATAGATTTCTATTTACAGGCATTGAAAACAATGTAAAATCAAGCATGATTACGTTTGCGTCCGGGTAGTGAAAAGCCGGGTCTTTTCACGGGAATGATAAACAGCTAGTATTCATGCACTAACCATTAACGAAAGATGAAACGTGATGTGAGCGTCTTCCATTCTACACTGGTAGAGCGGGTGGCAGAGACTTTTGGGCAGGCATATTTTATTTATGATGTCACTGGCAAGCATTTCAGGTACTTGAACAGGGCGTTCTATACGTTGTTTGGGATACCCGAAGCTACTACCCCTGATGTACTCCAGCTGCTGGGGCAACTGCATGAGGAAGACAAGGTCTTCCTTTTTGAAAAATACGCAAAACTGCTGGACACCAAAACACAGGAAGCCGTGGAGTTCAGGGTTAACGCGCCGTACCAGGAGACTAAATGGGTCTGCCTGAACTGCCAACTGCTAGAAGAGGGGCAAGGGGTTTTGCTTTCAGGTTTTGCTGAAGACATTACTGTCCACAAAGAGTATCAGGCAAATCTGCTTAAATTCAACTCAAAGAAGAACGCCACCCTTGAAATTCTCTCACATGACCTTGCCGCCCCTTTCACCAACATAGAGGGTATGGTTGAACTGCTGGAGGGGGAGTTGCTGCAGGGCTCCGGGCCTAGTGCAATGAACCTGGTTCAGTTTATCAAAGACAACGCCAAGAAAGGATCTGATCTGATCAGGGATTTCATTGACAATGAGTTCCTGGAGTCTTCCCAGATTGTACTGCACAAAGAGCGGGTGAATATCTGCCAACGCTTGCAGATCATGATTGAAAACTACCAGCAGATGGGGGAAAGCCTGCTGGCCAAGAACTTTGAACTGGTGTTGCCAGGTGAGCCCGTATATATGTACCTGGATGTCATGAAAATGATGCAGGTCTTCAACAACCTAATCTCCAATGCCATTAAGTTCACGTATGACCAAGGCACTATCAGTGTGGCATTAGAAGACAAGGGAGATTCTGTACTGGTGGCCGTAACCGATGATGGGATAGGAATTCCGGACAGTTTGAAGCCAAATCTCTTTGACAAGTTTACCTCTTCCCGCCGGGAGGGCATCAAAGGCGAGAAGAGCATTGGGTTAGGCATGTCTATCATTAAAAAGATAGTAGAACTGCACAACGGGAAAGTCTGGTTTGAAAGCACCGAGGACGCCGGCTCCACCTTTTATGTGGAAATACCCAAAGAATAATTCTCTGGTAAGGGGTGTGTGGCAATTCCTGTTTTGCTGTTTTGGAAACAGGCCGAAACAAGATTCTGCGTTAGGGGAGACTGGTATGGGTTTAATCAGCTGGTCTTTTCCCTGTGCACATCCCT
>NZ_LRMM01000133.1 GCF_001647275.1 Rufibacter ruber | reverse complement strand
TGGCCTGTTTTCTGAAAAACAGGCCAAAAACAGACGGCGGTCCAGAAGAAAAATAAGCTGTGTTTAGGCAGTTTCAGTGTCGTTGACCAGTACAGGCTCTTTGCTGGAAATAGCCCACAGGCCAATAAAGGTCAGGAAGCCGTTCAGCAGCAATACTTCAAACCCGAACTCGTAGCCCCAGAACCACTCCTTGGAGTTGGCGTTGAGGATGAACGTGAGCAGCGGGGCCAACAGGCAAACCACCGGCACCAGGTTGTCGCGCACGGCGCGGGTATTGAACATGCCAAAGGCGTAGAGCCCCAGTAACGGCCCGTAGGTGAAACCCGCTACCTTGAACACCGCCTGCACCACACTCTCATCATTCACCAGTTTGAAGATGATGATCACCACCGCCATTAAGGCCGAGAAGCCCACGTGCACCCAGTTTTTAAGGCGTACGCGCTGGGCTTCAGGACGATTCTTGAAATCCAGGAAATCCACGCAGAAGGAGGTAGTCAGCGCCGTCAACGCCGAGTCAGCCGAAGCGTAGGTGATTGCCGTGATCCCTAAGATAAACGTGATGCCCGCCAGTGGGGTGAAGTATTTCAAAGCCAGTTCGGGGAACACCATATCGCCTTTGGCGGGAAGGGTGATGCCTTTGGCATCGGCGTATAAATAGAGCAAAGCACCCAGGCACAAAAACAGGATGTTCACCAACAGAATGATGGCCGTGAACGAGAACATGTTCTTCTGCGCCTCCTTCAGGTTTTTACAGCTCAGGTTTTTCTGCATCATGTCCTGGTCCAGCCCTACCATCACAATAGAGATAAAGGCGCCAGACACAAACTGTTTCAGGAAATACTTGGCGTCTTTGAAGTCATCTAAGAAGAAAACCTTGGAATATTTACTCTCAGAGATGGCCGTTACCATGCCGTTGAAGTCAAAGTTAAGGGCGTCTTTGATCATGATAATACTAATGCCCACGCATACCAGCATGGCCAGCGTCTGGAAGGTGTCGGTCCAGATGATGGTTTTCATGCCGCCCCTGAACGTGTAGACCCAGATCAAGGCAATGGTGATGATCACTGACACCTCAAACGGCACGCCCAAAGAATCAAACACCGCCAGCTGCAGTACGCCTGCCACCAGAAACAGCCTGAACGCCGAGCCCAGCGTACGGGCCAGCAGAAAGTAGGCCGCCCCCGTTTTATAAGACCAGTACCCAAACCGCTGCTCCAGGTAGGAGTAGATAGAAACCAGGTTGAGACGGTAATACAGAGGCATGAGCACCAGCGCCACCACAAAATAACCGGCCATGTTGCCCAGAATGAACTGCAGGTACGAGAACTGGGCCGTGGCCACCATGCCGGGCACCGAAATAAAGGTTACCCCAGAGAGCGACGTGCCAATCATCCCAAACGCCACCACGTACCACGGCGAGGCGCGGTTGGCCAGAAAGAAACTGTCAGTAGACTCGCCTTTCTTGCTGGTGAGGAATGAAATCAGAATGAGTACACAGAAGTATGCGGCTATAATGCCCAGAATAAGGGTAGGAGACATGGGGTGGCTTTGTGGGTTTGTTAGGAATGGTGCAGGGACAAATATAAATAAAAACCCAGACGGCACTCTTTGAATTTTTTCAAAAGCTGGAGGTTGTCAGGAAGCAGAAAGCCTTCCCAGAGAAGTATGAGAAGGCTTCACCATAAATAGCAACCCTGAAAGGCAGGGGCGGTTAGAACGGGTTGTAAAAGCCACCAGCCGGGTAGCCGGAGTAGTAACCTGGGCCTCCCCAGTAGCTGGAGCCGCCGTTGCTGTACCTGATGGCGCCAGAGACAGTGACATTAGGGGTGACCTGGTACTGCGCCTGAAAGTGGAACCCCTGCTGGGGGAGCTGTCCATAGCCATAAGGGGAGTTCCGCCAGCGGTTCATGGTAGGGGCAGAGCTCAGGTCTTTCCAAACGCTTCCGCTCAGCAGCAATTTCTCAGACATGGCATAGGAGCCGCCTACGTGCAATAGATATTGTCTGCTGGGCGCGCCGGTCATTACGGTGGTAGAACTGCCTTCACCGGTGGGTACGGTCAGGGTGGGGGTGTTCCAGTGCTGGATCATGGCCAGGCTGCTGAACACCTGGAACCGGGGTGTTACCTGGTACTGCACCCGTGGCTCTATGAAAGAAGCCGATCCCCATTTGCTGAAAGCTGCCCCAGCTGAGAAGCTGTAGCCTACGCTGGGCTTGAATACTTCTGGCAGCGGTTTACTGGCTGAGTCTCGGGCAGTTCTCAGCGCAACGTCCTCCTGGGAGACCGTGGGGAGCACCTCCTGCGCCCGTACCGGCAAAAGCCCCAGCACTAGAAAAGCTACTGCCAGCAATGATTTTATGTAACCTGGTCTGTTCATGTTGAGCTGTGTAAGAAGAAACAGAGCGGTGCAGCTGCTGATTTCCTCACTAAGGTAGCAAATTTACTCCTTTAACGAAAGAATGGCAGGAATCGTGCAAGAAGTGGGGGCTGATCTGCGGGTGAAATGAAAAGCTTCCTGTTTTAGGGCTGTTTTCCAGAAAACAGCCCTAAAACAGGAAGCCAACAAGAACCCCACCTTAATTTGCCTGGCTTTTCAGCCAAGCCTCCCGGCGGGTTTTCACCTCAGCAGATACTTTTTGGCCTGACTCTTCTAACGGAACCAGTTCCAGTTCTGGTTCCTGCGCCAGGGTGAGCGTCACCTTTTTCGGCTCGCCGTTTTGCAGCACCTCTAACGCCACCTGCTCCCCCGGTTTGTGCGTGGTCAGCAGGCTGTCCAGTTCTTTGCGGTCTTTGAGCTTCTTGCCGTCAATGGCTAAGATAACATCGTTGCGGTCAAGGCCTGCCTGGTAGAGAGGGCTGTTCCGGAAGGTTCCCATCAGGATAGTGATCTGGCCATCTTTCACCTGAAGCTGTTCCCACCCCAGCACGGCCTTTCCCGGCTTCTCTGGCCGGAAAGCCAGGCCCATCTGCGCCGCCAGCGTTTCATACGGCATCAATTCCTTGCCCAGAATGTGGCGCTGGAAAAAATCTTTGGCAAAGGCAGGGTCCTTGGTCAGGTCGGCCAGGGCTTGTTCCAGGTCTGGCAGGGTGTAGGGTTTTTCGGGCTTCCCGAAACGCTGCCACAGCAGGCGCATATAGTCATCTGCCGTAATCCCTTTGAAACGGGTGCGCAGGGTCCAGTCAAGCCCGGTGCCAATGGCGCTGCCGTACGTGTAATATGAGATGAAGGTGTTGTGGCGGTTCACAGGGTCCACAGAACGCGAGGCATCTACAAAGGGCGCCTGCATGCTCATCTCCACCGGAGAGAAAAACTCTTTGCCCGGCAACAGCAGCACTGCGTTCAATGTACCCGCCACGCTCCCCAGAAACGCCTTCTGCTCTGTGACCTTGGCGCGGTGCAGGAGCAGGTTGCCGTAGTAACTGGTAAATCCTTCGGCCAGCCAGAGGCCCTCGCTCATGTTGGCATCAGCAAAATTGAACGGCTCCAAACTCTTAGGCCTGATGCGCTCCACGTTCCAGGCATGGAAAAACTCATGTGACAGTGTTCCCAGGTTGGGGTTCATGCCGCTCTTAAGCGGGCGGGAGCTGGTAATGACGGTAGAGTTGCGGTGCTCCATGCCGTCACCGGGGGTAGCGGGCATATAGCAGGCAATGAACGTGTACGTGCCGAAGTCAAACGTGGGCAGCCCCCCAAACACCGCCTGGGCCTCGGTTACAATGCGTTTTGCTTTTTGGGTGAACTCGTCCAGCTCCTTGTCTGTACCCTGGTGGTGCAGGCCAATCCTGATTTTCTGGGTGCGGCCCTGCTCCTTCACCTCCCATTCCCGCCACTTCAGATCAGCCAGCTCTGTGGGGCTGTCCATGAGGTACTGGAAACTGGGGGCCGAGAACGTGAGGGGGCCAGCTTCGGGCTTCAGTTGGGTGGCGGCGGTCCAGTTGGTGCCCGTAGGCGGAATGAATTTCACCTGCACCGGGGCCTGCTCTAACGCGGGGGCGTACATAAACGTGGCGGGTGCGTTCAGGTGGGCGTGCGAGGCGTTTACGCCGGCGTAGGTTCCGTCTGGGTGGTCGGCAAAGAGCGTGTAGGTCACGCGCACGGTGCCGTCATGGCCAGAGACATTCCACTGGTGCAGGTTGGGGCGCTCTACGGTCAGCAGTTTTCCCTGGCTATCAGTGGCTTTCACGCTGTACACATTCTTGGCGAACTCATGCAGCGCATAGCGGCCGGGGGAGGAGCGGGCCATGCGCACTTCCAGCACCGGCGCCTGTACGCCTGTAAACGTAGCCTGAACAGTGGCTTCATGGTGCGCCGCATTCTCAAAAGACACCTGGTACGCCACACGCGGCTGGGCAAATGCCACAGAGTGAAAAGTCATCGGCCATGATCTTCTTGGCAGCCTTCACCAATGAGTATTCTTTGCTCAGCTGGCGGGCTTCCTCATCATTAATGCTCAGCACGTCTACCATGCCAATGGT
>NZ_LRMM01000132.1 GCF_001647275.1 Rufibacter ruber | reverse complement strand
AGGCACGAGTCTGGGGACCCGTGCCAGCGCGGGAGTATCTGGTGGCGTTAGAAGGCACGGAAGTAACTTCCGCGCCATAGAGGAGCTATAGAGGGCAGAAGTAAGGTGAGGCTGCCGCCTCATGGAAGCTGAAAGCTTCCGCCACCATAGGTCCAAGTTGGAAACTTGAACCAGAGATTGTGACAAACAAGCAGCAATAAGTAAACAAACAACAATTAACAATCAACACTTCTGCTAGTGGCGCCTCTGCTAATTAGCACTTCTGCCCCTGGCTGATGTGCGCAGCACGGGCTCGCCTCAGGCTAGCGGATCAGCAACGGTTACCTGCAGAAACAGACAGAGCAGGAGAAGCAATAACAGCAAAGGAACCCAAACCAGTCCTGGGGGTGAGCGCCTCTGTTAATACGGTGCCGCTTTAGCGGCAAGGCCGGAGGGCCTAGTTTTAACAGCAGTGCTCACCGCCAGGACGGGCCCCGCGGCCGTGAGCGCTTAGCAGAAGCTATGGAAAGGGCTGAGGTTTCGCACCGGAGCAAACGCCAAAGCCAGGGGAACAGCAAACTACGCATTACCACAGCAGCAGCAATGGAACACAGCCTATGAGACCTTGCATCCAACAGCCCAGCCAAGGAAACAGCAGACTGCACACTCCTGCAACGGTAGAGACACTGCGTCAAGCGGCCCACCCAAGGGAACAGCAACCACACAACTTAGACAGCATCAACCGCCCCAGACATGGCTGGAATAGCAGAGTAAGCTTCGCCCTCAAACAGCATGAAGGGCGCGGCAGACCAGGCATAGCACAAAAGAGCAAGATGGGTTTGGCCGTAAACAAGTGTAAGATGAATGGAAATCTGTTTTCGGGCTGTTTTTAGCAAAACAGCGAAAAACGCAAATGCCATACAAGCAAAAAGGCACCGCATGCGGTGCCTTTTTGCGTTATCAACTCAACTGTGGTTACACAGAGAAACTGTCGCCGCAGCCGCAGGTACGGCTGGCGTTGGGGTTGTTGAAGAAAAAGCCTTTGCCGTTGAGGCCGTCAGAGAAATCCAGCTCGGTGCCGGCCAGGTAGAGGAAGCTTTTCATGTCTACCACCACCTTCACGCCCTTGTCTTCAAACTCCTGGTCCATGGGCTTTACTTCGTCATCAAAGTCAAGCTTGTAGCTCAAGCCGGAGCAACCGCCGCCGGCCACTGAGGCTCTCAACCTGAAGCTGTCATCTATGTTAGACTCGCGCTTCAGCTTCTCTACTTTTTCTTTCGCTTTATCAGAAACGGTAATCATACGCGTATCCTCCTTTCTTTTCTAAGAGACCGGGTTCAGCACCACACTGAAAACCGTGATGGTGTTCATGTCCCGGCCGTAGTATAATTTATCTAACGCATCATACATGTTGGTGGCCCGGAAGTAGGAGGTTTGCAACTCCCGCTCGCCCCGCGCCATCCACTGGATGGTATAAGAGCTCTCCTGGTCCCGCGACTGCCGTACGTAGTCCAACATCTTCCTGAGTGCATCTATCCGGTCATAGCCCGTCACGGTATGGAACAGGAACGACTGGTGGTGCCGCGGGTTCACGGTGATGAGGTCTAAGCGCATCCGGTCTTCCATGGGTCGGAAATCAAACAACAGCTGATTCCCTTCTATGCCCAGATGCTCCTCAATCTGCCGCTGAATGCGGGCACTCTCTACGTGCACATTGGTGGATGTCTCCATGCTTGCGCCGCCCCTTTCTTAGTGGTGCGACTTGGCTTCTACCAACGGCTCCAGACCGTTTTTCACGCGGTAGTCGTTGATGGCAGACTTGATGGCATCTTCGGCCAGCACAGAGCAGTGAATTTTCACCGGCGGCAAGGCCAATTCTTCCACAATCTCCATGTTGTCAATGGCCAACGCCTCGTCAACGGTTTTACCTTTCAACCACTCAGTGGCCAGAGAAGAAGACGCAATGGCAGAACCACAGCCGAAGGTTTTAAACTTGGCATCGGTAATTACCTGGTTCTCATCTACTTCAATCTGCAGGCGCATTACGTCACCACACTCAGGGGCACCCACTAAACCGGTACCCACGTTAGATTTTGATTTGTCCAGCGTACCCACGTTGCGCGGGTTGCTGTAATGGTCAATAACTTTATCTGAATAAGCCATAGCTCTAGTTAATTAAGAATTTAAAATTATGAATTGAGAATTTGGGTTAAGTAATTAGTTTATACGTTTTTAGGTTGAAAACGAACAATTCCTAATTCTTAATTCCCCATTCCTAATTGATTTTAGTGTTCTGCCCACTCTACAGAGTCAAGGTCAATTCCTTCTTTGAACATTTCCCACAGCGGGCTTAGTTCACGCAGTTTGGTCACGGCCTCTTTCACGTGGTTGATGGCGAAGTCTACTTCCTCCTCAGTCGTGAATCGGCTTAAGCCGAAACGCAGGGAAGAATGGGCCAGGTCATCACTCAAGCCCATGGCTTTGAGCACGTAAGACGGCTCCAGGGAAGCAGACGTACACGCAGAGCCCGAAGAAACGGCAATGTCTTTTACGCCCATCATGAGGCCTTCGCCCTCTACATATTTAAAGGAAATGTTGCTCACGTGCGGCAGACGGTGCTCTTTGTTGCCATTCAGGTAAGACTCTTCCATGGTCAGCAACTCACGCTCCAGGCGGTCACGCATGGCCACAATGCGGGCGGTGTCAGATTCCATGTCGGTGCGGCAGATTTCAGCGGCTTTTCCTAAACCTACAATGCCAGGCACGTTCAAGGTACCGGAACGCATGCCGCGCTCGTGTCCGCCACCGTCCATCTGGGCGGTCACTTTCACCCGTGGGTTCTTGCGGCGTACGTACAACGCACCAACCCCTTTAGGGCCGTACATTTTGTGACCAGAGAAAGCCATCAGGTCAATGCCGTCTGCCTCTACATCTACCGGAATTTTACCCACGGCCTGGGTGGCATCTGAGAAGAACAGCACGCCGTGTTTCTTGGCAATGCGCCCGATTTCTCTGATGGGCTGCACCACGCCCACCTCGTTGTTTCCATACATGATGGAAATCAAGATGGTTTTGTCTGTGATGGCGGCCTCCAGTTCTTCCAGGTTAATCAAGCCTTCAGAATTTACCTGAAGATACGTCACCTGCCCGCCCAGTTTCTCAATGTGCTTGCAGGTATCCAGCACGGCTTTGTGCTCGGTAGTGGCGGTGATGATGTGGTTTCCTTTGGAGGCATACATCTCAAACACCCCTTTGATGGCCAGGTTGTCAGACTCAGTAGCGCCGGAGGTGAAAATCAATTCTTTGGGGTTGCAGTTGATCAACGCGGCAATCTGCTCACGGGCGTAATCAACGGCTTCCTCGGCGGCCCAGCCGAAGGGGTGGTTCCGCGAAGCCGCGTTCCCGAAATGGTTGGTGAAGTACGGCAACATGGCCTCCAACACGCGCGGGTCCATGGGCGTGGTGGCATTATTATCTAGATAAATCGGAAATTTCAGCATCTTCGTCAATAGTTTTCCTCGGTTTCACTACTCAAAAAACAGAATACTTCGTCAGTTAGTTTGATAGTTGGCGCAAAAATACACAAAAATCGTCAGTTAGAATAAGTTTAAATAAGCAGTATGCAGGTAGAACACATAGGCATAGCCGTAAAAAATTGCAATGACGCCAATCAGTTATTTGAAAAATTGCTGGGCACCGCGCCTTATAAGGCCGAAAAAGTGGAAAGCGAAGCCGTAAACACGTCTTTTTTCCACGTGGGGAACACCAAAATAGAGCTGCTGGAGGCCACCTCTGAAAACAGCGCCATTGCCAAGTTCCTGGAGAAAAAAGGGGAGGGAATTCACCACATTGCGTTTGAGGTGGCAGACATTCACGCCGAAATGGAGCGCCTGAGAAGTGAAGGTTTCCAGCTCCTGAATGAGGTTCCCAAACGCGGGGCCGATAACAAATTAGTGTGTTTCGTGCACCCCAAAACGGCCAACGGCGTGCTGGTGGAACTGTGTCAGGAGATACGGGAATAGCAGTTTCTGTGCGTTTTTGGCCTGTTTTTGGGAAAGTAGGCCGAAAACGGAAAAGCAATATTCCCTCTCCCTCGGGGAGAGGGTTAGGGGCAGCGGTGGCTACTGGCATAGTCGCTCGCAGGTCCTCCGGACGCTACGAGGTCTTTGGGGCCGGCTGTAAAGTAGGTGAGGAGGGCGTTTGAAAAAGGATTTTCTTTCTGGCCTTTGCTCTCGGTTATCTTGACTTTGCTTTCCTAAAGGATACCAGGTGAGGTAGAGGTGAGGAGTTTGACTTTGGACCTAAGACCAAGAAGTCGCTGACATTACAACAGGCACAAGGCCCGGAAGTAACTTCCGCGGCATGGTGGAATGCGTTTGGCTCCCGGCGAGTCTGGAGACTCGCACCACTGCTAGGCACGAGTCAGAGACTCGCGCCAGCGCTACACTTTTATAACCATCAGCCATCAACAATCAGCAATTTCATAAAGACCTCGTAGCGTCCGGAGGACCTGCGAGCGTCTGCGCCAACGGCGGTTGCCCAACCAAAGACCTCACAGGTTTTCAGACGCAGGAGGGCAAACCTAAGACTTCCGTTTCGCTGTTTGCAAACAGCCGAACCAGCTTAAGCGT
>NZ_LRMM01000131.1 GCF_001647275.1 Rufibacter ruber | reverse complement strand
CAAGCAGGCTTTTGCCATTGTGCATTCAGGTGTACCTTATCAGCCGGATTTTAAAAGATTCTCCGCCTGATTTTATTGACTTTTAACAGAGTTCATGTTGGCGGACGTTGTTTCTTTATAGTTGCTGATATTTTTTAATTCTGTTTTTGGCCTGATTTTCAAAAAACAGCCCGAAAACAGGTTGCCGTGCGCAATCAATTCTTTTTCCGTCCGTCCGTTTTTGGTTTCATTTCTAGAAACGAGGCCGAAAACACATTTTTGAAGTCGGTATTAACGCATTGAAGATAAATTCTCAGCAAGCATTTTGCGTCAATTCTTCTTCTGCAAATCCTGCCACTTTCCCACGTTAAAGTCGGGCGGCGTTCACCAGCTTTTCAAAGTTAACTTAATTCTTCTGCTGATTTATTTCTGCAACTCTAGCTGATTCTTTACGTCGGGTTTGCTGATTTTTTTGCTTGCCGCCGCGAGAACTCATGTTTACAATGACCGCCAACTACCGTATAACCGTCACAATTACATTTATCACCCCTATACCCGTACCTGAACATACGGTTTACATCCCGTTTCCGGCGGATAAACGTAATAGCACTACCGAATATAGGAGATAGGCCACTCATTATAAAGTGTCCGGTACCGTTTTCGGCCTGTTTTTTCCAAAGCAGGCCAAAAACGGCTTCTTGGGTAGAAACTTGGCAAAAGCGGGTTTATGATGTAGCTTTGCCTGAAGTAAAACCTTACATCCAGACACATGGCATCAAAATACGATTTGATAGTGGTGGGCAGCGGCCCAGGCGGGTACGTAGCCGCCATCCGCGCATCGCAATTGGGTATGAAAGTAGGCGTGGTAGAGAAAGCCGAACTGGGCGGTATCTGCCTCAACTGGGGGTGTATTCCCACCAAAGCGTTGCTGAAAAGTGCGCAGGTGTTTGAGTACATCAAGCACGCGTCAGACTACGGCATCAACGTGGGCGAAGCCTCTGCTGACTTCGGGGCCGTGGTGAACCGCAGCCGCGGGGTGGCCCAGGGCATGAGCAAAGGCATCCAGTTCCTGTTCCGCAAAAATAAGATTGACCATATCGCCGGGTACGGCAAATTAAAAGGCCAAGGCACGTTAGAAGTGACAGCAGAAGACGGCAAAGCCGAAATCTACGAAGCCAAACATATCATTCTGGCCACCGGCGCGCGTTCCCGTGAGCTGCCCAACCTGCCCATTGACGGACAGAAAATCATTGGCTACCGCCAGGCCATGGTGCTGGAGCAACAGCCCAAGAAAATGGTAGTGGTGGGTTCCGGAGCCATTGGGGTGGAGTTTGCCTACTTCTACAACGCCATGGGCACTGAGGTGACCATTGTGGAGTACCTGCCCAACATTGTGCCCGTAGAAGATGAGGAGGTGTCTAAACAACTGGAGAAATCGTTCAAGAAAGCTGGCATCAACATCATGACCAACTCAGAGGTCTTGTCAGTAGACACGTCTGGCGCGGGGTGCGTGGTGAAAATCAAAACCGCCAAAGGCGAAGAAACCGTAGAGGCAGACGTGGTGCTGTCGGCGGTGGGCATCCAGACCAACCTGGAGAACCTGGGCTTGGAGGAACTGGGCGTAGCCGTAGAGCGTGGCCGTGTCATCACTGATGATTTCTACAAGACCAACGTAGAGGGTGTGTACGCCATTGGCGACATTGTGAAAGGTCCGGCCCTGGCGCACGTGGCCTCTGCTGAGGGAATCATCTGCGTAGAAGCCATTGCCGGGCATCACCCAGAGCCCCTTGATTACAAAAACATACCGGGCTGTACCTACTGCTCTCCTGAGATTGCCTCTGTGGGCTACACAGAGAAAGAGTGCAAAGAGATGGGCCGCGAGATCAAAGTGGGCAAATTCCCGTTCTCAGCCTCTGGCAAGGCCAGCGCCGGCGGCGTGAAAGACGGCTTTGTGAAAGTCATCTTTGATGCCAAGTACGGTGAGTTCCTGGGCGCACACATGATTGGCGCCAACGTAACCGAGATGATTGCCGAGGTAGTGGTGGCCCGCAAATTGGAGACCACCGGCCATGAGATCATCAAAGCCGTGCACCCGCACCCCACCATGTCAGAAGCGGTGATGGAAGCCGCCGCCGCCGCCTACGGCGAGGTAATCCACCTGTAAGTTCTTACATAGAATATGAAAGGCCCGGCCATTGTCCGGGCCTTTCTGTTTTTTGCCTGTTTTTAGAAAAACAGCTCCAAAACAGAAACCAGTTTCACCTGTTATGATTACCGTTAGCGTATGAGTAGGAGAGGTTTAGGGGTTTTAGGGGCTAGAAACCTGGAGGCTCACATGTCACAACCCCGCTTTTACCCGTTCTTATCTAAGTAAGATTGAATACGCTTCCCATTTTATTCCCCCGCATGAAACAGTTCTTATTCCTATTCATACTCCTTTCCCTGTTCAAAATTAGCAGCCAATCTGCCCGGGCGCAGGGCAGCATTACCGGTACATTACAAGACGCCGCCTCTAAGCAGCCCATTGGCTACGCCACGGCTGCCTTGCTGTCTGGTCCAGATTCAGCAATTGTAGCCAGTACGCTGGTAGGGGGAGACGGGGGCTTCACCCTTTCGCCGGTGGCGGAAGGAAAATATGCCCTGAAGATATCGTTTGTAGGGTATGCCACCCGGGTAGTCCCCAACATTGTGCTTACTTCGGCAAAGCCGAAGGCAAATCTGGGGGTGATTCAGCTGCGCGCTGCCAGCACCCAACTGCAGGCCGTAGAGATAGTGGGGCAGCGGGAGCAGGTGGAGTATGCCCTGGACCGGCGGGTGTACAATGTGGGGCAGGACCTTTCTACGGTAGGCGGCACGGCGGTAGACGTGATGCAGAATGTGCCCTCAGTCACGGTAGACCAGGAAGGGACAGTAAGTATGCGCGGCACCTCCAACATCACCATCCTGATTGACGGCAAACCCTCTGCGCTCAGTGGCCTGGGACTGGACCAGATCCCGGCCAGTACCATTGAGCGGGTAGAGGTGATCACCAACCCGTCTAGTAAATATGACCCCAGCGGTACGGGCGGGGTACTGAACATTATCCTCAAAAAAGAGAAACAGCGCGGGCTCAACGGCATGGCCTCTGCCAACGCCGGTTTGGGTGGGCGCTACAACACCTCCCTCAACCTCAACTACCGGTTTGGCAAGCTGAACCTGTTCTCTAACTATGATTTCCGGCATGACATCAGAAAGGGCACCGGCCGCCAGTTCAGGACCAACTATACAGATAACCCGCCGTTTCAGGCGCAGGAGTCCCGCAATACCTATACCTTCGGGAACCATAACCTCAGGTTTGGGGCTGATTACCAGCTTACAGAATCCCAGAGCCTGACAGGGTCTGTGCTGTACCGCTTCGGCTACCGTGACAATGAAAGCACCAGCTTCTACCGCTATCTGAACCCGGCGCAGTCCCTGGACAGCACTTCTCTCAGAAACTCTGCTGGCAACGAAGACCGCCGGCTTTGGGAGTACGCGCTCAGTTACCGCAAAACGTTTCAGGAGGCGGGGCGCGAACTGACCGCAGATGCCGTCTTCAACGTGGAGCGCGAGCCGGGGTATGAAGAATTCGGCTGGCGGTTTTACAAGGCAGATGGCTCCCCCAGCCAGTTAACCCCGGCCACGGTACAGCAGAACCATGCGCTGGAGCAGGAGCGGGAGTTCTCTCTTCAGGCAGATTATGTGAACCCCATTGGGGAGAAAGGCAAGTGGGAAACCGGCTACCGCACCACCTTTGAGCGCGAAGACTCAGATGTGCGGGCGTTTGACCTCAATGCCAGAACCGGTTTTTTTGAAAACAGCCTGGGCCGAACCAACCACTTTATCTATGATGAGTGGGTGCATGCCCTGTACGGGAACTATGGCAATGTTTTCAAGAAGTTCAGCTACCAGCTGGGGGCACGGCTGGAGCAGACCAACATCATCACCAACCAGGTAACGCAGCGTAAACGCAACAAACAGGATTACCTCAACCTGTTCCCCAGTCTGTTCCTGACCTATGAGTTCTCAGAGGAGCAGAAGGTGCAGACAAGCTACAGCCGCCGCATTGACCGCCCCGGCACCCGCCAGCTGAACCCGTTCCTGGACATCTCTGACCCTTACAACCAGCGGCAGGGCAACCCGAACCTGAACCCGGAGTTTATTGACTCCTATGAGGTGAACTACCTGCGGTTCTGGGATCACGCCACCGTGACCGGAACAGTTTTCTACCGCAAGATGACAGATGTGGTGCAGCAGCTGCGGGAAACCCGTGATGACCCTGTGTACCAGTCTGTTTCTTTTGCCACCTACCAGAACTTTGCAGACGGCCAGTCTTATGGGGTGGAGCTGACTGCCAGCGCCGACCCTACCTCCTGGCTGCGGCTCAACGCCAACGCCTCTGGTTTTAACTACTCCATCAACAGTAGCAGCCGGGGAGTGGCCAACGCCAGCCGGGTGAGCTGGACCGGGAGGCTCAATTCTAACGTCACGCTGCCGTACAAGACAGAGGTACAGCTGTCTCTGTATTACCGGTCGCCTACGGTGATGGTGCAGGGGGAGCGTTCTGGCATGTTCACCACCAGCCTGAGTGCCCGCAAAGAAGTTTTCAAGGGCAAAGGCAACATTATCCTGCGGGTGCAGGACATCATTGACACCATGCGGTTTGACTCCTACAGCTTCGGGAATAGGGGGGAAGTCAAGACGTTTGAGGAAACCAGCAGCTATAAACCGCAGAGCCAGCTTGTGTACCTGGGGTTCAGCTACCGGTTTGGGAACAACCGCTCCCAAAAGCCGGAAAGGGAAAAGCAGGACAACAACTCCGTTCCCTCTGAGGGAGAAGGCGCTGGCCAGTATTAAAAAAGGTTTTCTGTTTTGGCGTTTTCAAAAATTCAAAAGCCCAAACCCAA
>NZ_LRMM01000130.1 GCF_001647275.1 Rufibacter ruber | reverse complement strand
AAGAGTACCTGAAAAAGGAAAAACAACTGCGGATAACTACGCCTAGAAGGCATCCAACCTCTACAATGCGTGCAGGACGCCTTCTAGCCTTGTTCGTTACCTGTAAATGAAAATATTAATTTGCCTCACAATTCTTAATTGATTATAAAAGGTCGGAATATTCTGAAACAGCGACCATAAGCATAAATGCACTGAAAGTAAGGACTATCCAAAATAGAAGAATGAAAAAAATATTACCCATTGCACTGTTAAGCTTAACAGCATTAGCTTGTTCTGAAAGTAATCAACCCAAATGCACCGACGAAATCGTTAAAACAACTTTAAAAGAGATTTTAGCAAACAACGGTACACCAGATACTTCAGCAGTTTCTTTTGAAGGAATTACTACAACGGGCAAAGATGAAGAATTCCGGATGTGCGAATGCGCGGCAAATGTTGTTACTGAAGTCTACAGTAAATATGACATTGTCGCGGACACTTTGTTAAATGCGGATGAGGAACAAAGACAGGAACGTCGCTTCCCTATTACATATAAGGCGCAATTAACAGATGATGGTGAAAGTATAAATGTTGAAATCCTTTAAAAATTATGAATAAGAAAAAGCATTATATCTGGCAATTGGCATCTTTTCTATCTTCACATGGCATGACTATGTCTGCAGAAGAATTAGCTGATCATCTAAATCGCAACAGGTTTTTAACAAGCTACGGTGCAGAATATCAAGGAGGTAGAGGTACATATAAGCTAATAAAAGAAACTTGGGACTGGTTACACAACCAACTTAGCTTACCAAGTGAAGCTAAAAAAGTAGCAGAAGCATTTGTAAAGCCAGATGGCACATATGCATACAATTAGTAGTACTTTTTATGCCTTCATTGCCTAAAAGAAAAAACATCTACAGGTAACATTGTATAAACGGCAGCGTCGGCCGACGGCCTCCGCCGCCGTTTATACTAACCGTTATGTGCAACCCTGAGAAACGAACGTGCAACAATAAAACGACAGAAATATGGACAGAAAAGACTTTCTAAAAACCGGACTGATACTTGGCGGAGCGACACTAGTTCCGAACGCATCAGCATTTGCCCAAAATCTCACCGACAACACCATTGACAAGTTGGTGGACAAGGACGGAAATTTCATTCATCAACCTTTGGCTTATGCAAATAGTCATTTAGAGCCGTATATGGATGAAGAAACATTACACTTGCATTATACCTTCCATCACGGTGGAGCGGTAAAAGGTGCAAACAAAGACCAACAGATGATACGAAAAGCATTAGACGACAACAACCTAGAAATCGTTGATTTTTGGACAAAGAAATTGGCTTTTCATCTTTCATCTCACATTCTTCATTCCATATTTTGGACTAACCTCACAAACAAAAAGAGCGACCCCAAAGGAGACTTGCTCAAACGAATTGAAAAGGATTTTGGCAGTTATGACAAACTGAAAATGTATCTCGCCAAAACCTCAAAAGATGTTGACGGAAACGGATGGGGAATTTTGGGCTATCAACCATATACGGACAAGCTGACAATTTTACAATGTGAAAATCACGAAAAATTGACTCAATGGGGAGTTATTCCTTTACTTGTAATTGACGTTTGGGAACATTCTTACTACCTCAAATACAAAAATAAAAGAGCCGACTTTGTGGACAATTTGTTTAACATCATCAATTGGGACAACGTAGCATACAGGTTAGACAATGCTCTAAAACTTACTAAATAAACAAAGAGAATGAATTTAAAAAAAACAGTAATACTTGTAGTGGCATTTTTCATTTCAACATTGACTTATGCTCAGGAACAAGAAAAAAAGGAAAAAGAAAATCCAAAATGGGATATTGGAATGGAAGGAAGGCTTGGTTTTGCAGCAGGTAATGACTTTTACGCATTTAATGTTGGCGGACCAAGTCTAATGTTAAGACTGAATGATGATTGGAAAATTGGTGTGGGTGCATTGCCATCATTTTACATCAAAGAAGGAAAAACAGGTGCTAAACTTGGAGTTTCTCCACGAATTGACTACAAACATTTTGTTCTGATAGCACCATTTTTTCATTTCGATAACCCAGACAAATGGGTTTGGTCAATTGGATTGGGTTATAAATTTCACAAAAAAAATAAGACAAAATAAAGGGTATGCACATAACATCACCTATACGCAAGCAGGGGTTTCGTGCTTCGTAGGACAGGAATGTGGTAAATTGAAAGCTCAGTTCTTCGTAGGAAGTTCAGTGCTAAAAATCCCTGCCTGCGTATAGCTGAGAACCGTTAGCATTAATATATGACATATAAATTCTACGCTTTAAAAAATGACTATGAAGAAATCGTAAAGTTCATTTACGACGAACTTAGTCTATCTGTATTCCAGGGTTACTCTGGTTTAGGACAGGAATTAAAAGAATTTAGCAATGTCAAAGAACTATTAGTTGAACTTGAGACTGGACAAAATCCGATTCAGCTGTCATTCTGGAAAAAGTCTTTCGGCTTTGATTATAAAATCACTAAAATAGACTTGAACCCAAAGTATTGCAACGGACATACTTTCAGATACAGAATGGACGGATGGGGGCTGATTCACCTCAATGTTGGCAGGTTAATTAGGGGACGTTTAGAAGCAAGTTCAATTGCTCACAATTCGGGAAAGAGGGCAACAACTTGGGAATCGACCATTCCCGAGTTTGGAAAAGTAAGTGAAGTGAATTGGGAAGAGGTAAACAAGACCTCCAGAATGCTTAAATATTTAATCAGTAAAAAGTTAATTGCAACCAAAATCAACGGGATAGACACACTTTCCTTAGCAAAAGAATATTTAGAAATGGCACCAGTATAAAAAATACTAATGCTAACAAGGTATAAACGTCATCTCGGCCGACGGCCTTCGCCGTCGTTTATACTAGACGTTACCCGCAATTGAAAAAATAAAAATCAGCTGTCACAGCATAAACAATCATCGGTTTGAGAAGCAAAAGTGAATAGAATCATCTGCAAGAGTAACAGAAGAATTTAGTTAGCTTAGCAGTAGAAAGAAAGCGCCGCCCGACTTTATCCGGCAGTTGTTGCAAAAGAGGAATTGACGCAAAATGCGTGCAGAATTCTTTGCGGTTCATACCGGCCAATGGCCACCGTTTTGGAGCCGGTTTTGCGAAAACAGGCCAAAAACAGGCAGCCACGACTTTGACCGGCAAAAGTAGTAGAAGAGAAATTCGCCAAAAAAGTAAACTTGCGGTTCGCACCGGCCGATGGCCAGCGTTATAGAGCCGTTTTTCGGAAATCAGGGCAGAAACAGGAACAAGGATAAAGCAGCAATAGAAGCAGAAGCAAGAAAACTACAGCGGGTAACAAAGGCTATACGGCAGCTGGGTTTTCCTCCGGCCGACGTTCCATCTCTACCTGCAAGCGGCCAGCCGTCCGACGTGAATCTCCGATTCAGTCTCCCAGCCGACCGCATAGCCGAGCCGTTAGGTCTAATTTTAAACATGAAGAACCGTTCTCGCTTTGCAGAAAAAAGAATCAGCAAGAGTAGCGGAAGAGGAAAAATCTAAATCAGCCAAAGTAGAAAGTTATCTGAGTAAAAGTTGGGGAACGCACTTCGACTTTGACCAGCAAAAGTGAAAAAGTAGAATTGTCGTTGCGTTTGAGCAAAAGAATTTATCTTCAATGCGCGCAGACCGACTTCAGAAATGCGTTTTCGGCCTCGTTTTCCAAAATGAAGCCAAAAACGGACTTGCAAGAAAAATGATTGCGCTCGGAAAGCTGCTTAGCGTCTGTTTTTCTGAAATCAGGCAAAAAGTAGAAAGAAGAAATGCAGTCTTTGCAGAAAAAAAAACTAGACCTAACAACGGCTAAACGTCATCTCCAGCCGACGGCTGTCGCCGTCGTTTAGCCCAGTACGTTAGCTCCAATTATAAAGAATGAAAGAACTTAAAGACATTGACAAAAGCTATTGCAATAGCATCAGGCAAATAAGTACTGCACTTCAAGAATCCTTTATTGAAATGCAAGATGCATACAGCTTCGACTTAGAAAAACATGAAGTTACAGAAGCGGTTTTGGAACGGATGAAAGCCTACTATCAAACACAAAGTGTGATAAAGCATTTTTTAGGAAAAAGATACGCGACAGCTGGGGCAGACTTTTTTGTTGAAACTACTCTTTTCTTTATAAAGCTGTTTTTGCAAAAGCAAGGAGGACATCTTCAAGCTTACTCAGAAAAACAAATAATGGCAAGGCGCGGCGCTATTAGACCAGATATCTCAATTTGGGAAAACAATGAAGTCGTTGCAATAATTGAATGCAAAACTCAATTGGGTTGGAATCGACATGGCTGGGAAAATGATTTGATAAATAGAGAAGTTAAATTAAAAAATGAATTTCCTAATGCTAATTGCTTCCTACTAGTTATGACAGGTTTGAACTGGGGTGGATTTGGAGAGCATGATAAGTTGGGAATAAAATATTTCTGCTTGCTTAATGATATTTGGCCCAACAATTATGAAAATATGAGTCAAATATTAACCCCTATAGAAAAACTTTTAAAAGCAATAATAGAAAAATAACTGGAGCTAACAACGTGTAAACGTCAGCATCGGCCGACGGCCTCGCCGTCGTTTATACTAGTCCGTTGGCAATAATTGATAAAATGGTAGAATCAAGAATCTTTCCATTCCAACTTACAGATGGAATCTTATTTGAAGATAGTTATAAGCTATTGGCGTGGGGACAACATCTGGAAGCAATTAAAAGAATCGACAACCCAACTAAGAATCAGGAAGAATCCTTTATCACTTGGACAGACAAGAAGTGCTTTGGTGGTAAAATACTTGATGTAACTGTAGCTCAGAACCAATTACAAAACGCTAATGGTTTTTTGGAATCTGTAGAATTCGGACGCAAAAACATCAATCCGCGAATATTCTTCAAAGAATTTTCAGAGCACTTCTTAAAGCATTTCGGACAACCGACAGAAATAAAATTAGATGAGTTTGATTTGCCCATGCACTCATGGACATTTAACGATATCGAGGTAAACTTGGGAATTGGAGAAAGGTTTATGGAATATTCTATCTTGAGATTCAGTAAAACAAAGAGCAATTAGAAGTAAAAGAAAAAAACAACTATTGCCAACACTGTATAAACGGCATCTCGGCCGACGGCCTTGCACGTTTTTTATACTAGCCGTTATGCAACATATATAAATATGAGAAACCATTTAATTTTAATCTTCTGCCTAATCCTTTCAGTTTCAGTTCTTGCACAAGAAAGAGAAACCTTTCAA
>NZ_LRMM01000013.1 GCF_001647275.1 Rufibacter ruber | reverse complement strand
CGGAAATTTCCCAAAAGTTTCAAAACAGAGACACAGAGTGGGGCTATTATCAAAAATGACGGTCGTGCTACGTGCTACTTGCTACGTGATACAAAATGTTACTTCTTCCGCTTGCCGGCCACGGTTCTGGAAAGGGCGCTTTCATTATGCAAACGGTCAACAGCCGTAACGCCGTAGGTGTAACGTTCTCCCGGCTTGGCCGAAGTGTCTGTGAAAGAGGTTGGGCCGTTGTGTATTTTCAGGATATGCGCCGGGTTCTCCGGGTTGATGGTCTGGCCACTGAGAACGCGGTAAATGACGTAGTAGCGGGCGGTTTCTTTGTCTGGGGCCGGAGCCGGGGCATTCCAGTATAAGCTCACACCCTCTAGAGTGGCATGCGCCTTTAGGCCTGTAGGTACCAACGGGGCTACGTTGTCTTTCCAAGGCATGGTAGGCACCAGGGCCGGGTTCTTGTAAAAGTTCTGGCGCAGGCTGTCTTGCACGCCCAGCGGGTTGCTCATCACAGATTTAGAACTGAAGTACACGCTGCCGTGCACACCGCTGTTGGCTCGGTTCAAACGTATTTGGTTTCCGCTTTCCAGCGGATTTGACCACTCTTTAAAGCGGGCATCATTGTTCACGCGGTAGGTTCCCTGGCCAATGTAATTGTGCTTGCCGAAACTGTTCTTCGCCCACCAGTCCAGCATTTTGGCGTAGTCTGCCACGGGGTAGCCAATATGGAAGTAGAGCTGCGGCACGTTGTAGTCAATCCAGCCTTTCTCCAGCCAGCCCCGCACATCTGCGTACAAATGGTCATAGTTGGTGAGGCCACCTTTGGTGTCTGAACCGCGCGGGTCCTGTGAGGCATTCCGCCAGATGGCGAAGGGGCTAATCCCGAACTTCACGTACGGCTTCTCGGCTTTGATGCTGTCTGAGAGCACCCGTATCACCTCATCTACATTATAGCGGCGCCAGTCATCTTTGTTGGTGAAATTAGTGCCGTACTTGGCGAAATCCTCGTCATCTGGAAACGGGTCTTTGGTGGGGTACGGGTAGAAATAATCATCAAAGTGCACGGCGTCAATGTCATAGTTGCGCACCACGTCCATGATAATGTTCACAATGTATGCCCTAACTTCGGGGAGACCCGGCTTGAAATATTTCTTGCCGGCGTAGGTCACAAACCACTCGGGCTTGGTCTTGGTGATGTGTTTGGGTGAGATGTTGGCGCTCACGGTGTCATGGGTGGCTCTATATGGGTTGAACCACGCGTGGAATTCCATACCGCGCTGGTGGGCTTCCTCAATCTGGAACGCCAACGGGTCATACGGCGGATTAGGCTCCTGCCCCTGCTTGCCGGTGAGCCAGTGCGACCAAAGCTCTTTGTCGGTCCGGTAAAAAGCATCAGTGGTGGGCCGTACCTGCACAAACAGCGCGTTGATGCCGTTTTTCTGGTGCTCATCCAGAATGTACCGGAACTCCTCCATCTGCGTCACCGCCGACAGCCCTTTCTGACTGGGCCAGTCAATGTTGGCCACAGTGGCAATCCAGACGCCGCGCAGTTCGCGCTTAGGCGACACCTGGGCCTGAAGGGAAAGAGCGAACAACCCCAGCAAAACAGCCAAAAAGGCCGCCGCCCTAAACTGGAAAGATAGCTTCATTGTGAAAAGGATAGGTATTGTGGAACAGAAGCAGCAAGTAAGGCCCTTTCTGTAACTATTGCAACCTTCTTTCGCCCGCCTCCTGTTTTTGACCTGTTTTCAGAAAAACAGGCCAGAAACGCAACTGCCTACTTCTTTCCCTCCTGTAGTTTTTCAAACGGAATATCCATTAACGGAAATCTGCGCCAATCTTTAAAGTCATAGTGCCACCACTCATTATGGAAAACGGTAAAGCCGTGGCGCTCCATGACGGTAATGAGCAGGGTGCGGTTTTTCTTCACCTGCGCAGACACGTGCGGGTAGTCTGGGTGAGACTTTACCACGGTGGCGTCATAGGGAGTGGGCATTTCCAACTCTTTCCCGTCTGAGAGCCGGACAATGGTGAGGTCAACGGCGCAGCCGCGGTTGTGGCGGGAGCCGTCTTTGGGGTTAGCCACGTAGGCCTTTTCCTTCACTTTTCTGAAGAAGTGCTCTGTAACGTGGTACGGCCGGTAGCCGTCATAGATTTTGAGGCCCAGCCCCAGCGACTTCAGGTCTGCCTGCACTTTCTGGAGGGCATCAGCCACGGGTTTGCGGGCGTAGGCGGCGGCTATTTTGTAAACCGGCTCCCCCACCAGATTGTCAGCCGTGGCGTATTTGATGTCCAGCACCAAGCCGGGAACATAAGACTGCAGTTCCACCAGTTCATGGCTGGGGTCCTGGGCCACCTGCTGCCGGTACAGCGCCACGGTAGTCACTACCGGCAGACCGTACCTGTTCTTAGGGATGCTCCCGGGGGCAGTGGCCTGGGGCCAGGCTTCGGCGGTGACGCCGAAGAGGAAAAGCAGCAGCAGCAGGTGCTTTCTCATTTGCGTTGGTAGACTACGTAAGCCAGGATGCCTGAAATCAGGAAGGTAAGCAACCGGAGCCATTCTATGCGGCCGGTGGTGAAATAGGTGAGGCAAAGTGCCGTCCAGGCCAACAGCGTGCCCAGGCAAAAAAGAAACAAGATCAGTTTTCTATTCTTCATGGAATGAGTGTCAGTAAAAGGGGGAGCGCCAAGCCGCCCCGCCTGGTTTCTGCTTCTATGGGAGAACAACCGAAGCCGTGAAAAAACTCGTTTTTGACCTATTTTTCTGAAAACAGGCCCAAAACAGAGAGCTGCCTCACCGGTTGCACAACAAAAGCGAATATAAGGTTTCTTCAGTATTTGCTGCGTACGCGCCCCGCCAGCCAACTCTGTAAAAGAAATTCTGTTTTTGACCTGTTTTGGCAAAAACAGGTCAAAAACGCCAGCTGACACTCTACGGGGAAAAGCCGCCGTGAGGTGTAATAAACTCCCGCTTTCGCCTACTAATATAAGGCTGAACCTCACCACCACCACCACCTAATTTCTGAATTCCTCTATGAACAACAAACTTACCCTTGCCTGCCTATCACTGCTGCTGGGCAGTATGACTGTGAGCCCGCCCCAACAGGCATGGGCGCAGGTGGCAAAAAAGACAACCGCTAAGACCTCTGCAAAACCTTTGGGCAGCGCAGCCCCGCAGTTTACCCTCAAGTCTGAGAAATACAAGCTGCCCAACGGCCTGGAGGTGGTGCTGCACCAGGACAAATCTGACCCCAAGGTGGCCGTGGCCATCATGTACCACGTAGGCTCCAACCGGGAGAAGGAGGGCCGTACCGGTTTTGCGCACTTCTTTGAGCACATGCTGTTCCAGAACTCAGAGAACGTGGGCAAGGGCAACTTCATCAAAGCCATCAACCAGGTGGGGGGCTCTTTTAACGGCGGTACCTTTGAAGACGGAACCGTGTATTATGAGGTGGTGCCCAAAGATGCGCTGGAGCGGGTGCTGTGGCTGGAGTCTGACCGCATGGGCTTCTTCATCAACACCGTGAGCGAGTGGGGGCTGGAGAACGAGAAGCAGGTGGTGAAGAACGAAAAGCGCCAGCGGGTAGACAACCAGCCCTATGGCCACACAGACTACGTCATCAAAAAGAACCTCTACCCTGCCGGCCACCCCTACAGCTGGGATGTGATTGGCTCCCTGGAAGACCTGCAGAACGCCACCCTGGCAGATGTAAAGGAGTTCTATGACCAGTGGTACGGCGCCAGCAACGCCACCTTGGTGCTGACCGGTGACTTTGAGACGCCAGAGGCGAAGAAACTCATTGAAAAATACTTTGGGGAGCTGAAAACCAAGCCAGAGGTGAAGCCGCTCCCGCCCATGCCGGTAAAATTATCTGCTACCAAATCCCTGTTCCATGTAGACAATTTTGCCAATGTGCCAGAGTTGACCATGGTCTACCCTACCGTAGAGCAGTACCACAAAGATTCATACGCGCTGAGCATGCTGGGCAGCCTGTTGGCCGAAGGCAAAAATTCACCTTTTGAGAAGATCCTTGTTGAGGAAAGAAAGCTGGCCCCCGGTGCCTCTGCCGGTCAGAACTCCAATGAGATTGCCGGTACGTTCAGAATACGGGTGCGGGCCTTTGACAAAAAAGATCTGGATGACGTGCAGGCCGGCGTGCTGGCCGCTTTTGACAAGTTTGAGAAAGAAGGCGTAGACGCCAAAGAGCTGGAGCGCCTCAAGATCAAGCAAGAGACGGCGCTGTACAACGGCATTTCCAGTCTGCTGAACAAAGCGTTTCAGCTGGCGCAGTACAATGAGTTTGCCGGTGACCCCGCCTTTGCCCAGAAAGACATTTCCATGACCCAGGCTGTAACGGCGCAAGACATCATGAACGTGTACCGCAAGTACATCAAAGGCAAACCCTACGTGGCCACCAGCTTTGTACCCAAGGGGCAGGAAGCGCTCGCCCTGAAAGGTGCCGTGAAAGCAGATGTGGTAGAAGAGAAGATTGTGGCCGGGGCCGAAGGCGCTAATTTGGGTCAGGAGCCTACCTCGTTCCCTAAAACCCCTTCAAAGATTGACCGCAGCAAGATGCCGGAGCTGAGCAACAATTTCAGCTTTACAGCACCTGCCATCTGGACCGGCCAGTTGAAGAACGGCATGAAAGTCTACGGCATTGAGCAGAATGAGCTGCCGCTGGTGCAGTTCAGCATTTTGATCAAAGGCGGCATGCAGCTAGATGACCAGCAGAAGATTGGTACCGCCGCCCTGGTAGACGCCATGCTCCTAGAAGGCACCAAAAACAAGACCGCCCAGCAACTGGAGGAAACCATTGGCCAGCTGGGTGCGTTTATAGGCGTAAATGCCAGCTCAGAGGGCATCACCCTCACGGGCAACACGCTGAGCCGAAACTTTCCGCAGGTTATGAAACTGGTAGAGGAGATTCTGCTGGAGCCGCGCTGGGATGAGGCCGAATTTGCGAAAGCCAAACAAGCCGCCCTGAGCCGTATCAGGCAGAACATGGCCAATCCCAATGCCATTGCCTCGCTGGCGTTCAACAAGGTGCTGTACGGCCAAGACAGCCGCTTCGCCTACCCAACCAGCGGCACCATGGCCACGGTAGAGCGCATCACCCTGCAAGACCTGAAAGAGTACTACCAGAAGAACTTCTCGCCCAGTGTGGCCAGCTTCCAGATTGCCGGCAACATAAAAAAAGAAGAAGTGACCAGGGCACTGGCCAGCTTAGAGCAGAAATGGGCCGCCAAGCCGGTAAAGCTTCCGGCACCGGTCACGGCTATCAACACACCGCCTAAGCGCTTGTACTTTATTGACCAGCCAGATGCCAAGCAGTCTGTGATCTACGCGGGGTACCTGGCGGTGCCGGTGAACTCTACAGATTTCGACGTGATGCAGGCCATCAACCACAAACTGGGCGCGGGCTCCGCCTCTACCCTGTTCAACGTGCTTCGTCTGCAGAAAGGCTACACCTACGGCGCGTTCTCAGGTTTCTCCCGCAGGCCAACGGCACCGGGCACGTTTGTGACTTCTACCAGCGTGCGCACCAATGTTACCAAAGAGTCACTGCAAACCATTGGGGAGATTCTGAAGAGCTACGGCACCAGCTACAGTGAGCAGGATCTGGCCACGTCTAAAGGCGCGCTCCTGCGCCAGACCGCGCTAGGCTATGAAACCTTGGGCAGCCTGGTGGGCCTGCTGGAAACCATGAACACCTACAACCTGCCCGCTGACTACCTCAAGCGCGAAGAAACCGCCATTCAAGGCCTGAGCTACGCCCAAGCCAGAAACCTGATCAGCCAATATATTGACCCTGCCAAGATGATCTATGTAGTGGTGGGTGATGCCAAGACCCAGCTGGCCGGCCTCAAAGAATTAGGCTTGGGAGACCCGGTGGTGCTGCCCAACCAGTAAAATTTTTAATTAGTTGTTGTGTTGAAAAGGCCCGTTGCAGAAGCAGCGGGCTTTTCTTTTAAACCTGTTTTAGGCCTGTTTTCCTAAAAACAGGCCTAAAACAGGAGTATCAGTTTATAGGCGGGTTGAAAAGCAGCTCAGGCTAACGTCAAAGAAACCAGTCAGGTAGCAGTGGGCCATTGAAACTTTGGGCATTGTGCCCCATCTTTGTCACCAGAAACATGACCGGCTGTTTTACAGTTAGTAGACGCAATGGCAAGAAAAAGAGTGATTTGGGCATTGATAGTGGGGGCTTGCGCTGTGGTTGGGGCCTGTGAGCCAGAAAAGCTGGACCGGGGCAAAGAGATGGCCGTAGAGGCCGAGCGCCACAAAGTAAAACGCATTACCCAGGAAGACATGGAGGTGTGGGTGCTGGCCGCCGGTGACACCGTGGTAAGCCAGATTGAGGGGGCTTTCCTTCAGCTCGCAGAGAGCCAGCCCAAGGAGCAGGAGCTGTTTGTGGCCCAGCCCGAGAAGTTACCCCTGGTACAGTCCATTCTGCGGCGGTACAAGGCCCGGTTAACGCGTAAAACCTTCTCTTCTGAGACAGACGCGCAGCAAACGCTTGGGCAGGATATACGGGCCGCAGCGGGGGGAACTCTGCCTTCAACCACCACCTTCTCTGTGCCAGAGCAGGAGTTCCTGTTTCAGCGGCCCATCCAGATCAGGCGCCGTAACTGCGCCAGCTGTGAGGAGCCCAGCGTGTTAGACTTTACCGGCAAATCCCTTGACCAACTGCGGGTGTTCTCTGCCCAGGGCAAACCGGGCGGCTTTGAGGTGGGGCAAGTGCGGGGCGTGTGGCAAATTTACTTTCCGCGGGCTAAAGTGATTGAGCAGATTACCCTTAAAACCAAGGTGTCTCGCCGGGGCAGATTCTTCAGCAGTAAACCAGACAGTGTTTCCTCATCCAAATAGCCGGGGCCTGCCTTCTCAGCTATTTCTATTTCAGAACGAAAAGGGCAGTCCGCTCAATCTGTCTGCTGTTTTCACAAAAACAGGCCAGAAACAGAAAGTTGAGCGGACTTTTTTAGCGGAAGAGGTTCCGCTACGGCCCCAGCGGGAGATTACTTCACCAGAAATGAGTTGCGCAGGTAGCCTACTTTGCCAGTGGCAGTCATGCCCTGTAGAACCGCCTGGTAGGTGGTTTTCTGGTCTGCGGCGTAAAATGTAATCTCGGCTTTGCCGGTGGCGTCTGTCTGCACCGTAGGGCTCCAGAAGAGAGTGGTTCTCAGATCTGGCATGACCACGTTGCTGGTGTCTGGCTTGTCATACTTGGGCTGATAGAACTCGCGGGTCTTGGAGTAGTACAGGCCCTGGTACGTGGCCGTGCCGGGCAGCTGGGCGGCGGCCCCACCGGTAGGAGATGTGTTGGAGCTGCTGGAGCCACCTTTTTTGAGGTTGATGGCAATGACGCCGTTGCCGCCCTGGCCACCGTAGATGGCAGAGGAGGCACCCGGCTTCAGTACCTCAACAGACTCTACCTCATTGGGGTTGATAGACTGAATGAACTGGGCATCAGAAGGCATGCCGTCCAGGAGGTAGAGCGGTGAACCGCCGCCCCGCATGCTTACCTGCCCGTTGGTCACCTGCAGCCCGGCTACCCGCCCCTGCAGAGACTGAATAATGTTAATGCCAGGTGACAGGTCAGAGCCTTTTAGAATATAGTCAGGGGTAGCATGCAGGTTGCCAGAGGCGGCGGGGCGTTCCTCTTCCTTTCTTCCGCGCACAATCACCTGCTGCAGCAGAATGCTGCTCTTGCCTGAGTACTGATCCAGTTTGAGCTGCTCCCGGTTACGCTGCAGGTACGTCCAGACTTCATTTGAGAACGGGGCCGGAACGGGGTGGTACGGTGCCTGCGGGTGCACCTGGATCTGCGGCAGGTTGTTGTCCAGCACCAGCATAGAGCCAACGCCTTTAGAGGATTTGACTACCAGGTTAGAGCTGTCTGTGAAGCTGTCTAACGGAAAGCTGAACTTGCCCCGGTCATCTGTCTGAATAGTGATGGTGCTTTTGAGGTTGTTGAGGTCTGAGATCACCACACTGGCGTAGGCATCTGGCTGACCGGTTAATTTGGTAGAAGTACCACTGAGGTACAGCCCTTTCTCAGCCTTGAAGCTAGTGCTGGGGAACTTGTCCAGCAGGAGGTCTTTCCAGATAAACCGGCGCCAGCCCTGGGTGAGCATGAGGTTGTCTAAAGCGGTGGCCACCTCAGGCGAAGACGAGGTAAAGTAATAAGACGGTTCTTCAATATAGCCTTTGAGGTCTGAACTCATGAGCAGGTAAGACACAATATTGGCCGCATTGGGTGCCGGTATAACAGCTTTCTGGTCAGTGACGGCGAGGGAAAAATGACCCGCTACGGGGGCCCCGGCCTCATCTTTGGCTTGCAGCTGCAGGGTTACCTTCTCCCGCGGTTTATAGGCCGGTTTGTCTGGGGTCAGGGTTAACTGCAGTTGAGGGGAATGCTTCACAAACACCAGCCGTTCAGCCAGGGGCTCCCCTTTTTCTGAGAAAACCGTGAACTGCACAATACCCGTGGGGAACTTACTGGCGGGTATCTCAACCTGAAACACATCACGGGCGGTAGGGCTAACGGCGGCATAGAGGATTTCGCCCCGCACCTGCCCCACCAAGGTAAGGGTTTTAGGTCTGCCGGTGCTGTCTGGGCTAAAACCAAGCGTGTAAAATTTAACCCGAAGGTTCTCTGGCGCCTTGCTGTCTACGGTTAAGATAAAACCTTTCTGCTGGGGTTCTGGCAACGCGTACTCTTTGGCCGCCCCTTTGGTGGTGAGCCGTGCGGTATATTTTTTCCCCGCCTCCGGCACAAACCCAAAGCGCCCCATGCCAAATTTCTGGCTCTTGAAATCTAATAGTTTCTGGCCCTGCTGGTTGTAAATGCCCCCCTGTACCTCTTTGCCCAGCCCGTTGGCGTCTACTGCCTTAAATGCAATGGTGTTCCAGAGGCCGCTTACCAGGTTGCCGCCCTCCGGGAAGAACTGGAGGTCAATTTGCTCCTGCTTCTGGGGGAAGGCAATGGTATGGTTGAGAGCCCTGCCCCCCTGCTCTACCGTGAAGTGCAGTTTGGGGCTTTGGCTGGCTCCGTCTGGCAGGTAGAGGCGCAGCAGGGCTTTGCCGTCTGCGTTGGTGGTTATCTTTTTTGAGGAGGCTTTCTTGTCATAGCTGGTAGAATAGGCCACTGCGGTTTGGGCCAGCGGCTTCTCCTGGTAGTTGAGCAGCCTCAGGTTCACCAGAACAGAGTCACCGGCTCCCTGGCGCTTATAGGTAAAGGCGGTGGTGCTGACCAGGTCTGTCTTGCGGGGGCTGAAGATGTTGAGGTTCTGGTGGTAGACATAGTCTTCATCAAAGTTCTGCATCCAGCTGGTGTAGGCCCGCAGGCGGTACATCCCCTCCGGAATATCATCTGGCAGCTCCATGTTCCCGGCCCCCTGCCCTTTGCTCAGCCTGAAAACGGCGGTTCTGAAGAAGGTGTTCTCCGGGGTGATGAGTTCTACGTACAGCACCCGGCTGTGCGTACTGGGGGTGTGGTCATGGGCATTGACCAGATAGGCTTTGAACCAGATATCCTCCCCGGCGGCGTAATACGGTTTATCCAGGTGCAGGTAAACTTTTTCCTGCGGATACCTGTTGTGCAGAAAGGTTAATTTTGCCACCAATCTGTTGATCAAATCTGACTGCTGCCACGCCGGGGCAAAGGCAGAGAAAGCCAGGGCGGCAAGCGGCAGAAGCAGGCAGATACTTATTTTTGTGCGGGTGGAGAGCGGCATGAGCGTATGATGGTGAGGCGGGCAGAAGCTGTTTTCAAACTATCCTGAACCGGAAAGTGTTGAAAGAACGCAGCACAACCTGTCTCTAGTCTTTAAAACTGTGGAAACAATGGTTTTGGCCTGTTTTCATAAAAGTAGGCCAGAAACGCTATCTTTGCAAGTAACGTAACCCAGACCTAAAAATAGAAAATAGATTACACCTATGGCTATTATTCAAGCTACAGATCAGGATTTTCAGAGTGTGTTGCAAAACAACGAGCGCGTGGTAGTGAAGTTTTTTGCTGACTGGTGCGGCAACTGCCGCCTGTTTTCACCAAAGTTCAAGCGCATGGCAGACAATGAGGAGTTTGCCGGCGTGGCGTTTATAGACGTGAACGCAGAAACCAGCCCAGAGGCGCGCAAGTTAGCCGGTGTGAGCAACCTCCCCTTCTTTGCCGTGTTCAAAAACGGCGAGTTGGTAGAGGGCGCTGCCACCAGCAAAGAGGAGTATGTACAGGAGATGATCAGAAAAACCGTTTAACGTAACATGAAAGTACCAGCAATCAAGAAATTGGTAGAGACGCAGACCATTGAGTCACTCATGGAAGCCGAAGCCCAATTGATCAATGAACAAATGACCGCCTTTGAGATTGAAGGCGCAGATGAAGGGGAAAAACTCACCCACGTGTTTGGCGCCATCTGGATCCTGAACCACATGAACGACCAGGAGACAGATTTTAAAACGGCGCTGAGAGAATTCACGCAGAAAGTAAGAACCTCTATCAGCTAAAACAGGAGAAAGAACATGTTCAGAGTTTGCATGCACTGTCTCTGAAAGCGTTTTATCTGGCGCAAGCCAGGCAGGGCATGTGTTGCGTTTTTAGCCTGTTTTCTTAAAAACAGCCCTGAAACAGAACCCGAGGTACCCATAGAGGCCTTTGGGCCCGCATCCATAGATTCTCTAAACATGCTCTCCTCATAAAAAGCTGCCCACGCATGGGGCAGCCTTTTTTATGAGGCAGGCTTAGGCCTGCTATTTCAGAGAGGCAAAAAAGTTGTCTGCGGTTTTCATGCCCGCCTCTGTGCACAACCCCCTGATGTAGTACAGGAAAACACTCCTGAAAACTTCAGCTATGTCAAATTGCTCTGGAGGGAAAAGAACCGGGTTGATCAGCATGCTCAGCTGTTCCATCATGATCTTGGCCACCAGTTGTATGTTGATATCCCGGCGCAGCTCGCCAGCCAGCACCCCCTCATTCAGGAGCTCATGCAGCAGTTGCTTGGTATATTGGTCTGAGTGCTCCCAATACAGTTTCCAGGCATTGGGGTATTTCTCCATGATTTCCTTGAGTACGGTAGGCTGGGTCATTCTAAGGGTTTCCAGGCCTAGCTGCACCACCAGCAGCAGGCGGCGTAAAGGGCTCTGCTCATCCCTGAAAAGCCGTTCATGCTCCTGTTTCCTGTTTTCCAGGTCAAACGTCACCACTTGCGTCACCAGGTCCTCCATGCCTTGAAAGAATTCATTGAAAGTGGCAGAAGAGATGTCAACACGCTCAACCACCTCCTGCTCATTCAGGTGGGAAAGCCCCTCCTGCCTGATAAGCGTCAGTAATTCCTGCAAAATGGTTTGTTTGAATGTCATAGATTTGTATTAGAGTCCTTACCCATAGGCTCCCAACAAAATGGGGTTCTAAAGATACGTTATTTTGCAAATGAATGATCTGCTTATGGCCCTACAGTGCGGTCATTTTAAGAGAGGGCAAAATCAGAGAAGAAATTTTCCAGCTCCTTGTTGCCTTGCTCTGTAGAGATACCTTTCAGGTAGTAGAGAAAAATGCCCCTGAACACCTCTGCCAGATTAAACCGCTGGGGCGGAAAGAGCGCCCTGTTCAGCAGCACATTGATCTGCTCCAGGAGTACTTTGGTTACCACTTCCAGGTTAAGGTCTTGCCGGAAGAGACGCTGCTGCACCCCTTTGTTCAGGAGCTCATAGAACAGGTGGTAGGTGTGCATCTGGATATGCCGCTGGTAAAGCTGCCAGACCTGCGGGTACAGGTACTCAATCTGAATGAAAAAAGCCGGGGTGATTTTGAGCAGTTCAGCGGCATGGTGCTTGATCACGTTGAGCAGCTCAGAGATGGGGTGGTGTGACTTCGCCAGCAAAGTAAGCTGTACTTTGCGCTGTTCCTCCAGGTAAAGGTTGAGCGCCTGCCTTAGAAAATCTTCCTTGTTAGAGAACTGCGCCTGGAACTCAGCAGCGGAGAGACCGTACTCCTGCATGATTTTGCGTTGGGAAAGATTTTTCACCCCGTTCAAACTAAACGCCCGCATTGCTTTCCGCAGGAGCTCATCCCGTGCAATTCCCTGTTCCATATCCGTTCAATAGCCGTAAACAAATATAATACTTTTTAGGAATGCAGCAGCAAACAAGGTGGCAAGACAGCAAGAATGGATGGCTATCACAGAAGAGGTGGCGGCAAATTGACGGCCTGAAAGGCAGATTTTAGCGTGTCTGAGTAAAAAGAGGCCCCTTTCACCCTAACAATGGCAGAAGTTAACATAACCAATTTTGTAACTTTTAATAGAATAGATTAGGCAGGATCCTGAGAAAAGCTTGTGTTCCCCAAGGGAGAGAACCTCCGGTACGCCAATGGCACTGCAGAGAACATGGCACCGAGGGAGGAGGCACTCCGGGAGGGGCTATGGCTTACATCAGGCGGGAACTGTTGTAGAGGGGGCCGGTACCAGCTCCCCTACTATTTTAGCCGAGAGCAGGCACAGCGGTATGCCGCCGCCGGGATGCACGCTACCGCCGGTAAAGTACAGGCCTTTGAGTTTGCCGGTGAAATTGGGGTGCCTGAGAAAAGCCGCCATCCGGTTGTTAGAAGAGCTGCCGTAGAGGGCGCCGCCAAACGAAGACGTGTCTGCCTCAATGCCTTTGGGGTCCCAGACCCGCTCTGCGGTGATAAGCGCCTCTACGTTGGTACCCAGGGCCCGGCTGATCTTCTGCAGGGCATGCTGCCGGGTCTGCTGTATAAGCGTCTCCCAGTCTTGCCCGGTGTTGTGCGGCACGTTCACCATCACAAACCAGTTCTCATGCCCGGCGGGCGCATCTGTTGGCGTGTATTTAGAGGTGATGTTCACATACACGGTGGGGTCTTCTGACACGCTGCCCTGCTGGAAGATATGCTGGAACTCCTGCCGGTAATCCTGGCTGAAAAAGATGTTGTGCAGGTCCAGCTCTGGAAACGTGCGGGAGATGCCCCAGTAGTAAATGAGCGCCGAAGAGCTGCGGGGCTGTTGAAGGGTTTTCTCCGGGGCGGGCTGCTGCGGCAGGAGCCTGCGGTAGGTAGGCACAACGTCCATGTTGCTGACCACCAGCTGCGCAGGGTATTCCCCTTGCTCGGTTTGTACGCCTACCGCTTGCTTGCCTTGCGTGAGAATCTGCTGTACCGGCTCCTGATACCTGAACTCCACCCCCAGCTCCTGGGCCAGCTTCACCAGGCTCTGGGCAATGGCATAGATACCCCCCTCGGGGTAAAAAGCGCCTATGTTAAACTCCAGATGCGGAATCAGGTTCAGGGTGCCTGGGGCTTGGTAGGGGTCTGACCCGTTGTAGGTGGCGTAGCGGTCCAGCAGCTGCACCAGGCGCGGGTCTTTGAAGGCGCGGGCGTTGGCCGCGTGCATGGTGGTGGCCAGCCCCAGCTCTGGCAGAGCGGGCAGGGTTTTCAGCACGTCTTTGCTCAGGTAGGTGTCCAGGCGGTGCAGGGACTTGTGCAGGAATGTGCTTTCAGTGGCGTGGTAGAGGCGGGCAACTTTCTGGAGGTGGCGCTGCAACTGCTCCTGCGGCACCCCCAGCTTCTGCTCCACTTCATGGGCAAAGGCGTCTGGTTCTGCGTGGGCGGTGAGGCGGGTGCCATCTGGCCAGAAATATTGCGTTACCACCGGCAGCCGCTGGTAGTTGAAATAGTCTTTGGGGTTTCTGCCGGCCAGCGTGAACAGCTCATCTACCAGATGCGGCAGGGTGAAAAGGCTGGGGCCGGCATCAAAGCGGTACCCGCCGGGCAGGCTAAACTGCGTCATTTTTCCACCAAAGGTGGGGTTGGCTTCAAATACGGTGACTTGGAAGCCTTTCACGGCCAGCCGTACCGCCGCCGCTATGCCGCCAATTCCAGAACCAATGACTGCTGCTTTTGCCATGTTGCCAATCTACGCAGAATTGCGCTTTTAGTGAGCATAACTTGCCAGGGCGGTAAAAGGTTTAGCCCGCGGGGGAGCTGGGGAAAACCGCCCGTTTCTGTTTTGGGCCTGTTTTTCTGAAAACAGGCCCAAAACAGAAACGGGAACAGAAACCAGAGCCGCTGGGGAGCGGTAGTTGCACTGCTTCTTTCTCGCTTGTACACGCGGGCTGCTGCCAATTTCAGCCTCGGCTGGGACCGCATATAGTACCAGAATAGTTTTCTGTTTTGCCCTGTTTTTCTGAAAACAGGGCCAAAACAGCTATTGCACCTTTCCAAAGACTCTCTTATACACCGGTGCCCGCAGGGCAAACTGCGCATACAGGACCGGGTACAGCAGAAGGTCCAGCAGTTTGGAGCCGGTGCGGTACTCAATCTTCTCATGAATGATGCTGTGGGTGCCGTGGTGGGTGACAAGGTGCTGGTGGCGCCAAAACGTGAGCGGGGCGGGTAGCTCCTGCCCTTCGTCTACAAACCAGACCGCGTTTTCACTTTCCTGCCGCTCCGTGATGAGGCTGGTCCAACGGCGGGAAAAAGGTCCGGCTACCAGCGCTACCTCTACCCTGTCGCCGGGGTGGCTGCCGTCAAAGCGTAAAATTTTTAGTTGGGGGAATGGGGGTGAAAGGGCCTTGAACAGGTCTCTGTTGAAAGCCTGCAGAACAGCTTTGTAGTGCTGGGCCACCGGTACCTGTATATGGAGCTTCATGTGGGCCAAATGTGGTTTCTTTTCTTAACCCCCCAACCCAAGGAAAGTTTTAACCCGTGAAAAATCATTTTAAGAGCATAATTACTTCTTTGAATTTGTAAGCTTTACTGGCTGTGTATGTTTCTTCTGTTGTGGAGCCTTGTAGCAGCGCCACAAAGGCGACAAAAGAAGAATGGCAGGTTTTATCTCCAGGCATTGGCAGCGCAATCAAGGCAGAAAGTAAGCGTGCTTTAACTACAAATAATACCGCTATCACTTGACCTATGAACATTAGAAGTACCGTGTTGCTGGCACTGGCCGCACTCCTGCTGTGGCTGGCCGGCTGCCACTATGCCGCAAAGAATGTTTACACCAGCAAATCTTTTAAAACAGTGGCCAGGCACCACAAGACCATTGCCATTCTGCCCTTTGATGTGCGGGTGGGCCTTCGGCCGAATGAAATGCGGAACCTGACCCCAGAGCGACATTATGATCTGGAGCTGAAACACGGGCGGGCGGTGCAGAGTGCCCTGCAGGTATACTTCCTGCATACCGTGAACGCGAAGAAAGAAGTTATTGCCGTTCAGGATGTACGTACCACCAATGCCCTGCTGGAGGAAAAAGATATCCAGCCCGAGGAGCTGACCCAATTCACCCCCACTGAACTGGCGCAGCTGCTGGGGGTTGATGCTGTGCTTATGGGCTCCCTTACCACTGAGAAACCCCTTTCTACCGGGGCCGCCCTGGCCATTGCAGCCTACACCTTCTTCTTCACCCCAGACATTACAGACGGTGGCCCCACCAACGCCGGAAACACAACCATGAAGATCTATGACGGGGCCACCGGAGACCTGCTCTGGAGCTATGATAAAATGCTGGCCCGCGGGCTGGGGAGCGACACCCAAACCATTGTGCGTGCCATCACCAGAAAAGCCAGCAAAAAGATTCCTTATGGTAAACTGAAGGCGTAAGCAAGAGCAACTATTTTGGTATGTTTATTCAGGGAAAAGCTCTTTTTCTGCTATTTTTGATTAGGAAACCCTCAAAAATAGTGGCAGGCGGTACCAGTTCCCTACCTACACACCCAATTGAATGACGCTATCTAAGAATTAACCAAACTTTAATACTTAAATCAACCTACACAAACCTTTCTAATGAGACGTACCCTTTTTGTTTTAGTGCTGCTGGCGCTGTTGACCAGCTTGGGGAGCTATGCCCAAACAAAAGAAATTTACACAAACCCTGCCTTTGCTACCATTGCCAAAGAGCATAAAAAGCTGGCTATTCTTCCGTTTGAGGCCTCTATTGGTATGCGGCCTAACCAGATGAAGACCATGACCCCAGAGCGGATCAAAGAAATAGAGAAAAATGAGGGTCTGGCGGTACAAAGTGCATTGCAGACGTATTTCCTGAAAGAAAGTGGCAAAGATGACTATACGGTTTCTTTTCAGGATGCCAACACCACCAATGCCCTTCTGCTGAAGAACAACATCACTGCTGAAAACATCAAATCTTTCACTCCCGGCGAACTTGCCAAAGTGTTAGGGGTAGACGGTCTGATCATGGGTACCTTTAAAACTGATAAGCCTATGTCTGACGGAGCTTCTCTGGCTTTAGGCCTGGCGGTGGGCTTCTACGGCTCTACCAACTCTGGTAAAACTGCCATCAATATCTATGACGGTGCGTCTGGTGAGTTGCTCTGGAAATATGAGAAGACCCTCTCCAGAGGTTTGGGCAGTGATACCAGCACGATCATCAACACCATCATGCGCAAAGCTTCTAAAAGATTTCCTTACTCTAAGCTGAAGGCATAAGCCAAGAGTACCATAAACAGAAAGGCACCTGTTCAATTTAAAGCAGGTGCCTTTCTGTTTATGGCCTGTTTTTGAGAAAATAGCCCCAAATCAGCTACATCTCTTTCAAGTATCTTAATGAGTTAAAGCTGATCCCAATTATTAGAAGGCTTGATCTTCTGCCGTCTGCCAATGATTAGATACAGGATGGCTCCTATGAATGGTAGAAACGCAATTACAATCAGCCAGATAAGTTTTTCAGTTCTGTTCGCGAACTTGCTGGAAAGCAGATCAACCACCGCCCAGATCCAGAGAATACCCGGTATGCCTAGAATGAGCAGGAGAAGGAACAGCTCTCCCATTCCAATGTTGCCAATAAACAAAAGGGTGCTTTCCATATGCTTACAGATTTGATTTCAATATACATTTTCTAGATAAAATATTGAATGAAAGGAGATAAGATTTTCAGTTTGGGAAGCAGCAGTAATGTCTAAGTAAGTTCAGTTTGTGCTGGGAGAAAGAGCGGCAGTTACTTCTGGGGCTGTTTATAAAGCTTTAACGCCACGTAGAAAACCCAGGCAAAATAGAAGAAGAACACCAGCCGCTGCCCCACAGCTGGGAAATCTTGAAAAACAAAGGGCCACGCCCCAAACAGAATGGTGAGCCAGGTAAAGAGAAGGGTGGGTTTAACGGCATCTTTCCAATAAATAGTGGTTCTCATTACCGCCGGTAAAGAAAAGGCTGCCACCAGAAAGAATATATAGCTCCCAAAACTCCCCACTGTGTGCAGCAGCATGGTCAGCGTTTGCCGGTTCTCAAAATCTCCCGGGAAAATGCCAGCCAGGGCCATAAAGAGCCCGCTGAGGAGAAGACTGTAGGCGGGTAATTTACTTTTTTTTGCGGTAGCGATATGGCGGGAAAGCCCCCAAGAGAAAAGGACGATCAGCAGCCCAGGCAGCACATAGCCTAACACGTTCCAAAGGACTTTTCGCGGGGCGTCAACAGAACCCAGTTCACTCACCGCTTTGGTCAATAGACTGTATTCAGGCCGTAAGGCTGCTAAGGCCAGATACGTAACCCAGAACAGAAAGGGGGCCGTTAAACCTGCCAGGGCAGCTTGTCTTTGGGTCATGGTGATTCCGTTTAAAATGTTGCCCCAAAGCTAGCGGTCTGTCCTATTTCAGATTTTGATCTACATCAAAAAGCATCCTTCTCTGCCCTGATTCTGCTTAAAGTTTCTTGGGTCATGCCCAAGTGCGAGGCCAGCATGCCCAACGGAACGCGGGTTGCCTTATGTTTGGCTGTTTTCAGGAAGTACTCATACCGTTCCTTTGCGGTGTGGAACTGCAGGGAAACAATGCGCTCAGACTGCTCCAGAAAATAGGTTGACATAAGCATGCGGCCAAAGCGCTCCATCTCCGGAAAGTCTAGGAAACACTGCTCCAGTTGCTGTAGATCAATACCCATAAGGGCAGACGGCTCTAACGTCTGTATATAACAGGCATCTGGCACATTTTTCAGGAAGCTGTGAATAGAGGTGATCCACTCGCCTTCGGCGGAAAACTGGTCAGTGATTTCCTTCTCTCCCTTCCGGTAGAAAACCCGCACCAGCCCCTTTTCAATAAAATAGGTAGTGGTGCAGACTCTATTGGGTTTGTGCAGGTAGGCACCTTTCTCCAGTGTGTGCTCTTTGCCTATCTGTTGCAGACGTGCCGCTAACTGCTCTGAGACGGGGATAAACCGCTCTATGTGTCTGATCAGGTGGTGGGACATGGCGGTCACTGTAAAAACAAGAGCAGGCGGAACGCTTAACCTTCTCTGCCTGCTCTTGTAAAAACGAATAGGGCCTAGTTGATATACTTCGTTCTCATGAACTCGTCTACTTTGCTCTGCACAAAGAAATTCATATAGTCTTTGATGTTGAGCATATCAGCCACGGCCTGTTTTTTGTCTTTGGCTTGGGTATAGTAGGCCTTGCAGATCTGATACCCGGCCCAGTACATGCCATTGCGGGGGCGTTTTGGTTCTTTGGCATTCAGCCACTCATCATACTTATCCAGGTACATGTCTTTTTTGAAATCATCCCAGATCAACAGTTCGCGGTCATGGAAGGAAGAGTAATCGCCGTCAGTCTTGCCGGTGACCAGTTCGGCCAGGAATTCGGCGGAGCCTTCTACCAGTGCGTATTTGAGCAGCGTGTTCTCTTTTTTCATGCCCTGCTGGTTGAAATGAATCAGCTCATGTGCCACTGTGACCGGAATGTGCTCAAAGTCCATAACCGTTTTCTTCTGCCGGTCACTCCAGTTTTTTAGAGAGGTAGAGGGTGTTTTGCTCATGAGTTCGGTGCCAATGAGCAGGCCGTTGTCTGAGGCGGTGCCGTTAGAGGTAAAACTTCCTATTACAAAATACACATCCGGGAAAACGGCTTTGGGGTACAGGTCTTTGAACTGGGTAAAAGAGGTGTAGATGTGCTTTTTAAAGTCACCCGCTTTAGTGACAGTGGGCTGAATGGAACTGTAGAAACGGTGATTTTGAAGCACAGCCTTAGAAAACGCCTGCTCATTTTTGATCTTACTGGCGAAGAAATCCTCTAACCCGGCGGTGCCTTTTTCAAAGTAGTGCTTCTGGAAAACCTCCGGCGCCTTGGTGGTATCCTTTTTGGCCAATTCAAACGCTTTAAAGAAATTCTCCAGGTCTGCCGTGATGATCTTACTGGAGGTAGCATTCTCACTGTACGCTGGCTTCACAGCGTTGACGAGGCTCTTCCACCGTTTGTCTGCATGCAGCGCCTTTAAATCTGCATCTGTGCTCAGGTGGTCTTTGTCCCGCCAGCCGTTTTTGACCGCCAGGTTCAGGTACGTAAACGCACTCTCTATGTCCTGGGCCATGGCATAACAGCAGGCAGCGTTGTAGTAACTGGATTTCTTCTGGCTCTTGTTCGTAGTAGCCTCAGCAGCCTGCACGTACAGCGGTCCCGCCTGGGCATAGGCTTTCTGGCTGTACAGCTTGGCTGCCTGGGCCGCCGTTTCTGAGCTGGTTTGCCCAAAGGCGGTGATGGCGCAAACCAGAGCAAGTAGAAGGAAGGGTAAGCGTAAGGTCATTGGGTGGGTTTAGGTAGTGGACTGGAGGATGAGGATAATCTGTTTGAATTTTGAAGATAACGGTATTATTTCAAGAAAGCCAAACTGACAGAAGTATTTTAGAGATGATTAAATTGGGGCCTTGAGTTATGCCTGTGAACGTGCAAAGACGTTTATTCCCTCAATAAATTATGTCTAGATAAGCTTTGGTGCAAGCGTTCGTTTGTGTTAATACCTCTCCTGATCAACAAGCTTTCAGCTTTTCTCTCAGTTTAACCGTCGCTCATTTGCTCAAATCCGTGTCTCAGAATAAGCTCGTCGCACTCCTCCTGAAATGTTTTTTTGCTGTGGTGCTCCTCTTGTCTCTTAATGTACTCCCTCACTTTGTCTAACATTGATGCTGAGACAGAAACTGCAAAATATTCATCTTGCCACTTAAATTCTGAGGCAGTTAAGCGGTGTTTGTTGATCCAGTAAGAAGATTCGCCTTTGATCAGTTGCGCCACTTTCTGAATAGTCTGGTCTGTTCCCAACGAAACCAAGCAGTGGCAATGATCAGCATACCCGCTGATGAAGTCCAGGAAAATCCCCTTTTCTCTGGCATTCTCTCTGATATGGTTCCAGACCTGTAACCGTAATACTTTGTTGTCAAGCAGAGGCTCTCGGTTTTTGGTAGCCCACACAAAATGAATATATACCTTGATGAACGGCACTTCTGGAAATGTTAATTAATAGATTCGGCTAAAGCCAAGATTTAAATCTATGTTGAATGGGTTAAAACCCATTTCTATTCAAGCCTGCACGTGATATTGGAGTCAATATTTTCTGTTAGCAGGAAGGTATAGTGCACATTAGCGTCTAACTATATATCCCTTATCAATTGGAATGGGTTTTAACCCATTCAACAATTATTCTCCAAACTTTAGCCGAATGCATTTTTCCCGTTTTTGGCCTCTTTTCCCAAAAACAAGCCAAAAACAAATTAACTCAGCAAACTCTCAATATCCTCTTTTGTCAGACGCTTGATCACGGCCTCATCCGTAGAAATCAGATCAGAGACTAATTGGATTTTCTTGTCCTGCAGGGCCAGTATCTTCTCTTCTACGCTGTTCTTGGTGATGAACTTGTAGGTGAAGACGGTGTTCTGCTGGCCTATGCGGTGAGCACGGTCAACGGCTTGGGCCTCTACGGCGGGGTTCCACCAGGGGTCTAAGATGAACACGTAGTCGGCGGCGGTGAGGTTGAGGCCAACGCCCCCGGCCTTGAGCGAAATCAAGAACACGGGTAGGTTGGGGTCATTCTGGAAGCTATTCACCTGCGCCTGCCGGTCTTTGGTGGAACCGTCCAGATAGGCGTACTTGATCTTGCGCTCGTCCAGCGCCGCCCTCACCAAATCCAAGTGCTTCACAAATTGACTGAAGATAAGCACTTTGTGTCCTTCGCTTACCACGTTCTTGGTCAGGCGCAGTACCTCGCCCAGTTTCCCGGATTCGGCTTCATACGTAGGATCTGCCATGAGCGGATGGTTGGCGATCTGGCGCAGCTTCATGAGGCCCTGCAGAAGCATGAACTGAGATTTGCCCGTGCCCTGCTCCTCAATGGTTTTCAGGATTTTGTTGCGGTAGTAAGATTTGGTTTCCTCGTAGGCATGCTCCTGCTCCTCGGTCATCTTGCAGTAGGTGACGTGCTCAATCTTTTCGGGCAGCTCAGTGGCTACCTGGCTCTTGTGGCGGCGCAAGATGAAGGGTTTGATGAGCGCATGCAGGCGGCGGGTCTTGTGCTCGTCTTTCAGCTTCTCAATGGGGCGCAGAAACTCCTTCTTGAAGAAATTCTGCGTACCCAGCAGCCCCGGGTTGATAAACGACATCTGGCTCCATAGATCCAGCGTACTGTTCTCCACGGGCGTACCGGTGAGGATTAAACGGTGCTTTGACTTCAGCTCCCTGATAGATACTGAGGTGTTGGAATTTGGGTTTTTGATGGCCTGTGACTCGTCTAAGATCACATAGTCAAAGACGTACTTCTGCAGGATCTCGTGGTCCAGCCGCACAATGCCGTAAGACGTCAGGATCAGGTCATAATGCTTGAACTGAGAGACGTTCTTATTGCGGTACGTGCCGGTGTAGGTGAGAATACGTAGCTGCGGCGTGAACTTTTGAGCCTCAGCTAACCAGTTATAAATCAAAGAGGTGGGCATGACCAGCAGCGAGGCGCTCTGGGCGCCGTGCTCCTTGCGGTGCTGCAGCATGGCCAGCGTTTGCACGGTCTTACCAAGACCCATATCATCTGCCAGGCAGCCACCAAAATGGAACTCCTGTACAAAGTGCAGCCAGTTGTAGCCCGCCTTCTGGTACGGGCGCAGTTCGCCTTTGAAACCGCTGGGCAACGGCTTGTCTTCTACGGCCTCAAACTCGCGCAGCTTCTCCAGTTTACGGCTCATGGTGACGGTGGCCAGGTTGCCGTTCTGCAGGTCACTGACCAGAGAAAGGTGGTGCTTGTGCAGTTTGAGCTCGTCATCGCCCTCAGAGAAGGCAAACAGCTCCAGATACTGCGTAAACCACTCCTCCGGAATGATGGCGATCTGGCCGTTAGGCAGCTTGTATTCGCGGCGCTTGGTGAGAATGTGGTTGCGCAGTTTGATAAACGGGATCTCGTACGGCCCAAACCGCACCGTTCCGTAAATGTCAAACCAGTCATTGGTCTCGTTGATGCCCACGCTCACGCTGGTCTCGCCAATGAAATAATTCTTGTCAGACTGGCTTTGCTTGACTGTGAGGCCCAGTTCTTCCAGCGCTGATGCATGCGCATTGAGCCAGCTAAAGGCTTTTGACTTGTCCAGCACGGCTTTGCCGTTCCTGATCTCCAGGCCGCGGCTGGCCAGTTCGCGCATCACCGTCTTCTCCTGCTCCAGATCCCGGTGCACGCGGTGGAAGATGTACGAATCTGGCGTTTTCTCCACGTTCACACTGATCTGGCGCGTCTCCTGCGTGCCCACCGTGTAGTCACCGTACTGGAAGTGCAGCTGAAACACAATCTTATCAGCGTCTGAAGGGTGAGGGTACTCCTCCTCTTCTTCTTCGCCGTGGGCGGAAAATAAAACGGGGGCGGGTTCTGCCACGGCCAGTTCAGAGATCTGGAGCTGCGGCTGCGGCACGTACCGCTCAGACTGTATCTCAAAACCCTTGGCGTAGACATCAAACTGCTCTACCAGCGGGGCCACAAACTTGCGGTAGTAGCTTTCCTCCACGTTGCGGGGCACCACAATAAACTTCTTATTCAGGAACGGCTGCAGCTTTTTGCCGTCTACCTGCTTCTCAAAGCTGTAGAACACGTCATTGAGCAGCAGCCACGCCGGCTCCTTGCACACCAGCACGGCGTTCTGGTACTGGAACTCCAGCTTTTCGCCTTTGTACTTGATGGTGGGGAAGTAGTGGGTATTGTCGTCATTCCGCCGGAAGTGGAACAGCACGGTGGCTTTCTCAGTGGCCATCTGCACCTGCTTCCAGGTGGGTTCACCGTCTTTGCCCATGATAAAGACCATCTTGTGCTGCAGCAGGTCCAGAATCTTAGACATTCTAGCCTGTACGTAGTGGTCAATGGTCTCCTGCAGCAGCTTATCGCCTTTGGCGGGGTCATAGGTCTTGAAGAAGAAGTCGGCCAGGGTGGTTTTCTTTACGGCAAACTTCTTGAACACCGCGTCCTGCTGGATCTGGTCCATGAGCTCAATGAGCTTGAAGTCCACCTCGTCCAGGCGGGCGGCAAATTCCTCGGCGTTCTTGCTGGAGATGTTCTGGTGCTGGAGCGTGAGCTGCTTTTTAGAGTTGACCTGCACCACAAAAGACTCAAAGAGATAGCCCAGATACTCATGCTCAAAGAGCGAATAAATAACTTGAAAAGGCTGTGTGGTGAATACTTTCATGGCAGAGGCTCGCTATCCCAATCTTGAAATTACTATAAATTCCAATTCGCTGTACAGGGAATGGTAAAATTTTTAGCAAATCAACCTCCGGCAGGCCGTAATGTTTTGAACCGGCAAGAAAAGTAGACGCTTTTTCTGTTTTCGGCGTGTTTTCTGAAAATCAGGCCGAAAACAGAATTCGTTAAAAAGAGAGCTCTCTTCTGCGAGGGGTACCGTTCTTTCTTCCCCCTAATTGGGCGCTAGGGTTGCTGTGTTTGAAAGGAAACAAGGACCGCTCCTGCTGGCGGGGATTGGGCTTACAAGTGGTCTCTGACGGAGATGGCTGCGGCTTTACGGGCCGGTCTGATGGAAACCAGCAGGGTAATGAGAATAATGGCGGCCGCGGTAAGCAGAAAGTCCATGGGCCGCATGAGCACAGGATACGCCTCTACCACTGAGGTGGTCATGCCCATGGAAACAAGGCCGTACGTTTGCTGAATCCAGCAGATGGCCCCGCCTACGGCCAACCCTACAAACGCACCGGTAAAGGCCACAATGGCCCCCTCGGTGAGGAAGATACGCCTGATGGTACCCGGGTCTGCGCCCATAGAGGCCAGAATGGCAATGTCTTTCTGCTTGTCCAGCACCAGCATGGAGAGTGAGAAGAAGATGTTGATAGAAGCTATGAGCAGCACAAAGGTGAACGTGACAAACACAAACAGCTTTTCTACCTTCACAGCCCTGAGCAGGCTCACGTGTTGCTGTTCACTGTTCAGGACCTGAAAGCCGGCTCCTAGGGTGCGCTGCAGGGCGGCCTGTACCTTGTCAATGTTGGCAGGGTTGTGGGTTTTAACCTCAATAGAAGTGCGCTTGTTCTCATAGCCCAGCAGTTCCTGCGCAAAAGCGAGCGGCACAAACACGTACTGGTCATCATACTGCCGCTCAATGGCAAACACCCCGCCTGCCTGAATCCCAATCTGCCTGAACGCGTTCTCTGGGTTGATAATGGTCTTCTTGCCTGCCTTGGGGTACAGGAACTGGAGGGGCGAGAACGGGTTCTCTGGCCTGATAGAGAGCTGGTACTGCACACCGCGGCCAATAAGGGCATATTGCTTGCCGTCGCGTTTGAGGCGGTGGTCGCCGTCTACAATGACAGAGTCAATCTGGTTCTGCTGAAAGAAGTTGTCACTTACGCCTTTGATCTTCACCACCATCTGGCGGTCATTGTAGCGCAGCAGGGCGTTGTCTTCAATGACCTCTGTGATAAGGGCGACCCCGGGTGTTTGCCTGATCCTGTTGAGAAGATCAGCATTGGCCTCAAATGACTTGCCCTGCAGGGCCGTGATTTTGATCTCCGGGTCAAACTTGCCATACAGGGACTTGATCAGGTCCTCTAATCCGTTGAATACAGACAGCACCACAATCAGGGCCATGGTTCCCACGCCCACGCCAATCATGGCAATAATGGAGATGATATTGATGATGTTGCGCTTCTTCTTAGAGAAGAAGTAACGGCGGGCTACTAAAAGGGCAACGTTCATCTTTAAGGTATGCGTGTAAAGTAAGGGCAGGGTGGCGTCCAGCCACCCTTAAGTTCGGTTTACTGTTCTCAGGCCAAAGGGTTTTCTTTTCTGTTGGCCGTAAGCGCCTGTTTATATTTGTCTCTTACGCTGCATAACGCCATAAAAGAACCGGCGTGCACACTTTTCCCGTTCTGTAGCGCTGCTGCGCAGCTCAAGGGCTGCTGCTGAAGAACTTTTCCCCGGCACTTTTCGCCAGTAAAATCAAAATTTAAACATGAGCTAAGGACAGGGGGCAGCACCGGCAAAAAGTTACAGGTGTTCTACTTTCTCCTCTTGCAGCGGCTTGTGCATACACACGCTGCTCTCAATGTTCTTGTACTGGCCGTAGTTAGGGATAGGTGTGTAGCCGTTTTTGCTGTAGAGCCTGATGGCTTCTGGCATGGCCTTCCCGGTCTCTAAGATGAGCTTCTCAAAGCCCAGTTCAACAGCCCAGCGCTCCAGTTCCCGCAGCACCCGGCCTGCAATGCCCTGGCCCCTGAACTCAGGCAGCACAAACATCCTTTTTACTTCGGCGGTAGTGTCTGCATACGGTTTGATGGCGCCGCAGCCTGCCGGCACCATGCCCTGGTACGCCACCACCACGTGCCGGATCATGTCTATTTTGTTAAACTGGGCAAAGAAGGAGTGGTCGTCTCCGTCTCTTACGTGCAGGTCAGCGTCTAGAAGGGCCACCAGCTCTGCAAAGTCTTGGCTGCCGGAATCAGTTCTGAGGAGCTCTGTCATAGGGGGTTGGTTTCAATAGAGCAAGGTACGCAGCAAAACGCAAAAAACTTACCAGGTCAATACGTGCGTTTTTGGCCTGTTTTCTGAAAAACAGGCCAAAAACAGAAAGACAGTCTCTGCTTTTACGGGTTCTGGCTTGGCTGCTGCGTTTCTCCCGGGTAACCTGTTCCTGCTTTGGTCACCGGCAAAGAGGGCTTATTTCCAGGCTTTCACAATAAGACCGGTCCCGGTGGGGTGCTTGCTGTGGGTGTCAAGCCAGTTGAGCAGCAGGCAGAACGGGAAGGTCACCAGGTAATAGAACGGCAACAGCACAAAGAACGCTTTTGACGCACCCAGCATCAGGATTGGGTACTTCATGCTCAGGCGCCACGAGATCTTGCCGGGGGTGCCGTATGAATAGTTGGCCTCCATGCGGGTAAAGCCGGCCGTGCGCAGCTTCTCCTGGATCTCCTGAATGTTGTAACCGTCCCGCACGTGCTCCTCAATAAACGAGCTTTCCTCATCGCCGTGCACGTCTGAGCCGCCCTGGTCAGACGGGGTGGAGATCAGCAGCATTCCGCCGGGGCGAAGCGAGGCGTGAAAATTTTTGAACACGTCCACGTCTTCTAAGATATGCTCCATCACGTCTACAGACAGCACCAGGTCAAACGCCTGCGGGTCCTGGAACGTCACCAGGTCTTCTACCCTGAACAGCACATTGCGGCGGTTGATCTGCCGGAAGAAGTTGTTACAGTCTGCCACCTGCTCGTCTTTCACGTCAACGGCCAGGGTGCGCCACTTGTCACTCATGCCAGACAGATAATAGGTGTACTGGCCAAAGCCCGAGCCGGCATCCAGTATCTGGATGGGCTGCTGCCTTTTGCCTTTGGCCCAGGCCTTCAGCTCCTTGTGAATGTGCCACGAGCGGAGCAGCAGCAGGTCTAGCAGGTTATAGAAAAGCTTGCGCAGGAAAGGCGTTTTGTTGAACGCTTCGCCCAGGACGCGTTTTAATAGGATCGTACTGCATGGTGGGTTTAGTAGCTGTGGGTGGGGCTGCGGTTATCGGTCACTCAGATCGTCTTCGTCTTCATCTTCCAGGCCTTCCTCGTCATAAAGGTCCTCCTCGTCTTCCTCAGACCTGAACGGGTTGGAGGGGTCTTCTTTTGACTCAGCGGGGATGTCCAGCTCAGAGATGATCTTATCCATCTTGGCGGCATACTCGGCGGTGTCATCCAGATAGAAGATAAGCTCCGGGATCACGCGCACCTGGTTTTTGATGCGCTTGGCCAGTTCATGCCTGATGGTCTTGGAGTTCACCCTTATTTCATTGAGCAGGTCCCGGCCATTGGGGTTGAGCAGCAGGCTCAGGTGTACCTTGGCCACACCCAGGTCAGGTGAAACTTTTACATCTGTGATGGATATATAGGCCCCTTGAAACAAGTGGGAGACGTTGCGCTGAAAGATTTCAGCCAGCTCCTTCTGAATCAGCCGGGCGAATTTTTGTTGTCGTTTACTCTCCATGGTTCAGCAAATATCGCATTAATTTCACATTTTTACCCCACAAACCGCCGCCCACTTTGCAAGGGTGGCTCAGCCGCATGTACGATTGATACGATTCTTCCGCAGTTTGTTCCCGTCTAGGTGGGTGGTGTTGGTGCTGCTGTTTCTCCTGATCCGGCTTCCGTTACTCTTTTTTGGGGTGCCTGCCACGCTTTCTGAGCTGCACCACATGCTCTTGGGGGAGCGCCTGCACGAGGGTTTTGTCCTGTACCGCGATGTGTATGACGCCACCGCCCCGCTTTCAGCAGCGGTGTACTGGCTCCTGGACTCGCTCTTTGGGAAATCTTACCTGGCGCATAGGCTGCTGGCCACGGCGGTGCTGGGCTACCAGGCCTTTCTGCTGAACCATATTTTCAACAGAAACCAGGTGCACCCCTACAAGAGCTTTGTGCCGGCGCTGCTGTACCTGGTGTTTGGCAGTGTCTTTTTTGAGCTGGACGTGCTCTCACAGCTGCTGCTGGGGCAGACGTTCATCATTCTGGCGGTTTCTAACCTGACGGCTATCTCCAAAGAGGCCACCAATGCGGGGCGCCTGTTCAGGGCAGGTTTCATGCTGGGGCTGGCGGCGCTGTTTTACCTGCCGCTCATCTGGTTTCTGGTGCTGGGTTTCTTTGCCATCATCTATTTCGCCTCTAACGCGTTCCGGAGCATTCTCCTGATGCTGACCGGGTTCATGTTCCCGTTTAGTGTGGTGTTCACCCTTTTTCTGTACCAAGATGCCACCCTGCCGTTTCTGGAGCAGGGGCTGGCGTGGTCATGGCAGTTTAAATTTACATTTGTGTTGCCGTTCTGGCAGGTGGTGAAGATTGCGGCTATCCCGTTAACGGTGCTGCTGCTCTCTTTCTTAAGCCTGCCGCTGGTAAACCTGGGGCTGAACTACCAGGCGCGTTTTCTCCAGTTCATGCTCATCTGGGTGATTGTCTGCGGCCTGGTGCTGATAAGCGGACATGACGGCTCTGCCAAGGGCCTGGTGCTGCTCCTGCCTTTGCTGGGGTATTTTGGGGTGTTCCTCTTCTCCTGGCAGGGCAAGAAGGTCTGGCTCGCTGAAATCCTTTTTCTGGTCTTGCTGGCAGGGGTGGTGGTGATGCGGTACAATCCGCTGGGGTTGGTGTACGCGCGCTGGGCATTGAGCCGCAGCGGGTGCAGGTGCAGGATAGCCCCCTCTACCAGCAGGTCAGAAACGAGCGTCTTCTGGTGCTGGGGCCTGACCTGAACTACTACCAGCACAACCACCTGGGTTCACCGTATCTGCGGTGGGATCTGGCGCAGCCGTATCTGGGCCGTCTGCACTACTATGATGCCCTGTTCACTGTCTACCAGGACCTGCGGAAGAACCCGCCCACCTATATTGTAGACCTGCAGGGGCTTATGCCGGAGCTGCAGTACAAAATTCCCGCTCTCTTTCAGCGGTATGAACGGGTGGGGAATGGGGTGTTTTACCGCCTGGTGCAATAGCTGTTTTGGAGCTGTTTTCCTGAAAACAGCTCCAAAACAGGTCAAGTTGTTTTGAGTGGTGGGAAAGGTTGTTGCTATGGAAGTCTGCAGTTGTCCCTTTGGCGGAGCGGCCTGTTTCTGCATTGGGTAGCTTGCCGTTTTCCTGGTGGTGCGGGTTGACGCAGGGCCTCCCTCTTTTCATTGTTGCAGTGGCGTAGTCTGCTGTTCCCCTGGCTGCGGCAGGTATGCGTAGTCTGCTGCTCCCTTGGCGGTGGCGCTTGATGCTGTATTTGGTGACAGCCAATTGCTGCGGCAGGAATGCGTAGTCCGCTGTTTCCCCTGGCTTTGGCGCTTGATGAGTTGGTTTAATAGCTGTACTGTTTCATCTTTTCCGGTAAGCGCTCACGGCCGCGGGGCCCCGTCCTGGCGGTGAGCACTGCTGTTAAAACTAGGCCCTCCGGCCTTGCCGCGGGAGCGGCACCGTATTAACAGAGGCGCTCACCCCCAGGACTGGTTTGGGTTCCTCTCCTGATCAGCCTTACTTGCTCATTCTGCCTCTGCAGGTAACCGTTGCTGATCCGCTAGCCTGGGGCGAGCCCGTGCTGCGCACATCAGCCAGGGGCAGAAGTGCTAATAAACCCAGGTGCCACTGGCAGAAGTGTTGTTTACTTATTGCTGCTTGTTTGCCGCTTTCTCTGGTTCAGGTTTCCAACCTGGACCTGTGGTGGCGGAAGCTTTCAGCTTCCACGGGGCGGCCGCCTCACATGACCTCTGCCCTCTTGCTCCCTCTTCTGCCCCTCTATGGCGCGGAAGTTTCTTCCATGCCTTCTAACGCCAGCTGATACTCCCGCGCTGGCGCGAGTCTCCAGACGCGTGCCTACAGCTGACAGGCGGCCTTCCCCGCGGCGCGGCAGCGAGAGCAGGCATAGCTGCTTCATTCGTGCTGAATTGTGAATTGCCTAAGATGAAAAGAAAGGACTCAGAACTCAAGACTCATAACTCAGAACTCACTCTGAGGCTCCCCCTTTGAAGGGGGCGAAGGGGGATGTTGACACAGGAGAGCACGCATTGCAGATCATTGTTCGTGTAAGTTGCTAACACTACGGCTCTTCCAGAGTTGCCCCCCTCGTTGCTTCACCTGTGATCTGTAAGAGCCGCAGATGGTAACTCCCGGGAAGCCGAGCATTCAACCGCCCCCTCCCTCCCCTGAGCTGACGGGCTCAATACCATTAACCGCAGTACTGCCTGCACCAACTGGTTTTCTGACTCCTGTTGCTGTTCGTGTCACTGCTACTTGCTGGTGCTTACCCCATGCGGTCCATTTAGGGCTGCATTGTGAATCCTGCTTTACAAAAAAAAGCCCTCTCTGGTTCTTAAACCTGAGAGGGCTTGGGGCTGTTTTGGGCCTGTTTTCAGAAAAACAGGTCAGAAACAGAAAAGTGGACTATGCGCAGGCAATCTTGTTGACGCGGTTCTGGTGGCGGCCTCCTTCAAACGGGGTGCTCAGAAAGGCAAGCGCCATTTCTTTGGCTGCCTCGTCGGTGACAAAGCGGGCGGGAATGCAGAGAACGTTGGCGTTATTGTGGGAACGGGCCAGCTGGGCCAGTTCTTTGTTCCAGCAGAGAGCGGCTCTCACGCCGGCGTGTTTGTTGGCGGTCATGGCTACGCCGTTGCCGCTTCCGCAGATCAGGATGCCCAGTTCGTACTCCTGGTTTTCCACGGCTGTGGAAAGGGGGTGTACAAAGTCTGGGTAGTCTACTGAAGCCTCAGAGAACGGCCCGAAATCTTTCAGTTCGTGCCCCTGGGCCTCCAGTGCCTGCTTGAGAACTTCTTTGTACTGGTATCCGGCGTGGTCGCCGCCTAAGGCAATTTTCATAGCGGTGGTAATAGGTTAAGAAGTAGCTTGTTCATTTAAACGGGCCACGTCACGGCGCCGAACCATCCAGGAGATGTGAATGCTCACCTCATAGAGCAGCAGCAGCGGGATGCCCATCAACGTCATGCTCAGCACGTCTGGCGGCGAGAGAATGGCGGCTACCAGGGCAATTACTACAATGGCATGTTTGCGGTACAGCTTCATGAGCTCTGGGCTCACCAGCCCCACCCGTGACAGGAAGAACACAATCATGGGCAGCTCAAACATGATGCCGCATGACAGCACCAGTGTCACCAGCGTGGTCACATAAGAAGACAGGTCAAACTCGTTGGCAATGCTGGGGTCTACCTGGTAAGACGCCAGAAAGTTGATAGAGAGCGGCGAGACAATGAAGTACCCGAACAGTGAGCCTATCAAGAACAGGAATGACACAAAAAATACGGCACCTCTGGAGTTTTTCTGCTCGTTTGGGTACAGCCCCGGTTTGATAAACCGCCAGATTTCCCAGAAAAGGTAAGGGAAACCCACCAGTAACCCAATCACAAAGGAGCTGGTCAGGTGCATGGTGAACTGCGAGGCCAACTCCCGGCTTTGCAGCGTGAAGTCCAGCTCATTGATACAGAGGCCCGGTGAGTTCAGCGCGGCGCCTATCTCACAGAGTTTGCGGTATGTAAAAAAGTCTGTGCGTGACGGGCCCAGAATAATTTCATGGAAGACAATCTCCGGGTAGCTGAATGCCAGGCCCGTCACCACCACAATGGCAATGGCTGAACGAATCAAGTGCCACCTGAGAACCTCCAGGTGGTCTAAAAAGGTCATCTCATGCTCTTCCCCGCTGTGTGCTGCCACCTCTTGAGAACGTTGTGCCATTTAGTTGAGTAATGCTTAGTAGCTGAACAACGGGAACTGTTCCATCCAGTTGTTGATTTCGTTTCTGGTCTGGGTGATGACGGTGTCATTGTCATGGTTCATGAGCACGCGGTCAATGTAGTCTACAATGCGGTCCATGTCCTGCTCCTTCAGCCCCCGGGTAGTTACGGCGGCAGAGCCAATCCGGATTCCGGAGGTTACAAATGGCGACTTGTCATCAAACGGCACCATGTTTTTGTTGATGGTGATGTCTGCTTTGATCAAGGTGTTCTCTGCCAGTTTGCCCGTGAGGTCTTTTGACCGCAGGTCAATCAGCATCAGGTGGTTGGCCGTTCCGCCCGAAATCAGTTTATAGCCTCTGTTTACAAAGCCTTTGGCCAGCATCTGGGCGTTTTTCTGCACCTGTTGCGTGTATTCTTTGTAAGAAGGGGACAAGGCTTCAAAGAACGCCACGGCCTTGGCGGCAATCACGTGCTCCAGCGGCCCGCCCTGCGTACCCGGGAACACACCGCCGTCCAGCAGAGAAGACATCATTCTCACTTCGCCTTTTGGCGTTTTCAGCCCGAACGGGTTTTCAAAGTCTTTGCGCATCATGATCATTCCGCCGCGCGGGCCCCGCAGGGTTTTGTGAGTGGTAGTGGTCACAATGTGGCAGTGCTCAAACGGATCATTCAACAGACCGGTGGCAATCAAGCCGGCTGGGTGGGAGATGTCGGCCAACAGCAGTGCGCCAACGGCATCAGCGGCTTCGCGCAGGGCTTTGTAGTCCCAATCACGGGAGTAGGCAGAGGCGCCGCAGATGATCAATTTGGGTTTTTCACGCCCGGCTACCTCTCTGATCTTGTTGAAATCAATCTCACCCGTCTCTGGTTCCACTCCGTAAAACACCGGCTGGTACAGTTTGCCGGAGAAGTTCACGGGGGAGCCGTGGGTCAGGTGACCGCCGTGCGACAGGTCAAAGCCTAAAATTTTATCACCTGGGTTCAGCACCGCCAGCATTACCGCTGCGTTGGCCTGTGCCCCGGAGTGCGGCTGCACGTTCACCCATTCTACCTTGAACAGTTCTTTGGCGCGGTCAATAGCCAGTTGCTCTGCCTGGTCAACCACCTCGCAGCCGCCGTAGTAGCGCTTGCCGGGTAGACCCTCAGCATATTTATTGGTTAACACGCTGCCCATGGCCTGCATTACCTGCTCAGAAACAAAGTTCTCAGAGGCTATGAGTTCTAAGCCATGCAGCTGGCGCTGGTGCTCTTTCTGGATAAGGTCAAAGATTTGGGAATCGCGTTGCATGCGTTTGATTTTAGTGGGTGCCCAAAAGTACAGCCAATGCAGCAAATTACCAATGATTTGTAAAGGCAGCTTGCCTCTGTGGGTACAGAAATACCTGCGGGCATAAAAAAAGCCCTGGTGTTCCAGGGCTCCTTTACGGGGGATGGGCAAATCTTATTCTTTGATTAACCGGTGGTTTGTTTTATGCCCGTTTAGCTCTACCGTGACAAAATATAGACCGGGGGCTATGTTCGCATCAATGGGTAGCTCTATTTTGTTCGTGCGGCTTCTGACCTGGATATTCTTCTTTATCAGTTTTTGACCCGTAAAATTTGAAAGGGAGAATGAGATAAGATCATTTTCTTCTGCGTCAAGTTCTACTGTAAGGGTTTTTGTGAAGGGGTTGGGGTACACCTTGGCAGCGTTGGCTTTCACCAGGCCTTTCGCCTCTACTGCAATGACCTTGCTGTATTCACTTCCGCCGTCTATATCAACCTGCTTTAGTCTGTAATAGGTGACTGCCCCCTTTGCGGGAGCGATATCTAGATAAGAATAGTCTGTAAGCACGGCGCTGGTGGTGACTTTGCTGCTGATACGAGCCAACGTGCTGAAATTGCCTTGCCGTAAATCAGTGGTTGACTGCACCTCAAAATAGTCATTGTTCAACTCAGTGGCCGTCTGCCAGATGAGGGCTGTGCCGTTGGCAGAAGAGGTGGCCTCAAATTTGACTAGTTCTACGGGCAGGGTGTTCTCAACAAAGAAGGGGAAAGAGGTGCTGCCCCCTCCTGCCGTGAATGCCACAATCTCCCCCTCGCCCTCTGTGGCCCCTAAGGGGACTTCTGTGGTGAAACCGTTACTGGTGGGGGTGATAAAAGCATTTTTCCCGTTAATGGTGACTGAAGCTATGTTCCCCGCAATGCCCACCCCTTCTACCGTTACCGGGGTGCCAATGGGGCCTCCGTTAGGATTGGCAGCAGTGATGCTGGACACTGTAAAATCAGAGGGGGATTCTGCCAGGCCCAGAATATCATTGATGTACACTTTGCCTGTGACTGCCCCAGGGGGTACTACGCCTCTTACTTCTGTAGGACTAATAAATTCTATACTGTTTGAGAAGATCTGATTCCCGTTTGCGTCTAGAAAATACATGCCGAAGTAGGACGTGAAATTCTCCCCAGTTAGAGTGAGGGTGGTTCCTATACCGCCAGCCTGGTAATCAAAGGATGTAACCACGGGTGGGGCATTGTTCCAAATGATGAATTCTTCCGGGCTGGTGGCCACGGCCCCTCTGCTAGGGAAAACGGTTACTCTGCCTGTGGTAGCGCCCTCTGGCACTATGGCCACCACCTCTGTTTCAGACACAGAGACAATCTCTGCCTCTACCCCGTTGAATGCAACAGTGGTTACCTGGCCAAGATCAGTTCCAAAAATGGAGATAGATTCTCCTGCAAAGCCGTCTGGATAGTAAAGTTCTGTAATAGGTGAGATGGCAGTCCCTGTCAGGTTAAGTACATAAGAGGGTTCATCTGCATCATTATTGGCAATGGTGATCACTGCCTCTTTGGTGGGAACGGTTGCCGAAGTGGGGGTAAAGGCAACCGTAAAAGTTGTCTCCCCGTTGCCGGGAACAGAAGCGGCGGGTTGAGAAATAATTCTGTACTGATCTGCAGCGCCTCCACTCAGGGTAATAGAAGTGATGGCAAGCGGCCCAGAGCCGGTATTCTTGATTTTGAACACCGCCTCTACAGTTGTGAAAATATTGGGACTGCCAAAGCTGTATGGCGTTGTGGTGATTATTCCCCCGTAAACGGTGCCGTTTTGTTCTACGCTGATTTCAGGGTTGGGCGTAGTGATACTGACGGCATCAAGATTGACAATGGTGGAACCTGCTTTTATTTCATACAGAAACTTAACATGCCTTGTGGTGGGGGCAAGGGAGCTGCTGAAAGCCTTGGCAGATGTAGTCAGCTCGTTCCCGGTGAATTCCTCAACAGAAGTGTAGTTTTTGCCGTCTGCTGATTGGAGCACGTTGAATATCCCTGTAGACAAGCCCGCGCTAGCCCTTAAATTATAGTTCAGTTGGCCTGCAGCCCTGTCAAAATGTATGACTAAACTGTCTCCGGTGGTGTCAAAAGACGCTGAATTGCCCGCATTGTCACCATAGTTAGAGAGGTTGTCTCTGCCCAGTCCTTTTTGTACCCAGCCTGTAGGCAAACCGCTCTGCCAGGGGCCGCCATGCGCAGTAGGGAGGCTGGCAACCTGGGCATAAAGGTCAAAAGCCAGAAAAAAACTCACTGCTAAAAGAAATAGAATCTTACGATCTCCCCTATCGGCCCTCAACTTTGCGTAGCGTAAAAACTGTTTCATGAAGATTTTATTGAAAAATATAAAAAGCCTGCAAAAATTTAAATTTAGGTGGTAAGGGGCAATACTAATTTATAGGTAAATACCTGTAGTAATTACCTTAGTTGTAATATGACATATTAGCTATAATTAATATAACTGGGAGGCATTACGTAAGGGTAATTAATTTAGTTTTATGATTTTCGAATAAAAAATAGAGCTAATTCATTCTAAATCATTAAGCAGTTGAAAGACAAGTAAATAAAAGTTGAATTTAGTAGTGTTTTCCTACATGAAAAAGTAGTTGATCCGAAAGGAATGAAGAAAAGATTGATTTTGCAAGGAGATATTTATATTCAATTTATTGAATGTTTTTGAAGAGATAACTGGAGGAGAAAGAAAATTATTGATTTAAAAAAATAGAAATTGCTTCAATTAAAGTCTATACATTGAATATAGGTAAAACTATATTTTAGGTAATCCATTGGAGGTGACGGAGATCTATTTAACTTTAATAAAGTATGGCGTGTCTTGGTTGGGCAGCCAGTAGAGTTGCCAAGTGTCTAAGTTAAAGCCGCAGAGCTGCCCAAACTCCTCATTTTTGTAGTACACACACCCCGCGTCTAAATTGATGGCTGCCTTTTTTTTCTTCACTGCTTTCTCAATGGTGGCTTTAGGCACCGGCAGGTGCCCGTGCACCAGCGTTCTGCCGCTCAGTTTCTGCGCCGAAGGCTGCATGCGCTTGATGTTCATGAGCGTGTAGTTCTCTGTGGCCAAGAGGTTGGGCAATGAGAAATCCAGCCCCGCGTGCACCAGTACATAGTCTTCCAGCACCACCAACACCGGTAGGTTCCGCACAAAGCTGAGGTACTGAGCCGGTATCTGGCTGAACTGCCCTACCCCAAAGTTCTCCAGCGTTTTCTGCTTGTCTTCGGGTGTGAGCCAGACGGCCTGCTCGCCTTGGTCTACCGCGTCTAGCAGCAGCTGGTCATGGTTGCCGCGCAGGCAGGTGAGCTGGTAGCCCTGCCGCTGCAGCGAGAAGATGTAGTCCAGTACCCCTTTGCTGTCCGGACCTTTGTTGATGTAATCGCCCAGCAGGTACAGGTGGTCGTTCGGCTGCAGCCGAAGGATTTCTTCTACCATCATCTGAAAGGTCTTGAGGCAGCCGTGGATGTCTGTGAGGGCGTAGCGGGCCATGGGGTGATTTCTGGTTTTTGAAATTAAGAGATTGGAAGCTGTAGAGATACTTTCTGTTTCCGGGCTGTTTTTGTCAAAACAGCCCGGAAAAGTGAGGCTTAGGCCTTCTGCTTCTTTCCAGGTACATGGGCGGGAATAACAGTGTTGTCATTCTGGAAGAACCTTGGTGGCGAACGGTAATAGCCTTTCCTTCACCGCTACTGCCGTTGCCGCCAAGATCTTTTCAAGATGACAGGAGCAGATAAGGGGCTATTCCTTTATAGCAAACTCTTTCCTTAAAAGAAAGGAAAAAACCTCATGCGTTACCCGTTCCTGTTTTTGGCCTGTTTTTCTGAAAACAGGTCAGAAACAGACACAAAAAAGCACCTTCTTGTAGGGAAGAAGGTGCTTTTTTGTGAAGACTTTGTTTATCAAGACCCGCCGTAGCTGGGCTTGTCAATGTCTTGCTTGTCTGTGTTGCGGTTTGGGTGCGTACGGGCTTCTGGCACTGGACGCTCCTGGTCATCTAAGTGCTTGGCCACAAGATCCTCGGCCCGTTGGATTTCATCTGGATCGCCGGGGCTTTTCACGCCGGCTTTGCTGATGCCGCGGTTAGATGGGGCGCCTTTGTTTTCTGAGCCTTGGTGGCTGCTGTTATCGCTCTTATAGGGCATGGTGTCCTCCTTTTCTGGTTTGGTTCAACATTAAACAATCGGCCTTAGGGCCTGGATCACGTACCGCGGCCTTCGTCCTCGGTACGCATGTTGTCTTTCGGATGCTCAGTCGCGTCAGCATCTTCGTTCACTGATACGCCGGTTGGGCCGTCTGAGGAGTCAGTGCCGTAGCCAGACTTGCCGTCGCGGTTCCCGAAGCCGCCGCGCTGGGCCTCATTCTTAGGGGCGTCTGCGCCCGGAATGATGTGGCCGGCCATCATGTCTTCCATGTTGCTCGCCGTATCGTCAATCACGCGCACGGGGCGGTCATGCCCGTTGGGGTGGTTTTTATCTTCAGTTGCCATAGGCGCTTGTGTTTAGGTGAATTGGTCTTACCGTTTACTGGTTTCCACGTGGAAAGGTTGAGGCCCTAGCCGCCAATCTGCTCGCCGCCGTTCACGTGAATGGTCTGCCCCGTAATGTAAGAGGCGTCTTCACAGGCTAGGAACACATAAGCCGGCGCCACCTCAGACGGCTGACCCAACCGGCCCATGGGCTGGTCTTTGCCAAAGTCACCTACTTCTTCCAGCGTGGCGGGAATCAAGGGCGTCCAGATGGGGCCTGGCGCCACGGCATTCACCCTGATTCCCTTCTCCGCCAGATTCGCCGATAATGAGCGGGTAAACGCAGTAATGGCGCCTTTGGTGGCCGAGTAGTCCATTAAATGGCTGGAACCGCGGTACGAGGTAATGGAGGTGGTGTTGACAATGCAGTCGCCTTTCTGCAGATGGTCCAGTGCCGCCTGCGCCACGTAAAAATACGCGAAGATGTTGGTCTTGAACGTCTTCTCCAGCTGCTCAGAGGTGATTTCGCGCAGATCATTTTTCTCGTGCTGCTCGGCGGCGTTGTTCACCAGAATGTTGAGCCCGCCCAGTTCAGCCACGGCTTTCTTCACCGCCTCCACGCAGAATTTCTCCTCGCGCAGGTCACCGGAGATGAGCACGCATTGGCGGCCCTCCTTCTCTACCATCTCCTTGGTTTCCTGGGCGTCTTTGTCTTCATTAAGGTAGACAATGGCCACGTCTGCGCCCTCCCGGGCGAAATGCACCGCCACCGCCCGGCCAATGCCGCTGTCGCCGCCGGTGATGAGGGCTTTCTTGCCTTTGAGTTTGTCGCTGCCCTTGTAGCCGTCTCTGATCACAATGGGCTCTGGGGTCATCTTGTGCTCGTCGCCGGGCTGGTGCTTCTGGTGCTGGTCTGGCACTTCCTTGGGTTTCTGTTCTTCTGCCATCTCTGTAGTTGTTAGTTGGTTGTTCTTAGTAGTTCATGTATTCCTAAAAGGGGAAGCACAAACAGATACTGACTTTTGCCTTCCGCCCCTGGTCGATGGAATAAAAGAATACGAGCCCCATTCAGGAAGTGCTGCGTTTTTGGCCTACTTTTCTGAAAACAGGCCAAAAACAGTAGTTGCCGTAACCCTTTACAGAACCATGTGGATTGAACAAGAAAACGCCCTCACCCGGAGCTTCATCTTCAAAGACTTCCAGCAGGCCTTCGCATTCATGACAGCGGTAGCCGCCGCAGCCGTAGAACTGAACCATCACCCCTGGTGGAGCAACGTCTACAACCGCGTAGAAATCAAACTCACTACCCATGACGCCGGCAACGTGGTCACCCAAAAAGACTGGGAACTGGCAAAACGCATTGATGAAGTGGCGGAGAAATACATTAACAATGATTGAGTAACCGTCTCCTTTGCCATCTTGGAAAGATCTTGTGTGCGTACTAGAAAAGCAGGAAAGAGACGCAACTACCGTTCGCAACCAAGATCCTTTCAGGAGGACAAAAGAATAGGCAATGCGTTTTGGGGCTGTTTTTCTGAAAACAGCCCCAAAACGCATTGCCACTCAGAACTCCAGACTCAGAACTCAGGACTAAAAAATGTAGTATCTTTGACCTATGGCCGAACCTGTAGAAGAGACCGTACTGTATTTAGTGCCCACGCCCATTGGCAACCTGGAAGACATCACGCTGCGCGCCATCAGAATTCTGAAGGAGGTAGACGTGGTGCTGGCCGAAGATACCCGTACCAGTGGCAAACTGCTCCATCATTTGGGTATTGAGAAGCGCATGCACAGCCACCACCTGCACAATGAGCACAAAGCCGTGGCGCATCTGGTGGAACGCCTCAAGAAAGGCGAGAAAATGGCTATGGTCTCAGACGCGGGCACGCCCGGCATCTCTGACCCCGGTTTCTTGCTGGTGCGCGAATGCGTGAAAGAAGGCATCAAGATTGAATGCTTGCCTGGCCCCACCGCGTTTGTGCCTGCGTTGGTCAAATCTGGCTTTAGCACCGACCGGTTCACCTTTGAAGGCTTTCTGCCCGTGAAGAAAGGCCGCCAGACGCGGCTGCAGAGCCTGGCGCAGGAAGAGCGCACCATGATTTTCTATGAGTCGCCGCACCGGGTGCTCAAGACGCTGGAGCAGTTTAAGGAGTATTTTGGGGCGGAGCGCATGGCCTCAGTGAGCCGCGAGATCAGCAAGCTGTTTGAAGAGACGCTCAACGGCACCCTGGAAGAGCTGGTGCAGACGTTTACCACTAAACCTATCAAAGGAGAATTTGTCATTGTTGTTCAAGGAAGCAAATAATCGTTTTTACCTCCCCCTTATGGCGCTGCTGAGCGCCTTTTTGCTGTGGTTGGGCTGGCCGGTGAAACCGCTGGCTATAGTTTTATTCATTGGTTGGGTGCCGTTCCTGTACCTGGAACAGGCTATTTCGGCTAAAGCCGAACCAAAGCGTGGGCGCACGTTTTTCAAGTACACGTACCTGCTGCTGCTGCTCTGGAACATCTTCACCACGTACTGGGTGAGTTATTCTACGCTGGGCGGCGGCATTGCGGCGGTGGTGTTCAACGCGCTGTTCATGTCTGTGCCCATGATGGCTTTTTTCTGGACCAAGCGGGCGGCGGGCAACACCCTTGGTTACCTGAGCCTGCCCGTGTACTGGATTGCCTTTGAGCAGTTTCACCTCAACTGGGACCTGAGCTGGCCGTGGCTCACGCTGGGCAACGGCTTTGCCGCCCTGCCCAGTTGGGTGCAGTGGTACGAGTACACCGGTTTCCTGGGCGGCTCGCTTTGGGTCTGGGCGGTGAACCTGCTGGTCTTCTTTGCGCTGCAGGCGAAGGCAAAAGCTGCGGTGACCAGATGGTTGGCTCCGGCGCTGGCGTTTTTGCTGCCGCTGGCGCTTTCGTTCTTCATTTACAGCCGCTACCAAGAGAAAGGCGCTGCCGCCGAAGTGGTGGTGGTGCAGCCCAACATAGACCCGTACAAAGAGAAGTTTGAAGGCGGCGAAGGCTATATCCCGTTTGAGCAGCAGTTTGCGCGTCTGCTCCAGTTGTCTGAGCAGCAGATCACGCCCAACACCAAATTCGTGCTCTGGCCCGAGACCTCTATCAGCAACGGCCTGAACTGGGAAAAAGGCTTTGAAAACACCTCTGTCAGCTACGCGCTGCGCGAGTTTCTGAATCGTCACCCGGGGCTGGAGCTGGTGGGCGGCATCACCACCGGTGACCTTTACCCAGACTCCACCCAGCGCAGCGGCACGGCCCGTTTCCATCCGCAGGTGGGGTATTTTGATGTCTATAACACGGCCATGCATTTCAAACCGGGCGGGCAGCATGAGTTTTACCACAAGTCAAAGCTGGTGCCGGGCGTAGAGAGAACTCCGTACCCTGGCTTCTTCAAGTTCCTGAAAGCATTTGCCATTGATCTGGGCGGCATAGCCGGAAACTTTGGCGTACAGGAGGAGCGGTCTGTGTTCACCCATTCCCAGGACACGGTATGGTCTGGCGCGCCGGTGGTGTGCTATGAGTCCATTTACGGGGAATACGTGAGCGAATACATCAGAAACGGGGCCAACGCCATCTTCATCATCACCAATGATGCGTGGTGGAGCGACAGCCCCGGTTACAAACAGCACCTGAGCTACGCTTCGCTCAGAGCCATTGAAACTAGAAGAGACGTGGCGCGGTCGGCCAATACGGGTATCTCTGGCTTCATTAACCAGAAGGGCGAAATTGAGCAGCGCTCCGGCTGGTGGGAACAGGCCGCCCTGCGCGGGCAGGTCCGGTTCAACAACGAACTGACCTTCTACACCCGCCACGGCGAGTTCATTGGCCACGGCACCCAGTGGCTGGCCATGGGTTTAGTGGTTTTGGCCGTTGTGCTGGGTTTCACCCGCCGCAGAAGAACGGTGTAGCATTTACTTAAATATTTTTCTGTTTTCGCTGTTTTCCCAAAAACTCGGCCGAAAACGTAATAGTAACAGACGTACCTCATTTTTAGACACCATGACAGACTTATCCGCGCTCCGCGACCAGGTAGTTACCCTCACCAAAGCAGTAGGCCGCTTCATCAGCACCGAAGCCCAGAACTTTGACCGCTCCAAAATGGAGGAGAAAGGCCTGAACAACCTGGTTTCCTACGTAGACAAAGAGGCCGAAAAGCAGCTGGTGGAAGGGCTGGAGCAACTACTCCCCACGGCAGGTTTCATCACCGAGGAAGAGACCAAAAACGAACGCGGCGAGGAATACAACTGGATCATTGACCCGCTGGACGGCACCACCAACTTCATTCACGGACTGCCGGTGTACTCGGTGAGCATTGCGCTCATGCAGCAGGAGGAGCTGGTGCTGGGCGTGGTCTATGACATTACCCGTGACGAGTGCTACCACGCCATTAAAGGCGGCGGCGCCTACTGCAACGACCAGCGCATTTACGTCTCCAAAGCCGCCACGCTGGGAGATGGCCTCATTGCCACCGGCTTCCCGTACTACAGCTTTGACCTCATGCAGAAATACCTGCAGGTCATGGGCTCCTTCATGCAAAGCTGCCACGGCGTGCGCAGATTGGGTTCTGCCGCGCTGGACCTGGCCTACGTGGCCTGCGGCCGCTTTGAAGGTTACTTTGAATTCAACATCAACTCCTATGACGTGGCGGGCGGCGCTATTCTGGTGCAGGAAGCCGGTGGCCAGGTCACTGATTTCAGGGGTGGCCAGAACTACGTCTTCGGGCGGGAGATCTGCGTGAGCAACAGCCCCGCGGTACAGGAGGAAATGCTGAAGTTGATTGAGCCATTCTGGAAGGAGTAGTTTCTGTTTCCGGGCTGTTTTAAGAAAAACAGCCCGGAAACAGGAAGCCAATCGCCTATGGTACTGTTCAATTCGCTATTTTGGATGGATCAACTAAACAGGCATGGGCGAAACAATTTTCCTTCTGGATGAGAATAGAAAGCTGGTAGAGTTAAATGAGGCTACCTATGACTCAGAAGATTTGCTCCAGCAATTGCTGGCAGATTATCCCAATCTTATTTCAGGAAGCCAGATTAACAAAGACAACCCTAGGCGCTGGCTGTTGATCTCCCGTGAGTTTGGCGTGCCAGATGAAGAGAACGCTGGTAACCGCTGGTCTTTAGATCATCTGTTTATTGACCAGGATGGGGTGCCTACGCTGGTAGAAGTAAAACGCAGCACTGATTCCAGAATTAGGCGCGAAGTAATTGGGCAAATATTAGATTATGCGGCCAATGCCGTCTCCTATTGGTCCATTGGGGAGATACAGCGCAGGTTTGAGGAGCAGTGCAAAGCCCGGGGCAGTCAATGTGAGCGGGTGCTGGAGGAGTTTCTGGCAGCCGAAATGGAGTCGGAAACCTTCTGGGAGCTTACCAAGACCAATCTGAAGGCCGGCAAAATAAGAATGCTCATCATTGCTGACAAAATCCCCAAAGAGCTACAGCGCATCATTGAATTTTTGAACGAGCAGATGCAAACCGCCGAGATTCTGGGGCTAGAGATCAAGCAGTTCATTGGGCAGAACAACCTGAAAACGCTGGTGCCCCGCGTGATTGGCCAGACTACTGTGGCTGAGGACCTGAAGAATATTTCCAGAGGAAGGGCAGATCGCTGGACCCAAGATGCTTTTTTTGATGAACTTTTTAACCAATGCGGCAGTAGAGAAGCTGGCATTGCAAAAGAGCTACTTGATTATTTTACACCTAAAGTTACACGGGTTAGGTATGGAAGAGGGCATCAATTAGGGTCTTACCAGCCTGTTTTCCACAGAAATGGACACGACTATCGGCTGTTTGGAGTATGGACGAATGGATATGTGGAAATGTACTTCCAGTATTACAAAGACCAACCAGCATTTCAACACGAGCAAAAGCGTCTTGAATTATTAGAGCGGCTAAATCAGATTGAAGGTGTTTCTATAGCCAGAGATAAGGTTACAATGCGTCCCAGTTTTCGGCTTCATCTTCTAACAGATGAAAAGCAGCTTCAAAAATTTATTGAAGTGATTGATTGGATCATTGAGGAAGTGCAGAACAGCTAATCATTTCTTGAGCAGTAGCTCCTGTTTCCGGGCTGTTTTTGGGAAAACAGCCCGGAAACAGGAATTGCCTCAGGTATACCTCCCTTTTCTGCCCAAGACTAAACTATTTATCCCGTGGCGGGCGTTATCTTTGCGTTATGGTACAGGAAATCATCATCTTCTTGATTTTTGCGGTAGCGGCGGGGTACCTGCTGCGCATGGGCTACAAGAGCTTCTTCGCCAAAGAGGCGGGGTGCGCCAAAGGCTGCGGCGGGGCGTGCTCTGCTATTGACCTGAAAAAGATTGAGCGCGAGATACAGGCGAAACGTGCTTCGGCAAGGCCGTAAAGGAGAGAGGGAGCCTGTAGAACCGGTTTAGCCTGACAGAAGGAGCAGGCTGAAACCGGTTTTTTTTATGCTTCAGGGGTGTTGGTGACAGAATTGATGATTTCTACAAACTGCTCGGCGCGCATGGGTTTGATCATGTATCCTTTCACCTGGGAGTACTTCTTTGCCCGGTCCTGGTCTATCATACTGGCCGAAGAGCTGGCAATGTACAGGGTGACTTCTTTGGCTAACTGCAGTTGGGAGAACTGGTCCAGGAACTGCCAGCCGTCCATGTAGGGCATCTCCAGGTCCAGCAGAATCAGTTCTGGCAGCAGCCCGGCCTCGTGCTGGTGTTGGGTGAGAAACTCCAGGGCTTCCTGGCCGTCAAAGAACTGAAGTACCTTTTCGGCCTTGCCAGAGGTGAGAATGAGGCTTTTGGAGTAGTATTGGTAGATGTTGTCATCATCTATCAGGCAAATGCTTGACAAAACAGTCATTAGGAGAAGTTAAAAGGTTACTATGAATTTGCTGCCTACCAAGGGCTTGCTCTTTACTTGAATAGTGCCCCCCAGGGTTTCAATTTGGTTTTTCACCAGAAAGAGCCCCACTCCCCTGCTGTCAAACCCCTTGTGGAAGATTTTCTTCAGTTTAAAGATGTCATTGCCGTACCGCTTGAGGTCAATGCCCAGGCCATTGTCCCTGACAGACAGCACCGTTCTGCCTTTGGCAGTGTAGGTTTTGATCTTGATATGCGGGTAAACCCCCTTCTGGCTGTACTTGAGGGCATTGCTCAGCAGGTTGTAAAGAATGCTCTCTAAATAAATTTTAGGGTAGGCCACGGTTTCAAGCGCCAGGTCTTCTTCAATGCGGGCGTGGCTGTTGAGGATCTGCCCCTCCAGGGCACTGTAGGTTTTCTCCAGCACCTCTTTAAAGGAGCAGGTGTCATACGCAATGTTCTTGTTCATGCGCGCCTCTACAATGTTCATGAGGTCAGCCAACGTCTCGTTCAGGGCGTCGCTTGATTTGAGCAGCATCTGGAAAGCCGGCACCTCTATGGCCTGCGGCAGGTCAGTGGGCAACAGATCCAGCATGAGCCGCACATTGCCGGCGGGCCCCCGCAGGTTGTGGGAGACAATGCGGTTGAACTCTTCCAGCTGGTGAATCTTGTTTTCCAGGTCATGGGTGGTGATGCGCAGCTTCTGGTTGTTGTCTTCCAGCTGGGCAATCAGATTCTTGGAATGGCTGATGTCTATGATCTGAGAAATGAAGAAAGACGGCTGGCCCGCCGTGTCCCACACCAGTGATACCGAGAGCAGTACCCAGATGAGGTGCCCGTCTTTGTGAAAGTACCGCTTCTCCATCTGGTAAGACGTGATCTCCCGGCTCAGCATGCGCTGCACGTTGTCCAGGTCTGCGCCCAGGTCATCTGGGTGGGTGATGTCCTGAAAGGTTTTGGCCTGCAGCTCATCCTGTGTGTACCCCAGCATCTGGCAGAGGGCGGGGTTTACCTCCATCCAGGCACCTTCCGGGGAAACCAGGGCCAGCCCTATAGACGAGAAGTAAAAGGTCTTGGAGAACTTGCTTTCACTGAGCCGCAGCTGCTGCTCAGCCATCTTGCGGTCATGAATGTCTTTGAGCGTGCCCACTAACCGGAGCGGCTTGCCTGAGGCGGAGCGGGTCATGACCTTGCCAGAGGTGAGAATCCATTTGTAAGAGCCGTCTTTGCAGCGCAGCCGGTGCTCTATCTGGGAGGTGGAGTATTCGCCGCGGGTAAGTCTTTTGATAATGCCCATCACCCGGGGTTTGTCATCTGGGTGAATGCGGTCTTCCCACTCTCTTATGTCATTGCTCAGCTCAGTCTCGCTGTAGCCTATCATTTTTTTCCAGGTGTTGGAGAAATAGGTCTCCTGGCGCTCAACGCGCCAGTCCCAGACCCCCAGGCTGCTGCCGTCTACCGCCAGGTGCCAGCGTTCCTCACTCTGCCGCAGTTCATCCTCCAGCCAGTAATGCTCTGTCACATCCAGCAGGGTGACCATGACAAACGCCCCCTGGTTCAGGGTGAGCAACTTGGTGCTGATCTTTAGCCAAGGCGAGATCTTGCCTTTCACCTTGACCCCGGTTAACACATCCTGCTGAGGGGCACCCGTCTGTAACGTAAGCTGGCAGGGGTACTGGTCTTCCGGAATAACTGCCCCAGAGGCATCTACCAGTTCCCAGCCCTCTGGGTGAGAACCGGGGTTTAGCAGCTGTGGCTTGCTGAGGTGCAGCAGTTGGAGGGCTTTTTCATTGAACCCCACAATCTCCGCGGCGCGGTTCTGGAGCAGCACGCCCTCCTCAATAGAGTCAATGACGGCTTTGAAGAAATCTACTTCTGGTAACATCCTGATAGTGAAAATGAAGGCAGCGTATCACTGGGTATCTGCCTGAAACAAAAAGTCTCTTAATAAGCAGGGTCTTATCTATCAGGGGAGTTAAGATAATGGCAGCTTTTCTGGTAAACATAACGTTGCGGGTGCAAATATAATTGCTTTACACCTTACGCGCCTTTACGGCGAAGAATATTATATTTTGAATATAACCCGGCAACAAACGGTTTGTTTTACGTATAGCCCAAATACGAACAAAAGCTATTCACCATACCTAACCATACTAGCTATGCAAGACAAGGAAGAACTTACCAGCCAGCTGAAAGTAGAGGCAAAGCTGAAAAATGAAGGCTATACAGAAGATTTCAGGGTCACAGAAGATAACCGCCTTTGCTCTTACAGCGGTGACAAGAGCTACAGCGTTGATGAAGTAAGAATTGTAGACTTTTACCGCTTTGAGGGCGAGACCAACCCAGATGACATGGCCATTCTGTACGCCATTGAATGCAATGACGGTACCAAAGGCAAAATCTCCAACTCCTACGGCCCGTACGCTGACCAGAACATAGACGCCTTCTTAAAAGAAGTAGAAGACTTGGGTAAGAACATAGATGAGAGCGGCGTGTAAGCCCCCAATCACCAAAAGCAAAAGCGGCCGAAGACTATTCTTCGGCGCTTTTGCTTTGTCCCGGTCTCCGCCCGTGGCAGAGGGGGACAAAGGAGACCCCGCACCTTCCTCTGCCTCTGCCGGCTGTGACAACTGCGGAAGTGCCTCCTTGAGCTGGATAGACAGGTCTTTGCCGCCCTTCACCCCAAAGTTGAGCGTACGTATTGGGAACGGAATCTCAATGTTGTGCTGATCAAACGCCTTCTTGATGCGCATAATGGCCTCGCTCTTGGCGTAGACAAAATCAGTCTGGCGCTTGTACTGGATCCAGTAGCGCACCAGAAAGTTAATACTGCTGTCTCCAAACTCCTCATACACCACCTCTACCTCTTTGCCTGAGATCATGTTGGGGATGTCTACCATGGCCGCCTTCACCACCTGCTGCACGCGCTCCAGGTCCTCTGCATAAGAGACGCCCACCTTTAAGTCAATGCGCCTGATGCCGTAGTGCGAGTAGTTGATCAGGGCAGACTCAAACACCTTGCGGTTAGGCATTTTCACCAGTTCACCGGTTTGCCGCCTTATGTCTACCGTGCGCAGGTTAATGCGCTCAATGGTGCCAAAGTGCTCATTGGTGTCAATCACATCACCCACCACAAACGGTTTCCTGATGGCAATAATCACCCCTGAGATAAAGTTGGCTGCAATGTCTTGAAATGCAAAACCCAGGGCCAAACCTATGATACCGGCACCCGCCAGCAAGGTGGTGACGGTCTTGTCCAGCTTAAGAATGCTCAGGGTGAAAAAAATACCCAGGGCCAGGGTGGCCACGTACACCGTGGTTCCCACCAGGTTATTGAGGGAGCTGCTGTGCGTGAACCGGATGAGAAGTTTATCTGACGCCCGGCGGGCCAGGCGGCCACTAAAAAAGAGAGAATTAAAACAACCGTGGCCAGGAAAAGCTCAGGCAGCATGAGCACAATCTGCTTGAGCCAGCGCTCCAGTTTACCCCACAAAAGTTGAAAAGCTTCATTAAGTTCAGTCACAGGCGAGCAAGTAAGAGGTCACAGAATTGGGAGCCGCTGAAAGCGTGGCAACAACTCCCATACGAAAGATAACGCGTGCGGGGTACACAAACTAATGGGGCCACGCAAATACCTGCCGCTGCGCCTGCATGACGGTGCAAGAAAGCCACCGGCTGTTTTTGACCTGTTTTCCCAAAAACAGCCCTAAAACAGCTTTCACCAGAGATTACCCCCAGACTTTGGTGCCTTCTGAGCAGTTGCGGCACATGTCTAGCTGGCTCCGGCTTTGCAGCAGCGACCCCCTGAACTGGCGGTAGGCATCACTCTTCCAGAGGTCGTTGAAGGTTTGCTGCTGCAGGTTGCCCAGGCGGTAGTGGGCGTCTTTGTCAAAGCAGCAGGGCACCACCAGGCCGTCCCAGGTGATGACGCAGGAGTGCCACATCTTCCAGCAGCCGTCAATCAGTTTATTTTTAAGCGAATACCTGCCGTTGGGCTGCGCCTGGTAACGGCTGTAATAATCAATGGTGGGGATGAGCGGCGAGCCGTGCTCATAGTCATAGATCTGCGCGGTCTTAAACCACACGTCATCTACGCCCAGCGCTTTGGCCAGCTGCCTGGCGTCTTCAATCTGGTGCTCATTGGGCTTGACCACCAGAAACTGGAAGATGAGGTACGGGGTTTTGCTCTTCAGTTCGCGCTTGTATTTCACCAGCCGTTTGGTGCCTTCCAGCACCTTGTCCAGTTTTCCGCCCACGCGGTACTGCTGGTACACGTCTTGGGTGGTGCCGTCTAAGGAGATGATCAGGCGATCCAGCCCAGATTCTACGGTTTTGCGGGCGTTTTCTTCGGTTAAATAATGGGCGTTGGTAGAGGTGGCGGTGTAAATGTTCTTGCCGGCGGCGTATTTCACCAGCTCCAGGAACGACGGGTTCAGGTACGGCTCCCCCTGAAAATAGAACAGCAGGTACAGCAGCCGGTCATGCAGCTGGTCAATGGTCTGCCGGAACAGCTCTGGTGACAGCATACCCGTGGGCCGGGTGAACGACCGCAGGCCGCTGGGGCACTCAGGGCAGCGTAGGTTGCAGGAGGTGGTGGGTTCCAGCGAGATGCTCACCGGGCTCCCCCAGTGGCGGGGCTTCTTGGTGAGGCGGGCCAACGCATAGCTGCTCACCACCTGCAGCGCGTTCCAGGCGCGGCGCGGCGTGAGTTTAGATGCTAAGTTGAGTCCGTCCTGTAAAGTGCCTCTGGTCAAGGGGTCAAAGGGCTAAGCAGTGAAGTTCGGCTACGCCGATGCAAGAGTAGCACGTGAAACCGCACCGGTTGGTTGTGCACAAATGCGTTTTAGCGCTGTTTTTGCAAAAGTAGCCCTAAAACAGGAAGTAGCCTACTCCCGGGGTTGCCCTCAGCGCTGAAACCAACCGTCTCACCGCCCGGCCGCAGCGGGAGCTGACTGTAAAATACGCTAGTGGGCTATTTAGCGCCTGTTTACATTTTAGGTTCATCAGCGAAAAAAGCAAGAGCGAGGTTCTGCCAAAGCGTTTTTTGAGCCTCGTAGCAGCGCCACGAAGGCGCTAAAAGTGCTAGCCAGCTTCTTGCTGTGGCCTGTATGAAAGCATGAAGGCCATTTTTTAAACAGGCTCTTAACCCACACTTTCTTCAGAAGTTTAAAAGAGAAGAAGTTAACCCATGCTGCCGTTTAAGCCGTTCTGTTTTGGGGCTGTTTTCTGAAAAGGAGGCCAGAAACAGCTTATTTCCCCTTTGCCTGGGTTTGGGTCAGGCGGTACTGGTCAATGAGGGCGGCTATCTCGCGGGCACCTTCGGCGTGGCCGGGGCGGCGGGCGTTAGAGCTGATGATGTTGCCGTTGGGGTCAATCAGATAATAACTGGGGAACGTTTTTAGGTCATAGTCTTTCACCAGCTTGGCAGATGGGCTGGCCAGGTGCAGCTGGAGCGCAGGAATGGGTTTTTGGGCTACTTTCTGTTTCCAGGCCTCCAGCTCCTCCCCCACAGACACTTGTACCAGCACCACGTCTTTGGGGGCCAGCTGTTCGGCAAAGAACTTGTACGCCTGCTGGTCAACGGTGCAGATACCGCAGGCGGCGCGCCAGAAACCCAGGTAGACGATCTTGCCTTTTAAGCTGCTCAGGGAGACGCTGTCACCGGTAGAAGACAGCAACGTGAAGTTAGGGGCCGCGCTGCCCATGCCTACTTTTCTGAACTGCTGGTACTGGCCTTTCACGTAGCTGATAAACTGGGGTATTCTTGCTTCCTGCTGAAAATCACGGTACATGGCATCTGTGTCTGGCACGTACCCAAACTTGATAGACTGAGACAGGATGCGGGACATCATCATCTCCCGGGCGGGGCCTTTGAGTTCCTGCTTCACCATGTTGTACATAATGGGGTAATAGTCCCGCTCCGGGTTGCCGCGGCGGTCACTCAGGGCCTTGTGCTGGAAGTAGTTCACCAGAAAGTCAAGGTAGGCCTGGTTGCGCACCGCCCCCGCCTTGTTCAGGTCAATTTCTTTCAGGTAGCCATAATAGCTGCTGGAGAGCTGGGGCGGGAGGCCACCCACCCGCTTGCGTACTTCCGGGTAGGTCAGGCGGTCATTGGCGTAGCTGAACTCAATCTGGGCCTGGGCATATTGCATGAACGCCTCTGAGACGGGGGAGCTTTTGGTGAATTTCTCCAGGAAATCGCGCTGGTCCTGGCGGCGCTCCTCCAGAAACTGCAGGAACTCCTTCTCCCGTTTGTGCACGTTGTCTGGCAGCACCTGGTAATCTTCCTCCTCCTCAAACTTGCGCTCGTATTGCAGCAGGTAAGCGTTCTCATTGGTACCTTTGCCTTTGAATTTGATGCTGTAGATAAAATCATCAGCGTTCACCTTGACATCCAGGTTGTCTCCCGGCTGCAGGAACAGCATGATAGACTCTGAACCGTGCACCAGCTCAGCCAGCATGGGCTCTGCCAGGGGGGCGGTGATAGTGAAGTCGCCGCTCTTAGACAAGGCCGTGGTGTGCGACTCACCGGTGTAGGAGGCCGGTACGGTGTAAATCTCCAGCAGCACGCTGTCACTAATAGGCTTATTGATTTTGCCAGAAATGGTCACCGTTTTCTGCGCCCACGCTGAATAGCTCAGCAGGAGCGTAAGAACCAGAGCGGTCAACAGCTTTTTAGAGAACTCAAGCATAGCTGATAAAATATAGGTTGGGGATGCCGGTACGCGTTGTTGAAAATCAGAACAGGTTACAGGTTGGTTTGTTCCGGCCACTGGCCGCCCCTATGCCAAACTATAAACATGTCCTTACAACATATTCTCCAAAAAACAGTTCAAAAACAGGAAAGCCTTACCCGAAAAGTCCGCTGAACACTTCCTCTAACCGGCTCACCGCGTGAATCTTAATGGTAAATCTACTTAAATCAACGCCTTTCTTGTTGTATTTGGAAATATAAATATCCTGGAAGCCTAATTTTTCTGCCTCAGAGATGCGCTGCTCAATGCGGTGCACCGCCCGTACCTCGCCGCCCAGGCCCACTTCTGCGGCAAAACAGGAGGTATGCGGAATGGCAATGTCTTCAAACGACGACAGCAGCGCCGCGCAGATAGCCAAATCCAGCGCCGGGTCTTCTACTTTCAGACCGCCGGCAATGTTCAAAAACACGTCTTGGGTGCCCAGCTTAAAGCCGCCGCGTTTCTCCAGCACGGCCAGCAGCATGTTCAGGCGTTTCACATCAAAACCCGTGGCAGTACGCTGCGGTGTGCCGTACGTGGCAGGCGTGACCAGGCTCTGTACCTCAATGAGCAAAGGCCGGTTGCCTTCCATGGTGCCGCCAATGGTAATGCCGCTGAACGTCTCCTCGCGCTGCGAAATCAAAATCTCAGAGGGGTTGCTCACCTCTCTTAGGCCGGTGCCCAGCATCTCGTAAATGCCCAGTTCAGACGTGCTCCCGAAACGGTTTTTGGTGGTGCGCAGAATGCGGTACGTCATGTGGCGGTCGCCCTCAAACTGCAGCACCGTGTCTACCATGTGCTCCAGAATCTTAGGCCCCGCCAGGTTGCCTTCTTTGGTGATGTGCCCAATCAGGAACACTGGCGTGCCGCTCTCCTTTGCGAACTTTAGCAGCTCTGCCGTACACTCGCGCACCTGCGCCACGCTGCCCGCCCCGCTCTCAATAAACGATGAATGCAAGGTCTGGATGGAGTCTACAATCAACACCTCGGGCCTTAGCTGTTCAATCTGCTTGAAAATGTTCTGGGTGCCGGTCTCGGTGAGAATAAAGCAGTTGGGGTGTTGGGCGCCCAGCCGCTCGGCGCGCATTTTAATCTGCTGCTCGCTTTCCTCGCCCGAAATGTACAAGACGCGCTCGTTCTTCAAACTCAGCGCAATCTGGAGCATGAGCGTAGACTTACCAATGCCCGGCTCCCCGCCAATTAAGACCATGGAACCCGGTACAATGCCGCCGCCCAGCACGCGGTTCAGTTCGCCGTCTTGGGTCACAATGCGGTGCTGCTCAGAATAGGTAATCTCGGCAATGGGCTTGGGTTTGGCGGCTACGGTCTGGCTGCTGGAACCCACTTTCCAGGCGGTGGTGGGCGTCACGTCCTCGCGGGCCACCACTTCCTCTACGTACGTGTTCCATTCGCCGCAGGCCGGGCAGCGCCCCACCCACTTCGCCGACTGCGCCCCGCAGTTCTGACAGAAATATGCTGTTTTAATCTTCGCCATAAATAAGAGAATTCCGCGCCGCGGAAAACGGTTCAAGTTAGGGATTTGCGGCTGATAAATACGGACAGCAGAAGAACAATTTCTAACAGAGAAAAACTCCGTTTTCGGGCTGTTTTCCTGAAAACAAGCCAAAAACAGGTATATCTACCATTGGCTTGCCGCCGTTAAAAGAGAAAATAGATCAAGGAGGTAAAAGGATGGAATACAAGAATATAAGAACGGTTTTCTTTGCTTTTTGGGTGGTGGCCCTTGGTTGGCTGTCAGGCTGTAAAACGGCCAACGCGCCGGCAGATGCCAACGCTGAGGCGGCTACGGTGCAGTATAAAAGCATGGCCCCGCAGCGGGTAGACATTAGAGGTTCTATTTTTCAGAGCCGCTATGACCAGGGGCAGGTGATGCTGGAGGTAGAGGGCTTTGGTTCTACCCCAGATTCGCGCTACAACCGGGCGTATGTGCTGGTGCTGCCCACTACCCAGATTGTGGACCCGGAAGGGAAAACCATAAGCCTGAGCGAGCTGCGGCAGGGGCAGGACGTGGCCATTGTGCTGCGCGGCGGCGGCCGGGGCAATTTTGTAGGCGTGGGTGTGGCCCGGAAAGTCTGGCTGGAACAGCGGCTCTGAATCTGACCTGTTTTTCGTAAATTGCAGCAAAACTGACCTTTACGATTCTCTGCCCTATGGCTTTTCTCTCCCCACGGCGCATTCAGGTTCTGTACGGCCTGCTCCTGCTGTGTTCTTTTCAAGCGCTTGCCCAAGGCGGCAAGGCCCTCAAAATAGCTGATCTGGAGGTGCAGGTGGCGGGCACGGCCCAACCGGTCACCCAGTTCCATTATGCGTTTCAGGCGGGTGATGTGGTGGTGCTGAACCTGGAGAACAAGGCCAAGGTCAACTACAAGCTCACCGTGACCGAGTATTTCTCCAACTCCCCGCTGTATGCCACAGAGGAAGCCAAGAAGGTGAACAATCTGAAACTCAACATTCCGCAGAAGTCTGTGTACACCATTACGCTGCAGAGTCTGTCTGAAACCAGCACCAGGAGCCACTTCACCCTCACCAGAATCCCGGGCAGCGCAGCCACGCAGCATTTCAACACCCACGTGGCCTGGCGCACGGTACAGGACACCACCTGGACCACCGCCACCCAAAAGGTGCTGGTGAAAACCGAGCTGGTGCCGGAGCCGCTGCTGGACAAGACGTTCAGGGTGTCTTCCCGGGCCAGCCTGGGCAGCAACAACCGCACGTATGAGCGCTTTAAATTACCGGCTGGTACCAAGCATTGGGTGTACTGGGTGGGGGTGGGCCAGGAGTCTGTAGAGGCGCTGCAGGAGACGGGCAAAACCCTGGCCAAAGGCGCCTCTGCGTTGCTGACTGGGAGTAACCCGCTGGTGGCGTTCGGGCTGGGGCTTTTGCCGCAGTTGCCCCAGGTGAAGAGCAGCGGCTACATCAGCTACTACCTGCTCAACCAGAAGAATGCCGCGCTGTTCAAGAATGAAGAGGAAGGCTGGAAACCCTACGCTGTGGCCAAGGGGCAGGACGTGCTCAGCGACTACGGCAAAGTGCTGGCCACGCAGACGCCCAAAACCGAAGACGGCTACCTGTACCTCGGCTTTGACAACCCCAGCACCATCACCGGCCTAGACCTGACCTTGAAGGTGGTGGCCTTTGTGGAGCAACCCACGTACCAGAACAAAACCATACGCAAGCCCGGCAAGATTACCACCCGCAAAGAACCCATTGTTCCGGCAGAGTAATTCTATTTTTGGCCTGTTTTTCTGAAAACAGCAAAAACAGGACCTCACACCAGCCCCTCTCCCGTGGAGAGGGAGTGTGCTGTTCATCACTTCCATTCATCGCACGTTGCTGCTTTGCTATTCGGGATTTATAATCCCGAACCACTCTGTCGGGGATTTCCTAATCCCCGTAGCTGGCTGGCTGCAATAACGCAGGCACGGGGATTGGTAAATCCCCGACAAACAACTTTCGGATTAATAAATCCGAAAGGGCGATGTTTACATCATGATAGCCGTGCCCCCCCATATCTTGTCATCCTGAAAGGATCTTGTGGGCAAGCTAGAAAAGCCCTGATTACTTATTAATGCCGTTCGCTGCCAAGATCTTTCCAGGATGACCACATTCTTGATTGAGTCTGAAATCCTGTCTTTCTGTGCCTGTTTTTCAGAAAACAAGCCAAAAACAGAAATGGTATCTTTGCGGTGGCTTAGGCTTTACGTTTTGACTTTCATTTATGCCTGTACAACTTCCGTCTTCGTTCCAGAACCGTATGCAAACCCAGTTGGGAGCAGATTTTGACGCTTTCACGGCGGCTTTGGGCCAAGCCTCGCCCACCAGCATACGGGTGAATACAGGCAAAGCAGATTTGCCATCGGGCTTGCCCGAAGTGCCCTGGACCCAAACCGGCTTCTACCTCCCCACCCGCCCCAGCTTCACGCTGACCCGCTGTTTCACGGCGCGCCTACTATGTGCAGGAGGCCAGTTCTATGTTTCTGGAGCAGGCGCTCACCCAAAGCGTAGACCTGGAGGAGCCGCTGGCGGTGCTGGATTTGTGCGGCGCTCCTGGCGGAAAATCGACCCATTTGGCTTCGCTGCTTTCGCCTGAGAGCCTGCTGGTGAGCAATGAGGTCATTAGGGCCCGCGCCGGCATTCTGGCCGAAAATATTCAGAAATGGGGCAGCGGCAACGTGGTGGTGACGAACAATGACCCCAGCCATTTCCAGTCGCTCACCGGGTTCTTTGACGTGCTGGTGGTAGACGCGCCCTGCTCGGGCGAAGGCATGTTCCGGAAAGACCCGGATGCCATTCAGGAATGGTCAGAGGCCAACGTGAAACTCTGCTCTGAGCGCCAGCGCCGCATACTCATGGATGTCTGGGACTGCCTCAAACCCGGCGGCATGCTCATTTACAGCACTTGTACCTATAATGCTGAGGAAAACGAAGAAAACCTGGCCTGGCTGGCGCAACAGCAAGATGTAGAAACCGTTGCCCTGGAACTGCAATCCGACTGGCAGGTCACGCAAACGGTGGAACAAGGCATGCACGGCTACCGTTTCTACCCCCACAAAACCCAGGGCGAAGGTTTCTTTTTAGCCGCGGTGCGCAAAACCGGCGGCGACGAAGCGGGCAAATACCGCAAAAGCAAACGGCCTTATCTGGTATCAGCGTCAAAGCAGGAGAAAGCGCTGGTGCAAAACTGGCTCAAGGAGCCGAAAGACTGGGAAATAGTCAAACATCAGGACACCCTCAGAGCTTTACCCGCCGCCTGGATGCTGGAACTGGAGCAGGTGTATGAGAATCTGCGCGTGGTCTATGGTGGTATTGAACTGGCCGAAGCCGTCAAAAACAACGTAAAACCGCTCCCCGCTTTGGCGCTCTCGCAGCACTTGGCCCCAGACGCTTTTCCGCGGGCGGAGGTAGACCTGGCCACCGCCCTCAAGTTCCTGCACCGCGAAGACGTGTCTTTGGAAGAAGCCGCCAACGGCTGGGTGCTGGTGCAGTTCAACGGCGTAGGGTTGGGCTGGGGCAAGAAGCTCCAGAACCGCGTGAACAACCACTACCCCAAAGAATGGCGCATCAGAATGAGTCTGGATGAAGCCCTGCAGCCGGAGAATTTGGAGAAGCAGTTTGTGCTGGGGCGCTTCGCTTAGTATCAAGTATCGCGTATCAGGTAGCAAGACTTTATTTTCCCGTTTTTGGGCTGGTTTGGCGAAAACAGGCCAAAAACGGAATATTCAAGTCTTTGCGTGCCTGTTCTGACGCGGAAGTGATTCCTGTGGCTTATCAAGTTAACAACCTTCTGGCGCGAGTCTCCAGACTCGCGCCTACGGATAACTGGTAGTCTCCAGACTACTCTCGCTGCCCAGCAGCGAAAGGTCCATTCCCGATCCTCTATTGGCTCAAATTTATTTCCATGTCCTCTGAGTCATATAAATAATTGATACACGTTCAAGAAATAACAGGTGGTTCCCGGCGGGTCTGGAGACTCGCTTCATCCCCAGTCACGAGACTGGAGTCTCGCGCCAGTGCTTCTCCGGCAACTGGCGGTTAGAAAAAAACAGAAAGGCCTCTGCCGACATCAAACGGCAGAGGCCTTCCTGTTTTCGGGCCGTTTTTCAGAAAACAGCCCGAAAACAGGAATCACAAGTCTTGCTACGTGCTACCTGCTACTAACTATTCTACATACAGCACCAGGCCCTTCAAATACTCACCCTCCGGGTGGAAGATGCTCACGGGGTGGTCAGCGGGTTGGGAGAGGTGGTGCATGACTTTCACGTTACGGCCGGCTTCAATGGCGGCGGCCATGACGGTGCTCTGGAACAGGTCTTTGTCCACCACGCCCGAGCAGGAGAAGGTGAAGATGATCCCGCCGGGCTTGATCTTTTCAATGGCCTCGGCGTTGAGGCGCTTGTAGCCCATGAGCGCGTTGTGGCGTACTTTCTGGCTCTTGGCAAAGGCAGGCGGGTCCAGGACAATCACATCATACAGACCTTCTTTCCCACGCAAGAACTCAAACGTATCAATGGCGGTGGCTTGGTGGCGGTCCTGGCCTTGGTTTAATTCGGCGTTCTGCTCTGTGAGGGCAATGGCTTTCTTGGAGACATCTACTGAGTGCACGGCGGTGGCCCCGGCGTTCAAAGAGTAAATAGAGAAGCCGCCGGTGTAGCAGAAGGTGTTCAAGACGGTTTTGCCTTTGGAGTAATGCGCCAGCAGGGCCCGGTTTTCGCGCTGGTCAATGAAGAAGCCGGTCTTCTGCCCCGTCACCCAGTCCACCAGAAACTTGTTGCCGTTCTCAGTGACCACGTGCGGCACGGGCGTTTCGCCAATGAGGTAGCCGTTCTGGCCCTGCTCGGTTCCTTTGCTGGGCAAGGTCTCGGCGCTTTTGTCATACACGGCGGTGAGGGTGCCGTCATAGACTTCTACCAGCGCCCGGGCAATCTCATGACGCACGTGGAACATGCCCACGTTGTGCGCCTGCAGCACGGCGGTGTTGCCGTACACATCTACTATGAGGCCGGGCAGGCTGTCACCTTCGGCGAAGATGACCCGGTACACATCTGTCTGGGGGTTGTCCAGGAAGCCCTGCTCCCGGCGGTAGTCCACGGCGCGCTGCACGCGGCTCTTCCAGAAGGCGTAGTCAATCTCTACTTCGTCAAACGAGAAGATGCGCACCGCAATGGAGCCCGGCTGGTAGTGACCAATGCCCAGGAACTCGCGGCGGTTGGTATAGACGGCCACCACGTCGCCCTCCTGCACGCCCTCGTCCATCTTTTTGATGGCCCCTGAGAAGACCCACGGGTGAAAACGTTTGAGCGAGTGCTCTTTGCCGTTGTGCAGGATGATAGAAGGTAGTGCGGTCATAATCTGTGGGCTGTGCTTTCGGCTGCGCCGAAGTTTGTTTCTGCAAAAATCGGGAAAAAATATGGCTTTGTGGTGCGGGAGCCGCCGCTTCTTTGTATGTTGGCAGAACAGGAAGCCCAAAGAAGGGGGAATCTGCCTTCAGGATAGCCGCTGGGCCACCAGGACAGAAGCAGGTGTTTTTGACCTGTTTTCCAGAAAACAGGCCAAAAACAGAAATTTTTTGTCCGCTCTGGGGCTTGAGTTGGTTTTTAGCTGAATTTCTGTTTTGGAGCTGTTTTTCTGAAAACAGCCCTAAAACAGAAGCCCAGGGGAAGGCCGTAAATGACAGGGGTGCAAAGACAAACCGGGCCTGTGCTTTTTACCGTGCCTTCTGAAAAATATTTGGGCCGAATGGGAAAGGCTTCCGTAGACCGCCTTTTCACTTTGTGGGCAAGCTTCTGTATTGCTTTTGAATACGTTCACTCAGGCTTAGGGGTATGCCCCGGGCGGAAAGAGATATACCTTAAGAAATAACACAAGGAATAATACATTGAACCATCCCCTTCCCATCATTGACCTGCACTGCGACCTTACCGGGTACCTGGCGTGGGTACCGCAGGCCACAGCCATGGATGTAGACATGATAGGCTGCGCCATTCCGCATTTGCAGGAAGGGCGGGTGAGGCTGCAGGTCATGGCGTTCTTCACCCCCACCGAGCCCGGAAGTGCGGCGTTTACTTTGAAACAGGCCCGGCTTTACAGGGAGGACCTGCTGCAGGCGGAGAGCTGCTTTGCCGGGGTAAACCAGCAGCAGGTGCTGGCGCAGGTGACGCAGGGCGAGCGGGTGGCCATCATGGGGGCTATTGAGAACGCGTCTGGCCTGGTGGAAGAGGGCGAGCCGCTGGAAAAGGCCTTTGAGCGGCTGGAGGAAATCATACGCCTGGCCGGCCCGCTGCTGTACATCAGTTTCACCCACGCTGAGGAGAACCGGTTCTGCGGCGGCAACTTTACCCCGGGCATAGGTCTGAAACCAGACGGCGAGGAGCTGCTGCGCTACCTGCACGGCCGCCGCATTGCCCTGGACCTGGCCCACACCTCAGACGCCGCCGCCTATGCCCTGCTGAATTTTATTGACCGGCATGGGCTGGAGGTTCCGGTGATTGCCAGCCACTCCAATTTCAGGGAGGTGTACGGCAACGCCCGCAACCTGCCGCTGGAGTTGGTGCAGGAGGTGGTGCGGCGGGAGGGGCTGATTGGGCTTAACTTCCTTAAGAAGTTTGTGCACCCAGAGCGGCCCGAGGTCTTGCTGGAGCATGTGCACTACGGGCTGGAGCACGCGCCGCAAGCCCTCTGCTTTGGCGCAGATTTTTTTCAGGAGACGGGCATCATGGCTGGCGGGGAATCTAATTTTCATGAGGGGCACCGCAACGCCCGGCAGTACCAGGTTATCTTACAGGAGCTGAGGGAGCAGTACCCTGAGACAGCGCTGGCAGCCGTGAGTCACCAGAATGCGCTGAGGTTCCTGCAACGGTTGTGGGCATAAGGTGTCTTTCAGGGAATAGCTGCCAGCCATCTGTAAATGCTCTGCAAACTAGTCAAGCTCAGACTTTGGCAGGGCAATCATAAAACCTAACCAGTCTAATGATTGCAGCTTCATGAGCGGCTTCTTCTATGTTAAAAATTATATTTGATCACCTATAGTTTAAATCAATTCTTTCAGTAGATTTATTGATTCATATAGTTTGTATACACTAGCCTATCCCCTTTATTCATGTCCCCAAAATCAAAGATTGCCTTCAGGTTACTGTCTGTGGCCTGCTTTTGCTTGTTTGTTGCTTTTGTCCCCAAGGCTTGGCAAGAGGGAATGCTGGAAAAAATAATTGGCAAGCTCACTTTCTTTGAAAATAACTATCCGCAGGAGAAAGTCTACCTCCATCTTGATAAGCCCTACTATGCCGCCGGGGAAGATATGTGGTTTAGTGCCTATCTGGTGAACAGCTCAGATCACGCCCCTAGCCCCATCAGTAAAGTATTGTATGTAGAATTGGTGAACCCGCAGGATTCCATTGCCCAGCGGGTGGTGCTTCAGATAAAAGAAGGGAAGGGGGCTGGTGATTTTACCTTGTCAGATACTATTCCGGCAGGGCTGTACCGCCTGCGGGCCTATACCAGCTGGATGCAGAACTTTGATGAGGCGTATTTTTATCACCAAAATGTGCAGATCTGGAACCCGCGGGAAAGTGACTTAACCCCTGCTGCTGATTTTGCCTTCAAGCCTCAGGCCAAAGGGGACTCTGTTCTGGTTGACCTGCAGTTACTGACTCCCTCTGCCGCGCCCGGGCCGCAAACAGCGCTTACTTATACCGTGCTGCAAGGGGCAAAAAAGATGGGTACCCGTAAAGTGACCACCAACCCTTCGGGTAAAACCAAACTCAGGTTCTTCCTGCCAGATACAGATGGTCTGCAGAACGCCCAGCTGCGGTTGGCTTTTGTGCAGGGGCAGCAGACAATCACTAAGAACCTGCTTATACCTAAACCGAACAAGATAGACCTGCAGTTTTTTCCGGAGGGAGGAAATTTAGTGAGCGGGTTCTGGAACACCATAGGTTTTAAAGCGGTAGATGCCCAAGGCCTGGGGGCAGAGGTGAAGGGCGGTATATTTGATCAGAGTGGAAACAAAGTCGCAGATTTTGCCAGCCTCAAGTTTGGCATGGGCCGTCTGGGGTTTATGCCAGAGAAAGGAAAGCGGTATGAAGCCAAGGTCAAAGACGCAACCGGATCTGAGACCACTTATCACCTGCCGCTGCCTTTGGACCAAGGCATGGTTATGGCGGTAGACAATACCAAGTCACACAAGGTGCGGGTAAAGTGCTATGCAGTTGGGTTTGCAGAAGGCACTGGCAAGCCTACGGGGCTGCATGTGGTAGCGCAAGCAAGAGGTGTCACTTTCTTTGGGGCCAGCAGTGCCACTGGGCGTGATGTCTTCCAGGTAGATATCCCTAAAGAGAAATTTCCTTCAGGGGTGTCGCAGATTACGCTCTTTAATCAGGCTGGCGAACCTCTGGCAGAACGGTTGGTTTTTGTAAATCAAAGCAAGAACCTGAAGATAGCTGTTATCCCAGACAAGCCTGCTTACAAGCCAAGAGAAAAGGCTACGCTGCAAATTGAAGTGAAAGATGCAGCGGGTGCGCCGGTTGTTGGCAATTTCTCCCTGAGTGTGACAGACAGCAAGACGGTAGTACCCGCCCCCCATGCTGCCAACATAGTTTCGTATCTGCAATTGTCTTCAGATCTGAAGGGGTACATTGAGCAGCCAGATTATTATTTCTCTTCTGATCAGCCAGAGGTGCAGCTGGCGCTAGACAATCTTATGCTCACGCAAGGCTGGCGCCGGTTTGTCTGGCAAGAGATCATGAAAGATAAGTTTCCAGTTATGTCTTCTCCGTTAGAGCAGGGGCTGTCAGTGAGTGGCGTGGTAACCCAATATAATGAGAAGAAGCCTGTGAAAGATGCGGTGGTGACTATGTTTGATGTGGCTAAAATGAAGAATATGCTGGTAGGGCAGTCAGATGCGCAGGGAAGGTTCTCTATTGCGTTGCCACCCTTAACAGATAGTTCCAGGGTGGTGCTGCAGGCCAGTAACCAAAAAGGGAAGAGTAATTTACTGGTCAACCTTGAGACGTTGGCTCCTGCTGTTGTGCAGCCCAAGGTGCCTTATGCACCGCTTGCCACTCCGTTGTCTGGCCCACAGTGGGCATACCTGCGCAGCAATAGGGAACAGTTGAAAGTAGATCAGTCTATGGGCAAGGGAGTGATGCTGGGTGAAGTGGTTATCAGAGGCCGTAAAGATCCTGATGCAAACAGAAGTATGGCTGACCGCAGTACCCTTCATGCCCCCAGAGATGTTAGTTACTCCGTTTCTGGCAGCAGATTCTCACCAGGTATAGACATTATCTCCAGTCTGCCTGGAAGAACACCGGGAGTTGCCATGGTTGAGGGTAAGTTGGTGCTCAGGGGGGCGGCAAGGCAATCGTTTGATTTCGGCGGAGAAGGAGGGGCAAGTGAAGCCGGTTCTACAGAACCACTGTACTTGATTGACGGCGTTCGGGCAGACATGGGTATGGCGCAAGCGGTTGATGTGACAGAGGTGGAGCGGGTAGATGTGCTTATGCCAGGTGCCCCCTCTGCTATTTATGGTTCTGAAGGGGTATATGGAGTGATTTCCATTATTTTAAAGAGACCAGGTACGTATGCCGCAAAGACCAATGCCCGTTGGCAAGGTGTAGCAATTTATAGGGGGCCAAAATTTCTGACGGAGCGGGAGTTCTACATGCCCAAATATGATAAGCCGTCTGAGGTGCATGTGCCAGATTGGAGAACCACCTTGTACTGGCACCCCGCCATCAAGACCAATGCAGAGGGAAAAGCGCAGGTGGCCTTCTATTGTGCAGACTCTAAGACAAGTTATATGGCCGTGGTAGAAGGAGTCACTTCAAAGGGAAGCCTAGGTAGGGGTATTGGCGAAATGCAGGTGCGGTAACGGCTATAGAAACTTTCACGCTGCTGCATTTAGGGTCTGTAAGAATATCAATTTATATTAAAGATGAAGTCAAGGATACGGGTACTGGTTTTCTCCTGCCTTCTGCTGGGGCTGTTCTGGGTTTCAGCCTTTGCGCCTAAACAGTGGCAGGATGCAAGCATGCTGGAGAAGATTCTGGCAAAGCTCGCTGCCTTTGGGAAGAATTACCCGCAGGAGAAAGTCTACCTGCACCTGGACAAGCCGTATTATGCCGCCGGGGAAGACATCTGGTTCAGTGCCTATCTGGTAGACGCGGCGTACCATGTGCCCAGTCCGTTGAGCAAGGTGCTGTACGTGGAACTCATCAACCCCCAGGACTCTGTGTACCGGCGGGCGGTGGTAGACATACAGAATGGGTTTGGGCAGGGTGACTTTGCCTTAGAAGACACTATACCGGCGGGGTTGTACCGGGTGCGGGCTTTTACCAGCTGGATGCAGAACAAGGGGGAAAGTTATTTCTTCCACCAGAACGTGCAGATTTGGAACCCCCGGGTAGACGGTATTTTGCCTGCGGCGGAATTTACGTTCAAGCGGAAGGGCAACGGAGACTCTGTGCTGGTGAACCTGGGGTTATCTAATTATAAAAAAGAGGCGTTGGGCCTGCTTCCGTTTACCTCTGCCATTCAAATGGGTAAGAAAACAGCTGGTAAGCAAAAAGGCACCACCAACCTGGGCGGAGCCGCCCAACTGCGCTTTTACTTACCAGACAATGAAAACCGGCAGCAGGCCCAGTTACTCCTGAATGTGCAGCAAGAAGGCAGGCAAATTCAGAAGGTGCTAAAAATTCCCACCGCCACAGAGAAAATTGACTTGCAGTTCTTCCCGGAAAGCGGAGAGTTGGTGAATGGCATCTGGAGCCGGATTGGTTTCAAAGCAGTTGGGGCCAACGGTCTGGGAAAAGACGTGCAAGGGGAGATACTGGATGAGACAGGGGCCAAGGTGGCAGATTTTAAGAGCCAGAAGTTTGGCATGGGGCGGTTTGGGATGATGCCCCAGGCGGGCAAACGCTATGAAGCCAGGCTGCAAGACAGCAAAGGTACTGTGACCGTTTATCCGTTGCCGTTAGCGAAGGAAAAAGGTGTGGTCATGATGGTAGACAACACTAAGCCAGACAAAATTGTGGCCCGGGTGGTTTTGAATGGCTTCTCGCCCACTGATAGGCCTAAACTTATCAATGTAGTGGGCCATTCCCGCGGCAGGGCATGCTATTCTGGTTACAGCGGTACGGGCAAAGACATGCTGTTGCTGGATATCCCCCGCAAAACGTTACCGGCGGGTGTCATTGAGCTGGCCTTGTTTTCTGAGACGGGTGAACCGTTGGCGGAACGGCTGTTTTTCATGCATGAATCACAGGGGTTACAGTTGGCTTTAACCTCTCCAAAAGAGGCCTACAAGCCCCGGGAGAAGATAACGATGCAGCTGCAGGCCAAAGATGTGACGGGCAAACCGGTGCAGGGCCGTTTCTCAGTAGCCGTGACAGATGCCAAAAAAGTAGAGGCAGATCCGCAGGCAGGGAACCTGTTCACCCACCTGCTGCTTACTTCAGACCTGCAGGGGTTTGTAGAGCAGCCGGGGTACTATTTCCGGTCACAGGACACAGAAACCCAGATAGCCCTTGACAACCTCCTGCTTACCCAAGGCTGGCGGCGGTTTGTCTGGAAAGACGTGCTACAGGAAAAAGACGTGATGTTGGCTTATCCGCTGGAGCGGGGATTGGCCATTAGCGGAACAGTACAACGGCTTTCGGGCAAGCCCGAACCGGGGGCCGTGGTTACCCTGCTGGGGCTGAAAGAGTCGCCGCTGTTTGTCATCGCCACGGCAGATGCCCAGGGTAAATTCATCTTCGGGGTGAAAGACCTCACAGACAGTGCCAAATACGTGGTGCAGGCGCGCGGGCCTAAAGGCCGAAGCAGCCTTAACGTGCTCTTGGACAAAGGAGTGCCTTTGGTACCTGTAGTTGGGAGGCCCCCTTACGGCCTGCCGCTATCCTTGCTGTCTGATCAGATGTGGGCGTACCTGCGGGGCAATCAGGAACAGCTGCGGCTAGACCAGCTGGCCGGCAAAAGTATTCTCTTAAATACAGTAGAAGTGCACGGCAGAAAAGAAGAAAACGATGAGGTTGACCTGAGGCGGGGTATTCATAGCACTGCTGACCGAACCATCAAAGGCGCAGACCTGCCCCCGGGCCTGGACATCATCAGCAGCCTGCAAGGCCGGGTGGCTGGGCTACAGGTCATCAACGGCGAAATCTCCATGCGCGGTAGCCAGTCGCCGCTGTACTTGCTAGACGGCATGCCCGTAGACGCGGAGCAGATCAGAATGCTCAACTCAGAAGAGGTAGAAACCATTGATGTGCTGAAGCCGGGGCCCATGGCCGCCATTTATGGGCTGCAAGGCGGCGGCGGTGTGATTGCAGTCACTTTAAAGCGAGGCCAAAGTGTAGTGGGCAGCAGCCGCAACGAGGGGTTGGCAGCCTATAACGGCTTCCGGTACCAGAAAGTACGGGAATTTTACGCTCCCCGCTATGATCAACCCCAGGAAGTGGATATGCCAGACATACGCTCTACGCTGTACTGGAACCCATCAGTCACCACCAACGCCCAGGGGCAAGCTGAAATTGCCTTCTATGCCGCAGACCCCAAAACCACATACCGGGCAGTGGCAGAAGGACTTACGGCGCAGGGCCAGCTGGGCCATGCCGTGGCAGAGGTACAGGTGCGGTAATGGCAACTTTTTGCGTTTCCGGGCTGTTTTCAGAAAAATAGACCAAAAACGGCCACGGGCAAATGCAAGGGAAATTCCCTATCTTTGCGGCCTGAATTAAGTAACGCAGAAGATGTTAGATAAACTGGAAGCGATCAAGCAGCGGTTTGAAGAGGTAAGTGAACAGCTTATCCAGCCAGACGTGATCAGCGACATGAAGAAATACAAGTCGTTGAACAAAGAGTTTAAGGACCTGGAGAAGATCGTGGCCGAATACGAGCGCTATAAACTGTTGCTCAGCAATATTGAACATACCAAAGTGGTCATTGCCACTGAAAAAGACGAAGATTTCAGGGAGATGGCCAAAGAGGAGCTGGATGAACTCCTTCCGCAGCGCGAGGAGATGGAAGATACCATCAAGGAGATGCTCATCCCCAAAGACCCCAATGACAGCAAAGACATCATCATGGAGATCCGCGCGGGCGCGGGCGGTGACGAGGCTTCGCTTTTCGCCGGTGACCTGTACCGCATGTACAGCCGCTACGCAGAAAAGCAAGGCTGGAAAATGGAAGTCATTGACGTGATGGAAGGCACCGCGGGGGGCTACAAAGAAGTGATTGTGGGCATCAAGGGCGAAGACGTGTACGGCAAACTCAAGTTTGAGTCTGGGGTGCACCGCGTACAGCGCGTGCCGGCCACAGAAACCCAGGGCCGTATCCATACCTCGGTGGCCTCTGTGGTGGTACTGCCTGAAGTGGAGGAGCTGGACATTGAGCTCAACATGAACGACATCCGGAAGGACCTGTTCTGTTCCTCAGGGCCGGGCGGTCAGTCTGTGAACACCACCTATTCGGCGGTACGCCTCACCCACATTCCCACCGGGTTGGTGGCGCAGTGCCAGGACCAGAAGTCACAGCTCAAGAACTTTGACAAGGCACTGGCGGTGCTGCGCTCCCGTATCTATGAGCAGGAACTGGCCAAGAAAAACGAAGAGGAAGGTGCCCAGCGCAAGAGCATGGTAGGCGGCGGCGACCGGTCAGACAAGATCAGGACCTATAACTACCCCCAAGGCCGTGTCACAGACCACCGTATTGGTTTGACCGTGTACAACCTGCCCAACGTGGTTGACGGGAACATTGACGAGTTTGTGGAGCAGCTTAGAATTGCGGAGAACGCCGAGCGCCTGAAAGAAGGCGCCCAAGCGTAAGAAATACCCTGTGAAAAGCGCAGCCTTGGCTGCGCTTTTTTTGTTTCTGCCGTTTTTGGCCTATTTTTCTGAAAACAGACCTAAACCGGATTCCGTAGCCAGACTAGCTGCTGCCGTACCTTTACCCGTTCCTGCATAGATGTTCAATCACCTGATACGCCGTTCCCGCAACGCCCTGCTGCCAAGCCTGGCGCTGTTGTGCGTGTTGGTCTGGTGGAGCGCCTGCACCCCGCAGGAAGAAGAATTCACCCCAGACGCCGGCGCTCTGTTAAGGTTTGAGGCAGATTCAGTGGTGTTTGATACGGTGTTCACAGAGGTTGGCTCTATTACCAAACGCCTGAAAGTGTACAACCCCCACAAGAAGGCCGTCAGAATCTCTGAGATCAAAGTAGGGGGATTGGGAAACTCCCCGTTTCAGGTGCTGGTGAACGGGAGGCAGGGGCCACAGCTGCACGGGGTGGAGTTACTGGGCGGTGACAGCCTGCTGGTCCTGGTGAAAGCGGCCATCAATCCCCACGCAGATGACACGCCCTTTCTGGTAAATGACTCCATCCTGTTTTTGACCAACGGCAATGAGCAGAAGGTGAAGCTGGTGGCCTACGGCCAGAATGCCGCCTATTTCCGGCGCAACTACCAGACGGCCTGTGCCGAGACCTGGGCCGGGAAGAAGGCATTTGTGATCTATGATTCTGTGACGGTGCCGGCCGGCTGTACCCTTACCATAGAAAAAGGGGTGCAGGTGTACCTCCAGAACAAGGCCAAGCTGAAGGTGCTGGGCACGCTCAACGTAATGGGGACCCATGAGGAGCGGGTGCGGTTCCAGCAGATCAGGCAGGAAGAGCCGTATAGAAATGCCCCAGGGCAATGGCAGGGCATTGAGTTTCGGGCGAGTAGCCCGGGGAGTGTGCTGCGCTATGTAGAGATCAAAAACGCAGTGACGGGCTTAAAGCTGGTGGCGCAGGGGGCTTCTTCCCCTGAGGTCACGGTAGAGCACGGTTTCCTGAAAAACATGCTGCAGGCCGGGGTGCTGAGTGTGGGGGGAAAGGTGCAGCTGGTCAACAGTGTGGTCACCAACTGCGGGGAGTATGCCTTGGCAGGCCTGGGGGGCGGGACCTACAAAATCCTGTACAGCACCATTGCCAACTACAGCAGTGACTTTATCAGGAATTCGGCCTCTGTTGTTTTTCAGGAAAGATATGTGGTGGAGGGTAAGGTGCAGCGGGAGGCGCCGTACCAGGCAGAGGTGGTGAACAGCATTCTGTGGGGCCGTCTGGATGAAGAGCTGCAACTGGGCGGCATGGGGGCGGGATCAGGCCGAAGCATCAGGTACTCGTTCGTGAAAACCCTGCTGCATAAAGGGGAGCTGGAGGCCGGCGCCCTGCGCAATCAGGTGAATGTAGACCCCAGGTTTGTAGACGGCGAAAAATTCAACTTCCAGCTCATTAAACTTTCTCCCGCCAACAAAGCGGGCACTCCCCTGCCCGGCCTCCTGCTGGACTATGAGAACAAGCCGCGTGACCCCGCTACCCCAGACGTAGGGGCCTTTGAAGTAGACTTTTAATGCATTCTTCCCGCCTGACATGAAATGGTTTCAGAAAACGCTTCGTCTGCCCGCCGTGAAGCGGGGCTTTCATCTTATCACTGATCTGCTGGAGGCACAGCTGCCTGAGCTGGAGGAGATACAGATAGGGCTGGCGCATATTTTTATACAGCACACCTCGGCCAGCCTTTCTATCAATGAAAACGCAGACCCCACGGTGCGGCATGACTTTGAGCAGCATTTTAACCGCATGGTGCCAGAGAACGCCCCATACTACCGGCATACCTTAGAAGGGCCAGATGACATGCCCGCCCACCTCAAAGCCTCTATGCTGGGGGCATCAGTCACCGTACCCATCACCAACGGAAGCTTCAACTTAGGCACGTGGCAAGGGGTCTATCTCTGCGAGCACCGGGACCACGGCGGCAAGCGCACGGTGGTGGTAACGTTGCAGGGGAAGTAAGATGATCACCTCCAGCTGGGGTGGAAAGAAAGCGGCAACCTGTTTTGGCACTCTTTTCAGAAAAACACGCCAGAAACAGGAAGATATTTTTCCTGATAAAAAGGTGCTCTCCCTGCGGCGGCAGCGGGCGGTGAAACGGTTTGGGTATGCTTGAGCCGTCTGGCGCAGCCCGTTACTTTGTCGCCACCTGTGGGTTGCTAATTCCTGTTTTGGGCCTGTTTTCAGAAAAACAGCCCTAAAACAGGAGGCAGGCAAATATCCCTTCCCTCAGCGCCCAGAGGTACCATTTCTAACCCAGGGAACTCCCTGCCTAGCAGAAAAAGACTTGCCCGCCAGGCACAGACAGGTATGACGCCGAAAACAGATTTTGGCTACCCCTGTTTTGGGGCTGTTTTCAGAAAAACAGCCCCAAAATAGCCCCAAAAAGGTTCTTCGGATTCAGGCAGATGTAAAGCGCAGGGTACTGCGGGTAGCTGTGGGCAGCAAGCCATTGTTGCCAGAAACGTGTTAATAAGGGCAAACAGAAACGTGCAGTTACCGCTTCTTGAGCGCCTCATAGATTTGGGCATAGGTGGGGGTGGGTACACCCAACTGCTGGCCCAGCTGCACCACGTAGCCCGTCAGGGAATGCACCTCAGTGGGTTTGCCCGCTTTGAAATCACTGTGCATAGAGGAGGTGGCGCCGGCGGGAATATTCTCCAGGCGGGTAAAAATCTCCTGTGAGACAGTGTCTGGCAATGAAATGTGTTTGGCGGCGGCTACCGCCGTGATTTCAGCCAAGAGCTGCCGCAACAGCTCCTTGTTCTGTGCCTCAGAGACTATGCTTTTGAAGTCAGCGTCTGCGTAAGAGGTGAGGGTGGCGGTAGAAGAAATGAAAACAAACTTCTGCCAGATAGTCGCCTCAATGTCTGGGGCCAGCGTGGCCTGCATGCCAGCGGCTTTAAACAGTTGCTCGGTTGCCTTCAGCTGGGCTGGGGTGCCCTGGGTGGCGCCAAAGAACAGAGACCCGAAGTTGCCGTTCACCGTCACCCGCCCGGGGGCGCGCAAGCGGGAGAGAATGTACACGCAACCGTCCCAGACCTCGTTCTGCGGGTAAACGGCCTTAATACGGTCACTGGAGTCTACGCCGTTGAGCAGTGGCAGCAGAACGGTATGCGGGCCAATGCACGGGGCCAGCTGCTGCAGGCTCTGCTCCAGGTCATAGCTTTTGGTGCAGCAGATGAGCAGGTCTACCCCGCCTAGCTGGGAGGCGTCTGAGGAGATGAGGCTGGGGCGGACGGTAAAGTCTTCCTGAGGGGTTTCAATGCGCAGGCCGTGTTCTCTGATCTCCCGCTCGTTTTCGCCCCGGGCAATGTAGATGATCTCAACTTCGCCTGAGGGGGCATAGTGCCGTGCCAGTAGGCCGCCAAAGTACCCTCCTACCCCTCCTATTCCTGCAATGGCAATTCTTTTCATAGTTGTGTGCTTGTGGTGGTGTGTGCCTTGTCATGTACGATGGGCGCGGCGTAAAAGGATTGGACGCCGTGTTACTTCTGCTGTACTTTCCCTGCCACACTGTACCGCTGGGGGCCCATGAACATCAGTTTCTGGGTTTCGTCTAGCGAGTAGCTCTGTAGTCTGGGGGAAGCAGCTGGCTGCAGTTCCAGGTGGAGCTTTTTCTGCGTGTTGAACAGCATATTCTCCTGTACCAGGGTTGCGTCTACCTGTACCAGCTGACCCTGGGCGTCAAAGGTGTAAGCCACGTCACGCACGGTGGCGTCTGCCTCTTCTTTGGCGCGGTACCGGTGCACCGTCTGGCCGGCGGCGTTGGTGGTTTTTTCTTCCGTGAAGGCGCCCAGCAAGGCAGGTTTGTTAATGTCTGCCTCGGCAAACGGACCCAGCTCCTCTGCCCAGTTCAACTGGCTGAACGTTTTAGTCTCCTGCGCCTTGCCGTTCTCAGAAACCGTTTTGGTTACGGCTGCCGTTGCCTGGTGCAGGTTCTGTGCCTCCTGGTTCAGATAGGCTTCTAAGCCAAAAGCCTGCTGCTTGCTTTGAGCCGCGGTAGGCGCTGGCTGCTCCTGGCAACTGCTGACCCAGACGGCAAGGGCGCAGCAGGAAAGGGTAAAGTTTTTTTTCATCATAAAGTAGTACGAAGGTAGCATTCTAACTTCTCACCTGCTTTTGTTATTTCGCAACAGCAGGTTTCCCCGGTGAAAGCATAAGAACAGATCTTTCCTGTTTTTGGGCTGTTTTCAGAAAATTAGCCCAAAAACAGGATTCTGCAGGAGGCTTCTTCATGAACAGTATCTGCCATCCTGGAAGGGGCTGCGGGGCAAGCGGTAGCGGCTTTTCCTGTTCGCCCACAAGATACTTTCTGTATGACACTGTGGAGTTGGTTTGGCATGTTTTTCAGATCATGGCTAAACTTCTGTTCATAAGCATTAGAGATGAAAGACCGCTATTCCCCAGGTGCGTTTTGGAGCTGTTTTCAGAAAAACAGCCCTAAAACAGGAAATGCGTTAGCCTCTGTCATAAGAACTAACGCATTTCCTGGTGGTTTTGTATTCCGGTGAGGTTAACCGGCAGAAGGAATCAACAGTGAGGTACCGGTCATGTCTGCGGGGGGCTGTACGCCCAGCAATGCCAAAACGGTGGGGGCTATGTCTCCCAGTTTGCCGTCTTTCAATTCTCCTTTATAAGACTCGTCTGCCAGAATGAAGGGCACCAGGTTGGTGGTGTGGGCGGTGTTAGGCGTGCCGTCTGGGTTGCGCATCACATCTGCGTTGCCGTGGTCAGCAATGATGATGCTGGCGTAGTTGTGGGCTAGGGCGGCGGTCACCACCGCCTGGGCGCACTGGTCAACGGTTTCTACGGCTTTCACGGCGGCTTCAAACACGCCGGTGTGGCCCACCATGTCTGGGTTGGCGAAGTTCAGGCAAATGAAATCTGCGGTCTCCTGCTCAATCTCCGGCACAATGGCGTCTCTAATATCAAAGGCGCTCATCTCGGGCTGCAGGTCATAGGTGGCCACTTTGGGCGACGGGCACAGCAGGCGCTTCTCGCCGTCAAACGGTTTTTCACGGCCGCCGGAGAAGAAGAAGGTCACGTGCGGGTATTTCTCGGTTTCCGCTATGCGAATCTGGGATTTGCCAACCTGCTCCAGCACCTGGCCCAGTGTGTTGGCCAGGTTGTCTTTGTCAAAGATGGGTTGCACGCCCACAAAGGTGTCATCATAGTTGGTGAGCGTGTAGTAGCGCAGGTGCAAAGGCTGCATGTCCTGCTCCGGGAAGGCGCGCTGGGTCAGGGCCTGCGTGATTTCGCGGCCGCGGTCTGTCCTGAAGTTGAAACAGATCACCACGTCGCCTTCCTGGATCCTGGTCATGGGCTCGCCGTTCTCGTTCAGGCAGATGATGGGCTGGATGAACTCGTCGGTCACGCCTTCGTCATAAGACTCCTGCAGGGCTTCGCGCCAGTTGACAGAGGCTCTGCCCTGCCCTTTCACCAGCAGGTCATAGGCCAGCTTCACGCGCTCCCAGCGGTTGTCACGGTCCATGGCGTAATAGCGGCCAATAATAGAGGCAATCTTGCCGGTGGTGGTGTCCAGGTGGTTCTGCAGGTCTGTCAGATAGCCTAGTCCGCCTTTGGGGTCAGTGTCACGGCCGTCTGTGAAGGCGTGCACGTACACCTGCTCCAGCCCCTGCTGCTGCGCCAGCGAGCAGAGGGCTTTGAGGTGGTCAATATGCGAGTGCACGCCGCCGTCTGAGACCAGGCCAATCAAATGAACCGGTTTCTGGTTCTCTTTGGCGTACTGCCACGCATCTTGCAGCACCGGGTTCTGGCCTAAGGTATTCTCTCTGATGGCTACGTTGATGCGCACCAGGTCCTGGTACACCACGCGGCCTGCGCCCAGGTTCATGTGGCCCACCTCAGAGTTGCCCATCTGGCCTTCGGGCAGGCCCACGGCTTCGCCGGATGCCTCCAGCCGGGCGTGCGGGAAACGCTGGAACAATGAATCAATGAATGGGGTATTGGCGTGCTCAATCGCCGATACGGAAGGGTCTGTTCCAAGTCCCCAGCCGTCTAGAATCATCAAAAGTACCTTCTTGCTCATGCGCGTAAAGATACAAGCCTCTGGTTAAAATGCAGCTAAAACGGGTTGGTTCTCTCAAATTGCTGTATATTTAAGCAGTGAAACCGCCTTTCCTTTGGCATAGTTTTGGCTTAACAACAGGTAAATCTGCATAAACATAGACATGAAAAATTTGAAGAGATGGCTGGCAATGGCCGTGGTGCTGATGGGAATCTTGGTGGGTGCCGGACAAGTGGCGGCCCAATCTGACATTATGGGGGGCGTGCAGTCTGCCATCAAAGCCGGTTCCTCCCGTGACCTGGCCCGCTATTTCAACTCTAAGGTAGAAGTGAGCATTAACGGTGACAACGCCAGCTACAGCCAGAGCCAGGCAGAAATGGTGCTGCGCAACTTCTTCGGGAAGAATGCGCCGGTCAGTTTCAGCTTTGAACACCAGGGTGGCTCTGAAGACGGCCAGAAGTATGCCATTGGGAAATATACCCACAAAGGCGGCCGCTACAACGTGGTGGTGCGGGTAAAACGTTACGGTGATGCCTATAAAATTGACACCATTGAGTTTAAATGAGTGAAACGTTAGATTTTAGACTTTTTCTGATCTTTCTCCAGGAATGATGTTCTTGTAGATAAAGAGGCGTGTTGAGGTGAAGTTATAAGGTAGCGGTTAAAAGCTTGATATTTAGTTATTTGATCATTGAAGCCGCATGCTTTGTGCCACCTAATGTTAAAACTTCTATCTGGCGTCTTATGTCTAACATCTAACACCGTAAAATTTATAATAGACTGGTTTTGGTCTTATCACAGAAAAGGCACCGAATGTTCGGTGCCTTTTTTTATTTTTGCACCGTGAAAGCACCGTACCTTACCCCAGAAGGCATCAGGGCATTTATCCGGCAGGCCCTGCAGGAAGACGTCAGAGACGGCGATCACTCTTCGTTGGCCGCCATTCCGGAAAGTGCCACCAACCAAGCCAAGCTTTTGGTGAAGGATGAAGGCGTGTTGGCGGGCGTGGAGCTGGCCTGGAAAATCTTTCATGAGGTAGACCCTGCGCTAAGGCTGGAGGTGCTGCTGCAAGACGGGGCGCAGGTGCGGTACGGTGATGTGGCCTTTACCGTGCACGGCAAGGCGCAGTCTATCCTAACCGCTGAGCGGCTGGTGTTGAACTGCATGCAGCGCATGAGCGGCATTGCCACTTACACGCAGAGCATTGCCAAACTGATTGAAGGCACCGGTGCCAAACTGCTGGACACCCGCAAGACTACCCCCAACTTCAGAATGATGGAGAAATGGGCGGTTCTGATAGGCGGCGGCACCAACCACCGGTTTGGGCTGTTTGACATGGTCATGCTCAAAGACAACCATGTAGATTACGCAGGCGGCATAAAACAGGCTATCAAAGCCACGCATGAGTACCTGCAGAAGCTGGGCAGGCAGTTGAAGATTGAGGTGGAGACCCGTAACCTGGACGAGGTGCGGCAGGTGCTGGAGGTAGGCGGCGTAGACCGCATCATGCTGGACAACTTCAAGGTGGAACTGCTGCGTGAAGCCGTAGAACTGATTGGCGGTAAGTATGAGACTGAGGCCTCTGGCGGGATCACAGAAGAAACCATCAGGGCCGTGGCCGAAACCGGGGTGAACTATATTTCAGTAGGAGCCTTGACGCACTCCAACCGCAGCTTAGATTTGAGCCTGAAAGCGTTTTAGGGTATCAGGTAGTACGTATCAAGACAGAAGAGGAAAGAATAAAAAACCATTTAAGGTAGTAACGTAGGAAGCAGCAAGTTGGCAAGACAGTAGTCATGATACGTGATACTTGCTACGCGATACCATTGAGTTATGCAGCAACCAAACCAAAGAGGCGGACACCGCGTGGCGCAACAGCAGCCATCCAATCCGCTGGCCATTAAGACGAAGAAGAACCAGGTAGACAAGAATGACTACGCCAAAATGGCGCTGGTGCAGGTCTGGAAGAAAGAGTGGTGGCGGGCATTGATTCCGCTGGTGCTGATTTCCCTGCCTGCGGTCTTTGACTTCTCCTGGTGGTGGATCAGCATTGCCGTGGTTGTGACCATTCTGTATGTGCTGGTGCGCTCAGCGCAGGTGATGGGCGTGACCCAGATGGAGCAGAGCAGCGTGCTGTTTGAGCGGGTCATGTTTGAGATTGACCAGCGCCAGATCCTGATGAAGCGCAATGACCGGGAGGGCATGGCCCTGCAGTGGGACATGATTGACAGCGTAACCCAAACTAAAGATGCCTATAAGATGTATCTGAAGGGCCCAACCCCAGATCAGCTGCCGGCAGGTTTCAGAGGTTGGCTGGCCAAAACGTTCAACGTGCCTATCTTCCTGTACCTGCCGCACCGCATCTTCAACAGCCCTAATGACTTAAAGCTCATGGATTCGCTGCTGCGCCGTAAGAACTTTCTGGCCGCGTAAGCGTCTAACCCTACTAAAACCCGTTTTTGCCTTAAACTCCTGAGAAATGATAAAAAATATTCTTTCCGTTTTTGCCGTGGCCAGTGTGCTGGTTTTGTCTTCTTGCAGCAGCGAACCGTCTGACCTGCGCCCAGAAACCAAAGTATCTGTTGACTCTGTGCCTCCGGGGCACCGTAACAATACGTCTAACATTGATGCCGGCTCTTACCAAGAAGGGCATGATGATGTGTACATCAACCATGATGAGCATGCCAATGAGATCAAGAAAGAGGTAGAGGGGGTGCCGGCCTCACAGAAAGCCACCAACGCCGAGAACGTAACCAACCACGAGTAATACGTTTGACCGTGAACCCGTTTCTGGCCTTCTTTTTAGAAAACAGGCCAAAAACGGGTTCACTTTATTTTACCCTTATGAAAAAGAATGTAAAGGCCTTACTGCTTGCTTTGGCGGTTTTCTCGTTTGCCGCCTGCCAGTCTTCTTCTAAAGAGGCCCCCCAGGCAGAGGCAGGCGTAGAAGGCGCAGCAACGGTTGCGGCAGACAGCACCTCGGCCGCAGGCCGGCAAATGGCGTATATGTGCCCCATGGAGTGTGAAGGGAGTGCGAGCATGCAGCCCGGCAAGTGCCCGGTATGCGGCATGGACCTGGTAGAAAACCCAGACTACACGCCCGCAGACTCCACCATTACACAATAACGGGTACGCCCACGCCCGCCCTTGGGGCGCGGATTTCAGATTCTATCCTTTCCCCCTCCACCAATGGCACAGCCGGCAGATTGGTTTAGCACCTGGTTTGACTCTCCGTATTACCATGTCCTGTACAAGAACCGTGACGTACATGAGGCGCAGCGGTTCATGGACAACCTCCTGGCCTATCTGCAGCCCAAGCCTACCTGCCAACTGCTGGACTTAGCCTGCGGAAAGGGAAGGCACGCCATTTACCTGAACCAGAAAGGCTATGACGTGATCGGGCTGGACCTGTCAGCCCGCAGCATTGCCTATGCCCGGCAGTTTGAGAACGAGCGCCTGCATTTTTACCGGCATGACATGCGGGACGTCTTTCGGCCGGAGGCGTTTGACCTGGTGCTGAACCTGTTCACCAGTTTCGGGTATTTTGCCAATGACTATGAGAACGTGGTGGCCTTGCGGGCAACCACAGCGGCGCTCAAACCGGGCGGCAGGCTGGTGATTGACTTCATGAACACCCCCAAGGTCATCTCGCGGCTGGTGGCCAGGGAAACCAAAGAAGAGGCCGGCATTGCCTTTCATATTACCCGGCAGGTGGAGCAGGGGTTTCTGGTGAAAACCATCAGGTTTCAGGACCGGGGGCAGGAGTTTGAGTTTGTAGAGCGGGTGCGGGCCTTGCATTACGGGGAGTTTCTGGAGTACTTCGGGCTGGCGAACCTGCGGCTGCGGGCTGTCTTTGGAGATTACCAGTTAGGGCCGTTTGACCCCGAAAAGAGTGAACGCATGATTTTCGTGCTGAAAAAATAAGACCATGGTCATAGCCGTAGCTATTCTTTTTATCACTGTTTTAATGGCGGGGTGGCTGGTGCGGTTTCTGCCGCAGAACAACCAGCGCTGGCTTAAGTTGTTGCTGGCCTTTAGCGGGGCCTATCTGTTCTCCCTTACCATTCTGCACATTCTGCCAGATGTGCTGCTGAGTACCCAGGAACCGCACCGGGTGGGTTTTTACATCTTGGGCGGGTTCTTTCTGCAGTTGGTGCTGGAGGTGTTCTCCCACGGGATTGAGCACGGCCACATTCACGCCCACGGTGGCCATGGCCATGGGGGGCAGCACAGCCACTCAGTGCCGGTGCTGCTGCTGGTGTCTCTGATCATACACTCGCTGCTGGAAGGCAGTGTGTTGATTCAGAGCAGGATGGCGGCGCAACAAGCCCATGAGCACCTGCACACGCACGCCCACGTGGGCGATAACTTCTACCATATTCTGGCAGGCATTGCCCTGCACCATATTCCGGCGGCCATTGCGCTCATGTCTGTGCTGGTAGACCGGTTACACAGCTTCAAAAAGGCATTTGGGTATCTGCTGCTGTTTGCGTTGGCGGCACCGGCGGGGTTGCTTTTTAGTAACTATGTGGCGCTGGAGCAGCTGCTCTCCGGCGAGGCCTATACGGTTCTAACGGGTCTGGTGGTAGGCAACTTCCTGCATATTTCCACTACCATTCTGTTTGAAACCAGCCCGGAGCACCGCTTTAACCAAGGGAAGCTGTTGGCAACCCTTGCCGGGGCGTTTTTAGCGATTGGGGCGGGGATGTTGTAGGGGCACTGTTTTTAGCCTGTTTTACGAAAAACAGGTCAAAAACAGGTTTCCCAAGCCTGTCTGGGCTCTTCTTTTATCAATTTGAATCCCTTCCTTTGCTGTTGTGATGCATAGTTGGCTGCTCCGCTGGCTTAGCCGGTTGGTGCTACCTGAGTTTGATAACTGCCAATTGCTGCCGCTGCAGTGCATAGCCTGCATGTTCCATGCTGCTGTTGCAATGCAATGCGTAGTCTGCTGTTCCCCTGGCTCTCCCGTTTGCTGCGGTGCTTCACTTATTGAGTTGTTTCATCTTTTCCGGTAAGCGCTCACGGCCGCGGGGCCCCGTCCTGGCGGCTCGCACTGCTGTTAAAACTACGCCTTTGGCGTTGCCTTCGGCACCGTATTAACAGAGGCGCTCACCCCCAGGACTGGTTTCGGTTCCTCTCCTATAATAGCTTGTGATGTTATGTCTGCCTCTGCAGGTAACCGTTGCTGTTCCGCTAGCCTGAGGCGAGCCCGTGCTGCGCACATCAGTCAGAGCAGAAGGGTTGATTGATCATTGTTGCTTGCCTGTTGCGATGGTTTCCCACATCCCGCGCTGGCGCGAGTCTTCAGACTCGTGCCCGTCTCTGCCTGCCCTCGCGGCGCGGCTGCGAGACCAGGCATTGCTGCTTCATTCGTGCTGAAGTACCTGAGATGAAAAGAAAGGATTCAGAACTCATAACTCAAGACTCAGAACTCACTTTGATACTCCCCCTTTGAAGGGGGCGAAGGGGGATGTTGACACAGGAGGACACGCATTCCTGAATAATCTTTCTTGCCGCATATAGTCGCGTTCTGCCAATCACAGTGCTCTTCCGGATTTGCAATCCGGAAGCTGGTACACGGGGATTTGCAATCCCCGCAGCGGCACGTTTGATCTGCAGGCGCCGCAGATTGCAAATCCGGAGGTAGCAGGTCCAGAATGGCAAATCCCGGACAGCCGAGGACATGCATTGCAGATCTACGGTCACCCGGCACTTGCCCCACGCATTCCAGATCATTCCCCGCCAGGGAGGGGTTGGGGCTGGGATCCACGTATGGCTGAACTTCCCGCGGTTTCCCGCCAGGCTGGAGAATCGCCCCATCTCAGGGTACGGAACCGGAGTCTCGCGCCAGTCCCATCTTCCAACCATCACAAATGCCAAAGGCCTCATAGCGTCTGCAGGGCCTGCGGGCGTCTGGGCCCATTTCTGTTTCTGGCCTATTTTTCTAAAAACAGCTTGAAAACGAAGAAGTGGTCCTAAACTTTAGCCGCGTGTGTATTTTCGCGTAGAAGGAGTAACGTCTGGTTTAAAGGCTGAGATATGAAAAAATCTGTGATCTGGGTAGTGGTGCTGCTCCTGCTGGCGGCGGCGGGCTACTGGCTTTATAAGCGGTACGGGCAGGGGCCGGAGTACTCCCTGTGCAAACTCAAAGAGGCCGTAGACGCCCGTGACATGCAGGCGCTGGAAAAATATGTAGACGTGGAGCAGACCACCACCAGCCTGCTCAACCAGACGGTGCAGGCCGGAATGGCCGACCTGCCGGAGCAGGAACGGGCCATGGCGGCCATGTTTCTGGGTATGGCCATGGCATCACACAAAGACCAGATGCTGGAGGCCATCAGGGAGCAGGTGACGCGCTATGTGGAGCAGGGTACGGCAGAGGGCGGTCCGCCCGCGGGGGTGACGCAGCAGGAGTGGGAACAGGTGCAGGCGCTGCTGCCCATGCAGAAACTGCTAGAAGAAAGCCAACTGGCCCAGAGCAAATTGGAAGGAATCTCGTACGTGAACAGGAAAGACTCGCTGGCCGTGGTGGGGCTGGACCTGCGGGTGCCGTCCAGGGCAGAGCCGGTGGTGGTAGAGGTGCAGATGCGCGACCGTAACGGCTACTGGCAGGTCATTGGCCTGCCCAATGCGGGGCTGGTGCTCAAAGAACTGGGGCTGCTGGAGCTCTGGCGCAACAGCCGAAACCTGCCCAGGCTGAAGCTGCGCATGTAATAAGAATACTTTTCCTCGGCGGTGCCGAACCCGAATTTTTCAACCCATGTAGGCACATTTGCTGTTTTTGACCTACTTTTCTGAAAACAGCCCCAAAACGGCGGCGGCTCCTGACTCATGAACCATATCCTTTTGATTGACTGCCCAGACCGCAAAGGGCTGATCTTTACCATTACACAGATTGTCTTCGGGGCAAACCTGAACATCACCAGCAATGACGAGTTTGTAGACCGCCAGCGCAATCATTTCTTCTTGCGGGCTGAACTGGCCGGCGAGGTGCAGCCCCCGCACCTGGTGGCGCAACTGCAGGCCGTTCTGCCGCCAGAGGCCCACATCAGGCTGGTGCCGGAGCGTAAGAAAGACATTGTGGTGCTGGTTACCAAAGAGCACCACTGCATTGGCGATCTGCTGCTGCGCCATGAGTACGGCGACCTCAACGCCAACCTGCTGGCCGTGGTGGGGAACTACGCAGAGCTGGAAACGCTGGTGGCACGGTTCAACATCCCGTTCCATTTCATTACGCACGAAGGCAAAACCCGGGAGGCGCATGACGCCGAGATGGCGCAAGCCATACAGGCCTACAAGCCCGAGTACGTGGTGCTGGCCAAGTACATGCGCGTGCTGAACCCCCAATTTGTGGAGCAGTTCCCCAACCGCATTATCAATATTCACCACTCGTTTCTGCCCGCTTTCATTGGTGCCAATCCTTATAAGCAGGCGTTTGAGCGCGGCGTGAAGATTATTGGCGCCACCGCCCATTTTGTGAACAATGAGCTGGATGAAGGTCCTATCATTGCCCAGAACGTGATACAGGTGAACCACGCCCAGAGCGCCAGAGATATGGCGCAGGCGGGGCGTGATGTGGAGAAGATTGTGCTGGCGCAGGCGCTTAAGCTGGTATTCTCAGAGAAGGTGTTTGTGAGCAACAACAAGACCATCATCTTTTAGGGATTAGACTTCCTGTTTTGGGGCTGTTTTTCTGAAAACAGCCCCAAAACAGGAAGTCCCTTTCGGCAGGGCCGCCCTGGGTTGCCCGCCCAGCTGCTGGCGCAGATGTTAACGTCCTGTTAAAGTGGGGTATAGATGGTGTAAGTCACGGGGGTTCTGCTAACTTTACTGGAGTTAGTTCTGAAAGAAGTTCCACGTTTTCCCCCTTGCCTGCCCATGAAAACCAAACTACTGTTGCTGCCCGTGCTGTTTAGCGGGGCGCTGGCGTCTGCCCAAATCCCCTCTGGGGCCCTCACGCTAAAACCGGCCCAGCCGAAAGCAGGCCAGGAAATCAAGCTCACCTACAACCCCGCCGGCACTAACCTGGCCAACGTTTCATCGGTGACGGCGCTGGTGTATGCCTACAATGATGACAAGCCCAACGTGCAGGAGGTGGCCATGGCCAAAACCAAGAACGGCTGGGAAGGGAACTTCAAACCCGCCCCCGAGGTAGACGGGGCCGTGGTGCTGTTCCGGCACGAGGAAACCATTGACCACAACAAAGGCAAAGGCTATCCCTTTTACCTCTATGATGCCAAAAAGCAACCGGTGGCGGGAGCGGCGTTTGGGCTGGGGGCTATGCGCGCCGAGTGGGGCTCTTTCATTGAACTGGACCGCGATCCCAAGCAGGCGTTAGAGCTGCTGGAGCAGGAGGAGGCCCGTTTCCCGGCCCGCAAGCGCGAGGTGCTGCCCATCAAGCTCTACACCCTCATGGCCGTGTATAAGGGAGACGAAGGAAAACAGAAAGTAAAGGCTGAGCTGGATGCCCTGAGCAAAGAACCAAACCTGACCGTGAAGGACCTCTCTACCCTGGCTACCTACTACGGCCGCGTGGGCGAAAAAGAGAAAGCCGCGGCCTTTGCCGATCAGGTGAAAGCCAAAGAGCCCAAAGGCGAGTACGTGCAGAGCCAGCGCCGCATGGCCTATTTCATGGAGAAAGACCCAGACAAGCGCAAGGAGCTGGCGTTTGCCTTCGCGGCAGATTTCCCTGCCTATGAGCAGCTGCCCAGCCTGTTGGGCAGTATTGCCATTGACTATGCCGTAGAAGGCAAGATGCAGGAATTTGAAAGCCTGCTGCAAAAGTATCCTTCGGTAGGCACGTCTGGCACGTATAACTCGGCGGCCTGGAAACTGTATGAAAGCGGCGAGAACCTGCCCCAGGCCAAAGCTTTGGCCCAGAAAGGCTACCAGCTGGCCCAGAAGGAAGTAACCCAGCCAACTGCCAAGAAAGATGAGTTCACCCCTGCCTCAGACTGGAAAAAGAGCCGGGAGTATGCCTTAGGCCAGATAGCCGATACCTACGGGGCCATTCTCCTGAAAGAAGGGGACAAAGCCGGGGCCGCCCAATACCTGGCTGAGGCGTACACCTACACCCGCGGCCGCAGCACCAGCATCAATGACCGCTACGCCGAGGTGCTGGCTGCCAGCCCAGACCGTGCGCGCGCCCAGAAAACGTTAGAAGAGATAGTGGCCAGTGGCAACAGCACCCCCAAGGTGAAAGGCTACCTTAAAGACCTTTACACCCAGGCCAAAGGTGAAACCGGCTTTGATACCTATTGGGCAAAAGTAGAGGCCCCGGCCATTGAGAAGCTTAGGGCAGACCTCAAGAAGAAGATCATATCAGAGAAAGCCCCCTCTTTTGAGTTGCTAGATTTGAACGGCAAGCCCGTTTCGCTGGCGTCTCTGAAGGGCAAAACCGTGATAGTAGACTTCTGGGCCACCTGGTGCGGCCCGTGTGTGGCCTCGTTCCCGGGCATGCAGCAGGCCGTGAACAAATTCAAAGACGATGACAAAGTGGCCTTCGTGTTTGTGAACTCCTGGGAAAACGGGGAAGACAAGAAGAAGAGCGCCGGTGACTTCATGGCCAAGAAAAACTACACGTTTCAGGTGCTCCTAGACGACCAGAACAAGATGATAGAAGCCTACAAGGTGACGGGTATCCCCACCAAGTTCGTCTTAGACGGCAACGGCAACATCCGGTTCAAGAGCGTGGGCTACTCTGGCAACAACGAGAAGACCGTGCAGGAGATCAGCATGATGGTAGAACTGCTCAAGCCGGAACTGCTGACCAGCGCGAAGTGATAGATAGCTTGAGTTATGTTAAACAGGAGGGGCCACCGCTGCAACGGTGGCCCCTCCTGTTTTTGGCCTGTTTTTGAAAAAGGAGGCCAAAAACGCGTTTCGCTTTCTTGAGGAAATGAAGAAGAAGCCCACACGACTAATTGCCCTCAACCAGTCATTTAGAGCATGTTTAAATTTTGATGTCGCAAGCGAAAGATAGACTGGTAAGATTCTGCGAAAGCGGTTTTTAAGATGCGTAGGGGAACTACGGGGCGAAAAAAGTGCGAACGCAGGTTCTTAGTAGGGCGTTTTGCAGCGCAAAAGACAAATTTAATGAGCTCAAAGTAATTGGACAGAAATACCTATACAACCTCTCCGCTCTGTCATCCTGGAAGGATCTTGGTGGCGAACTAGATTGGTTCTTATGAACCGCTACTGCCGTTCGCCACCAAGATCTTTTCAAGATGACAAAATAGATAGTTTAATTGGCATCATGCTTAATGCATGTTAACAATTACGCTTGACCGGCAAATGTAAAGCGCTTTTAGCCTGCTCTACCTCACTCAAAATCCCTTTGCTCAATCAGTTACCATCAACTCGCCTCAACCATTCACCTAGTACATCTTGGGCAACTCAATTCCCTTGATCTTGCGGTATAAACTAATGGCAGTGCTGTCTGTGAGCCCAGAGATAAAGTCTGTGATGTTCAGGATGCGCTCATAAGCATCTGTCGCAATTTTCCGGTCACGGGCCAGGTACTGGTCTGGGATCAGGTCCAGGTATTTTCTGTGGCGGCTGGCGGTGGGGTTGAACACGGCTTTGAGGAAGGCATCCAGCAAACCGCCCAGCACCTCAAAGCCGGCGGCCTCAATCTCCAGCACGGGGCGGTTGCGGTATATCTTCTCAATAGACACTGCCTTGATCTGGTCTAGGGCCGCCTTCTGCTGGATCTCATTGATGAGCGGCTGGTCATACGTGCCTGCCAGAATGGCTTCTTCGTGCCGCAAAAAAATAGCGGCGCATTCCTGAATCAGGTTGCCTATGATGAGGGCCCGCCAGAAGCCCAGCTGCTCATGCCGGTCATAAAATTCTATGCTGGACTTTCTGCCCGGGTCCCGGTTCAGGAGGGGCTGCAACAGGGCTTCTGCCTGCTCAAACGGGATCAGGCCCAGTTTGCAGCCGTCTTCAAAGTCAATGATGCGGTAACAGATATCATCAGCGGCTTCTACCAGAAACGCCAGCGGGTGCCGGTGAAAGGTGTGCTCCCCGCTGGGGATCAAGCCCAGTTCAGTGGCAATCATCTGGAAATGTGCCTGTTCAGACTGGAAGAAGCCGTATTTTTTCTCGCTGGTGCGCCGGGTGCCTTTCACTACCTGGTCAGAGGGGCGCGGGTATTTGGTGAAGGTGGCCAGGGTGCTGTAGGTGAGGCGCATGCCGCAGCTGCCGCTGCTCTGGCCCGGGTGCGTGTGCGTGAGAATTCTGAACCCGGCGGCGTTGCCCTCAAAATTCTGCAGGTCGGTTTTCTGGGCCTGGGTGAGCGAAAGCAGGTAAGGCGCGGCTTCGTCACTCTTGAAATAGGCAGAGATGGCGTCTTCGCCGGAATGCCCGAAGGGCGGGTTGCCAATGTCATGCGCCAAACAGGCCGCCGCCACCATGTCGCCAAAGTCAGAGGGTTCCAGGTGCGGGTGTGTCTCTTTCAGGGCGGGGTACTTTTCCAGAATAGTCTTACCCACCATGCGGCCCAAAGACCGGCCTACGCACGAGGTTTCCAGGCTGTGGGTGAGGCGGTTGTGCACAAAGTCACTTTCGGGCATGGGCATGACCTGCGTCTTGTTCTGCAATCGCCGGAACGGCGAAGAAAACACAATGCGGTCATAGTCTATCTGGAAGTCTCCGCGCACCGAGGTGTCTGTGGCGGCGGATGAGGCTGGGGCGGCAGCGCGCTCTTTGGAGATGAGGCGCTCCCATTTCATCTGTGGCATGGCAAACTCTAAAACACTAAGCTACGGTTACCCGCGCTCCCATGCAAGCCCCTGGCTGCCCATCTGGGCAAATTGCGTTTTGGGGCTGTTTTTGAGAAAACAGCCCCAAAACAGCATGTGCGCTTCTACTCCAGTTTCAGGTACCGGAACACGCCGTTGCCATTCTTAGACTGCCACCTGATCAGGAAGAGCCCGCGGGCAATGCCCGGTAAGGTGAGCTCATACCTCTTTACCTGGGGCACTACAAGAATGGTGAAGCCAGAATACCTGCGGCCAGAGGGGTCAAAGATGGCCATCTCCAGCTGGTCAACCTCCGGGGATTCAAAGTACAGGAAGGTGGTGGCCCCGCCCGGGTTGGGAGAAAGCGCTTGGGTGAAGGAAGGCCCCATGATTTCTACGGCCTCAGAATACTCTACATTGCCATTCCCCTTGATCAGCCGCAGGCGGTAATAGGCGAGGTTGGCAAGCGGGGAGTCATCTGTAAACTGGTAGGTGCGGGGCGTGGTAGAGGTGCCGCCTGCCGTTACCCGGGCTATCTCTGTAAAAGAAGACCCGTTGGTGCTGCGTTCTATGGCATAGGCCACCAGGTTCTCTTCTGTCTCTGATCCCCATTGCAGGAGCACGGTATTGTCTGCAGGCTGGTACTGCCCCTGCAGCGGCAGCAGCTTTACCGGAATGGCGCAGGCGCTTGTAGGTTTCCGGACCATGGGAGCGGCGTCACACCCGTTTGCCTGCACACTGAGGTTCATGACATAGTTGCCGCCGGCAATGTCATTGGTGGCGTTGAGGCTTCTGGAGATCTGTGCCCGGGCCACGGCGTAATGCATCACCGCCCGGGGCAGAATCAAATGGCTTAACTGGTGGCCGTGCCCCAGCTCATGCAGCACCACTGAATGAAAGTCAAACTGCTGGTTACTGGGGTTGCCGGGGCCGTACTGCCAATCAGGCCGCTGGGCAAACTCCAGGTCCATCTCCCTGGCCCAGAAAGTAACATCAGAGCCGGTGAGGCAACCGGTGTAGCGGCTAATGCACCGGCCCAGTACGTTGGCGGGCAGTTCCCCTGACTCTACAAAGCGTACAGAGTTCACCTTGTCATCTGCGGTGCGGGCCACGGCGGCATTTGAGGCCACATCCCAGTTCACAAACGTGTTGCAGGACCACTCGTTCATAGACTGCTTAAAGGCATAAAGGGCAGGCTTGTTGGTTTCAAAGCTGGCGCCAAACCTGAAGGTATAGCCTCCGCGGCCGTTCTGGTTAATCAGCCGGGGCATGTAGCTGCGCTCAGGCATGTTGCGGCTGTCATTTTTATACAGCACATTGGTGTGCGCATACTGGATGACCAGTTGCGTGAGAGAAGTACCCGGGGTGGCGTCTTCATTGCTTGCCACCCTGAAAACCCCGCTTCCGGCGGTGCCGTTGTCTAGCCCGGCAGTTGGTACCAGCACCTTGATCTCTGTATTGGACCAGCTTACGTAGTCAGTGGGCAGCGGTTTTATGTACGTAGCCCCGCCATCATCTGCGTTTTTGAACTCTACGTAGCCATTGCCGCGGCTGGCGCCGAAGTTGTTGCCCGTGATGGTTAACACATCACCGGTGCCGGCCCGTAGGCTTTTGGGGCTGAAGTCAGAGATGGAGGGAACCAGCCGGCGTTGGGTGGGGGCGGGATTGGTGTCAGGTTTCTGCTTAAGCGCTTTTTCTAAGGGAACATTGGTCTTCACGGCCCTAAGCGCCGCCCCGGGCAGACGGGTGAGCGCCGGGTACAGCTGCTGCGGAATTGAGGCGTACCGGGCAAAGGGATCACGGGCGGTGCCCTGCGGAAGCTGGTACTGGATAAACCCCTGCAGACTGCCGTACACGCTAAACTGGGGCTGACCGGCAGTGCCTTTGGCAGGCTGCAGGAAGAACACCCCTTGCTGCTGGGGCTGTAGTTTAAGCGTGGCAGAATAGACATGCAGGTCCAACCCCACCTGGCCGCCCTCAGTGATCACTTCTACGGTTCCGGCAGAGGGCAGCCCCTTGAACACCTTGTAGACTTCTACCTGGTGGGCGGTGTAGATGTTCTCATGGCGGCTGTCCCAGAAGGAGCGGCTGCTCAGAACCTGGCCCTCCACCACTAAGGTAGCTTGCTGCATACGCTCTTCCAGCGGCAGCGGCAGCAGCGAGCAGGCATCTTGCGCCCAGGCGGGGGGCGTACTTGTCAGGCAAAGGCCTAGGATCACCAGAGAAGTGAAAAAGCAGGTATTCTTCAGGAAAAGGGCACGGCGGGTAAACCAGTGTTTCATACGGTGGCGTGTGACAGGGACAAATGCGCTGGAAAGCGTTCAAACTACTCTGGGGGGAGAAAGATACCAGACCCGCTGCAGGTTTCCAACTGGCCTGTCTACGGGAAAGGAAGCAGCGGGGATTGACAAAAAAAGAGAGGCATTCACCCGTAAACAGGTAAACGCCTCTCTCGCTAAACAGGAACTACTTCCCTTTTAGAACGAAAAGCAGGCGGTCATATTGTAATCAGGGAGAAGAAACCTATTTTGGGCCTGATTTCTGGAAAACAGGCCCAAAACGCGTACCCTTGCCCTGCCTGCTTGCCCGGTTGTAACGCTGTAAAAAAGCAGGATTGGATTTCTTCGTTACCCTTTATGCTGTCATCTTCTAAAAGGCTGTTGTACACCAAAGTGCTGGTAGTGGTGAGTGTGGCAGGGTCTCTGTGCACAAGCCTCACGCTGCGGGCCGGCTGGGGCGAACTTTACCCCTTTGCCAACTGGAAGCTGTTTACCCAGCCGCGCGGCAGTAACGGGCTGTACAGCAGCTACCGCATCTATACCCTGCAGCCGGGAGACTCCGTCTTTCGGCGCCAGCCGGTTAGGGCTACGCGCCTCTTTAACCAGGATGATTATGTCTACGCCCTGGACTATCTGGTAAACAGCACCCTGGCAGACTCCACGGGAACCGGTGCCAGCTCTCTCAAGCTGCAGGCGCTGGTAAAGCATCTGTACCCGGGCGCCACGGCCTACCGGGTTGTGCGGGAAAGCACTACGCCGCAGCAACTCCTTCACCAACCTCACATGTATGAAGCAGACACCGTTGCCCGTTTCTGACCGGGTGGTTGATACGTCAACGCAGCGGGGTGGCTGGAGCGCCGCCGGCAGGCACAACCGTTACCTGAGGACAGCGGTAGATTTTTTCTATGCAGAGACGGCCTTCAGAGCCTTCACTTTTCTGTGGCTCTATTGGGCTATGGCCAAGTTTGAGTTGCTCCTGGAGCGCCCCCGTGTCTTATACACCCCCATGAACGCAATCGCTGAATCTATAGCGCCGGTGCTTCCGGCTAAACCTGCTTTCTGGGCTGTATTGTGCGTAGCCGCAGTGGCCAACCTGGCCAAGATTTTCTGCCGGCAGACTGTATGGCTGCAAGGGCTGTTGGTGGGCTGCCTTCTGTGGGCCAATCTTGTTCTGTGGGGTTACGGTTTTCTTTCACATATAAACCACGTGTTCCTGTTGGCGCATCTGTTTCTGGTATGGGTGGCGGTGGAAAAACCATCTAACAACCCGCCCAGCCGGGAGCAGTTCCAGACTATTAACTGGTTTTATCTGGGGTTGCTCTTCACATACACCCTGGCGGGGCTCTGGAAAGTGGGGGCTTTGGGGCGTAAGTTGCTGATGAGCTCGGGAGATGTGCACTGGCTGAAACCGGAGGCGGCGCTGTACAACGCCCTGGTCAGTTTCAGGGATTATGACCAGCCGTTCCCGTACGCGCAGCTGTTCCTGGGTTACCCGTGGGTGTGGCAAGTAGGTTTTGTGTTGGTGGTGTACCTGCAAGTGGCCTCGGTTTTTGCCGCCTGGCGCCCCGCGCTGCGCCCCTGGGTGGGCTTCTTTCTCGTGTGTTTTCACCTGCTGAACCAGTTCGCTTTCCTGATATTCTTTAAAGTGACGTGCCTGGTACTGCTGTGTCTTTTCTTCCCGTACAGCTGGCTGCTGCCGGCTTACCGCCGCAGGAAGCTGTCTCCGGCGCACGCAGCCTTCCAGGGGAAATTCTTGGCGGCTACGTACAAACGGCTCTACGCCAACGGCGAAGAAGATTCTTTTAACGGGTTTGAGGCGTACCGGCAGCTGTGGGTAGATACGTACGGCTATGCGGCAGGCATATTTTACCTGCCGGGCATCAACACTGCAGTCTCTTTTTTTATGCGGGTATTCAGAGGGGGAAACGCTGGTTGACATATGCCTTAAAAAAAACTGGGCAAGCTTGAATTCAGCCATTGTGGGGGTACTTCTTCTGTTTTCGCTGTTTTGACAAAAACAGGCCGAAAACAGGACTGCCTCCTCCTTTCAAAGCAGAAGGCCCACTTCCTGCAGGCGTAAAACCATGGCCGTTGTTTGTCTGGATGGGAGCCGGTAAATTAGGGAATCCAAAAACAATCTTATGAGAAAAGCGTCTTTGTATTGGTTGGCCAGCGCGCTCCTGGTGGGGGCCGGCTGTAAAACCAGTTCCCCCGCCAGTACCCCTGTGTCAGATGCAAAAGCTGCCGCCCCCGTAATGGCGAGTAAACCTTTCACCATGTACCCGAAAACCAAGAAGACAGAGCATGTTGATACCTACCACGGCTTCCAGGTGCCAGACCCGTACCGCTGGCTGGAAGCCGATACCGCCCAGGAGGTAGCCGACTGGGTGAAAGCCCAGAACGAAGTGACCTTTGATTACCTGGCCAGGATCCCGTTCAGGGGGCAGATCAAGGAGCGCCTCACCAAGCTCTGGAACTACCCCAAATACGGCGCACCGTTCAAAGAGGGAGACTATTACTACTTCTACAAGAATGACGGGCTGCAGAACCAGGCGGTGCTGTACCGTCAGAAAGGCCTGAACGGAGCCCCAGAGGTGTTCTTAGACCCTAATAAACTGTCTTCAGACGGGACCACCTCTCTGGGGAGCGTGGCTTTCAGCAAAGATGCCAAATATGCCGTCTATACCACCTCCACCGGTGGTTCTGACTGGCGTGATGCCTACGTGCTGGACGTGGCCACCGGTCAAAAACTTTCTGATGAGCTGCACTGGATCAAGTTCTCCGGCACCAGCTGGCACAAAGACGGCTTCTTCTACAGCCGCTATGATGAGCCAACCAAAGGGTCTAAACTGGCCAACAAAAACGAGTACCACAAAGTGTACTACCACAAGATTGGCACGCCGCAGAGCCAGGACCAGCTGATCTGGGAAGACAGGGAACACCCCCTGCGTCTGCTGTTCGCCAGCACCACCCAAGATGAGCGCTACCTTGTTCTCACCGCCTCTGAAGGCACCAGCAACAACAGCCTCTATGTGAAGGATCTTACCAAGGCCAACAGCCCCATTCTGCCGCTGGTAGAGAGCTTTGACAAAGAGTACGGCGTGGTGGAGAACATTGGGGACCAACTGGTGGTACTCACCAACCAAGGTGCGCCTAAATACAAGCTGATCCAGATTGACCTCAAGAAGCCGCAGCCGGCCCACTGGAAGACCCTGGTGCCAGAGACCGGCCATGTGCTGAACTACGCCACTTTGGTGGGCGGGCGGCTCATCTTGAACTACATGAAAGACGCCGCTACGCTGGTGCGGGTGCATGACACGGCGGGTAAATGGCTGCATGACGTGCAGTTGCCTACCATTGGCACGGCTGGCGGCTTTGGCGGGAAGAAAGAGGACAAGACGGTTTTCTACACCTTCACCTCCTACACCTACCCCAGCGCCATTTACCAGTATGAGGTAGCCGCCAACAAATCTACCCTCTTCCGCAAGGCGGAGGTAGACGTAGACATGGATGCCTATGAGACCAGGCAAATCTTCTACACCAGCAAAGACGGCACCAGGGTGCCCATGTTCATCACCCACAAGAAGGGGCTGCAGCTGAACGGCAACAACCCCACCTACCTCTACGCCTACGGCGGATTTAACAGTTCGCAGACCCCGGGCTTCAGCATCTCCCGCATGCTGTGGCTGGAGAATGGCGGGGTGCTGGCCATTGCCAACATCAGGGGCGGCGGTGAGTACGGGGAGGCGTGGCACAAGGCGGGCATGACACACAACAAGCAGAACGTGTTTGATGATTTCATTGCCGCCGCAGAGTATCTGGTCAATCAGAAATACACCTCTTCGCAGAAACTGGCCATTGCCGGTGGCTCTAACGGCGGGTTGTTGATTGGCGCGGTGGCCAACCAGCGTCCTGACCTGTTCAAAGTGGCTCTGCCGGCCGTGGGCGTGATGGACATGCTGCGGTTCCACAAATTTACCATTGGTTGGGCGTGGGTGCCGGAATACGGTTCTTCTGATGATGCTGCGCAGTTCCAGAACCTGCGTCAGTTCTCTCCTGTCCACAACATCAAAGAAGGCGTGCAGTACCCGGCCACACTGGTGACCACGGCAGACCATGATGACCGCGTGGTGCCGGCGCACTCGTTTAAGTACATTGCCACGCTGCAGGAGAAAGCCGCCCCCGGCAACCCGTACCTGATCAGGGTAGACGTAAAAGCGGGTCACGGCGCCGGTAAATCAACGGCCGCCCAGATTGCCGAAGCGACTGATATCTGGTCGTTCACGTACTTTAACATGGGCGTGCACCCATTTGGGGCACAGGAGCAGCAATAGAGCGTGCTGCACAGGCTCTGCCGCCCAGAAGCGGTTTCTGTTTCTGGGCTGTTTTTCTGGAAACAGGCTTAAAACGGATGAACCTGCGCTTTTCCTTCCGGCAGGAACTATAAGGCTCAGATTGCGAGCGGCTTTTGGTCTAGCGGGAGATTTAATTCGTATATTGAGGAATATTCACCTAACCACTACCGCTATGGCCAAAGGAAAAGCACCCGCTAAAGAAAAAGGGAAAAAGGAAGCCACCAAGACCCTGAAAGAGAAACGGGCCGAGAAACAGCAAAAGCGGGACTCTAAAAGGGATTAAACTATTGGCAGGGCTGTGTATATTTGGCCTTTCTACCCTTGTTTATGAGCCTTACCGTCACCATTAGAAAAGGAACCCAGCAAGATCTGGCCGCCGTGCACGCGCTGGTGGTGGAGTTGGCCGTGTATGAAAAAGCGCCCAATGAAGTCACCAACACCTTAGAAGACATGCAGCGCGACGGTTTTGGCGGGCAGCCTATCTTTGAGTTCTACGTGGCAGACGCTGCCGAGGAAGGCATTGTAGGCATTGCCCTCTACTATACCGCCTACTCCACCTGGAAAGGCAAGATGCTGTTTCTGGAAGACATTGTGGTGACTGAGCGGGTACGCCGCCAGGGAATTGGCCGCCTGTTGTTCAATGCGGTAGTGAAAGCAGCCCAGGCAGGAAACTACAAGCGCATGAAATGGCAGGTGTTGAACTGGAACGAGCCCGCCATCAACTTCTACCGCAGCATTGGCGCCAATCTGGACGGCGAGTGGATCAACTGCAACCTTACCCAGGAGCAGCTGCAGCAGCTCTAACGGCCCCTATCATAGAAACAGCCCGAAAGCGCCTCAGGCGTTTTCGGGCTGTTTTGGTAAAAACAGGTCAGAAACAGGGAGCCGCCAGTTGGCTTAGCAAGCTTTGGCTTACGGCCTAACCACGGTGCACGGTACCCCCGTCACAGGTTACCCTACTACTTCCAGCACGGTTCTGAAGGCCGCGTACTTGCCGGGGTAGCGGGCTTGCATCTTGGCCTGCATGTTCTTGTCATGGTCACGGTGGTACTCCTGCAGGTCGGTTAGGTGGCGGGCAAAGTACTGCACCGCAAACGTGGTGCCGCCGGTGTCTTCGTCTTCCATGACTTTGGCAATCTGGTAGTTTACAAAATAGGTGGTGGCCATCACCTCCGGAATATGGGTTTCCTTCATCCACTCCAGCCACTCAGCGGCCACGGCATTGTCTATGCTAACGGTTTCGTTGAAAAGAATCATTCTCAAAAATACTGCTTATCTTGTTATAACATGCAAGTGCGCGTAAAGGTGCCCTTGCTCTTTCAGGCTTTCAGACTCTCATCTTTATGTGCAGGTTGCTGGTTCTCTTGTTTTTTTCTCTGCTGGTGCCGTTTTCCGGTTTCTGCCAGACAGATAGTGTTCAGTATTTGGATGAAGACTTTGAGCCGGTGCCGCAAGCCCAGGCCACTTACTATAGAATAAGGCAGGTAACAGATGCCCAAACCGGCAGAGGTTACCAGAAAGACTTCTTTCTGACAGGAGAGAAAGTGGAGGAAATAAATTTCAGCAAAATGGATTCCCTTCGGGAGGGGCTTTCTGCCAAATGGTTTAAAAATGGGCAGCTTAAAGAAAGGGACATCTACGTAAAGGGCGTCCGGGAAGGTAAGTCAGAGGCATGGTTTGAAAACGGCCAGCAACGGTGGGTGTATACCTACCTCAATGGCAAGCCACATGGCATCTTACAGTCGTTTCATAGCAACAGCCAGCTTAAGCGGCATGATGTGTATAAACAGGGGAAATTAATAGAAGGCCATTGCTATGATGAAAACGGCAAAAAGATCCCCCACTTTTACTACGAGATAATGCCTGAGTTTCCCGGGGGCTTCCAGGAAATGATGAGATTCCTGGCCAGGAACATGAAAAAGGAATTTATGAAAGGGCCTGATAAAGTAGACGGTTTGGCGGTAGTTACATTTGTGATAGATGAAAAAGGCGAGGTAACCAGCGTAAAAGTTAAGAGAACCACCCATGCTTTTCTGGGAGACATTGGTGTGAGGGTGGTGCAAAGTATGCCCAGGTGGAAGCCAGGCCTGCAAGACGGGGAGCCTGTCCCAGTAAAATTCACGGTGCCGGTAAGGTCTGTCGCCACCAATTAAGCATTCCTGTTTTCGGCCTGTTTTCACAAAAACAG
>NZ_LRMM01000129.1 GCF_001647275.1 Rufibacter ruber | reverse complement strand
CCATAAATTAAGAGATGAGGTCATGCTCATCGCATGTGCTCTCCATAACTTTAAAATAAAACTCAACCAATAAGAGCTTATTCTATATATCCCCTATTACATACCCAATATGTTGAACATTATTCCGAACTGGTAAGAAAAAGCCTGCTCTGGCCGCCAATCCGGGCAGGTAGTGACGTTTCTGTGCGGCTCCAGTTGCAGCATTATGTGTTCTTCAATGGTCACTTCCTCTTTAGAACATCACGCTTAGCCTCAGACTCCCGTTTGGTGAGAAGCTTGCTTTGGCAGACGCTGAAAGATGTAGATTCTGTTTTTGACCTGTTTTTCAGAAAACAGCCCGAAAACGGCCTCCTCCTCTTTCCAGAAATTCCTAATTCTTAATTCTGAATTCTTACTTTTGAAAATGAATTTGGAGGTAAGGCAAACCAAAGACGGCTCTACCACGCTTTTTGTGCCGGAGCTGAATGAACACTACCATTCAGTGCACGGGGCGCTGCAGGAGTCATTGCACGTGTTTATCAAGATGGGGCTGGAGGCAACGCTGCACCGCCTGCCTACAGTACGGGTGCTGGAGGTGGGGTTCGGCACGGGCTTGAACGCGCTGCTTACCCTGCAGCACTCTCGGCTCACCGGGGCCACGGTCCGGTATGACACGCTGGAGAAATACCCTCTCGCGCCGGAGGTGGTACAGCAGCTTCAGTTTGAGAAGTTCATTCTGAACCCGGAGCTGCTGGACTTCTTTCTGCCCCTGCACGCCGCCCCCTGGGAGCAGCCGGTGGCCGTTAGCCCACAGTTCACGCTTCGTAAACTGGAAACCGACCTGGAAGCCTTCGCCCCTGCCCCAGAACAATATGACCTGATTTACTTTGACGCGTTTGCGCCAGAGAAACAGCCCCACCTCTGGACAGACGCCATCTTCCAGAAAATGTATGACTGCCTGGCCCCGGGCGGAACGTTGGTCACCTACTGCGCCAAAGGCAGTTTCAAGCGCAGCCTCAAAGCGGCAGGGTTCGCCGTTGAAGCCTTGCCCGGCCCGCCCGGCAAGCGGGAGATGACGCGTGGGGTGAAAGAAGCGCTGCCGAACAAGTAAAGACGGCTTTGATGCCGCAAGACTCGTTCTGTTTCCGGGCTGTTTTCTGGAAAACAGCCCGGAAACAGAAACGCTGCTTCTCGTGGCCGGGCAAAAGAACACCCCAGAGCATGCCGTTGTCCCCCAGCGGTTTCTCTGCCTGCGTCTGTCCAGAAAACACGGGCGGCGGCGGAAATCAGGAGGTTGTTTTGTACCTTCAGCTCTCCAAACCAACTGACCACCCTTTACATGAGAATGCTCTCTTTTCTGGCGGCCTTTCTATGGGCCAGCCTGAGCCTGCACGCCCAGCCCGGGCAGCCTTCCAAAGCCAATTATGCCTTAGCCGCCCGCTTCTCTCCCAAAAAACTGGAGAAGCTCATCTTCAGCACCAGCGTAGACCCGCACTGGCTCAAGAAAACCGACCAGTTCTGGTACCAGTACGAGACCTCCAGCGGCAAGAACTGGTACGTGGTAGATCCGGCCACTAAATCTAAGCGCGCCATTTTTGACCTGGACAAAGTGGCGGCCGCCATCACCTTGATTGTCAAAGACCCGTTTGACGCGCAGCACCTGCCCATAGAAAACCTCAAGTTCACCGAGGACGAGAAAAGCGTGCAGTTTGAGGTAAAAAGCACCGTGGACGTGGTAAAGAAAGACCGCCTTGATAAGAAAGCGCCAGATTCACTGGAGAAGAAAACCCATTATTTCCAGTACAACCTGGCCACCCGCCAACTCACCGAGCTCAAAGACTACGAGAAACCGAAACGCAAGCCTACGTGGGCTTCCATCTCCCCAGACCAGAAGTTTGTGATTTTCGCCAAGAACTACAACCTCTACTGGATGGACAAGGCCAACTATGAAAAGGCCCTCAAAAACGAGAAAGACTCTACCATTGTAGAAAACCAGCTTACCAAAGACGGCATAGAGTACTACAGCTACGGCGGCGACTCTAACGGCGAGAACAACGTGGAGAAGGAGAAGAACAAGAACAACCGCAAGCCCGCGTACGTGCTGTGGTCGCCAGATTCTAAGTATTTCCTGCTCACCCGCACAGACGCCCGCAAGGTGAAAGACCTGTGGGTGATCCATAACACGGCGGCGGGCCGCCCGGCGCTGGAGACGTACAAATACCAGATGCCCGGCGAGAAAGAGGCACCTATCAGAGAGTTTGTCTTGTTTAACTTCCCAGAGAAAACCCAGAAGAAAATCACCGCCGCCGCTTTCAAAGACCAGGAACTGTCTGTATGGCCGGCCCCTTCAAAGCAAAGTGCCCGGGATGACGAGTTCCGCCCCAGTGTGTGGCATGGCACCAACAACAAGATCTATTTCACCCGCACCAGCCGTGACCTGAAGAAGATTGACGTGTGCGCCCTGGATGTACCCTCAGGCACGGTGAAACCCATCATTGAAGAGCGCTTCAACACCTACGTAGAAGTAGCCCGCGTAGGCTTGGTGAACGGCGGGAACGAACTCATTCACTGGTCTGAGCGCGACGGCTGGGGCCATTTCTACCTCTATGACGGCAACGGGAAACTCAAAAACCAGATCACCTCGGGCCCTTTCCACTGCGAAGACTTAGTGGCCATTGATGAGAAAGCCCGGGTCCTCTATTTTTCGGCCAACGGCCGCGAAGCCAAGGAAGACCCGTATTACCTGCACCTGTACCGCGTGAACTTTGACGGCTCTAACCTGAAACTGTTGAACCGCGGTGACTTTGACCACGCTTCCAGCATGAGCGACAGCCGCCGCTTCTTTGTCAACAATTCCTCGCGGGTGAATACGGTTCCTAAATCTGTGCTGTATGACAACAACGGCAAGAAAGTCATGGACCTGGAAACCGCAGACTTGTCCAGATTAATGGCGGCTGGCTACAAATTCCCGGAGCCGTTCAAGGTGAAAGCCGATGACGGCATCACGGACCTGTACGGCGTCATGTACAAGCCCTTTGACTTTGACTCCACCAAGCAGTACCCCATCATTGAGTACATCTACCCCGGTCCGCAGACCGAGGCGGTGAACAAGGCGTTTGGGCGCAGCATGGACCGCATGGACCGTTTGGCGCAGCTGGGTTTTGTGGTGATTACCGTGGGGAACCGCGGCGGCCACCCGGCCCGATCCCGGTGGTACCATACCTACGGCTACGGCAACCTGCGGGACTACGGCCTGGCTGATAAGAAAGCCGCCGCAGAGCAGTTGGCAGACAAATACTCTTTCATTGACATTAACCGCGTAGGCATTACCGGCCACAGCGGCGGGGGCTTTATGTCAACGGCGGCCATGCTGGTGTACCCAGACTTCTTCAAAGTGGCCGTGTCTGGCGCGGGTAACCATGAGAACAACATCTACAACCGCTGGTGGTCTGAGAAACACCACGGCGTGAAAGAAGTGATTTCCGCCAAAGGCGATACCACGTTCCAGTACAGCATTGACAAGAACCCAGACCTGGCCAAGAACCTGAAAGGCCACCTGCTGCTCACCCACGGCGACATTGACAACAACGTGCACCCCGCCAACACCATTAGAATGGCAGACGCCCTGATCAAGGCCAACAAGCGGTTTGATCTGGTGCTCATGCCCGGCCAGCGCCACGGCTACGGAGACATGACCGAGTACTCCTTCTGGATGACCGCCGATTATTTCTCTAAATACCTGCTGGGCGACTTCTCCCAGACGGTGGACATCACGGAGATCAACAGAGAGACCGAGCAGAATAACAAACGCCCGCAGCCTAGCCGCCGGGCCACGCCCGAAGCCGGGGAATAACCGCTCCGGCTCAAGATAAGCAAGGCCGCTACTTCATGCAGGTGAGGTGGCGGCCTTTTCTTTGTACTGAATGCCTTCCCCGCCCAAACGGCTGTTTTCGGCCTACTTTCGTGAAAACAGGCCGAAAACAGAAACGGTCTGTTTCTGGTTCAACTCCGGGGGTTTTCAAGGCGGCAGCAGCTGGTGGAAGGTTTAAAGCAGTTTTGCGTTTTTGGCCTGTTTTCAGAAAAACAGCCCGAAAACACAACATCAGGACCTCCAGAGGCGGTGTCACATCTTTTTTTGCCGGGCGTCCCGTATAAGGCATCTATGAACCGCCTTTCCTTCCCGGCTCTGGTGCTTGTTGGGTTTCTATGCTCCTGCACCAGAGACAATGCCACCCAATATGAGACCGCCCCTACCGCTGAGACGGTAGAGTCTTCTGTGGCGCCTGCGCCACAGGTTACGTTCCAGCGTTTTACGCAGGAACTGCCGGCGCTCACGCTTCCGTTTACAGCTACCTGTTCGTTTGACTATGTGCTGGCCGAAACCATTGACACCGCTACCACCCGGGCTTTCCTGAAACCGCTTGAAATCCCCTACCGGCGCATTCCCGTGTCTAAAGGCGTTATGGCAGTACTGGCGCTTTTTCCGGCAGATGAAACGTTGCCCCGCCTCAGGACTTTTTCCCAAGAAGGCGTTCTGCTGGATGAACAGGACCTAAAGTTCAACCCCTGCGGGGAAGAACCAGGCTTTTCCCACTCAGAGCAGTTTACCATACAGAAAGATCTTTCTATTGTGCACCTTGACAGCACCACCCGCTGGCAGTTTGACGCCCAGTACAACGAGGTTCCCAATACCAGAAAGCTCACTGTTACCCGTAAACGCTTTACCATTACCGCCAACGGACAAATTACTGAGACGAAATAAGTGGCTGGCTGTTTTTATTTAAGGCTGTTCCCTGAATATCTTCGCACATGCAAGACTTCAAAAAATACTACCTTCTTCCGGCCACCCCTGAGGAAGTGTACATTGCCCTCACCAACCCCATCACCCTGGAGATCTGGACCGGAGACAAAGCCCAGATGTCTACTGAACCCGGTACCGAGTTCTCGCTCTGGGACGGCAGCATTGTAGGCAAGAACCTGGAGTTTGAGGAGGGCCGGAAGCTGGTACAGCACTGGTACTTTGAAGGCGAACCCGAAGACTCTATTGTCACCATCAAACTGCACCCGCACAAGCAGGGCACCTCTATGGAGGTGAAGCAGACCAATATCCCGGATGAGGCGTACAGGGATATGGTGGAGGGCTGGGATGAGGCGTATGCCGGCGCGTTGGTGGCGTTTTTTGAGGAGCAGTAGGAGCCCTTCAGCATTTCTTCTGCCAACGTCTTAGAGCTTGTTTACATTTTGATTTTGCAAGCGAAAACGGGGAGCGAAAGGTTCTTCTATAGCTTTTTTTGAGCAGCATACGCCCCGCTATGGTGCGAGAAAAAAGCAAAGTCAGGTTCTTTTGATACCCGTTTGCAGCGCAAAAGACAAATTTAAACATGCT
>NZ_LRMM01000128.1 GCF_001647275.1 Rufibacter ruber | reverse complement strand
CACAAGCCTAGAAAATTTCCTGTTTTCGGCCTGTTTTTGGAAAAACATGCGAAACAGGAATTGTCTTTCCCGCCCCAACATCCATATGCCGCAAAATCCAGTACATCTAGGTTCACCTAGCACTTGAAGGCACCATGGATAGCATCAATAAAAACCAACCCGAAGACAACTTAAAGAATTTGCAGGGCCAGGAGGCGGCCCAGAAAATGAAAGAGCTGGCCCAGAGCGCCGAAAGCTGCTTTTTCTGCACCAACATTACCAGCGGCCAGCCCATCACCTCGCGGCCCATGGCCGTGCTCAAAACCGATGATGGCGGCAGTTTCTGGTTCCTGACCTCAGATGATTCGCACAAGGTGGAGGAGTTGGAACGCGACCCGCTGGTGCAGCTGTTTTTTCAGGGCTCCAAATACTCAGACTTCCTCACGGTGCACGGCACGGCCCGCCTCAGCAAAGACAAAGCTAAAATCAAGGAACTCTGGAACCCCATGCTCAAAGTCTGGTTCACTGAAGGCGAAGAAGACCCACGTATTACGGTGCTGCAGGTAATTCCCACCGGCGGCTACTACTGGGACAACAAACACGGTAACGCCATCGCGTTTGTAAAACAGGCAGTGGGCGCGGCCATTGGCGTAACCCTGGATGATTCTGTTGAGGGAAAACTGGACGTGAAATAGGCATTCAAGCCGTTGAATAAAAAAAGCGTTTTCGCTCATTTCTGTAAATGAGCCCGAAAACGCTTTTTGGTTTTAACCCAAAACCAAATCATAACGCCTCCCCCCCTCTTTTGTCATCTTGGAAAGATCTTGTGGGCAAGCTAGAAAAGCGCTTAGTAAAAGCCTGGCTAGTTCGCCACCAAGGTCCTTTCAGGATGACCAAAGGAGAGGTAATTGAGTTAACGGTTCGGCTAAAATCTTCTAACAACGAACAACGAACAACCAATAACGAAACTCAGCACTTCTCCAGCGCCTGCAGAATATCGTTCAGAATATCATCTGCGTACTCTAAGCCCACTGAGATTCTGATCAAGCCCGGCGTAATGCCCACCGCCTGGCGTTCTTCCTCAGTAAGTTTGGCGTGGGTGGTACTGGCCGGGTGCGAGGCAATGCTGCGGGTATCACCCAGGTTGGCCGTCAAAGACATCAGCTGCAGGCTGTCCAGGAACTTGCGGCCGTTTTCCAGACCGCCTTTGAGTTCGAAGCAGAACAGTCCGCCGCCGTTTTTCATCTGTTTTCTGGCAATGTCAGACTTGGGGTGGCTGGGCAGGAACGGATATTTCACCCACGTCAGTTTCTCATGCCCCTGCAATTTAGTAGCCACGTTCAGCGCGTTGGCCGCGTGGCGCTCCATGCGCACATCCAGCGTCTCCAGGCTCTTGCTCAAGACCCATGCATTGAACGGCGACAAAGCGGGACCCGAACTCCGGCAGAACAGAAAAATTTCTTTCACCAGTTCTTTCTTGCCCACAACCACGCCGCCTAACACTCGCCCCTGGCCGTCAATCCATTTAGTAGCCGAATGCACCACTAAATCAGCCCCGTACTCAATGGGCCGCTGGTTCACGGGCGTAGCGAAGCAGTTGTCCACGTTCAGGATGATGTTATGCTTCCTGGTGAGTTTGCCCACGGCTTCCAGGTCAATGATGTCCAGCCCCGGGTTGGTAGGCGTTTCAAGGTAGAGCATCTTAGTATTCGGCCTGATGGCCGCTTCCCATTCCTCGGGGTTGTCTGCGCTCACGTAGCTGTACTCAATGCCGTACTTGGGCAGGTACTTGGTGATGATGGTGTGCGTGCTCCCGAAGATGGAGTTACAAGCCAGCAAATGGTCTCCGGCTTTCAATAAGGCCATGAACGAGGCAAACACCGCGCTCATGCCCGAGGCGGTGGCATGTCCGGCCTCGGCCCCTTCCAGGGCGCACATCTTGTCGGTAAACTCCTGCACGCCGGGGTTTGAGAACCGGCTGTAAATGTTGTCATCAGTCTCATCGGCGAACGCCGCCCGCATGCCCTCCGCGTTTTCAAACATGAAACTGCTGGTCAGGAACATAGGCGTAGAGTGCTCCATCTCGTTGGTGCGCTCGGTTTGTATTCTAATGGCTTTGGTAAGCGGGTGGTATTCCATAGTGGTACTTTTTGGTATCACGTATCAAGTAGCACGTAGCAAGACACATGAATTCTTTATCAAAGACTTTCTCTTTTAACTTTAGGTGATACTCCCCCTTTGAAGGGGACGAAGGGGATTTTTACACAAGCTGGTCTACGCATTTCAGATAGTGCGTTTTCGGCCTGTTTTTCAGAAAACAGGCCGAAAACAGAACTTCCTTTTGTTGAGCGTTGCTATTGAAGAAGTGCCTCCTGAACTTGACGAAGCTGCGTTGGCAACCGCTACTGGCCCAGACACTCGCAGGTCTGCAAGACGCTGCGAGGTCTTTTGAGCAATCGCCTCTCCAACTGGCGCGAGACTCCAGTCTCGTGACTTAGGATGCGGCGAGTCTCCAGACTCGCCGGGAACCATGAGCCGAAAATGCGCCCGTCCCCAATGCGTTCGTTCGCCGCCTATGCGGCGAGGGTAGTCCGGAGACTATCCAAATCCTATGTCCCGTGTCTGGAGACGCGCGCCAGAAAAGAAGCAAAGAGCTAAAACCTGTTTTGGGCCTAATTTCTAAAAAACAGGCCCAAAAAAGCTTCAGTCAAATCCTCTTTCAGGAAAGGGTTGGTAACTCTCCCCACTCAAGACTCGCGACTCAGCACTCGTTACGCAGTAACGCGCACCTCCCAGGTAATCTCGGCCCCGGCCCGGCGCAGCGTCTCGGCCACCGAGCAGTATTTCTCCATGGAAAGCTGGCAGGCACGGTCGGCCTTGGCCGAATCAATATTTCCTTGCAGCTCGAAGATGACGTGCACTTGTTTCCAGAGGCTGGGTTCTTTGCCGGCTTCGCGCTCGCCCGAGATGTCCATTTTGAACCCGGTGATTTCCTGACGCTGCTTCTTCAGAATCATGACTACGTCAATGCCGCTGCAGCCACCCAGGGCCATCAACAGCATCTGCATGGGGCGTACCCCGAAGTTCATTCCGCCGCTCTCTGGGCTGGTATCTGTGGTGATGACGTGGCCGTTGGCGTCCCGGGCCTCAAAGCCATAGTCGCCGCCCACGCGGTTCATCTCAATTCTTATCATATTTATTACGCTTTTACGCCTCCAGCTATTTACTTTGTAAAAGATAAAGGTACTACATGAATTATTTTCAATACAACCAACCTTTTGAATTAGAGGGAGGGCAAACGTTACCGGAAATTACCATTGCTTACCATACGTTCGGTCAGTTGAACGCAAAGAAAAGCAATGTGGTCTGGATTTGCCACGCCCTGACCGCTAATTCAAACGTGCTGGACTGGTGGGACGGACTTGTGGGGGAAAATAAAGCCATGGACCCTGACAAACATTTTATTGTCTGCGCCAACATTCTGGGCTCCTGCTACGGCAGCACCGGCCCGTTAAGCGTAAACCCTGAGACGCAGCAGCCTTATTACAATACCTTCCCGCAGGTCACCATCAGGGACATGGTGAAAGCGCACATTTTGCTGCGCGAACATCTGGGGCTAGACAAAATACACATTCTGGCGGGCGGTAGCTGTGGCGGTTACCAAGTGCTGGAATGGGCCGTGGCCGAACCTGAGGTGGCAGAGAACCTTTTCCTGTTGGCCACCTCCGCCGCCGAAAGCACGTGGGGCATTGGCATTCACACCACCCAACGCCTCATGCTGGAAGCCGATGGCACCTGGGGCGAACCCTGTCCTACCGCTGGAAGCAAAGGTCTAAAAGCGGCCCGCGCCCTGGGTATACTCACGTACCGCAATTACCAAATCCTGGCCCAGAACCAAACCGACCCAGACCCCGAGAAACTGGAAAATCACCGTGTCTCCTCATACCTCAACTACCAGGGAGACAAGTTAGTGGCACGTTTCAATGCCTACAGCTACTGGTTCCTGACCAAAGCCTTAGACAGCCACCACCTCGGCCGCGCGGGGCGGACGCTTAGAGCCTGTTTTGCAGAAAATAGCCCAGAAAACGCTCATCATAGCCATCAGCAGCGACATTCTCTGCCCCGTGCAGGAGCAGCAATTCCTGGCCCAGCACCTGCCTAACGCCACCTACGTAGAGATTGACTCCAACTACGGGCATGACGGGTTTATTATTGAGGGTAAGAAGATTACTAAGCATTTTGCGGCGTGGCTGGCAGAGGTAGAAGATGAACAATTAACAGCAAGCCCGGCAGTACCATTGTAGAAATTGATGAGCCAGCTTTAATAAAAGTTCTGCCGCAAGTTTAGCGATAGCGTAACTTGTGGTTACTAATCATGTAAGTTTTTAAACTTACATGCAAATTCCACAGCAGTCGGCACAGACACTCGCAGGTCTGAAAGACCCTGCGAGGTCTTTTGAGAAACTGCAACCCTGTTTTCGGCCTGTTTTCCCAAAAACAGACCGAAAACAGAATTCCCTACTTCTTCCCCTTCTTCACTACCTCCAATTCTACCATCACCGGGAAATGGTCTGACGGGTATTTGCCGGGACCGTAGGTGTTGGTCAAGATGCCATATTTCTTTACCTCAAACTGCGGCGTCAGGAAGATGTGGTCAATGCGCCGGTCGGTTTGGCGCTGTACGTTGAAACCGTTGAACGTACCGTTGGGTGCCAGCTTGAACTGCGCCGTCTCAAATGCGTCTTTCAGCTTGCCCGAGGTGTTCAGGATTTGGTAGCTTTCATCGTCCTGGTCAATGTTGAAATCGCCCATTAGCACCACCGGCGTGTTGGGCGCCACGGCCTGCATTCTGGCCAGAATCTGCTTGGAGCTTTCGCGGCGGGCTTCTACGCCGCGGTGGTCAAAGTGTAGGTTGTACACGTAAAAAACAAACCCAGAGCCTTTCTCTTTGAGCTGCACCCACGTGCAGATGCGCGGGAAAGCGGCATCCCAACCTTTGCTAGGCTTCTCCGGCGTAGCCGAAAACCAAAAAGTACCCGAATTCAGCACTTGAAATTTGTCTTTCTTGTAGAATATGGCCGCATATTCACCCTTCTCCTTCCCGTCATCACGCCCCACGCCGGCAAACGCAAACCCTGGCAATTCCTCCTGCAGATGCTGAATCTGGTGCCCCTTGCCTTCCTGTGTACCCACCACGTCAAAATCATACAACTTAATCAAGTTGGCCACCTGCGGGTACCGGTCTTTCCAGGGGTTCAGCGAATCGGCTTTCACATCAACCCGCACGTTGAACGAGGCCAATTTTAGTGTTTGCGCCTGCATGTCAGCAGAAACCAAGAAGCTAAAGCCGAAGGCAAATACCAGCAGCAGAACGCTGGGCAAAGAGAAAGTTTTCATAGAAGGAAGATTGAACCGACAGCGGTTAAACATGGAACTGCCTGCCCCAAATTAAAAAGAAATCCGTTCTGTTTTCGGCCTATTTTCAGAAAAACAGGCCGAAAACGCACTATCAATAATCTCTTCTTAGTTTACTATGTTTGATTGTCCCCCTTTGAAGGGGGTAGGGGGAGACAAGGGCTGCGGAAGAACCATCAGCTTTTATTTAGAACTGATTTTCAGAAATATGTGAT
>NZ_LRMM01000127.1 GCF_001647275.1 Rufibacter ruber | reverse complement strand
AAACCAGTCCTGGGGGTGAGCGCCTCTGTTAATACGGTGCCGCACCAGCGGCAAGGCCGGAGGGCCTAGTTTTAACAGCAGTGCTCACCGCCAGGACGGGGCCCCGCGGCCGTGAGCGCTTACCGGAGGCAATGCAACAGTAATGGGATTTCGCACCGGAGCAAACGGGAGAGCCAAGGGAACAGCAGACTCCGCATTGCCGTGGCAGCAGCAACTGGCAGTCTCCAAACTCAGTATCAAAAAGCCGCCGCCATGGGAACAGCAGACTACACATTGCCACTGCTGCAGCAGCAGCAGCAGCAGCAGTGCAACCCCCTTCACCTCACCCCAACCACATACCCATACAACATCTCAGAGACCGTAGCCATTGCCTTAATCCCGGCTTGTTCATCTGATAAGCCCTTTGAGAGCAGCACCAGCACATAGGGGTGGCCGTTGGGCGGAAAGACAATGCCCGCGTCATGGCGTACGCCGGTAATCCAGCCGGTTTTGTGGGCAACCTGCACCTCCCGCGGCAGCTTGGCCGGAATGATGTCTTTGTACTTCTGGTCCAGCAGGATTTGGATCATCTCCTGAGAGGCGGCTGGGCTGACGGCTTTGCCTTGGGCTATCTGCTGGAAGAGCAGCAGCAGGTCATAGGCGGTGGTGGTGTTATTCAGGCCCTGCTGGTAAGCTTTGGTATCTTCTACGCCGCGCAGCACCTGTATGTCCTGGGCGCCCATCTGGCGCATGGTTTGGGTGACTTTTTGGGCATCTAGCTGCTCTATCACAAGGTTGGTGGCCAGGTTGCTGCTGTGAATAATCATCTTGTAGAGCAACTCAGACCACGGACGCTTCTGGCCCAGAAGGGAATACAGCTCCTGCTCGCTGTCATCTGCAGGGGCAATGCTGAACGGGCTGCCGTCTACAATGCTCTTGAACTCGTTCTTCACCAGAAGGGAGTCTTGCAGGGAGAACCTGCCTTGGGCGGCTTGGCGGTAGGCTTCTATCAGAACCGGTGTTTTCATGGTGCTGGCCGCGTGGAAGCGCTCGTGTTCCTGGATCAACAGTTCTTCGCCGGTTTCCAGATCTTTGAAAGCCACCGCAAACGTACCTTCCTGTTTGCCCAGCTCGGCTAAAATGGCTGCTTTGACCTGATTCATACTGTCTGGGCGTTTGGTGACTGTACAGCCTGTCAGCAACAGCGCCAGGGCGTACAGGAGAAAGGGGAGGCGCATGGGGAGTCGTTTTGCCGGTAAGTTAGGAAAGTGCAGGGAAAATCCTGAGCGGGCAAGGCAATTGGTTTTTCCTGTTTTGGGGCTGTTTTCCTCAAAACAGCCCCAAAACAGGAAACCTCTCCTTTAAAAGGGTTGCTTAAGCCAAGTGGTGAAGTTTGCCTGCTGCGCCGGGGTGGCGGCTGGGTTCTTGCTCACCCTGTACTGGGGCAGGTGCAGCTGCCCGTCTGGCGTAAGCGAAACGGTGCGCAGCTTTTTCTGCCGGAACAAAGTCAACTCCACCGCCTCCTGCCCTTGCAGCAGGTTGGCCAGATTGGCGTTCTCCAGTTTTCGGCCGTTCAAAGCGATGAGTTCATCTTCCACTGACAAGACGGCCGCCGCCGGAGAAGCAGGGGCGATGTACCCCACCGTGGGGGTGGCCGCAAGCGCCGGGTTCAGCCTAAAACCGAACAGGCTCTCATGTGCCTGCGCAGAGGGGAGCTTGTCCAGGGTGCACCCCAGATAGTCCAGCGCCGGAGCCAGCCATTTTTCAAAAGGGACCGTTCCAAACACCATTTCCCGGAAATACGGCTCCAGCGAAACGCCCGCCACGCCCTCGGCCAGGCGCTGGTAGTCTTCTTCGGCGTAGCCAATGCCTTTTTGCCCGAACTGCTGCCACATTTGCCGCATCACCTCATCCAGGGAGCGGGCATTCTGGGTGGCGCGCCTGATTTCCACGTCCAGCACCAGCGCCGCCAGGCAGCCTTTGTGGTAGATGCTCACTTTACGGTCAGGGATGCCGGGTTTATAGCCGTCCAGCCAGGTGTCAAAAGACGAGTCGGCCACGGAGAGGTGCTGCTCGCCCTGGTCTGCGGTGTGGCGTTTGATGGTGGTGGCCAGTTCCTGAAAATACTGTTCAGCGGCAAACACGCCGCTTCTTGCCAGCAGGTAGTCACCGTAGTAAGTGGTCACGCCTTCGGCCACGTAGCCGGTCCTGAAATAGTTTTCCCGGGTGAAGTCATACGGCAGCATCTCCTGGGGCCGGATTTGCTTGATGTTCCACGTGTGGAAGAGCTCATGGCAGCTCACGCCCAGCAGCTCTTTATAAAGCGTAGGGGACATGAGCTGCTCGCCCGGCCCCAGCGTAATCACCGTAGAGTTCAGGTGCTCCACACCGTGGTAATGCGGGTAGGGGAGAAGGATGTTCAGGAAATGGTAATCGGGCACCGGAAATGTCTCAAATAACGCCAGCTGTTCCTGGGTAAATGCCTGGAACTGCGGCAGAATCTGCGCCCAGTCTGGCTGGCATTCGCCTAGAAACCACACGTGGAACAGAATGCCCTGCTCTTCATATTTCTGGTGCTGCAGGGTGGCGCTGGCCATAAACGGCGAATCTGCCAAATGGTCAAAGTTCTGGGCGAGCAGCGTGCGGGGTTGGGTTTGGGGCAGGCCGCAGGCAATTTGCCAGTCATGCGGAATGCTCAGCGAGAGCGTGCACGGTTCCTGTTCAAAACCCCGGGCGGTGAGCAGGCAGTTGACCGGGTTCACGTATAGAAAATCTTCGGCCAGCCAGGAGCCGCCCGCGTCCATTTGCCGGGCGTAAAAGTTATAGCGTACTTCCAGGGTCGCTTCGCCTTTGGTTTCTACCCGCCAGCGGTCTTTGGTTATTTTTTGGAAGGGCAGGGGAGAACCGTCTTTCGCCACCACGGCAAACCCCTGCAGTTTCTGCGCGAAGTTCTGCAACTCATACCGCCCCGGCCGCCAGGCGGGCAGCTGCAGATACAATTCATCTGCGGTACTATTCTCTATCCTAGTGGTCACCTGCAAAAAGCCCGAAAGCGGGTTCTGGAACGAAAGCTGGTAGTGCGGCACGGCTGTTCTGTGTTAATGGTTCTCTTAAAACGAAGGTAGTGCGTTTTTGGCCTGTTTTCCAGAAAACAGCCCGAAAACAGAGAGTGAAGTGAAGTAGATTTGCCTTTTTATGTAGTGATGATTCACCCCTCAAGGTTAGAAACCGTGTAACCCTGTACACGCATTCCGTCCCCCTTCAAAGGGGGACGGGATGCGACCGTAAGCAAGGGGTAGAAGCAGAAACTTACGCAGTACAGGTAGTTATAAAGATTACGTACTTCGTTACACCCCCTCCTTTCTGTTTCTGGCCTGTTTTTCTGAAAACAGGCCAGAAACGCACGTTAGCGGTTTCTCTCTGGTGCAGCAAGGCTTTCAGCGGGGTTGGGTAACATGCAAATAATCAAATTAAAATGTGGAGAGGGGTTTGGTTTATCAAAATTGATTTTATAATTTTGCAGGCCTTAATAAAATGTTTAGTGTAAGATGAAAAGAACATTCCAACCTTCGCAACGCAAAAGAAGAAATAAGCACGGTTTCCGCTCAAGAATGGAGACTGCCAATGGTCGTAGAGTATTAGCTAGCAGAAGAGCTAAAGGCCGTAAGAGACTGACCGTTTCTGACGAGAGAAGACATAAAGCCTAATTTTTCTGAGTAGCTCGCTGCAAGGCGCCTCGCGAATGGGTACCTTCACTGAACATTCTGCAGAAGAGCAACCGATTTCTTATAGATTTCAGAAAGAAGAACGCTTACGGAGCAAAAAGCTGATTGACCGGCTTTTCCGTGAGGGTTCTTCTTTTAACGTGTATCCCCTTCGGTTTGTGGCTCTCCACTTGCCAGAACCCTCAGAGCCGCCCGTTCAACTGCTGGTCTCTGTCTCTAAGCGTTACTTCAAGAAAGCCGTAGACCGCAACCGCCTGAAACGCCAGATAAGGGAGGCGTACCGGCTGCAGAAACAGGTGGTGCCCGCGTGCAACACCCAGGGCGGCACCTGGCTGATTGGGGTATTGTACATAGGAAAAGAAAAAAATCCTTTTAATACTATCAGTAAAAAACTAAATTCAGGACTGGAGCGTTTGTTAACTAAATAATCCTCCTGTTTCCTTTTTATAGTTATAGTGCTGATATGCTGAAGAAATCAATTGCCGGGCTTGCGCTGGTGGGTACTGCGTGGGGTCTTTTCTCCTTCTCCTCTGGCTCAGAGCGGTATTTTGACATCGCCAAAAACCTGGATATTTTTGCTACGCTCTTCAAGGAGGTGAACACCTACTATGTAGATGATGTGGCCCCCTCAAAACTGGTGCGCACGGGCATTGACGCCATGCTCAAATCACTGGACCCGTACACCAACTATATTCCCGAAGACGACATTGAGGATTTTAGAACCATGACCACCGGCAATTACGGCGGCATTGGGGCTTTGGTGGGCAAGCGTGACGGCAGAACCATCATCTCCCTGCCGCATGAGGGCTCCCCCGCCCAGAAGGCGGGCCTGATCATTGGTGATGAGATTCTGAAGATAGACGGCGTAGACCTGGCCAAGAAAAATGACGGCGAGGTAAGCAAGTTGCTCAAAGGCCAGGCCGGTACTGTGGTGAAGCTGGAGATAAAACGCTTTGGCGTGGAGAAACCCATGGTGGTAGACGTTACCCGCGCCAACATCCATATCAGCAATGTTCCTTATTACGGGTTGGTCACCCCTGAGATTGGCTACCTGCAGTTGTCTGGTTTTACAGTAGACGCGGGGCAGGAGGTACGCAGCGCGGTGGTGAAACTGAAGGAAATGGGAGCCAGGAAAGTCATTTTAGACCTGCGTGATAACCCGGGCGGGCTCTTGAACGAGGCGGTGAATATTTCCAACCTGTTCCTGCCGCGGGGCAAAGACATTGTGAGCACCAAGAGCAAGGTGAGCGATTGGAACAAAATGTACAAAGCCCTGGATGAGCCGCTAGACGTGCAGATGCCGCTGGTGGTGCTGACCAGTTCTAACAGTGCCTCTGCCGCTGAGATTGTGTCTGGGGCGCTGCAGGATTATGACCGCGCAGTATTGATTGGCGAAAGAACCTTTGGGAAAGGACTGGTGCAGATGACCCGCCCGCTTTCCTATAATTCCCAGCTGAAAGTCACTACCGCCAAGTATTATATTCCCAGCGGACGTTGTATCCAGGCTATTGATTATGCCCACCGCAATGCAGACGGCTCTATTAACAAGATCCCAGACTCGCTGCGGGTGGCGTTTAAGACCTCTGGCGGCCGGGTGGTGTATGACGGCGGGGGCATTAGCCCAGACGTGGAGGTGAAAGACAAGCCAGTGCCAGACATCATCAGAAAACTGATGACCAAAAACTACATCTTTGACTATGCCACCCGTTTCAGGGCCGCAAACCCAACCATTGCCGTTGCCAAAGATTTTAAACTATCTGACGCTGAGTACCAGAAGTTTGTGGCCTTTCTCAACGGGAAAGACATCACCTATTCTACTGATGTGGAGAAGGCGCTAGACAATATGATCAAGAAGGCCAAGGAAGACAAGCATTTTGATGAGATCAAAGCTGATGTGGAGCAGATCAAGAAAAAGGTGGCCACTAACAAGGGCAATGATCTGATGCGCTTCAAG
>NZ_LRMM01000126.1 GCF_001647275.1 Rufibacter ruber | reverse complement strand
TACCTTTGCATCCCGTTCGGCAGGAGCGGTTTTGGTAAGGAAGTGCAGGCGGCAGGGCGGGGAAAAAGTTTTAACTTTTCTCTTGCATACCGGGGAAAGCTCCTTACCTTTGCAGCCCCTTCGGGGACGGCCTCTGGAAAGAGCCTTGAATGGAGGGTCCAGTCGCCGGAAGGGCGGCCGGTAGCTTGAAAAAAAGTTGCCCCCGGGTTTGGAAAAAGGGAAAAGGTTCACTACCTTTGCACCCGCTTCCTGAGAGAGGGGGAAAAGAACACGCCGGGTCGGCAGGGCCCGGAAAAAAAAAGAGAGAAAAAAACACGCACAGGTTTGCAGGGTAAAAGATTCTCCTTACCTTTGCAGCCCCTTCGGGAACGGCCTCTGGAAAGAGCCTTGAGCGGAGGGTCCCAGCCGCCGGAAGGGCGGCCGGTAGCTTGAAAAAAAAAGTTGCCCCCGGGTTTGGAAAAGGGAAAAGGTTCACTACCTTTGCACCCGCTTCTGGAGCGAAGGGGGTTTTAGAGAGGCCGGGCCGGCAGGGCCCGGGAAAAAAAATAAAGAAAAAAAACACGCTCAGGTTTGCGGATTCGAAGAGAGTCGCTACCTTTGCAGCCCCATCCGGAAGGAGGGGGAGACGGGGCGGGAGGCGCCCCGCAGATCGCCGGAGACAGTCCGGCGGTAAGGTTCTTTGAGTGAATGGGATAGATAGGAAATGAAAAGACATACAGCCAGTCTGTAGAGTCTAGGAAACATTAGCGTACCGGCGGTCGATGTCTTTACAAAATCGACTGTCTTTATTGAAAAAGAAGAGCAGTCAAACAATCTACTACAATGGAGAGTTTGATCCTGGCTCAGGATGAACGCTAGCGGCAGGCCTAATACATGCAAGTCGAACGGGGCCCTTCGGGGCCCAGTGGCGCACGGGTGCGTAACGCGTATGCAACCTGCCTTGAACTGGGGGATAGCCCGGAGAAATCCGGATTAATACCGCATGACACCATATGAGGGCATCTGAGTATGGTCAAAGATTTATCGGTTCAAGATGGGCATGCGTGCCATTAGCTAGTTGGTGGTGTAACGGACCACCAAGGCGACGATGGCTAGGGGTTCTGAGAGGACGGTCCCCCACACTGGCACTGAGATACGGGCCAGACTCCTACGGGAGGCAGCAGTAGGGAATATTGGGCAATGGGCGGAAGCCTGACCCAGCCATGCCGCGTGCAGGATGAAGGCCTTCTGGGTTGTAAACTGCTTTTACCAGGGAAGAAAACACCCATGCGTGGGGAACTGACGGTACCTGGGGAATAAGCACCGGCTAACTCCGTGCCAGCAGCCGCGGTAATACGGAGGGTGCAAGCGTTGTCCGGATTTATTGGGTTTAAAGGGTGCGTAGGCGGCCCCTTAAGTCAGCGGTGAAAGCCCGGGGCTCAACCCCGGAACCGCCGTTGATACTGGGGGGCTTGAGTACGGACGAGGTGGGCGGAATTGAGGATGTAGCGGTGAAATGCTTAGATATCCTCAAGAACTCCGATTGCGTAGGCAGCTCACTAGGCCGTAACTGACGCTGAGGCACGAAAGCGTGGGGAGCGAACAGGATTAGATACCCTGGTAGTCCACGCCGTAAACGATGGATACTCGATGTCGGCGACAGACTGTCGGCGTCTTAGCGAAAGCGTTAAGTATCCCACCTGGGGAGTACGCCCGCAAGGGTGAAACTCAAAGGAATTGACGGGGGCCCGCACAAGCGGTGGAGCATGTGGTTTAATTCGATGATACGCGAGGAACCTTACCTAGGCTAGAATGCGCGTGACCGCCCCAGAGATGGGGCTTCCCTTCGGGGCACAAAGCAAGGTGCTGCATGGCTGTCGTCAGCTCGTGCCGTGAGGTGTTGGGTTAAGTCCCGCAACGAGCGCAACCCCTATCCCTAGTTGCCAGCACGTCAAGGTGGGGACTCTAGGGAGACTGCCTCCGCAAGGAGCGAGGAAGGCGGGGACGACGTCAAGTCATCATGGCCCTTACGCCTAGGGCTACACACGTGCTACAATGGCGCATACAGAGGGTCGCTACCCGGCAACGGGATGCCAATCTCACAAAGTGCGTCTCAGTTCGGATCGGGGTCTGCAACTCGACCCCGTGAAGCTGGAATCGCTAGTAATCGCGTATCAGCAATGACGCGGTGAATACGTTCCCGGGCCTTGTACACACCGCCCGTCAAGCCATGGAAGTCAGGGAGACCTGAAGGCCGTCACCGTTCAGGAGCGGCTTAGGGTAAAACTGGTAACTGGGGCTAAGTCGTAACAAGGTAGCCGTACCGGAAGGTGCGGCTGGATCACCTCCTTTCTGGGGACGCACCGCCGGCGCCGTTTCCGCTTCCTCTCTATCCCTTTGCTTAAACCCTTCACCTTATTAAAGGTTAGGTCAGTACGGACGCCTACAGCTAACAAAGTAGGGCTTGTAGCTCAGGTGGTTAGAGCGCTACACTGATAATGTAGAGGTCCGTGGTTCGAGTCCACGCAGGCCCACACCATAGAACATGGGGGATTAGCTCAGCTGGCTAGAGCGCCTGCTTTGCACGCAGGAGGTCAACGGTTCGACTCCGTTATTCTCCACAACTGACCTGATCACAGCGATCACAGGCACGCACCGGCAGGGTGCGTGCCGCACATGCCAGGGAACACCTATAGCGATATGGGGACTACCTGGCGGGGGGTTCTTTGACATACTGGGAAGAGAGAGAAACAAAGAAGAGTACGCGCCGCATAGCGATATGCGGCCTAGAAAGTAGAGAAGGGCGCATGGAGGATGCCTAGGCTCTCAGAGGCGATGAAGGACGCGATAAGCTGCGATAAGCTGCGGGGATGGGCACATACCACTCGATCCGCAGATCTCCGAATGGGGCAACCCGGCTGGTTGAAGACCAGTCACCTGTTTACAGGGGCGAACGCGGGGAACTGAAACATCTAAGTACCCGCAGGAAGAGAAAATAACAATGATTCCCCAAGTAGTGGCGAGCGAACGGGGAAGAGCCCAAACCACAGTCGTTACGGCGACCGTGGGGTTGTAGGACCACGACACGAGACTGGAAATTGAAGCTTAACTACCTGGGAAGGTAGGCCAGAGAGGGTGACAGCCCCGTCAGCGTAAGCTTTCCAGCTCCAGTGGTATCCTGAGTAGGGCGGGACCAGAGGAATCCCGTCTGAATCCGCCGGTACCATCCGGCAAGGCTAAATACTCCTGAGAGACCGATAGTGAACCAGTACCGTGAGGGAAAGGTGAAAAGTACCCCGAATAGGGGGGTGAAATAGAACCTGAAACCATGCGCCTACAAGCGGTCGGAGCCCTTCAGTGGGGTGACGGCGTGCCTTTTGCATAATGAGCCTACGAGTTACTCCTCCCTGGCGAGGTTAAGTGCATGGATGCACGGAGCCGCAGCGAAAGCGAGTCTGAACAGGGCGCACAGTCAGGGGGGGTAGACGCGAAACTTTGTGATCTACCCTTGGGCAGGATGAAGCTGTGGTAACACACAGTGGAGGTCCGAACCAGTTTCCGTTGAAAAGGATTTGGATGACCTGAGGGTAGGGGTGAAAGGCCAATCAAACTGAGAAATAGCTCGTACTCCCCGAAATGCCTTTAGGGGCAGCGTCGAGGTTGAGTCTTCTGGAGGTAGAGCTACCGATAGGACTAGGGGGAGTCAAATCCTACCGAATCCTGACGAACTCCGAATGCCATTAGACATACTCGGCAGTGAGGCTTGGGGTGCTAAGGTCCCAGGCCGAGAGGGAAAGAACCCAGACCGCCAGCTAAGGTCCCTAAATATATGCTAAGTTGAACAAAGGAGGTCCAGCTGCCCAGACAGCCAGGATGTTGGCTTGGAAGCAGCCATTCATTTAAAGAGTGCGTAACAGCTCACTGGTCGAGCGGCAGGGCATCGATAATAATCGGGCATCAAGCATATTACCGAAGCTGCGGATAGAATTTATTCTGTGGTAGGGGAGCATTCCCGTCGGCGGAGAAGGTACCTGGCAATGGGTGCTGGAGCGTCGGGAAAAGCAAATGTAGGCATAAGTAACGATAATGCGGGCGAGAAACCCGCACACCGAAAGACTAAGGTTTCCTGATCAACGCTAATCGGATCAGGGTTAGTCGGGTCCTAAGACCGATGCGAGAGCTAAGGCCGATGGACAACTGGTTAATATTCCAGTACTAGCGTGACCCAGCGATGCGGTGACGGAGAAGTGAAAGGCCCGCCTGGTGACGGAATACCAGGTTGAAGCGCGTAGTTATAGGACCGGTAGTGAAGTACGCCGGACCTGACGAAACGCGATAGTACCCCAAGCCCCCGGGCGAGGGGATAGTGGCCCTAATCCCGCTCCCTAGAAAACCCGCTAAGCGTTAAAGGTCACGCTACCCGTACCGCAATCCGACACAGGTAGTCGAGGAGAGAATCCTAAGGTGCTCGAGTGAATCACGGCCAAGGAACTCGGCAAAATGGCCCTGTAACTTCGGGAGAAGGGGCGCTTCCTTGCAGCGATGCAAGAAGCCGCAGTGAAAAGGCCCAGGCGACTGTTTAACAAAAACACATGGCTATGCGAAATCGAGAGATGAGGTATATGGCCTGACACCTGCCCGGTGCCGGAAGGTTAAGAGGGGATGTCAGCCGCAAGGCGAAGCATTGAATCGAAGCCCCGGTAAACGGCGGCCGTAACTATAACGGTCCTAAGGTAGCGAAATTCCTTGTCGGGTAAGTTCCGACCTGCACGAATGGTGTAACGATCTGGGCGCTGTCTCAGCCGTGAGCTCGGTGAAATTGTAGTATCGGTGAAGATGCCGATTACCCGCTACGGGACGGAAAGACCCCGTGCACCTTTACTATAGCTTAACATTGACTCTGGGTAACTCGTGTGTAGGATAGGTGGGAGACTGCGATCCGGCGTCGCCAGGCGTCGGTTAGTCAACGTTGAAATACCACCCTCGGGTTGCTTGGAGCCTAATCCCTGGAGGGAGACATTGTTTGGTGGGTAGTTTGACTGGGGTGGTCGCCTCCAAAAGAGTAACGGAGGCTTTCAAAGGTACCCTCAGCACGCTTGGTAACCGTGCGCAGAGCGCAATAGCAGAAGGGTGCTTGACTGTGAGGCCCACAAGCCGAGCAGGGCCGAAAGGCGGATATAGTGATCCGGTGGTTCCGCATGGAAGGGCCATCGCTCAAAGGATAAAAGGTACGCCGGGGATAACAGGCTGATCTCCCCCAAGAGCTCATATCGACGGGGAGGTTTGGCACCTCGATGTCGGCTCGTCACGTCCTGGGGCTGGAGAAGGTCCCAAGGGTTCGGCTGTTCGCCGATTAAAGTGGCACGCGAGCTGGGTTCAGAACGTCGTGAGACAGTTCGGTCCCTATCTGTAGTGGGCGTAGGATTTTTGAGGGGACCTGTCCTTAGTACGAGAGGACCGGGATGGACGAGCCTCTGGTGGGCCTGTTGTGGCGCCAGCCGCAGCGCAGGGTAGCTACGCTCGGATGAGATAAGCGCTGAAAGCATCTAAGTGCGAAACTCACCCCAAGATGAGAAATCCCTTTAAGGGCCGTGGGAGACGACCACGTCGATAGGCGGCAGGTGTAAAGGTGGAAACACCATAGCCGAGCCGTACTAATTGCCCGGGAGCTTTCCAGGCAGGGCGCGTACCCTCCCCTCTCTCTCTGCCCAGTATGGTCAAAGCACCCCCCGACCCCATTCGAGCCGAAAGGCCCAAGACAATGGTGGCTATGTCGCGGGTGTCCACCTCTTCCCATTCCGAACAGAGAAGTTAAGCCCCGCCGAGCCGATGGTACTGCGGTCACACGCGGGAGAGTAGGTAGCCGCCAACCCCCTTACCAGGAGAGGCCCCACGGGTGAAACCGCAGGGGCCTCCCTGCGTTTAAGCCCTGCCAGGGCC
>NZ_LRMM01000125.1 GCF_001647275.1 Rufibacter ruber | reverse complement strand
CCCCGTTCTGTTTTTGCCTGTTTTCCGGAAAACAGGCCAAAAACAGGAATGGCCAAAAAAGGATGCCTACCAATGACAGGTTCAAGCGCTTAGTTGCCATTCCAGACAAACCGCTCAGCAGAACGTAGCACAGCAATGCACCCTGCCAAGACCCCAGTTGCGCGGTTCAGAATTATTGCCTAATTTTCCTCTGAATAAAACTAGAAACACATGTCACTGTTCTCTTCTAACAACCCCGCCCTCAAAGAGAAGGCGTTTGCCGAACTGGCTTCTTCTGAAGTTCTGGCCGGCCAGACCATGACCCTGAACGGCACCATTGCCAAGTCAGCGCTGCTGTTCGGGATTGTGCTGGTGTTTGCGGTGTTCGCCTGGGATCTGTTCCTGTACATCGGCGTGCCTATTCCCTATCTGATCGCTATTCCTCTGATTGGCGTGGCGCTGGCGTTCCTGATCACTTTCAAGAAGCACCTGGCGGCCTACATTGCCCCTGTTTACTGTGCATTGCAGGGCCTGTTCCTGGGTGGTGTATCCGGCATTCTGGAAATGAGCTACCCCGGTATTGCCAACCAGGCCATGCTGCTCACCTTAACCGTATTTGGCGGTATGCTCCTGCTGTACAGCACCCGCGTGATTAGAGCCACCGCACGCTTCAAGTCTATTATTATCACCGCCACCTTCGGGATTTTCTGTTATTACATGCTGTCTTGGGTGCTCATGCTGTTTGGCGTAGAGATGGCGTTGATCCACAGCAGCGGTACAGCCGGCATTATCTTTAGTGTATTGGTGGTGATCATTGCCGCCATGAACCTGATCCTGGATTTTGACACCATTGAGACCGGTGTGGAATACGGCGCGCCCAAATACATGGAATGGTATGCCGCCTTCGGATTAATTGTAACCCTGATTTGGCTATATATTGAAATTCTGCGGTTGCTGTCTAAACTAAACCGGAGATAAAATTTCTAACTGCTTTGACTCAGCGGCGTACACTCCTCATCACCTACTGAGGAAATTATGCCGAAGGAAAAGAAAGCCCAGAAGAAAGAAGATCCCTGCTGGAAAGGCTATAAACAGGCAGGCATGAAAGAAAAAGACGGCCAGCAAGTGCCCAACTGCATTAAGAAACCAAAGTAATCAAGTTAAAACAAAGAAGCCTCAGTTTTGCTGAGGCTTCTTTGTTTCTGTTTTCGGCGTGTTTTTAGAAAAACAGCCCGAAAACAGAAACGTTTTTACTCGTTGTAAAACACCCGCTTCACCCGCGTACTCACGTTGGTGAGCAGCTCATACGGAATAGTGCCTATGCGCGCTGCCAGTTCTGTCAACGGCAAGCCCTCTCCAAACACCAGCACCTCATCTCCGGCGCGCACATCCAGACCGGTCACATCTACCATGCACATGTCCATGCACACGTTGCCTATGATGGGCGCACGGTGGCCGTTGATGAGCACCTCGCCCACCCCGTTCCCAAAGCGGCGGTCATAGCCATCGGCGTAGCCAATGGCAATGGTGGCGGTCTGTTTGTCTGTGGTGGCCACGCCGCGACGGCTGTAGCCCACGGTGTCTCCAGCGTTGATCTGCTTTACCTGAGAAACCGTGGTTTTGAGCTGGCCCACGGTCAGGAGACTGCTCTGGTCGCTTCCGCTGGATTCTACGCCGTACAGGCCAATGCCCAACCGCACCATGTCAAAGGCCGCTTCTTCGCCAAACCGCACAATGCCCGCCGAGTTAAGAATATGCTTGGTGACCGTGTAACCCAAGGCCTGTTCAACCTTGGAGGCCATCTGCGTGAACTGCCTGATCTGCGCCCGCGAAAAATCATTGTATAAGGCCTCATCGGCGCCAGCCAGATGGCTGAACACGCTTTGCACCTGCACATGCGGCATTTGCGCCAGAACGTCTAAGGCTTCGTCTAGCTCAGTGGCATCAAAACCGAGGCGGTGCATGCCCGTGTCCAGCTTGAGGTGGATCTTGGGCGTTTTAGGGCTCTTTTCAGGAAAATAGTCCAGAAACCGGTGCAGCAAATCAGGGGAATAAATCTCGGGTTCTAAGCCATACTGCTGCATTTTCAGGAAGCTGTCGGGGCTGGGGTTCATGACCATGATGGGCAGCGTGATGCCATGTTCGCGCAGGGTTACGCCTTCATCGGCGTACGCCACAGCCAGGTAATCTACCCGGTGGAACTGGAGCAGGTTGGCAATCTCATAGGAACCCGCGCCATAGGCGAAGGCTTTCACCATGACCATGATCCTGGTCTGGGCAGGCACTTTGCCGCGGTAGTAGTTGAGGTTGTGCACCAGCGCGTCCAGGTTTACCTCCAGTAGCGTGCCGTGCACCTGCTGCTGCAGCGCGGCCACCACCTTCTCAAACTGGAACACCCGCGCCCCTTTCACCAGAATGGTCTCCTGCCGGAATGTCTCCGGTCTTAACTGGCCTAGAAAAGAATCAGTGCCCAGATAGAACTCGCTGCCTTGCGGAAAAAGGTCCTGGTGGCGGGTGATGATGTCGCCTATGCCAATGACGCGGTCAACGCCCCGCGCTTTCACCTCCTGCGCCACCTGCCGGTAGAGCGCCTCCTCTTCCATGCCGGCTTCTAAGAGGTCAGAGAGAATCAGGGTTTTCCGCCCGCGGCGGGCCTGGTGCACCAGCACATCCAGGGCAATGCGCAGACCGGCCACGTCATTGTTATAGGTGTCATCAATGATGTAGCAGCCGTTGATGGCTTCTTTACGCTCCAGCCGCATGGCCACCGGCACCAGCCGCTCAAACCGGCCCGCCATCTGCTCAGCGGGCACACCCAGATATAAAAGTGTAGCTAAACAGTGTAGCGCATTTTCTAAGGAGGCCTCGTCTGAAAAAGGCAAGGTCAGGTCCTGGCCGTGGCCCTGGTAATGTAACCGGATCTTGGTTTTCTGCTGCCGCATCTCCAGCACCTTCACCTGCACCTCGGCCACAGAGGGCTCATTTTTGCTCCACGTAAAGCTGGGCAGCCCCAGTTTCTGAACAGCGTAATGTACGTTCACCTGATCTGCGCAGTACACCAGCTTGTCTACATGGGCAAAGAGCTTCAGCTTTTCCTGCAGTTTCTCGTTCCTGGTGGCAAACCCCTCATCATGCGCCGAGCCCAGATTGGTGAACACGCCCACCGTGGGCTGCAGCACCTCCTCCAGTTTGGCCATCTCCTGGGGTTTGGAGATGCCGGCTTCAAACACCCCCACCGTGTGGCTCTCATTGATCTGCCACACGGAGAGCGGCACGCCAATCTGGGAATTGTAACTTCTGGGGCTTTTCACCACCCGCTCTGACACACTCAGCAGCTGCGCCAGCCACTCCTTCACAATGGTTTTGCCGTTGCTGCCCGTGATGCCAACCACCGGCAGGTTGAATTTTCTTCTGTGGTAAGCCGCAATGCGCTGCATGGCTTCAATGCTGTTACTCACCAGCAGCACATTGGCCTCCGGGTAGAGCGCCAGATCCATAATGGCCTCTGAATCTTCTACAATAAACTGCCGCACACCGGCCTGGTAGAGCTCTGGCAGGTACTGGTGCCCGTCATGGAATTCGCCCTTGATGGCGAAGAAGATAGAGGCGGCCGCGCTGATGATTTTCCGGCTGTCGGTGACCAGGTGCTGGATAGGGTACTCGCCTTTGCATTGGGCTAGCATGCCCCCGGCTACTTGGGCTATTTCTTTGAAGGTAAACATGCGGTTGTGGGTAAGTCTACCAAAGATACAACTCACCGGCACACCGCCATACGTGTGGCGTTTTATTCTGTGGTTGGCGGTGGGTGCGTTTTGGGGCTGTTTTGGGGAAAATAGGCCGGAAGCGGGAAATTGGCGCAGACGCTCGCAGGTCCTCCGGACGCTACGAGGTCAGAACCTGGATTTTGTGGATTTGAGGATTGCACAGATTTCTTTGACTCTGCTAACGCGAGACTACAGTCTCGTGACGAACAGTGCTGCGAGTCTCCAGACTCGCCGGGAGCCGCAAGGAGATAAATGGGAGTCTGGAGACTCCAACCACAGCGCGCACGAGTCTGGAGACTCGCGCCAGCAAAGAGTCAGGAAAGAATTCGGCAACGCCGAAGCAAATTTTATGGCGCGGAAGTTACATCCGTGACTTTCTTCGCTTTGTCAACTGACTTGCCACTTGAGCCGTATTCCCCTCATCCTAACCTTCTCCCTAGGGGAGAAGGGACGCTGCTTTTCGCGTTTTTGCTCTGTTTTCAGAAAAATAGGCCAAAAACGTGATTTCCCTGCGGAAGAACTATACACCGGAATGTTATGCGGGAGACGTAGTTTACTTTTGGTGAGGGGCTTGCTGCTGAAAGAACCGTGGCTTCCTGTACCTTTGCGCTCCTAAAAATCACCGACGTGCAATTCAACAGATACCACGGGGCTGCCATCAGCGCCTTTTTGATATGGGGATTCATTCCCTTTCCGCTGAAAGCGTTGACCGCTTTCCCCAGCAGTCAGATTCTGTACTTCAGAATACTGTTCTCTGTGGTCACGCTGCTGGCCCTTTCTTTGGGCACCCGCCGCAAGCAGTGGCAGGAGACATTTCAGCTGCTCAAGACCCAGACACGCAAAGAGAAGAACCGTTTTCTGCTGTTCACCTTTCTGGGCGGCGGGCTTTTGACGGTGAATTGGCTGAGTTTTATTTACGTGGTGAACCACGTGGATATCCAGACCGGCTCCTTTTCTTACCTGCTTTGCCCCATCTTAACGGCGGCGCTGGGCTTTCTGCTGCTGGGCGAACACCTGCGGGTGAACCAGTGGCTTTCTGTGGGGCTGAGTCTCATGAGCTGCCTGCTGGTGGGCACAGATTCTCTGTACAACCTGCTGTTCAGTTTGCTTATTGCCGCCTCCTATGCGTTTTACCTGATCACGCAGCGGCTGCTCAAGGAGTATGACAAGATGGTGCTGCTCACGCTGCAGCTGCTGCTGGCGTTTGCCGTGATTGGGCCCAGCTACCCGTGGTTTGTGGGGGCGTCGGCGCAGCCGGTTACGGCACATTTCACGGGGCAGATCCTGCTGCTGAGCTGGGTGTTTACGGTGCTGCCGCTGTTCCTGAACCTTTACGCGCTCAAAGAGCTGAAGTCTGCCACCGTGGGCGTGCTCATGTACCTGAACCCCATCATCAACTTCACCATGGCTTTCCTGTATTTTGGCGAAGTGGCCAGCCAGCAGAAGATTCTGGCCTACTTTGTGATTTTCCTTTCGGTGATCCTCTACAACCTCCCTATTGGCAAGAAAACACCCGCTCTAAAAACTTCGTGATTTTTAGCAGGCGGTGCAACCTTCTGCTCGGTTCAGGGCTCTTCATATCAGTAAGCACGGCCATCACCGCTGTGTTTCTCTGCAGATGAAAAAAAGACACGTTTCTCTTCTGGGGCTGGCACTTGTGGCAATGGGCTGCGCCCGAACAGAGGTTTTGCCTTCACAGGAGGGGAAAATGGCTTCTGCACCGCTTGCCCCCACCGTGCTTTCCCTACAGCAACCTACCCAGGCCAATGGGGTTACCCTTAAGCTGCAGGAGCTTACTGACAGCCGGTGCCCCTTGAATGTCATGTGCGTGCGGTACGGTTCAGCGGTTGCGGCCCTGCAACTGCAGGACGGCAGCGGCAACCGCGCCACGCAACGCCTGTATCTGGGCGAAGCGTTGCCAGCGCCGGACAACAGAGGGTTCAGAGGCACTGACTCAGTAGAGGTAGCCTTGGGCAACCAGAGGTTCTTGCTTGTCCTGCATGAGGTACAGCCTTATCCCGTGGCCCCCAATGAAGCCCACCCGGCCAAGACGGCCAAGGTCACGGTAAGGCCTTTGTAATGTCTATAAACTGTTTTTTATAGAGGGTTGTTTGAAAGGTAAGCCCGCGGCTTCTGGCTGCGGGTTCACTTTTTCAGAAGGTGCATAAGCATGCAATAGAAAGTAATTCAGCTTGAAACCCTTTTTAAGGAACAACCATACTTGAGTAGTAGCGGTAAGTTACGCCCATGAATTAAAGCACTCCTGTTTTCGCCTGTTTTCTGGAAAACAGGCCGA
>NZ_LRMM01000124.1 GCF_001647275.1 Rufibacter ruber | reverse complement strand
TTTGGCCAAAACAGCCCGAAAACAGAAGGTTAAATTATCATTGGCAATGGTTCTGCGTAGCAGCTCTTTTTCAGAAAACAGCCGCTAATCTGGGGGTTATTTTTTACCGGTATGCTGGGTGATTTGCCAGTCTTTGGGAGCCACAAAGCCCTTGCGGCCTTCGCCGTACGGCGGCACCTCAAACGGAGATTTGATGTTGTCAAACACATCCAGCTGCTTTTTCAGGTCAGCATAAATAGCCGGGTTGGCTTGGGCCACGTTGTTCTTTTCAGATGGGTCTTTCACAATCTGGAACAGGTGGTCTTCGTCCAGTTTGATGCGCGGGTTCAACCCCTTGGCCGACACCAGTTTCCAGGTATTGTTGAGGATAGTGCCAGAGCCCAGGTAGAAGCTGCGCTGAATTTCTTTTTGTTTGCCCGTCAGCACCGGTGCCATGCTGATGCCGTCTAGCGGGTTCTTGGGTTTTTCTGCCACGCCGGCCACTTCTAACAAGGTAGGCATGATGTCTATGTAGCCCATGAGCTGGTTGTTCACACTGCCGCCCTTGAAACCGGCGGGCCACCTGATGATAGCGGGCACCCGCACGCCCCCCTCCCATTCGGTGAATTTTGCCCCTCGTAGCTTACCGCTGCTGGAGCCTTTGATTTCTGGGGCGGGGCCGTTGTCTGAGTGGAACAGCACAATAGTATTGTCGTCAATCTTCAGGTCTTTGAGGGTCTGCAGAATACGGCCAATGTTGCGGTCCATGTTGGTGACCATGGCAGCGTACGTCATTTCTGGGGTGTTGCCGCGGCCCACTTTGCCTTCCTTCTCGTCATTGTTCTTTTTCCCGAAGCTGGGTTTAGCAGGGTCATAGCCGTATTCTTTCATGTCTTCTTCCTTGGCTTGCAGCGGGCCGTGCGGCGCATTGTAGGCCAGGTAAATAAAGAAGGGCGATTGCCCGTTGTAGCTCTTAATGTTGCGCACGGCCTCATCTGTGAGCAGATCTGTGCTGTAGCCTTTGTCACGGCTGGGTTTGAAGTCATTGTGCCAGTCCAGCTCGCCTTCGCGCTCGTGGGTGAAGTAATCAATAGCGCCATTGAGGTGGCCGTAGAAGTGGGTAAAGCCGCGGTTAAGCGGGTGGTATTTCAAATCAGCGTGGCCCAGGTGCCATTTCCCCAAAACCGCACGGTTTTTATACCCGGCCTTGGCTAGCATCTCTGGCAAAAAAACTTCTTTGGTGTCAACCCCAAAGCTGGACCAGGGCGGAATCACAGTGGTGCGCAGCCCGAACCGGTCTGGGTAGCGGCCGGTCAGTAGCCCGGCGCGGGTGGGTGAGCAAACCGCGGCCACGTAGAAGCGGTTCAACTCCACACCATCTTTGGCCAATTGGTCCAGCACCGGGGTTTTGATGCTGCCCCCGTGGTAGCCTACATCGCCCCAGCCCATGTCATCGGCCAGGATAATGATGATGTTGGGCTTCTTGCCTTTGGTCTGGGCCTGCGCGCCCGGGCCCTGCCAGATACACAAGGCCAGGAGCAGGACTAATTTGTTCAGGTATTTCATGGGTGTTTCAGTTTTGGTCTGTTTTAGGAAAAATAGCTTATAAACGGCTTACTCCTGGTTCTGGGCTTTTCTCTTTTTACCTTCGGCGGCGCCGACTTTTTTGCCGCCTTTCTTCTTGGCGGGCGCTTCACCGGCGGCGGCGTGGCCACCGGCATCAGATGCATCGCCTTTCACAGGCACTGACTTTTTGAACTGGCGGGGTACCTGTTTGGCCAAGCTCACCATCACAGGTTTCAAGGAGATTTGCTGCGCCAGGTTTTTCAGTTCATAGGGGTCTTGCTGGTGGTCATAGAGTTCCTCAGAGCCATCGGCGTATTTGATGTAGCGGTACTGCTGGGTACGCACGGCGCTGTAGTTTTCGCGGGTGGTGGTGAGGCCAGGGCGTTCCCAGCGGGCCTTCGGGTTTTTCAGGACGGGCATCATGCTCAGGCCGTCCAGTTGCTGTTTGGGCGGGCTCAAGTTACAGTATTCTACCAGCGTGGGGTAAATGTCAATCAAACTCACCGTCTGCGGGCAGACCACGCCTTGGCCGTTGGGCAACCTGATTAACAGCGGAATAGTAGTGGCCTGCTCCCAGAGGGTTTCTTTGGTCCAGTGGTTTTTGGTGCCGTTGTGAAAGCCGTTGTCAGACGCAAATATTACCAGGGTATTCTGGGCGTACGGGCTTTTCTCCAGCGCGTCCAGTACGCGGCCCACGCTCCAGTCAGCAAATGAGTAATTGGCGCAGTAGGCTTTGAGGTAGGTTTGCAGGGCCTGCTCTTGGTTGGGGACTTTCCGGTACAGAGGGGCCAGGCCGTCGGTGAGGGCTTGGCCCATGGGCGGCACGTCATTCAGGTCATTGGCGGCAAAGCCCGGCGGCATGGGGAACGTGACCCCGTCATACAGGTCATAGAAGCGCTTGGGGGCCGTGTACGGGTTGTGCGGACGGTACAGGCCCCAGTACATAAAGAACGGTTTCTCCTGCTGCTGGCCCAGAAACGCCATGGCCTGTTCGGCGGTCACCACATCGGTAAAGTCAGAGTCGGGGCCTTCCCAGGGTTTGGTGTCAAACCACTGCCCGGCGCGGGCTACCCAGGGGCCGTAGCCGCCGTGGTGCACGGGGTTGTCCCACATTTCTGCCTCGCGGTTGCCCGGCAAAGGTACGTGGAACGTCTTACCCCCGGCCCAGGTGGTGTAGCCGTTGCGTTTAAACAGCTCAGGAAGGGCTTCAACCTGGGTCAGCACGTCTGAGGTGCCCCACACGTTAGGCCCGTTCTGGTATACGCCCGAGTTATGCGGATACTTGCCGCTGAAGAATGAAGCCCGTGACGGAATGCATTTAGGGGCCGCACACGTGGCGTTTTGGAAGTAGAGAGACTGGGACAGCAGTTTCCTGAGGTTGGGCACCTTGAGCACGGGGTAATCCTTTACCAGCCCCCAGGTGTTCATGTCATCTACCACAATAAAGAGCACGTTGGGCTTTTGCTTCGGCTGCGCCTGGCTTTCAAAGCCAAGCACCAGCAGTAATAGCAGAGGCAGCGTACTCAAGAATCTGTTTTTCATGCCGGTTTATGCTTCTTTCTCATCGGCTACAGCCGAAGTGGTAGTATTCCTCTTTTTCTTCGCCGGGCCGAAAGTTATTCACGTTTAGGGGCGGGCGGCGTGAGTCTCCAGCTCCCGCTGCCCTTCAAACCTCCAGGCGGGAATACCCCAACGTATCTGTCCCGAAGATAGCGGGTGCCGGTGGGCCGCTGTGCCACTATTGTCGCTAATGCTGCAACAAATGTAGAAAGGGGTACAAGGCAGGTTTAGACGGGTCCGTCGCGGTTTCTCTCCCCACGTTCCCTTTCCTGTTTTTGGCCTGTTTTCAGAAAAACAGCCCGGAAACAGGAAAGGAGCATCTTGTCTGTTCCTGACCTGGTTTGGTACTTAGATGCGAGTGGGGCCATTAGGTTTAATGGCAGCCGCAGCGGGGGTATAACTTTTGTCTGCCGCAGCGGGGAGCCAGCCCTGTCCGATATTCTCCCTCATTACCAGAGCTTTCTGTTTTTGGCCTGTTTTGGCCAAAACACGCCAAAAACAGAAAGGCCTCACAGAATCTGAATATCTGTGAGGCCCAACGGAGACTCTTGACAGTAGCTATTTCTCCAGCGTAAATACCTGCGTAAACCGTAAGGCCCTGGACGAATTGCCCACTGAAAGTTCAAAGGCTCCGGGTTCAGCTTTCCAGCTGTGGGTGGGGGTGTCCCAGAAAGACAGGTCCTGGCGGTTGACCCAGAACGAGACGGTTTGGCTTTGGCCCGGCTTGAGGTACACTTTCTGGAAATCTTTCAGCTCCCGTACCGGGCGGTCAACGCTTGCCTCTTTGTCTGACACGTAGAGTTGCACCACCTCGGCGGCGGCTTGTTTCCCCGTGTTCTTCAGGGTGAACTGCACCTGCACTGAGTCCTGGCCGGAGAGGGTGGCTTTGGAGATTTTGGGTTTGGTGTAGGTGAACGAGGTATAGCTCAACCCATAGCCAAACGGGAACAGGACTTCTTTCTGCTGCTTGTCAAACCAGCGGTAGCCCATGAACACGCCTTCGTCATAGGGCAGGTGCACCAATTGGTGCGGCTTCACATACTTGGCTATCTCTTTCCTGCTGTTCTTTTCATTCCCTTTCCAGTATTCTTTGTAGTGGTTGTTGTTGCCCTGCCAATAGGGTTTTCCGCCCAGAAAATTGAAATCTGGGTCTGGCGAATCCTGAAAGTCTTTCTCCAGCGTAAACGGCAACCGGCCAGAGGGGCTCACTTTGCCGCTGATGATATTGGCCAGCGCATTGCCCCGCTCCTGCCCCAGAAAGAAGGTCCAGAGCACGCCTTTCACCTGGCCCAGCCACGGCATGGGTAGGCCGTTGGCCGAACTGATGAGCACCACCACGTTGGGGTTGAGGGCCGCCACCCGGGCAATTTCAGCGTTCACGCCTTGGGGTTCTTCAAACGGCACGTCATAGCCTTCGCCCGCTTTCTTGTTCAGCCGGAACAGGACCACGTTGGCGTTTTTGATTTGGGCATCGGTTGGTTTTTCGGCTTCCTCAAAGTTCTGGCCGTAGGTTTTCTTCAGTCCTTCGGCGAAGCTGGTGTGGTCATAGCCCGCCACAAAACCGCTGCCCGTGCCGCTGTGCAGCTCGTTTTCCCCCATCAGCAGCACTTTTTTAGAACGCTGTACGGGCAGCACATTGGCTTCATTCTTCAGGAGGCAAATGGCTTCCTCGGCGCATTGGCGGGCGGTTTCTTTGTGGGCGGGGAGCGTGTTCAGCAAGGCTTTGTCAGTGGGCGCGCGGTCATAGACCCCGGCTTCAAAAAGCGTGTACAGGTTGGGGTACACCATGAAATCTAAATCAGCCTCCACTTCTGCCTTCCGGGCAGGGTATCTGGCGATAAAGTCCTGAATGTACTTGGTAAACGTAGCATTATTAGCCATGAGCAGGGTCTGGCCCGAGCGGGCTACCAGGTACTGCAGGTCTGGGTGGTAGTTGGTGTTCTGCCAGTCAGTCATGGTCACGCCCGTAAACCCGAACTCGCGGCGCATGACATCATTCAGCAACGGCTGGTGCATGGAGGCCGGGATTCCGTTGATTGCGTTGTTGCCGGTCATGATGGCCCGTACCCTGGCCTGTTTTACCACCGCTTCCCAAGGCTTGAGGTAAATCTCCCGCAGGGTGCGCTCATCCAGGTCGCTGCTGGCAATGTGCCGCACAAACTCCTGGTCATTGGCTATGAAATGCTTGGCCGTGGCAATAACGCCCTGGCTCTGCAACCCGTTGATGTAGTTCACGGCTATGGCCGAGGTGAGCAGCGGGTCTTCGCCCATGTACTCATAGTTACGGCCGCCCACCGAGAGGCGCTGCAGGTTAATGCCCGGCCCCAGCAGAAAATCTACACCGTGCGCTTTACACTCCTCCCCAATGTTTTTCCCGAAGGCCTGCGCCAACGCCGGGTTCCAGGTGGCGGCCAGCGCCAGCATGGGCGGGAACGAGGTGCTGTTGGCTTTGCTGGCAATGGTCTGCAGCCGTATGCCCTGTGAGGCATCTGCCATGATGGCCGGCCTTAACCCCAACCGCGCCACACCCGGAAAGCAGAAGGACTTGTAGCCGCCGGTGAGGGACAGTTTCTCCTCAAAGGTGAGGTGCTTGAGCACGTCTCTGGCCCGGGCTTCGGGCGATAAGCTGGTGTTCTGGTACACCGCCCCCTGGGGGAAGTTCTTGAATGCAGACAGCGGCTGCAGTTCTTTCTCGTCTACCCGCTGCGCGAAGAGGGAGGAAACGGTAAGGACCGCAGCCAGGGTAAAAACAAACGCTTTCATGGTACAGGCTAGGCTTGGGTAGTAGTATTACAGATCCAAAGCTACTTTTTTGGGGCGGCCGCCGCTGTCAGTTTTCGTGCTTTTGCTAACAGTTTTGTAGAGCCCCCCAGAGGTAGGGCTTTGCCTCCCGCCTGCAGACTCCTGTTTTCGCTGTTGCAAACAGCGCAAAACGCATTATGC
>NZ_LRMM01000123.1 GCF_001647275.1 Rufibacter ruber | reverse complement strand
TAGTTTACTGCCTGTTTTCGACAAGTTTCAGAACAGCGAAAACAGGAATTGATGTCATTAGAAGGCGGGGAACTGGAAAACTTACGCCTATTTTGCACCATAAGCAAGACCGTGAAGAAAACCACCATACATGATATTGCGGCCGAACTAGGGGTGACGTTTTCTACCGTGGCCCGGGCGCTGAACGACCACCCTGCCATTAGCGCGGCCACCAAAGCGGCGGTGCTGGAGACCGCCAGGCGCCTGAACTACCAGCAGAACAAGCTGGCCAGTTCCCTGCGGTCGGGGCGCAGCAACGTGATTGGCATTATTGTGCCCAGCCTGGATACCAGCTTCTTCAGTTCTGTGGTGCACGGCATGGAGAGGGTGCTGAATGAGAACGGCTACAGCGTGCTGCTCTACCAGACGGGTGAGTCACAGGTGCAGGAGCAGAAGGGGGTGAACACGTTCCTGCAGTCGCGGGTAGACGGCGTGCTGGCTTCAGTGTCAGCAGAGAAGGACCAGACCGAGTTTTACGCCAGCCTCCGGAAACGGCAGGTGCCGCTGCTGTTCTTTGACCGCGCCATTCAGGAGCTGGCCATCCCTTCGGTCACAATCAATGACTTTCAAGGCGGGTTTGCCGCTACTGAGCATTTGATTCAGCAGGGCTACCAGAACATTGTGCACATCATGTCTGACCTCCACCTCACCATTTTCAAGGAGCGCCTGCGCGGGTATGTAGAGGCGCTGAAGCAGCATGGCCTGCCGGTGCGGGAGGAGCTCATCTTCAAAGGACGGGTTTCCCTGGAACTGGGGCAGCAGACGGTGCAGCAGCTGCTGGAGACGCAAACTCCTTTTGACGCCATCTTCGCCGCAGAGGATTACACCGCCATGGGCGCCTTGCAAACCCTGCAGGAGCGGGGAGTGCCCGTGCCGGAGAAGGTAGGCATCATTGGGTTCGCAAATGAGGCGTTTGGCGCGTTTGTGACCCCGTCACTGTCTACGGTTGACCAGCAGACCGTGAAAATGGGGGAGGAGACCGCCCGGCTGTTCCTGCAACTCAGCGGCCAGAAGAACTTCTACCAGGAAACCCCGGAGCGCATTGTGCTGGACCCGATTTTGGTGCCCAGAAAATCTTCCACCAGAGGGGTGAACCAATAGGGCAGAGGGCTGTTTTTGGCCTGTTTTCAGAAAAACAGCTCAAAAACAGCCCTCTGCTCAGAGCATGTTTGCCTTTGTCTTCTGTGCTGCCAACGGGCCGCAAAAGAACCCGGCTTAGGGGTTGCCCCGCACCCTGGCGCGGCCACATTGGTCATAAACGCCAGAGGAGAACCTGTCGCTCCCCGTTTTGGCCTGCCCAATCATACTGTTAACAAGCGCTTATAAGCAGAAAGGTGCTACAGCTGAGGCTTCTCGCGGGCGGCTCTGGCGTGGGGCGTGTCTGACCGGAAAACCGCTCCCCAGCCGCCGCCAAACTGTTCCTGCACCTTTCCCCGCACCAGGCTGAACGCAATGACCAGGGCGCCCACGGCCAGGTTGTTCACAATAGAAGGGGTGTTTTCATACCCCAACACCCACGGCGCCAGCAGCAGCCATGCCCCCAGCGGCAGGTTGTACAACCGAACCACCCGCGTAGACTCCCACCACGCAATCACGGCAAACGAGACAATGATGGGCCCCACAATATGGCCGTTGTTACTGGCGGTTTTTTCTGAGTCCAGCATAACGGGGGCCGTCATGAGCCAAAGCCCCAGCAGTGCGTTAATGATCTGTGCCCACATAGCTATATAACTTTACCTTGAACGCTTTTGTACCCCCAGAAGGCCTTCCAGAGGGAAATGCCGGAGTCTTTCACGCGGCGCATGTACTGCAGGCTGGCCAGCATCTCATCCATGGCCGGGCCTACCATCACCAGGGAAATCACCGCCGATGCCAGACACAAGGTACACCACGCGTCAAACATGACCGGCTGCAGGATCACCAGCAGAATACTGACCATGCCCAGCGGCCCCACGGCCAGGCCGAACACAATCACAATCCAGGGCATGGTGCGCCACCTCTTAGTGCCGCCAATTACCCCCGCCAGCGCATCTGTAAAGTAGCCTATGGCCCCCAGCGCGGCATCTGGGATAGGCAGGATTTTAGAGACACTGGACGTCAGGATCTTTCGGCTGCCGTTCCCGAAGAAGGGCTCCCACACCGTGGGGAGCACGTGCAGCTGGAACAGGGTCAGGTAAATAGAGATAGCCAGGCCCACCACTGCCAAAAGGATGATGGGGAGGCGCTGCCCCCATGTAGCCGGGTTATAACTCCAGCCCGGCGGAATACCGTTTTCTGCCATAGTTTTCTGTGTACGGGTTAGTTGTGAAACACTTCTGCTTGATGAGCTGGTTTAACGTTATGCAGGGCTGTTAAAACGCGTTTCAATAGAACCGGAGGTGGCCTCTTGCCCAACTTGTAGCGCTGCCTAATTGCTCAATAGTGCCTTCGTCCTGTCGCTGCTATCCTTCGCCTGCAAAACCACGGTTTAATCAAGTTCTTAGGAGTTACTGGAGAAGGTGAGGTTTCTGTTTTTGCTGTTTTTCAGAAAACAGCCCAAAAACAGAACGTAAGCGGCCGGTGCCTTTCTGGGTAAAAGTTACCGCAGCCATCTGCCCAGCAAAAGAAGGCCGCCCACAGCCAGGGCCGAAGTAAGGAGTTCCTTGCGGTGCAAAGTGGCCCACAGCTGCGGACTGAAATTAGTGGACTGCTCCCCAAACGGCCCGTGCGCCCCGTGATCCCCGGGAATGGGTTCGTAGAGGTTGTTGCGGCGGTTCGGGTCTTCTGGTTCATCTGTTTGCTGGCCTTCATAGCCGTTGTGGGCCAGCACGTAATCTGCATACCAGGGGGCAATTTTGTTTCCTTCCACGGCTTTCACGGTGGGGTAGCCTACGTTGATCTCGCGGCGGTCATGGGTGGCGGCGTAGAGAATGGCCTTGGCGGCCACCTCGGGCTGGTAGATCTTACCCATGGGTTGCGGTTTGTTGGGCAGTCTGCTTTTCACAAACCCGAACTGCGTGGTGTTCATGGCGGGCAGCTGCACCATGGTGGCGGTGACTTTGCTCTTGTCATGCATGAGTTCAGTGACCAAAGAGTCAAAGAAACCCTGAATGGCATGCTTGGCCCCACAATACGCAGACTGCAGCGGAATGCCGCGGTACGCCAGCGCTGAGCCCACCAGAATAATCTTGCCTTTGTCTCGCGGCAGCATGCGTTTCAACGCCGAAAGGGTGCCGTAGACCTGTCCCAGATACGTTACCTCGGTCACCCTGCGGTAATCTTCTGGGGTCATTTTTTTGATGGGGCTGAACACGCTGTTCATGGCGTTGTTGACCCAGACGTCAATGGGGCCCAGCTGCTCCTCTGTCTGGGCGGCGGCATTCTCCACGGCTTCGGCGTCAGCCACATCTACGGGAAAGTAAATGGCCCGGCGGCCCATGGCCTCCACCTCCCGCTGAGCCCCCTGCAGGCCCTCCACCCCCCGGGCGAGCAAAGACACGTCATACCCGTCTTTGGCAAATGCGCGGGCAAGGGACCTGCCCAAACCAGCAGAGGCGCCCGTGATGACCACCACCCCTTTACGGGAGGTATTTTTTGTATACTCAGTTGTCATGGTATATCATCTGTTTAAGAAACACATGGTGTTAGGTACGCCTCTGGTGCCATTGGGTTTAAATACGGAGGCCGGCGGCATGGTTCTGGGAGGCGCGGGCGGGGCCGGGGCAGGGGGTGGGCACACGGGCAGGCCCCCGTTTTCCGCAGAGCGGATGGAAGGAGATCTTAAAAGCGGGAAAGAAAAGCCCTGAGGGAAGCTGGGGAGCACGGGAAAGGTGAAAGCTGGTTGGAAAGTTATGCTTGGTGCTGCCAAGGGCTAGAACCTGCCTAGCCTCCTGGGTATGCTGCAACGGGCTCAGAACCTCTGGGGCGGTACTTTCCCTTGCCCCGCTGAGCTTCCAATGCAAAATCTAAGAGCAGGTTAAAATTTTTTTGGCGCTGCAACCGGCCCCCCAACTAACCTGGCCTGGCGGCTGCCTACCGCCATAGCGCTGCTATGCTGCCCTAGAAACCTTTAAGAAGAACCTTTTGCTCCCCGGTTTCGCCTGCACAATCAAAGGGAAGCAAGCGCGAACCCAGCCTTTTGCTCCTGCTGCAAATGCCCGCAGGTCTGTTTTGGGGCTGTTTTCTGAAAAACAGCCCCAAAACAGACCTGCGGGGTAAAAGGTGAAAAGTGGGAGCAGGTTATGCGGCCTCCTCCAGGTGTACCAGGTACGCCGTGAGGCGGTTCCATTGCACATCCTGGAAACCAGCCCAGCCGCCCTCGGCCACCATGGTGTTCAGCACGGCGCGGTCCCCGGCCTCCTCATTGTGGTTGTTGATTTTTTCGTTCTGACCAATCTCGTAGCCAATCAGTTTGGTGCCCTGGCGCTCCACCCTGAAGGTGCTGCTGGCTTCGCTGGTGAAGAAGTGCTTGACCTCGGCTTCACCCTGTTGCTGGGCCACAGGCTCAGAGCTGGGTTTTACTGTGAACTCGGCGGCGTTCTCCTCTTCTCTGATGTCTACCACCTCAACCCAGTTTTCAATGTTAGACGCCGGCAGAATGATTTTTATAAAGTGCCCCAGTTCCGGCTTGGTGGCCTGCAGGCGTTGGCCGTTGGCATTGAACAGCTCAAAGGTAGAGTTGATGCCGTTCAGCTTAGACCAACCGTTCACGTCAAACAGTTTCTGTTTCCCCGCAGGAACTCCCGCTGGGCGGTGGCCTCATCTGCATACGCCTGTTCATTGGTGAACAGCTTGTCTTTGGAGGCTTCGCCCTGCAGCACCTTCACCTCTTCTTTTACCTTGTTGACAATATCTTTGATACCCATAGTAGTCTCTCCTGAAGTTGTTTTCTAAGGTACGCACCTTCCCCCTTGCCGGTTGGCCGCACACAGGCGGTTTTCTGCTCAACGTCAAGTATTTGCTCCCGCAGAAGCGCTTTCTCAGTTTGAATTCGTTATTTTTGCAGCATGACCGAATTGATGATCACATCACTGAACTCGGGGAGTAATGGCAACTGCTATTACGTGGGGAATGAGCAGGAGGCGGTTCTGGTAGACGTGGGCATATCCTGCCGCGAAACCGAGCGGCGCCTGGCGCGTCTGGGGCTGTCAATGCAGCGGGTGAAAGCCATCTTCATCTCCCATGAGCACTCTGACCACATCAGGGGGCTGGAGGTTCTCTCCAAACGGTACCAGCTGCCGGTGTACATCACGTACCCCACCCTGCGCAATTCCCGCCTTGACCTGCAGCCGCACCTGGTGGTGCCGTTTGAGGCCTATGCCCCGGTGCAGGTGGGCAGCCTGTCTGTTACCGCTTTCCCCAAATTGCATGACGCCGCTGACCCGCACAGCTTCATGGTGAGCAGCTCTGGGGTGAACGTGGGAGTCTTCACAGACATTGGTACGCCCTGTGACCACGTGATCCGGCAGTTCCAGCGCTGCCACGCGGCCTTTCTGGAAACCAATTATGACGAGGACCTGCTGGACAACGGCTATTACCCGTACCACCTGAAAAAGCGCATCAAAGGTGAGAAAGGGCACCTCTCCAACAGGCAGGCCCTCACGCTCTTCACCGGGTACAAGCCAGAGTTCATGAGCCACGTGCTGCTCTCGCACCTTTCCAAAGACAACAACTGCCCCCACCTGGTGAAAGAGCTGTTTTCGGCGCACGCCGATGGGGTGGAGGTGGTGGTCGCTTCCCGGTTTGGGGAGACACCGGTCTATCGGATAACCGGTACGCCCGTACCCCTGGCGGTTGTCCCCGCCGTTCCCCCCGTCAGGATTGCCCCCAAACGCCTGAACCTGGGTGTGCAGCAGGAGCTTCTGTTTTAGACCTGTTTTCCTGAAAACTGCCCCAAAACGTACATCTGCTGCTACCTGAACATAATCTGCCGGAAACACTGTGCTGCACAGAGAGGGCTGTTCTCAGGCATGAAATAGGTGCGGTTGCCAAGGCTGTGCATGGTTTACCCGTGGGCCAGACGCAACGCGCACATGTGAACAGATGCCCAGCGTAGAATATAACCTGTCGGTCAACCAGAGGCCTGGCGTGCCGAATGAGGAAGATTTGTTTCATAATATTTTTGTGATTAGAAAAAAGCTGTTGTACACCTGCTGAAAGCGTATTA
>NZ_LRMM01000122.1 GCF_001647275.1 Rufibacter ruber | reverse complement strand
AGGAGTAGGAACGGCGCCGTTTGCGTTTCGGCTGTTGCAAACAGGCTAAAAACAGAAAAGGCTCCCGCTTTTCAGCAGAAGCCTTTTGTCTTGATACTTGATACGTGCTACTAGCTACCGCAGGTCTACTACTTTTACCCCTTTGTATTTGCTCTTGTCAAACGCGAAGGTGCTGGCGGTTACCGGCGGATTGGGGGTGAACTTCTTCACTGTGTAGGTGTAGCGGTTGCCGTTCTTCCGGAACATTTTCCAGGATTTCAGGGAGTGGTCTTTCTTGCTGATGTGCAGCCGTACTTTGTAGACTTGGTTGTCCCGGTCTTCAGGCGAGAGGTCAATCACGTGTACGGCTTCGCCGCCTTCTTTGGCCTCTTCGGCGTACACGTACTTATAGCCTTTTTTGTAGAGGTTGTAAATCTGGCTGGGCGTCATCTCGGTTTCCTCAGGGTCATAGTCAGACACGGTCACCTCGTTCACGTCTTTCATAAACGTCCAGATGGTAGAGCCGTTGTTGATGACCTCCTGCCCCGCTACGGATAACCTGAATTTATTTCCGGCCACGGTGATGTCACCGGTCATGTTTTCCTTCACCTTCGCCGAGGGGCTTTCCAGGGTCTGGGTGAAATTAACTTTGAAGGCGCTCATGGCTTGGTATTTCTTGCTCATGGCGTCCAACACCTTTTGGGCGGCGGGGTCTTTGGAGTTATTCTGCGCACTGGCTAACTGTACCACAGCGAACAAAGCGAGCAGAAGGGAAAAGAATCGTTTCATGGTCTATCTTTTAAAATAAATGGATTCGTGGTTACGAATCCATGTTATTCAATAACTGTTCCAAACTGTATTCATCTGGAATTAAAACTTCACGCGCCTTGCTGCCTTCAAACGGACCTACCACGCCGGCGGCCTCCAGTTGGTCAATTAAACGGCCGGCGCGGTTGTAGCCCAGTTTCAGGCGGCGCTGCAACAACGACGTACTGCCTTGCTGGTGCGTCACCACAATGCGGGCGGCCTCTTCAAACATGGCGTCTTTGTTGCTCGGGTCAAAGTCAGCTTTCTCATTGCCGCCTTCATCGCCCACAAATTCTGGCAACAGGTAGGCATCTGAATAGCCTTGCTGCTCGCCAATGAATTCGCAGATTCTGTCCACTTCGGGCGTGTCTACAAACGCGCACTGCACCCGAATCAGGTCCGAACCCAGCGAGAACAGCATATCGCCCTGGCCAATCAACTGGTCGGCACCGCCGGTGTCCAGGATAGTACGCGAGTCAATTTTAGACGTTACCTTGAAAGAGATACGCGCCGGGAAGTTGGCTTTGATGATACCCGTAATCACGTTCACAGACGGGCGCTGGGTAGCCACCACCAGGTGAATCCCGATGGCCCGGGCCAGCTGCGCCAAACGGGCAATGGGGGTTTCCACCTCTTTCCCGGCAGTCATCATCAAGTCAGCCAGCTCGTCAATCACCAGTACAATGAACGGCATGAAACGGTGGCCCTTCTTAGGGTTCAGGCGGCGCTCTACAAACTTGAGGTTGTATTCTTTCAAATTCCGGCAACCGGCGTCTTTGAGCAAATCATAACGCTGGTCCATCTCCATACAGAGCGAGTTCAGCGTGTTCACCACCTTCTTGGTATCAGTGATGATGGCCTCATCGGTATCGGGCAGCTTAGCCAAGAAGTGGCGCTCAATCTTGTTGAACAGAGACAATTCTACCTTCTTAGGGTCTACCAACACAAACTTCAACTGTGACGGGTGACGCTTGTACAGCAAAGAGGTCAAGATGGCGTTCAACCCCACCGATTTACCCTGACCCGTGGCCCCGGCCATGAGCAAGTGCGGCATCTTGGCCAAATCAGCGATAAAAACTTCGTTCGTAATCGTTTTCCCGAAAGCGATGGGCAGGTCCATCTCACTTTTCAGGAACTTCTCGGTGCTCAGGATAGATTTGATGGAAACCATCTCTTTCTTCTTGTTCGGCACCTCAATCCCGATGGTTCCTTTGCCCGGAATGGGCGCGATAATACGGATACCAAGGGCAGCCAAACTCAACGCGATGTCGTCTTCCAGGCTCTTAATCTTGGAGATTCGCACGCCCGCGTCTGGCACAATTTCATACAGCGTCACGGTTGGGCCAATGGTGGCTTTGATGCTGGCGATCCCGATGCTGTAGTTGCCCAGCGTCTCTACAATCTTGTCTTTGTTCGCCTCCAGTTCCTCTTTGGTCACCTGCACCTTGCCCACGCCGTAGTCAATGAGCAGGTCAATAGACGGGTACTGGTAGCGCGGCAAATCTAAGGTGGGGTCGTAGTTTTCGCTCACCAGCTCGTCAGATTCCTCTTCTTCGGCCACTTTCTGCACGGCCAAATCCAGCTCCGGCTCGGCCTCGGGCTCCTGAATGAGCACGTCCTCGTCCTGTTCAAGCTCTAAAGACAACGGCAGCGAACTAACCGGTGTGGTCATTTTGGGCGTTACCGGCAACTCGTTCACTTCAAACAGGTCTTCCTCCGGCTCGTTTTCTTTTTCGGCGTACGCCGAGGCAAATTCCTGCTCCTCCTCTTCCTCCTGCTCCTGCACGGCAAACGGCGCCGGGAACGCTGCTTCTTCTTCCTCCTCTTCTTCTTCGTCCTCAAACGTGCCCGATGGGTTGCTCATATGGTTCATGCCCACGCTGGGCGAGGCGTACACGCCCGCTTCTGACGTGGCAAACGGGGCATTTTTCTTTTCAGACGTTTCGTCCTCCGCCGTGGCGGAAGTTCTGGAACGCCCAATGGTGGTGATATTGAAGAAGAAAATCACGAAAAGCACCAACAGAAACGCGAGCAGCAGCCCGGTTCCCCAGCCCAACAGACTCTGCAACCAGATAGCCGACTCAAACCCGATGGCGCCGCTCAGAAAGCTCAATTTATCTACTACGTTCCCAACCAAGACCACGTAGCCGGTGGTCACGGTGCCCCACAGCAGCCCGAACAGGCAAAGCGTGACCACCGATGAAAACGTGACCGTAGTGCGCCGGAAGACGATTTTGTAGCCAATGAAAAAGATGATGGGAATGAAAAAGAACGAGGCCACCCCAAACCAGCGGTTGATGAAATAATCTGACACCCACGCCCCGAACAGACCCAGCCAGTTTTCAGACTCCAGCCCGGCCTCCTTCACCTCAGCGGCCGTCACCGATTCTACCACGCTCTGGTCGGCGGTGCCGGTGAACAGGAAAGACACGAAGGCAATGGCCAGGTACAACGCTGATAGCAGGAAAAAGAACCCCACGCCCAGCTGCAAGCGGCGGTCTTTCACAAAATTGAAGGAAAGCTGCGGCTTGGGAAACGGCTTCCTGGTTTTAGGCTCCTTGGGTTCTTTGGGCGCGCGCGTCTCTGTCCTTCCCTTCGGCTCATTCTGGACCCGCGGCGCATTTTTAGGCCGGGGCACATTCCCTACTTCGCGTTTATATGTATTCGTTGCCATACTATCTCCAAACCTCAAATCTACATTTTTTCAGGCAATCTGCCGACAAGATTCTTCCAGTATCTGCTCTTCTGAATATAGGGATATTGCTAAGTTACCCGTCCCAGCAGACCTTAGGTTCCAATTCCCGTTTTCGGCCTATTTTGACGAAAACAGGCCGAAAAGGGATAAGTTTTGTTGGTGAGTGTACCTCTGCAGAAGTGAAACCCACCCCTACCTCTCCAAGGAGGAGAATGTATGTTTAGCTCCTGCTTTTGCAGAGTTCTACCCTGCTTTTGCGGAGTTCTACTCCGCAAACTTCCTGCCGGGGAGTTCTACTCCCCTTCTTTTGCGCCTGCCCGGCTTTTGCACATGGCAGCCAGCGGAGTAGAACTCCGCAGCAGTTCAATTCGGGAGTTGAACTCCCGAATTGCAGATAGCAGATTCCGCCTACAATGACCTTGCTTTTCCGACGGCGCAGCCGCTCAACGGCCTTCCCCCGCTCTTCCGGATTTGCAATCCGGAAGGAGGTACTATGGGGATTTGCAATCCCCTTTTCTCTGCCTGAGGCGGATTGCAAATCCCGAACAGCGAAACATCCTGGTTTTCCGTTTTCGGCTTGTTTTGGCGAAAACAGGCCGAAAACGTATCTGTAGCGTCGTGGCACTGACACTACGTGGTTCTCCGCAGCAGGTCAGGCACCGGCACCTATTACCCTTATTATCCCTGAAAGCTGGTTTGTTCTTTTGGGCGTATTCGTTTCATGGAGACACGTCGTGTCAGTGCCACGAAGCTACAGTACCCTATCTCGCAGAATAAATTCAGCGCCGTTTTTGGCCTGTTTTTCGCAAAACAGCCCGAAAACAGAAAACCGCCGCCAACTATTTCTGCAGCAGCCGCTGGTTGATGCGCTTTATCAGGCTGGGGCCTTCGTAGATGAAACCGGTGTAGAGCTGCACCAGATCGGCACCGGCGTTGAGTTTTTCTATAGCATCTTCCGGGGTCATGATGCCGCCTACGCCTACCAACCGCACTTGCTCGGGCAGATTCTGGCGCAGATATTTCAGCACTTCAGTAGAGGCGTGGGTCAACGGTTTTCCGCTGAGGCCGCCCATGCCCATGGCTTCCACGGCGTCCGCCGGTGTCTGCAAACCCGCCCGGCTGATGGTGGTGTTGGTGGCGATGACGCCAGAGAGATTGGTTTGTACGGCAATCTCCACAATATCATCCAGCTGCGCGTGGTTCAGGTCTGGGGCAATTTTGAGCAGCAGCGGTTTGGGTTTTGCTTTGCCCTGGTTGCGGTTCTGCAGGTTGCTCAACAGCTCAAGCAGCGGCTCTTTCTCCTGCAGCGCGCGCAAATCTGGGGTGTTGGGCGAGCTCACGTTCACCACAAAATAATCTACCACGTCATACAGCGCGTCAAAGCACAGCAGGTAATCCTGCAGCGCCTGTTCATTGGGGGTGACTTTGTTCTTGCCGATGTTCCCGCCCACAATCACGCTGCTTTTTCGGCTTTTAAGCCGCTCTACCGCGCGTTCCACGCCCTCATTGTTGAAGCCCATGCGGTTGATGATGGCCCCGTCCTGCGGCAGCCTGAACAGCCTGGGTTTGGGATTTCCGGCCTGCGGTTTGGGCGTGAGCGTGCCAATCTCAATGAACCCGAAGCCCAGTTCGGCGAACTCGTCAATCATGCGGGCGTCTTTGTCAAACCCCGCCGCCAGACCCACCGGATTGGGGAACGTGAGCCCGAAAACTTTCCGCTCCAGCCGTTTATCTTCAACCTGAAACAGGCTTTTGCTGATGGTTTTGGCCAGGGGCAACTGGTAGGCTGTTTTAAGCGCCGAGGTGGTGAGATGATGGACGTTCTCAGGGTCTAGTTTGAAAAGGAGCGGTCTTAGGAGTTCTTTGTACACGGCAGCAGTAGGTTTGGGCAAAGATAAAAAAGAATGGCTTGCCTGTTGGCCCTTCGTCTTTACCTTAGCGTGGTCAACTCTCTTTTCTGAACAAAAACCAAGGTTTTTTCCGTAGGATAAAAGACACCCATCAGCCTTGCGCCTATGAACGCCAGTAAAAAATGCCCCCATTGCGGCCAATGGTCTGCCTGGAACCAAAGCCCCCATGACCGCTGCGAGCACTGCCAGGGAATTCTGGACCCGGACGCCTTAGCCCGTCAACAAGCGCAGGAAGAACGAAAACAGGAGGAGAAAGAGCGCTTCACCGTTGACTTCATTCAAATCAACCCAGACGACCCGTGGTTTACCAGATTCTTCAAAAGAATTGGGCTGGGGTTTCAGCTGGCTTTTGTGGGCGTGGTGTCTTTTCTCTTATGGCTCATCGCGGTGCTGGCCGGTTAGTTTGGCCAACCCTTAGCCCGCTGTTCTGGGGGCTGGCTGTGGTGTACCTGGGGCATTGGGTTTGGCGCTGGCTGGAGCTGCCCAGGCCGGCGTGGGTGCGGTTTTACCTGGATGACCTGCTCTGCCTCCCGCTGGTGCTCACCGTGACGCTGTTGGTGATGCGGTTTTTCTACGGCCACCAAGTGCGGTTCTCCAAATACCACGTGCTGTTTACGGTGCTCTACTTCGCCCTGGCGTTTGAGGTGTTCTTCCCGCTATTCCTGCCGCGTTATACCGGAGATGGGGTAGATGCGGGGTTGTACGCCTTGGGCGGATGGATTTTCTATAGGTTTTTGAACAGGTAACTTCCGTTTTGGGGCTGTTTTCTGAAAAACAGCAAAAGAAGTTCGCCTTCCTTGTCCCCTTTTGAAAGGGGGACAAGGAAGGCGTGCGAAAGATTTGTGCAGGCTAAGTTCCAAGAATGGAGAAAAATACACCTTTCCGTTT
>NZ_LRMM01000121.1 GCF_001647275.1 Rufibacter ruber | reverse complement strand
CGTAAGATTATGAAGAACCAGGTGGGGTTGATTAACCTTGCGTTTGTTTATGCAAACAGGCCCGAAACGGTTAATGGTCTATAATTAAATTCCAAGAGTTAAGCTTGCAGTTGTGCCCTTTTCCCACTCAGGACTCAGAACCCAGGACTGGGCCGCTAGGGCAACTGTGCCTTGATGCTGATCAAGAACTCCTTCACCTTCTCCAGGCTCTGAATCATCTCAAATTTCTCCCGCACCTGCACGCCGCGGGTTTTGAGCATTTCACGGGCACCCTGAATGGTGTAGCCGCGCTCCTTTACCAGGTGGTACACAAACCGCAGGTTCTCAATGTCTTTGGGTGAGAAGAGGCGGTTGCCTTTCTTGTTCTTCTTGGGCTTGAGAATATCAAACTCGGTTTCCCAGAATCTGATCAGGGATGGGGCAACATCAAACATGGCGGCTACTTCGCCAATGCTGTAGTACTGTTTCTCTATGTCGCGTTCTTTGTAGGGCACTTTGTATGAGTTCTGAGTCTTGAGTTCTGAGTTCTGAGACTGGGAATTTCTTGGACTGACTCAGGACTCAAGACTCAGAACTCAGAACTCATCTGTTTTTGCCTTGTTTTCTGAAAAACAGGCCGAAAACGCTTTGGCCAGCACGGCATATTGGCAAAAAAGCTTACTTTTGCAGGTGGCGGTACAAGCGTTTGAAGGGCAAAAATTCGCTTTTTCTTTCGCATTTACAAGCCCTTGCCACCCAGTTTTGAAAGCTATTATTTAAATACATGACCTCCGCTGAGATACGTCAGAAGTTCCTGGATTTCTTCGCCTCCAAAGGCCACCAAGTTGTTCCGTCGGCACCCATAGTGGTGAAAGACGACCCTACGCTCATGTTCATCAACTCGGGCATGGCACCGTTCAAAGACTATTTTCTGGGCAATAAACCCGCACCCTACGCCCGGGTAGCCGATACGCAGAAATGTCTGCGCGTGTCTGGCAAGCACAACGACCTGGAGGAAGTAGGCTATGACACCTACCACCACACCATGTTTGAGATGCTGGGCAACTGGTCTTTTGGGGACTATTTCAAGCAGGATGCGCTGAGATGGTCCTGGGAGTTATTGACCGAGGTGTACAAGCTGCCCAAAGACCGGCTCTACGTTTCCGTTTTCCAGGGCGATGCTTCTGAGAACCTGCCCATGGACCAGGAAGCGTATGATATCTGGAAGACCATGATTGCCGAAGACCGCATCTTGATGGGCAACAAGAAGGATAACTTCTGGGAGATGGGCGATACCGGTCCGTGCGGTCCGTGCTCTGAGATTCACGTAGACTTGCGTTCAGACGAGGAGCGCGCACAGGTAGACGGAAAATCTTTGGTGAACAATGACCATCCGCAGGTGGTGGAAATTTGGAACAACGTGTTCATGGAGTTCAACCGGTTAGCCGATAGTTCTTTGGTGAAACTCCCTGCGCAGCACGTAGATACGGGCATGGGCTTCGAGCGTTTGTGTATGGCCATCCAGGGCAAACAGTCTAACTACGACACCGATGTTTTCCAGCCGCTCATCCAGTTTATTGCCCAGGAGGCAGGCGTGGTGTACGGCCAAAACGAGAAGACAGACATTGCCATTAGGGTCATTGCCGATCATATCCGGGCCATTTCCTTCACCATTGCAGACGGACAACTACCCAGCAATAACAAGGCGGGGTATGTGATTAGAAGAATTCTGCGCCGCGCGGTGCGGTATTCCTTCACCTACCTGAACTTCAAGAAGCCGTTCCTGAACACTATTGTGCCTGTGTTGGCCGACCAACTGGCGAACGTGTTCCCGGAACTGAAAGCCCAGCAAGCCTTTGTGCAGCGCGTGATTGAGGAAGAGGAAAATGCGTTCCTGCGCACGCTGGAGAACGGCCTGAAACGTCTTGAGTCACTGAACGACACCTTCAAAGTGAACGGCAACACCATTGACGGCAAAACCGCTTTTGAACTGTATGATACCTTCGGGTTCCCGCTGGACTTAACGGCGCTGATTGCCAAAGAAAACGGCTTCACCATAGATGAGGCCGGCTTCACCACTGAAATGGAGCAGCAGAAAAACCGTTCCCGCAACGCTGCTGCCACCGAGCAGGGCGATTGGGTTATTTTGCAACCAGACGTGGAGACCGAGTGGGTGGCCTATGACGCCGAAGAAGTAGAAGCCCGTGTGGTGCGCTACCGTCAGGTGACCGCCAAAAACAAAAAAGAATTCCACGTAGTGCTGGACCGCACCCCGTTCTACGCTGAGAGCGGCGGACAGGTAGGCGATACGGGTATGCTGGAATCTGCGGCCGGCAACGTGAAAGTGCTGGACACCAAAAAAGAGAACGACCTTATTCTGCACATCACCGCTGAGCTGCCCAAAGACTTAGAGGCTCCGCTGAAAGCGAAAGTAGACAGCAGACGCCGCGCATTGATTAAGAAAAACCACTCGGCCACCCACTTGCTGCACGCGGCACTGAAACAGGTGCTGGGCGACCACGTGAACCAGAAAGGCTCCCTAGTAAGTGACAAACTCTTGCGTTTTGACTTCTCGCACTTCACCAAAGTAACGGAGGAGCAACTGCGCGAGGTGGAGCATATCGTGAACGAGCGCATCCGGGAATCCATTGAAAAAGATGAGCGCCGCAACGTACCTATTGAAGAAGCGAAGCAATTAGGTGCTACCGCCTTGTTTGGCGAAAAGTACGGCGATTTTGTGCGGGTCATTACCTTTAACAAAGACTACTCCATAGAACTCTGCGGCGGTATTCACGTGCAGAACACCGGTAACATAGGCTTCTTCAAGATTGTAAGCGAAAGCTCGGTAGCCGCAGGCGTGAGAAGAATTGAAGCCATCACCGCCGATGTAGCCGAGGAATATGTGGACGAACAAATTTCACAGTTTGAGGAAGTGAAGCAGCTGTTGGGCGTGCAGAAAGGCTTCGGTAAAGCCATTGAGAAACTCCAGGACGAAAATTCCGCCTTGCGCAAACAACTGGAAGCGTTTGAATTGAAGCAGGTGACTGCCCAGAAAGAAAAGCTGGCTTCACAAGTACGCGAAGTGAACGGGGTGAACTTCCTGTCGGCTAAGGTAGAAGTGAGCAACGCAGATTACCTCAAGAAACTCGCGTTTGACTTACGCTCTGTGGTTGACAATCTGGTGCTGGTTTTAGCCGCCGATGTAGACGGAAAACCCCAGCTGGCCGTTATGCTGTCAGATGAAGTGGTTTCAGGCAAAGGACTGAACGCCGTGCAAATGGTGAAAGAACTGGCAAAGGAAATCAAAGGCGGCGGCGGCGGACAACCGTTCTACGCTACGGCCGGCGGCAAGGAAGTGGCAGGTTTAGATGCCGCCCTTGCTAAAGCGCAAGGTTTGGTGCAGTAGAAGACCTCACCCTAAATCCCTCTCCCGCGGAGAGGGACTTTCTGCTAATGCGTTTTCGGGCTGTTTTTCAAGAAAACAGCGAAAAACAGAAAAATATATCTGGCGCGAGTCTCTGACTCGTGACTAAAGGTGAAGCGAGTCTCTAGACTCGCCGGGAACCAAAAGCAAATACAATACACCGGAGTCTGGAGACTCCAACCACCCGTCGGCACGAGTCAGAGACTCGCGCCAGCAAAAGAAAAACAATACTCCCCTCTCCGTGGGAGGGGGGCCGGGGGTGAGGTTAAACAATAGCCCATTAGGGGCTGTTTTTCAGAAAATAGACCAAAAACAGAAATCGTGTTACGTGCTACGTGATACGTGCTACTAAAAGAACATGAACGAAGACATCCGTTCCCAATACCAGGCCATCATCGGACTGGAGGTGCACGCGCAGCTGCTCACTGAGAGCAAAGCCTATTCTGCAGACTCTACTGAGTACGGCATGCTGCCGAACACCAATTTGAGCGTAATTACCTTGGCGCACCCGGGCACCTTGCCCCGCGTGAACAAGAAGGTAGTGGAGATGGCCATGAAAATGGGAGTAGCTACCAACTGCGAAATTGAACGCCACAACTACTACGCCCGCAAGAACTACTTCTATCCAGACCTTCCCAAAGGCTACCAGATCACGCAAGACAAAACGCCTATCTGCACCAAAGGCTACCTGGATATTAAAACCAAGGACGGCGGTGAGAAGCGCATTGGCATCACCCGCATCCACATGGAAGAAGACGCCGGAAAATCCATGCACTTGGCCGGAGAGACCGAGACGCTGGTGGATTTGAACCGCGCCGGAACTCCTTTGATTGAGATTGTGTCAGAGCCCGATATCCGTGATTCAGAGGAAGCCTATGCCTACCTTACGCAAATCAAAAAACTGGTGCAGTACCTGGAGATTTGCGATGGGAACATGGAAGAAGGCTCGCTGCGCTGCGACGCCAACATCTCTGTGATGAAGAAAGGCGCCAGCAAGTGGGGCACCAAGGTGGAGGTGAAGAACATGAACTCCTTCCGGAACGTGCAGCGCGCCATTGAGCACGAGATTGACCGCCAGATTGCTATTCTGGAAGCCGGAGGAACGGTTGACTCTGAGACCCGCAACTTTGACGCCAACACCGGCACCACCACCGGCATGCGCTCCAAAGAGACCATGAATGATTACCGGTACTTCCCGGAGCCAGATTTGCCAGCCGTCATCATCTCTGATGAATGGCTGCAGGCGGTAACGGAAAGCATGCCCGCGCTTCCGCAGGCACTTTACAACTGCTTCACCCAGGAGTATGGTCTTTCTGACTATGACGCCGGGGTGTTGACCGATGACAAAGACATTGCCCTGTACTTTGATGCGCTTTGCCAGCAGACCAAGAACTACAAGGCGGCAGCCAACTGGATGAGCGGACCGGTAAAAAGCTACCTGAATGAACTCACCTTACCCATGTCCTCGTTCCCGCTGAAACCTGAGCAGGTAGCCGGGTTGATAGAGTTGGTAGACAGCAACAAAGTGAGCCATACCGTAGCCGCCAAGCAAATCTTCCCGTATCTGTTAGATAACCCACAGAAAACCGCCCAACAGGTGGCCACCGAGCAGAACCTGGTGCAGGAATCTGATGAAGGTGCCTTGCAAGCCATTATTGACAGTGTGCTGGCCGCCAACCCCGCCAAAGTAGCTGAATACAAAGCCGGGAAAGCGTCTCTGCTGGGCATGTTTATGGGTGACCTCATGAAACAGACCAAAGGAAAGGCTGACCCAAAACTGGCAAATAAACTATTGAAAGAGAGCTTAAATAAATAAGCTGACTTAGACGTAAACATGAAGAAACAAATCATACTGGCAGCCGCCGCCCTTAGCATTTTGGGGGCCTGTCAAAAGAAAGGGGTAGCTACCGCTGATACAGACAAGAGCTACCGCATCACCGGTAAAATCAACAACATGACCACCGGCAAGGTGTACCTGGATGAGCTGGGCGAGCAGTCTTTCGTGCCCAAAGACACCGCCGACATTAACAAAGATGGAACGTTTGTCATGGAGGGAACCGTAAGCGAACCCGCCATCTACAAGCTGGGCTTTGACAACAAAGAAGGCGTCATGTTGGTGGTAGACAACAAGCACATTGAGATTACCGCAGACTCCGGGCAGGTGGCCACCACCTACACCGTGAAAGGGTCAAAAGACTCTGAGCTGGTGAAAGAGCTGAACACCATCATGCAGGGCATGCAGCAGAAAGTGGCCGACCTGAACCAACGGGCACAGGCTGCCAGCTCCAACGGCCAGAATGAAGAGGTGGCTAAGTTGCAACAGGAATTTATGCTGGCGCAACAGGGCATGCAGCAGCAGTTGAAGAGCTTTGTGAGAACCAATCCTTCTTCAGTGGTATCTGCGTATGTGGCGGGCAACATGATCAGCCTTGAGGAGGAATTTCCTTTTGTAGATAGCGTTTTAACGGCTTTCAAAACAAACCTGCCCAATTCCCGCTACACCAAATCCCTGGAAGAAAAAGTTGGTTCCAAGCGTTCAACCGCTATTGGTTCGCTGGCTCCAGATATCAAACTGCCATCACCTTCTGGGCAGGAAGTGGCCCTTTCCTCGCTCCGCGGAAAGTATGTCTTAATAGACTTCTGGGCCAGCTGGTGCGGTCCCTGCCGCAAAGAGAACCCCAACGTGGTGCGCATGTACAACAAGTACAAAGACAAAGGCTTTGAAATCTACGGCGTGAGCCTGGACCAGGACCGTGACAAATGGTTGAAAGCCATTGAGAACGACAAACTCACCTGGCCGCATGTGTCTGACCTGAAAGGGTGGGAAAGTGCTGCCGGCCAGCTCTACGGCGTCACTGCCATTCCGCAGACCGTGTTGCTGGACCGGGAAGGAAAAATCATTGCCAAAAACCTGAGAGGGCAGGAGCTGGAGGAGAAAATCGCTTCACTGCTTAAGTAGCAGGGTACTTTTAAAAACAGGAAAGCCGACTTCTGTAAAAGTCCGGCTTTCCTGTTTTAGGTCATTTCCTTTGCTGTTTCTGAAAACATGCCAAAAACAGAAATACAAGCAGTGGCCGGATTAGTTGCTGTATTCCTT
>NZ_LRMM01000120.1 GCF_001647275.1 Rufibacter ruber | reverse complement strand
GTTTTTAATCGGAAAACAGGAACCAAAAGCCGACCAAACTGGCGTTTAAACGGTTATCTATGTTTAAAAGGAGAACGCTGCTACCCCTCTTCTTCCTTGAACAGCTGCTGGAACATACTTATTTGGGGGGAAGTCCCTAAGAGGATCAACACATCATCTGCCTGCAGACAGATATCAGCGTCTGGGCTGACCAGAAACTCGCTCCCGTTCCGGTTCAGGCCAATGAGGGTGGCACCGGTACGGTTGCGCACATCTAACTCCCGAATGCTCAACCCCTCCAAATCCCGCTGCAGGCGGTTGAGGTGCACTTCCTCCAGGTGCATCTTGTTGGGCCCGGTGCCGTTGAGCAGCTCCAGGAAATGAATCACTTCTGGCTGGGTGATCAAACTGGCCATGTGGCTGCCGCCAATCTCATCTGGCATGACCACATAGTTGGCCCCTGCCCTGATCAGCTTCTGCTCAGTGGTTTTCTCAGAGGCGCGGGCAATGATCTGCAGGCTGGGGTTTAGCCCGCGGGCCGTTAATGTGACAAACACATTGTCTGCGTCTTTGGGGAGCGTGGTGATGAGGGCCTTGGCCTGCCGCACCCCGGCCCGTTCCAGCAGCTCATCTTCTGTGGCATCACCGGTGAGGTAATGCAGGGAGTTACTTACCAGATGCTTACCTGCCAGCAGATCCACATTGGTCTCTATCACTACAATCTGCTCCTGGCTGGCCAGTAGATCGCGGGTGGCCTTCTGGCCGTTCCGCCCGAAGCCGCAGACAATCACATGCCCGCTGTAGCGCTGAATTTCCCGTTCATTCATATAGGTTTTCCAGATGGTCCTGAGTTCGCCTTCAAAAAGGTACGTGGTGATCACTGACACCGTGTAGGCAATAATGGCCAGGTTCAACAAAAGATAAATAGAGGTAAACAGGCGCCCCTCGGGCGAAAGCGGGTGCACTTCCTGAAACCCCACCGTTGACACGGTGATCACGGTCATGTAAAAAGCCTCCAGCAGGGTGTATCCCTCCAGCAACATATAGGCCGCCACCCCCGTCAGGAGACTGGTCACCACCAGGCCCGTGGCCCAAAACAACCGGTAGAGTTTGAGCTGCTGCCACATAGCCTATCTGCTGATCACTATACCCAACATGTCTGCAATCTGCTTTTCAAACTCTTTGAGGGTTTTGATGGTGCGCAGGCATTTGTCTACCTCCTGGTCTTCTTTGAGGGTGGCCAGCCCGTCCATCTGCTCCTTGATCATGAGCTGCACGTTGCGCCATTTCAGCCGGAGCACCTCCCGCTCTGAGCCATACGTGACCAGGTCACTCTCATGCGGCACAATGATCTCATGCGTGGCCCAGCCGTTGCTGATCTCGTACTTCTCACTCACCAGGTCAATCACCTCGTTCCGGATCTCCTTCTCCTCATGCTGCATGAATTCTGTGGCCGTGGGAAAGAAACCTTGCTCCAATTTAAGCCGACACATATCAAAAAGGCGGGCGTAAATAGGTGTTTTGAATTCCACATCCTCCAGCTCACCCAGCATAAACTGGCTGGCGGTGAGCCCTTCGTCTACCTCTTTGTCAGCGTAATTGAGAATCCACCTAATCACTTCGCGCTCGCGGTTGCGGAGGGTGTTGTGCTGGTCTACCTCCTGCTGGTCCTCAGCCCCGTACATTTCGGCCTCGGCCGCCGCTGCGGCTTCCGCCTCGGCCAGTTCCTCATCACTGGGCATATACCCCGAAGACGGCTGTGACTGCTGCCGTGACGCCTTCTGCTCAGTGAGGTGAATCTTGTTGTACTCAGAGATAAGCACCTGCTCATCAATGCCAAACTGCAGACTGCACCGCTGCAAGAACACAGACCGCTTAATGGCGTCCGGGATCTTAGAGATAGACACCACCATCTCCCGGATGGCCTCGGCCTTTTTAACCGGGTTGTCCTTCGCCTCCTGGGCGAAGAGCTCTGACTTGAACGAGATAAAGTCCTGGCTGTGCTCCTTCAGGTAATTTCTGAAAGCGGTGTCGCCTACCTTTCTTATATAAGAGTCCGGGTCGTCGCCGTCTGGGAACAGCACCACGTTCACGTTCAGGCCGCCTTCCAGAATGAGGTCAATTCCGCGCAGCGAGGCTTTGATACCCGCCGGGTCGCCGTCATAGAGCACCGTGATGTTCTTGGTGTAGCGGCCAATGAGCTTGATCTGGTTCTCGGTCAAAGACGTGCCCGAAGACGCCACCACGTTCTCAATCCCACCCTGGTGCAGCGAGAGCACATCCAGGTAGCCTTCCACCAGAAAGCACTCGTCTTCCTGCCGTATGGCCTGCTTGGCCTGGAACATGCCGTACAGCACATCACTCTTGTGGTAGATGCGCGACTCTGGCGAGTTGACGTATTTAGGCGATTTCTTGTCGTTGCTCTTGAGCGTGCGCGCGCCAAACCCAATGGTACGGCCAGACACATTGTGGATGGGAAACATGACCCTTCCCCTAAAGCGGTCATACTGCTTGCCTTCCTCTGGCTTGACAATGGTGAGGCCGGTTTCCTCCAGGTATTTGAGTTGGTAGCCTTTCTCCAGCGCAGCCTTGGTGAAATCATCCCAGCTGTCCAGGCTGTAGCCCAGCTCAAACTTCTGGATGGTGGCCTGTGACAGCCCGCGCTGCTTGAAATACGGCATGCCAATGCTCTGCCCCTCGTCATTCTTGTGCAGCGCGTTGACAAAATACTGCTTGGCAAAGTCAGAGAGAATAAAGAGGCTGTCTTTCTCGTTCTGGGCCTGCACGGCCGCCGGGCTCTGGTCTTCCTCTATCTCAATGCCGTACTTCTTGGCCAGGTACCGCAGCGCCTCCACGTAGCTGGTACCCTCAATGTCCATGATGAACTGCACCGAGTTGCCCGCCTTGCCGCACCCGAAGCACTTGTAAATACCTTTTTTGGGCGCTACGCTGAACGAAGGCGATTTCTCATGGTGGAACGGGCAGCACGCCCACATGTTCTGGCCCTTCTTCTTCAGATCCACAAAATCCCCCACCACCTCCACAATGTCGGCGTGCTGGATGATCTGGTCAACAACTTCTTTCTTTATCAGGGCCATGGGTACTCTGGGGTAAGCGGTAAGTAGACAAAGATACTTTTAAAAGTGGTTCGTTGGTAGTTGCCCGAGATTAGAAGGCGGGGCAAAGGGAACAAATGCTGCCGTTTCGGCCAAGGCCGAAAAAAAGAAAAAGCCAGCTGGGGGAGCTGGCCTTGATAGGGAATCGTTTTGACGCTGTTTTGAAAAAAACAGGCCGGAAACAGCTTTTGTTTATCAGTTTACAGACGAAGCATCACTTACGGTGGTTTAACACAAGGTTACCTTTCTATTTTGGCAGCCAATTGCTTCACAATGTTTTTCCTAAGAAGATACTTATTTGGTTAGGCTTATAATCCCCGAAGATTTCTACCTCCTGATAACCTGATTTTTTGTACAGCTTCAACGCACTGAAATGTTGGTTCCCGGTTTCCAGGCAAATCATTTTCACGTGCTGTTGCTTGGCGTAGGCTTCCAGAGCCTGTAAGATTTTCCCGGCAATGGACAAGCCGCGGTAGTTTTCCTCCACATACATCCGTTTCACCTCGGCATAGCCATCTAGTAGTTTTACCGCTCCAATGCCCACTAGCGTCTCATTTACAAAAGCGCCCACCATAAAGGCCTGGTTCTTTTCAAGGATTTCCGGCGGCTCCAGGGTGCACATTTGCCGGCCGTACAGCGCTATTTGGTACTGGTTCAACTTTTCTATCAGGGCCACTACGTTTTCATGGGTGGGCAGCACCTGTTTCACGTGCACTTCTACTTGGGACGACGTTGGTGGTAGCATGGGCTTTCTGGCAGTTCCATATATAGACTCATCTCCGCTGGCTAAGGTTGCATGATGCAGCATTCCTGTTTCCGGCTTACTTTCTGTAAACCAGCCCCAAAACGCTTTTGGTAGCTTGTTACCCAGATAGTTTGTACCTTTGTCTACGCGACAAAAGCGCATTTTTTACCATGGCTATTACCCAGGAAGACGTATTAAAAGCCCTCAGCTATGTAGAGGAACCAGACCTAGGCAAAGATTTGGTGACGCTCAACATGATTGAGGATGTACAGATAAACGGTCTGGAGGTCACCTTCACGGTGATTCTGACCACCCCCGCCTGCCCGCTCAAAGAACTCATCAAGAACGCCTGTATCAGGGCCATTCACACCATGGTGAGCAAAGACGCCCACGTGACGGTGAACATGACCTCCCGCGTGACCTCGGCCCGCCAGGACAACCAGGCGCTGCTCAAAGGCGTGAAGAACATTCTGGCCGTGGCCTCCGGCAAAGGCGGCGTGGGCAAGTCTACGCTCACCGCCAACCTGGCGGTGGCACTGGCACAATCCGGGGCCAAAGTTGGGTTGGTTGATGCTGATATCTCGGGACCAAGCGTGCCCACCATGTTTGGCGTAGAAGATGCCCGCCCCAACGTGTACCGCATGCCAGACGGCCGCAACCTCATTGAGCCCATTGAGAAGTACGGCATCAAGCTCATGTCCATCGGGTTTCTGGCTCCCGCCGAAAGCGCGGTGGTATGGCGCGGCCCCATGGCCAGCTCGGCGCTGAAGCAGTTTATCACGGAGGTAGACTGGGGCGAACTGGATTATTTATTAATTGACTTACCTCCGGGAACCAGTGACATTCACTTGACGTTGGTACAGACAGTACCAGTCACCGGCGCCATCATTGTGACCACGCCGCAGAAGGTGGCCATAGCCGATGCCGTGAAAGGTTTGCAGATGTTCCGGCAACCGCAAATCAACGTACCGGTGCTGGGTCTGGTAGAAAACATGGCGTATTTCACCCCGGCTGAGCTTCCTGAGAATAAATATTATATCTTCGGGCAGGGCGGCGGACGTGAGTTGGCAGAGCGCTACGGCGTGCCGTTCATTGGTGAGGTACCGTTGGTACAGAGCATCAGAGAGAGCGGCGATATGGGCGCCCCGCAGATACTGCAGGAAGGCAGCCCGGCCTCACAGGCGTTTGAAGGAGTGGCGCAGGAAGTGGCCCGTCAGGTTTCTGTACGGAACGCCAGCCTGGCCAAAACCCAAGTAGTAGAAATTAAAGCGTAAGGATATGGCAGAAAGCGCATACAATGAGATTTTACTCCAGCAAGTGGAGCAGGCCCTGGACACCATCAGGCCGTACCTGAAAACCGACGGCGGCGATGTAAAGGTGCTGGAGATTACCGAAGACCGCATTGTGCAGCTGGAACTGATGGGTGCCTGCGGCTCCTGCCCCATGTCTGCCATGACGTTCAAAGGCGGCATTGAGCAGGCCATCATGCGCGCCGTGCCCGAGATCAAAGGCATTCAGGCGGTGAACCTCACCCCTATGGACGTATAGACGAGTTTTTAATAGTTGTTCAAAGCCCACTAATGGTAGAAGCGCTTGCCTCTGCTGTTGGTGGGCTTTGCGTTTTCGGGCTGTTTTGGCGAAAACAACCCGGAAACGCAGCAGTATTTCTGCTTCCATTCAATTTACCCTTTACTAAAGGAGATACTCCCCCTTTGAAGGGGGCGAAGGGGGATGTTTACACAGGAGGGTACGCATTCAAAGTCTTCTGTTTCAGATTTCCCCTCTGTAGAGACCAGGCACCGCCTTGTCTTTTACGCATTGCTGATTTGTGTGTGTGTGTGTGTGTGTGTTTGTGTGTGTTTATGTCACTGGTTCTCCTTCTGCTTTTGGAACTGCTTTTGCTCCCACTACCTTATTGCCAAACTTCTAACTGCATTTTCATTCTGCCACTGTTTGTCACTTTTCTTCTTGATGCTCAACCTAACCAAAAGAATCAAGAAGCCCCTGACTCGCTGCCGCTCAGACAAGAGGGGCTTCATTTATTTTCGCACTTGGCAACCGCTATCTGTTCCATTGTTTCTGTAGCCATACAGGTTTGAACTGTCTGTCCGTGCTCCCGCTAAGCGCCTTCGTGCCTGGCGGCACTGCGTTGCCCGCTCCCGCAGGCACTGAAAAGGAGGTTGTGCGTTTTGGAGCTGTTTTCAGGAAAATAGGCCAGAAACGGCCAGGTTGGGATGCAACTTTTGGTATGAGCTACTTTCTCGCTTCTACTTTCTATGGCGCGGAAGTTACTTCCGTGACGTACAAGGCTTGCTGATACTCCTTCGCTGGCGCGAGCTTGCAGCTCGTGCCTACAAGTGCAGGGTAGTCTCCAGACTACCCTCGCGGTAACGCCGCGAAACTGCGCATTCCTAAACAATTTATTGAATATTCTATATGAGAGCGACCCTCTTTGCTCTCTGGAGACACACAGCACAAGTGGCCACGAGCTGCAAGCTCGCGCCAGCGCCTTATTCTTTGCAATCAACAATTAGCCATTCTAAGAAGACCTCATAGCGTGCGCAGTACCTGCGAGCGTCTGTGCCAACTGCTAATTCAATCCTATAACTGAGTTTAATCCTGAAAATCCTGCTTCAACCGCCTCTCCCTCATCCTAACCTTCTACCAGAGGGAGAAGGGACACCGCTATTTGCGTTTTTGACCTGTTTTGGCAAACAGGTCGAAACGGGGCTGGGCAGA
>NZ_LRMM01000012.1 GCF_001647275.1 Rufibacter ruber | reverse complement strand
TGCGTTTTGGCTGTTTTTATGAAAACAGCCCGAAAACGGAAGTATATGTCTTTGGTGGTGGGTGGGGAAACTTACGCCCATTGACTTTCCAGTTGAAAAACATGGCCAAAGCTGTAATATTTAGGGAGTTTGGGATACTAACAAGGAAACAGCCATTCTAAACAAACAACCTTTACCCTCATGATTAAACTATTACTTTCCCACCAATGGAAAGAGGCCACCAGGTCCAGCGTATGGCAGAAGAATCTGGCCGTTAACCTGGTGCTGGGTTTCTTTATGCTCCTCATGCTGCTGTACGTGGTCCTGTTGAGCCTGTTCCTTGACAAGATTCTGGAAGAACTGATGCCAGATAAAAATCCGGTAACGGTGGTGAACAGTGCGTTGCTGTATTACTTCCTGATTGATCTGGCGCTTCGGTTCTTCATGCAGGAGTTGCCGGTGCTGGGCATTCAGCCGTACCTGCACCTGCCGGTGGGCAAAGGCAAACTGGTACACTTCGTCCTGTGGAAGTCTATCACCAGCCTCTTCAATTTCCTGCCGCTGATGCTGTTCATCCCGTTCGCGCTGAAGGTGCTGCCAGAGGTGTATGGGGTTGGCGGAGCCTGGCTGTGGGTGCTGGGGCTGTTCCTGATCACCTTGGCCAACAACTTCCTGACCCTGTACTTTAAGCGCCAGCTGGTGGAAAAACCCTTGGTAACGGTAGGCTTTCTACTGGCCGTAGTAGCCTTGGCCCTGGTAGATTATCTGGGCTATATATCGTTAGGGGCAGCCTCAGGCGTGTTTTTCAATGCGTTGGGAATGCAACCCGTGTGGATAATTCTCCCGTTGGTGCTGCTGGTGGTGGTGTATCTGGTGAACTACAAGTTCATGATAGAACATACTTACCCAGAGGAAATGCGGGTACGCAAAGCCGCTAAAGTAGGAGACTCTAAGGAGATAGGTTTCCTGCAGCAGTTTGGCGAGGTGGGTGCCTTGATGGGCATGGAACTCAAACTGATCATGCGCCACAAACGCACAAAGTCAACCGTCACCATGTCTATCTTCTTCCTGGCGTATGGCTTTATCTTCTACACCAACAAGATCTACACAGACGGTTTTGCCATGCTTATCTTCCCAGGTATCTTCATGACGGGCTTTATGATGATGAGCTACGGTCAGTTTGTGCCGGGCTGGCAGAGTGCGCATTTTGACGCCCTGCTGACCAAGCGTCTGAGTCCGTACACGTTCTACCTGAGTAAGTTCTGGATGTTTGTGCCTACCTGCGTGGCCGCCTATATCGTTACGCTGCTCTATGGGTTTATGCCGGAGGTAGGAGGCAAGATAGTCGCCATCAATACGGCCTGCTTCCTGTACAACATTGGCATGAACACCTTCGTGATCCTGTATATGAGTACCTTCAACAAAAAACGCATAGACCTGAGCAAGAGCGCTTCCTTCAACTGGCAGGGGGTGGGGGCCTCCCAGTTTATCATGATGCTCCCGGCGTTAGTGCTGCCTATCCTTATTTACCTGCCCTTCGGGCTGATGGGCAACCCCTGGTGGGGAATTGCCGCCCTGGGCGTGTTTGGGATTATAGGGTTCCTGCTGCACAGGCAACTGCTGGGCATTGTGGTGAAGCGTTTCCAGCAACAGAAATATGCCATTGCCGCTGGTTTCCGGCAGGTATAGCCCTGTTGATAAGTTTGCTATCAGTCAGAAAAAATAAATTGTTAACAACCGTATAAGCTATTTACCTGGAAAAGCTTGTGCCTAAAATATAAAAGTGATGATAGAAGTACGTGACCTTCAAAAAAGCTACAACGGGGTAACCGTGGTGAACATTCCGGCCCTAACGGTACAGAAAGGCGAAACCGTTGGCCTGGTAGGCAACAACGGCGCCGGTAAGACCACCTTCTTCCGGATGATTCTGGACCTGATCAGGCCTTCTAAAGGCGAAGTGTTCAGCAGAGGCGAAAACGTGCGCAGCACTGAAGACTGGAAACACTACACCGGCTCCCACCTGGATGAGGGCTTTCTCATTGATTTTCTCACGCCAGAGGAGTACTTCATCTTCATTGGCAAGTTGCACGGCCTCTCAACCGGAGATGTGCAGGCGTTTCTGGACAGCTTCAAAGACTTTTTCAACGGTGAGATCCTGGAGCAGCGCAAGTACATCAGAGACTTCTCCAAAGGAAACCAGAAGAAGGTGGGCGTGGCGGCGGCCGTCATGTCTAACCCAGAGCTGCTGATCTTAGATGAGCCGTTTGCCAACCTGGACCCCAGCTCCCAGATCAGGTTGAAGAACCTGTTGAAAAACCTCAAGAGCCAAGGCATGACCATGCTCATCTCCAGCCATGACCTTAGCCATGTGATTGAAGTCTGTGACCGCATTGTGCTGTTGGAGAAAGGCAAGGTGGTAGAAGACATGCAAACCAATGAAACCACGCTTCAGCAGCTGGAAAGCTATTTTACAGTTTAGTTATCCACAGCGGGAGCACAGGTAAAAAGGAGCGCAGCTCAACCTTTCTGCTGCTTCAACTGCCCTTGCGTCTCTTCTGTTTTAAGGCTACTTTTCAGAAAATAGCATTAAAACAGAAGAGACGTTTTATATTCACGGCACAGCAAGCGGAGTAAGAACACCGTACCATGAAAACGATTGGCTTGATTGGGGGAATGTCCTGGCAAAGTTCAGACACCTACTATCAGATCATTAACCGGAAGGTGAAAGAAACCCTGGGGGGCGTACACTCCTGCCGCTCCCTCATGTACTCCGTTGACTTTGCTGAAATTGCTGAGCTGCAACACAAAGGTGACTGGGAGGCGCTTGGCGTTATACTGGTAGACGCGGTCAGAAAGCTGGAGCGCGGCGGTGCCGATTTCCTTGTCCTCTGCACCAACACCCTGCATAAGCTGGCCAAAGAGATTGAGCAAAACACCCCGCTGCCGTTTCTGCACATTGCTGATGCCACGGCCCATGAAATTCACCGCCAGGGGCATACCACGGTGGGGTTGCTGGGGACCAGGTTCACCATGGAGCAGGACTTTCTGCGCAGGCGGTTTCTGGAGCACCACCACATCAGCACCATCATTCCGTCAGAGAGGGCCCGGGAGAGAATACACGCCATTATCTTTGAGGAACTGGTGAAGGGAATCCTGAAGGAAAGCTCCCGGCAGGAATACCTTCAGATCACGGAGGAGGTGCTGCACCAAGGGGCGCAGGGTATCATACTGGGCTGCACTGAAATTGGGTTGTTAATAAGGCCACAAGACACAGCGGCCATCCTGTATGATTCAGCCCAGCTGCATGCAGAGCGGGCCGTGGAGGTGGCGCTTTCCTGAGACCTGTTTTTGGCCTGTTTTTCCAAAAACAGCCAGAAAACGCTGCACCGTCCTGTGCGTATAGAACAGCACACACAATCAAATGGACTCACTGACCCATGCCGCAATAGGTGCCTGTCTGGGCGAAGCGCTGCTTTCTAAAAAGGTAGGCAGGCGGGCGCTGCTGTGGGGGGCGCTGGCCCAGAATTTACCAGACATAGACACCGTGGCTGCGCTCTGGCTGCCGCCGCACCAAAACCTGCTGGTACACCGGGGCATCACCCATTCCTTTCTGCTGGCGCTGATCATGGCGGTATTGCTGACCTTGGTGGCGGGCAGATGGCACCAGAAACGGCAGATCCCGTGGCCGCAGTTTTTCCTGTTCTTTCTGCTTCAGCTGCTGGTGCATGACCTGCTGGATGCGTGCAACGCGTACGGTACGGGGTTGCTGCTGCCGTTCAGTAGCGAGCGCTTTTCATTTCACCTGCTCTACGTGGCAGACCCGCTCTTTAGTTTGTGGCCTTGCCTGGGAGCCCTGGCTTTGCTGCTATTTAGAAAAGCGTCTTCTGGCCATAGGCTGAAGTGGGCGCTGTGGGGCCTGGTGCCTGCAGGCTTGTACTTAGGGTATGCCGTTTTCAACAGGCAGCAGGTGCAGAGCCACCTGGAGGCGTCTCTCAGGCACAGGCAGCTAAAGGCGGCCAGCTATTTTGTGACCCCCACTCCCTTTAACAACTGGCTGTGGTACGCGGTGGTGGCTACAGATACAGGGTATTACATTGGCTACCGCTCTGTGTTCTGGCCAGCCGCTACTAAAACCGTTTTGCGGTTTTATCCACAGCAGGAGAAGCTGCTAACCCCTGTGGATAACCCAGGCGAACTCCAGGATCTACGGCAGTTTGCGAGCGGGTTCTATACCGTAGAACGCTGGAATGACACGTTGGTGTTGAATGTGCTCCGGTTTGGGCAGATGCTGGGGTGGCAGGAGGAGAAAGCCCGTTTCACGTTCCACTACTTTCTGCAACCCGCGCGCGCTGACAACCGCCTGGTCATGCAGCGCGGCAGAATGCGGGGCTGGAACTGGGAGACCCTGCACGCCATGGGCCGGTTGATATTTGTAGCCCCTGAGCAGAAGTTCCTTCGGCGGGAGCCGGAAAAATAAAGGAACAGCGTGCGCGGTAGAAAACCAGCTCAAAGCCGTGCTGTTTGCAGCAGACAAAACCGGTATGCCTCTGGTTTGGGTAAAACAGCCTGGGGACAAAAGGTACTGTAAAGGCATTTCCCACTGAATCTTTATTATTGCACTTGAAAATACTTGAACAAAGACGCGTGTGGCAGAACTGCTGAAAAGTCTGGAGAACATTGACTGGCTACTGGTCTGGAACATAGTCTATATTCCGGTGCTGGTGGCGGTTTGCCTGCGTATTGTCTATGACACCGGCTCTACGGCTAAAACGCTGGCCTACCTGCTGCTGGCTATTTTTGTGCCGGTGGCGGGTATTGTGATTTACTTCTCCTTCGGGATCAACTATAAGAAGCGGAAGCTGTACTCCAAAAAGCTGGTGGAAGACGAGCTGTTCATTCAGCGGCTGGAGGAGCGGGTGCACGCCTATTCACAGGAAGTGCTGGCGGGGAGTAACCCTACCGTGCAGCGGTACCGCGAACTGGTGAACCTGCTGCTGCATGACGGCCTGAGCCCGTTGACCGGAAGAAACCAGGTAACCCTGCTGCTGAACGGCGAGGAGAAGTTCCCGGCGGTGCTGCAGGCGCTCCGGGAGGCCCGGCACCACATCCATCTGGAGTATTACATCCTGGACAACGACCAGATTGGAAACCAGATCAAGGAGATTCTCATGCAGAAGGCGCGGGAGGGGGTGCAGGTGCGGTTTATCTATGATGATTACGGCAGCCGCTCCATCCGGCGGAAATACGTGGCTGAGCTGAGGGCGGCGGGGGTAGAGGCGTACCCGTTTCACAAGGTGCTCTTCTGGCTGCTGGCCAACCGGCTCAACTACCGCAACCACCGCAAGATCATCATCATAGACGCCCAAACCGCGTTTGTAGGCGGGATCAACGTGGCTGACCGCTACATTAACCGGCCAGAAGACCCCAACCGCCTGTTCTGGCGCGACACCCACCTGCGCATAGACGGCCCCGGCATTTACTACCTGCAGTACCTGTTTTTCTGCGACTGGAACTTTGCCTCTGGCCAGCACCTGCACCCAGAGGAGCACTACTTCATTGCCCAGCCGCACCCTGTCGGCAATTCTCTGGTGCAGATAGCCGCCAGCGGGCCAGACTCGCCCAGGCCCACCATTGTGTTCTCATTGCTGCAGGCGTTTTACCTGGCCCAGAAGGAGATTCTGGTGACCACCCCGTACTTTATTCCCGGTGAAGGCATTCTGCAGGCACTCACGGTGGCAGCCCTGGGCGGCGTGAAGGTAAAGCTGCTGGTGCCGGGCATCTCAGACTCAGCGCTGGTGAACGCGGCGGCCTGGTCTTACTATGATGACATGCTGCACGCGGGCGTTGAAATTTATTTGTACCAGAAAGGCTTCATCCACTCCAAAACGGTGGTCATTGACGGTGCCGTGAGCATGGTGGGCACTGCCAACATGGACAACCGCAGCTTTGAGCTCAACTTTGAAGTCAACGCCGTGGTCTATGATGAAGCCATTTCAAAGCAGCTAAGAGATGTCTTCTATGCAGACCTGCGGCAGGCCGAAAAAATCAATCTCCGGGAATGGCGCCAGCGCCCCCGGCTCAAGCAGTTCTTTGAGAAGCTGGCCCGGCTGCTCTCGCCGCTGCTGTAGAAGATGAGCCTTTCTCTCCTGCCCAGCCAGGCTGTTTTGGGGCTGTTTTTCAGAAAACAGGCTAAGAGCTTGTTTAAATTTTGATTTTGCAAGCGAAAACGGGGAGCGAAAGGTTCTGGCGAAGCGTTTTTTGAGCAGCATACGCCCCGCTACAGTGCGAGAAAAAGGCAAAGTCAGGTTCTTTTGATACCCGTTTGCAGCGCGAAAGACAAATTTAAACATGCTCTAAAAACAGCCTACAGCTCAAATGCCAGCTGGCACCGTTGCCCCAGCAGCGTAGAGAGGTTCTGCTGTAGCTCCAGTTGGGTTTTGACGGCTTTGAACTCCTGCTCTGAGCGCGCCTTTATTTCTTTGCGTTGCAGGGCTTCCATAAACCGGCGCACATCTTCTGGCGTCTCCAGGGTCAGGCCGGGTACTTTGGTGGGTGCATCATCTTCGCCTTTGGCCACCATGGTGAAATAAGAGGTGTTGGTGTGCTTCACAAAACCGGATTTCACATTCTCTGCAATCACCTTAATGCCCACCAGCAGAGACGTTTTGCCCACGTAATTCACAGAGGCCATGAGGCTTACCAGCTCGCCCACCTCTACCGGCTGCAGAAAGTTCACCCCGTCTACAGAAACCGTCACGCAGTAATTGCCCGCGTGTTTGGCGGCGCAGGCATAGGCCACTTTGTCCATGAGCGAGAGCAGGATGCCCCCGTGAATCTTGCCCCCAAAGTTGGCATAACTGGGAATCATAAGTTCCGTGAGGGTGGTGCGGGAGTGGGAGACGGGGCGGTAGATGTCTGGTTCAGAAATGGTTTTTTGCATGTCTGTTTTGGCGCTGTTTTCCTAAAAGTAGGCCAAAAACAGGAATTTTCTGGTTAGGCGGGACAAATTGTGGCGGCTGGTCTACCTCAACTCAACAGGATCAGGTTGTGAAGGAGGTAAAAATTCACTAGCTTGTGCAATCGTTTGCGCAAGCCAGCTTCCTTTAAAATGAAAAGATTCGTTTCCCCCAGTTGCTTTCTGCTCTTTTGCTGCTTCTTTTTATCCGCAAGGGCGCAGCCGAAACAAAACCTTCTGAAACTCTGGTACACGCAGCCCGCCGCCAACTGGAACGAGGCGCTGCCGCTGGGCAACGGGCGCATAGGGGCCATGGTGTTCGGCGGAGCCGCACAGGAGCAGCTGCAGCTGAACGAGGAGACGGTGTGGGCGGGCGAGCCGGGCAACAACCTCAACACCGAGCTGTTCACCGCCCTGCCGGAGATTAGAAAACTGATTTTTGCCAACCAACACAAAGAGGCGCAGGCGCTGGCGCTGGAGAAATTACCGCGGCAGGCACCCGCCAACAGCAACTACGGCATGCCGTACCAGCCCGTGGGCGACCTGTTCCTTTCTTTCCCCGGACACCAGAACGCCACCACCTATTCCCGTGACCTGGACATAGGCCAGGCCGTGGCCACGGTGACGTACAGCGTGAACGGCGTGAACTTCCGCCGTGAGATGTTCACCTCTTTCTCAGACGAAGTGCTCATCATTCGGCTCACCGCCGATAAACCCAGGAGCATCACCTGCACCCTGCGCACCAGTAGCCCGCATAAAGTTCAGCAGGTGCAGACGCAGGGGCAGCAGTTGATTCTCTCCGGCACCTCCGGCAATGTGGACAACAAGAAAGGGAAAGTGCGGTTCCAGGCACGGGTGCAGCCTAAGGTGAAGGGCGGTAAAGTGTCGGCCACGGCCGATGCCCTGCAGATTACGAACGCAGACGAGGCGGTGATTTACGTGTCTATGGCCACCAACTTCAAGAACTACCAGGACCTGTCTGGCGACGAGGCCGCCAAAGCTGCCAGCTTTCTGAACAAGGCGCTCAAAAAGAAGTACGCCAAGGCCAAGTCTGCGCACATAAAACACTGCCAGAACTACTTTAACCGGGTGTCACTGGATTTGGGCACCACCGCGGCCGCCCAGAAACCCACCAATGTTCGGCTCGCCGCGTTCAGCAAAGTCAACGACCCGCAGCTGGTTTCTCTGTACTTCCAGTTCGGGCGGTATCTGCTCATCTCCAGTTCCCAACCCGGCACCCAGCCCGCCAACCTGCAGGGCATCTGGAACGACAAGCTCAGCCCCAGCTGGGACAGCAAGTACACCGTGAACATCAATACTGAGATGAACTACTGGCCCGCTGAGGTCACTCAGCTGCCCGAAATGCACCAGCCGCTGTTCCAGATGGTGAAAGACCTGTCTGAGACGGGGCGGGAGAGCGCCCGCAAAATGTACGGCGCCCGCGGCTGGAACATGCACCACAACACAGATATCTGGCGGTTCACCGGCCCCATTGACGGCGCGTTTTACGGCCTCTGGCCCATGGGCGGGGCCTGGCTCACGCAGCACCTCTGGCAGCACTACCTGTACACCGGAGACAAGCAGTTCCTGAAGCAGTATTACCCGGTGCTGAAAGGGGCGGCCCAATTCTACGCAGATGTGCTGCAGGAGGAGCCCACCAATAAATGGCTGGTGGTGGTGCCGTCTATGTCACCAGAGAACAAGCACCAGAGCGGCGTTTCTATCGCCGCAGGCACCACCATGGACAACCAACTGGTGTTTGACGTGTTCTCCAACGCCCTGTGGGCCGCCGCCATTCTGAACATTGACAAAAGCTTTGCCGATACGCTCCGGCAGCTGCGCGACCGCCTCCCGCCCATGCAGGTGGGGCAGCACGGGCAGCTGCAGGAGTGGCTGCAGGACTGGGACCGCAAAGAAGACCAACACCGCCACGTGTCGCACCTGTACGGGCTGTTCCCCAGCAACCAGATCTCGCCATTTTCCAATCCGGAGCTGTTCCAGGCCGCCAGAACCACCCTGGTGCACCGCGGCGACAAATCTACGGGCTGGTCAATGGGCTGGAAAGTGAACCTCTGGGCCCGCCTGCTAGACGGCAACCGCGCCTACAAACTCATTGCCGACCAACTCACGCCCGCCCAGAACGCTGAGAAAGGCGAAAGCGGCGGCACCTACCCCAACCTGTTTGACGCGCACCCGCCCTTCCAGATAGACGGTAACTTCGGGTGCACCTCCGGCATAGCCGAAATGCTTTTGCAGAGCCATGACGGGGCGCTGCACCTGCTGCCCGCCCTGCCAGACCAGTGGCCCAGCGGTGAAGTGAAAGGTTTGGTAGCTCGTGGCGGCTTTGTGGTGGACATGCGCTGGGAGAACCGCAAGGTCACCGCGCTCACCATTCACTCCAAACTAGGCGGCACCTGCAGGCTGCGCGCAGGCAATGCTTTGGCTCTCAGCGGAAAAGGAACCCTCAAACCAGCGCAAGGCGAGAACCCAAATCCGTTCTACCAGGCACCGGGCATCAAGCAGCCCTTGGTTTCGGCCAAGGCCGAAGCTGGGAATGTGAACCTGCCCCACACGCAGTTGTTAGACATGGAAACGAAGGCGGGCCAGACGTACACTTTCAAAGCGTTGTAGCTGTAGTAAAGTTGTTGAACAGAAGTATCTATAGATGTTTCCCCTCTTTGTCATCCTGAAAGGATCTTAGCGGCGAACGGCAGTAACGGTCAATAAAAGCTTATCTAGTTCGCCCACAAGATCCTTCCAGGATGACAAAATGTATAATTGTTTTTGTCTTTTTACTTAGTTGCGGCGCTAGTTGCGCTAACGCAAGAATGGTAGCTTTGCGGCCACTGCCACCGCTCAAGAGAAAGACCCATGCCAAGAATTGACGCCCACCAGCACTTCTGGGAATTCAACCCAGCCCGGGAATCCTGGGTTACGGAAGACATGGCTGTGATACGGCGGGATTTTCTGCCCCAGGAGCTGCAACCGCTGCTGCAGGAGCACGGGTTTGACGGTTGCGTGCTGGTGCAGACCGCGCAGCCCGAGCACGAGAACGAGATTCTGCTGGAGTGGGCGCGGGCGCATGAGTTCATCAAAGGCGTGGTGGGCTGGGTAGACTTCTTTGCGGCAGATATTGAAGAGCGGCTTTCCAGGTTGAGCCAGCACCCAAAGCTGAAAGGGTTCAGGTACGTGCTGCAAGGCGCTGAGGACAAAGCGCTCATGCTCCAGCCCGCTTTCCAGCACGGCATTGCGCAGCTGCGGCGGTACGGGTTTTCTTATGATATCTTGATTTACCCAGACCAGCTGGCCTACACCGCAGAATTAACGGCGGCCTTCCCAGACCAGCCCTTCGTGCTCAACCATTTGGCCAAGCCAGACATCAAAGGCGGTGACTTCCAGACCTGGCGAAAGGCCATGGAAGCCTTCGCGGCGCAGGAGAACGTGTGCTGCAAAGTGTCTGGGCTGGTGACGCAGGCTGACTGGCAAAACTGGCAGAAACGTGATTTCACGCCGTACCTGGATACGCTGGCCGAGGTCTTCGGGCCAAAGCGGCTGTTGTTTGGCTCTGACTGGCCGGTGTGTCTGGTGGCGGCTTCTTACGCAGAGGTGCTGGGCCTTGTGCAGGAGTATTTCTCCCCGTTCAGCCCACAGGAGCAGGAATTGGTTTTCGGCGGCAACGCCGTGGCCTTTTATAAGCTGTGATGTCTGTTTTGGGGCTGTTTTCAGAAAAACAGGCCGAAAACAGAAATGCTACTTCTCTTTGCCCACGCGCGCGTTGATTTCCTGGAGCAGCTCCAGCTGTATCTGCTGAATCTGGAGCAGGCGCTGGCCCTGCTGCATGAGCAGGTGGTCTATTTTCTCGTGCAGCTGCCGTATCTCCAGCTCGGCTTTGAGGTTCACCTGGTAGTCGTGCTCGGCGCGCAGGCGGTCTTTTTCTTCTTGCCGGTTCTGGCTCATCATGATCACGGGGGCCTGCAGCGCGGCAATGCAGGACAAGATGAGGTTGAGGAGAATGAACGGGTAGGGGTCAAATGCCCGCCCGAAGAAGGCCAGAATGTTCACCAGCATCCAGAGCACCAGAAAGCCCAGGAACAGGAGAATGAAATTCCAGCTTCCGCCAAAGGTGGCGATGCGGTCTGCCACGCGCTCCCCAAACGTGAGCTGCTCAGTGTACTCGGTCTGCACGTTGCGGGAAAGCAGCTCGTTCTGCGAGATGCTGCTCACCACCTCTTTCTCCAGCTGGGAGAGTTCACCGTACTCCTGCTGCAGCACATCCTCCACAAAATCAGTGCGGTAACGGTTCAGCGCCTCCAGCGAGATGTAGCCGGTGGGGTCCCAGTGGGGGTGCTGCTGTTTGATGAGCTGGACAATGGGTTCACGCACGGCGTTGGCCGGCATGAGCTGGCTCAGGGGGAGGGATTTGCCGGTAATTTGGCAAACGGCGCCAGGGAAAGCGTCTGTGGGCATAGGGCGTTTTGGGGCTGTTTTGGGAAAAGTAGGCCAAAAACAGCATTTCTCAAAGGGCTACAGGAACACCACGTCGTCAATCACTTTATCACCCATCTCTGTGTTGATGAGGGTGATGACTTTGGTTTTGGCCATGTTGAGCTCGTGCTTGAGCGGGGCCGAAGACAGGCGCACAAACAGCTTGCGGTTGCGTACAAACACTTCCTGCGTCTTGAGCGAGATGGCCTTGCCCATGATTTTCTCCCAGGAGCTCACCAGCTGCACCTCACTGAGCTTCCCGTTCAGTTTGTACGCCTTCAGCATGGCTTCAATGCTGTCTTTCAAGCTGATGGTATCAGCTTTGCGCATGAACGGACTTCTGGGGTTGAGCGGACGCAGGGACATAGTTTTATTGGGCGAAGGAGTGACGGCGTGAAGGAGCGAATACTAATTCTACAGCGCTAAATTACAGTATTTGCTATACGCAAACCGGGTTTAAGGCAGATGAATTTATCCACCTGGTTTTCCCCCAGTTCTGCACATTTTGGCAAAATGCGTTTTCGGCCTGTTTTTCAGAAAGTAGGGCGAAAGTAGTTTTTAGTTATTCGCTTTTAGTGGTTAGGAAGAAGAAGTGATTTATTTTATGCTACACCTGAAAGGGGAACGGTGAAAAAGCTGAAAACGTGTCTGGCGCAGATTCTCCCTCTTGAAGCGCACCTTACTCCACATACATTGCTACGCATTTCGTCCCCCTTTGAAGGGGGGAGGGGGATGAATTACTCGTGCAGAGTTACGCATTCCCGAGAATCATTGCCAATTTTCACTTAACAAGAGTTATTGAGATTTGCTGGCGCCTTTGTCATCCCCCTACCCCCTTCAAAGGGGGACGTTCAGGTAAAGAACCTGAAGGAAAATCTGCGTGAACAGCTGTTCTAACTACCCAAGAGCAACTAACATTTTATAAACCTACTACTACATCTCCTCGTCATCAATCGTCTCTGCTTTCCCCTCCGTAATCCGGAACCGCCTGATGTTATTGGAAAGCGGCTGCAGAATGGCGTCTGTGCGCTCCAGGTGCGTGTCTGTCAAAAAGATCTGCCCGAAGGTGTTGTTGGCCACCAGTTGCATGAGCTGCTCAATGCGCTTTTGGTCCAGGCGGTCAAAAATGTCATCTAAGAGCAGAAGTGGTTTCTGTCCGTTTTTCTGGGCCAGCACCTCAAACTGCGCCAGCTTGAGGGCAATCACGTAGCTTTTCTGCTGCCCCTGTGAGCCAAAGTTCTTCACGCTCTTGCCGTCCATGAGAAACACAAAGTCATCTTTGTGCGGGCCCACGGTGGTGCGCTGCAGCAGCAGGTCTTTGCGCTGGCTCTGGTCCAGCAGGTAGGCATAATTCTGCCTAGTGAGCTGGCTCTGGTAATCTAAGGTCACCACCTCAGAGGAGCCGGATAAGTGTTGGTAATGCCGCTGGAAAACAGGTTCAAAGGCAGCCAGGAAAGTAGCGCGTCTGATGCCTAGTTCGGTGCCCAGCGGCATGAGCTGCTCATCCAGCACCTGCAGGTATTCCTTGTCAACGTACTGCTTCTCATAGAACTGCTTGAGCAGCGAGTTGCGCTGTTTCAAAACATAATTGTACTGGATGAGCAAGTCCAGATAACTGTGGTCCAGCTGGGCCATGAGAGAGTCAAAGAACTTGCGGCGGTCTTCGCTGCCCTCCCTGATCAAATCTGTGTCATACGGCGAGATCAACACCACCGGAAACTTGCCCACATGCTCGCTCACCCGCTCATACGGCGCCTTGTTGAGCGTGATAATCTTTTTCTGCCCCGCCTTCAGGTAACACTGCACCGCGCTCACTTTCTCGTCAGATTTGAACCGGCCGCGCACAATAAAATAGTCTTCGCCCTCTTTGATGTTCTGCAAATCACTGGAGGTGAAGGCGCTTTTGGTGAGGGAGAGGTAGTGAATGGCGTCCAGCAGGTTGGTTTTGCCGCTGCCGTTGTTGCCAATGAAACAGTTGATGTGCGCAGAAAAAGGCAGGGTGGCCTCCTCGTAGTTCTTGAAGTGCAGCACGTGTAGATTTTCGAGGAGCATGAACTTGTTTCCAGATTTTTACTTAATTTCGCGTGTTATAACACCTTACGGAAGAAAAAATAGTCTACTCAACCGGAGTAGCCCGTTTTTCAAAGTAATGTGACTTGATCAACCCTTACGAATAACAGACACACGTTATGGCGGACGCGAAAGCAGCGAAGAAGACAAAGGTAAAAGGTGCCCCTGCATTTTCAAAAGAGACCTACCTGCGTTGGTATGAGATGATGCAGCTCATGCGCAAGTTTGAGGAGAAAGCCGGCCAGTTATATGGCCAACAGAAAATAAAAGGTTTCTGCCACCTGTACATTGGGCAGGAAGCGTGTGCGGCCGGTGCCATCACCGCCCTCACCAAAGATGACAAATGGATCACCGCCTACCGTGACCACGCGCACCCGCTGGGGTTGGGCACGTCACCCAACGCGGTCATGGCAGAGCTGTTTGCCAAAGCCACCGGTTGCTCTAAGGGCAAGGGCGGCTCTATGCACATCTTTGACAAAGAGGTGAACTTTGTAGGCGGCCACGGCATTGTGGGCGGCCAGGTTCCGCTAGGGGCCGGTTTGGCGTTTGCCGAGAAATACAACAACACCGGCAACCTGTGCATCTGCTACATGGGTGACGGTGCCGTGCGCCAGGGGGCGTTGCATGAGGCCTTCAACATGGCCATGCTCTGGAAACTGCCCGTGATTTTTGTGGTAGAGAACAACGGGTACGCCATGGGAACCTCGGTGCAGCGTACGTCTAACGTGACCGAGCTGTACAAACTGGGCCTGAGCTATGACATGCCGTCTGAGCCGGTAAACGCCATGCGCTGCGAAGACGTGCATGAGGCCGTGGCCCGCGCCGCAGAGCGCGCCCGTGCCGGCGAGGGACCTACCTTCCTGGAGTTCAGAACATACCGTTACAAAGGCCACTCCATGTCTGACCCGGCTAAGTACCGCACCAAAGAGGAGCTGGAAAACTACCGGAACCAGGACCCCATTGAGAGCGTGCGTTTCACCATTCTGGAGAACCAATTCGCCACTGAGCAGGAACTGGAGGAGATTGACAACAAAATCAAGGCGCAGGTACAGGAGTCAGTAGAGTTTGCAGAAAACTCGCCGTACCCAGAGCCATCTGAATTATATACAGATATTTACGTAGAGAAAGACTATCCGTACGTGATGGTGTAAAAAGACCGCCGCGCGGGAACGCTCCCACAAGATTTGGGGTTGAACGGGCAGGGCTTTTTATTGGAGCAGTATTCAAATTTATTAGTTCATACATTACTGATGTCAATTAACACAATGAAGCGAGAAAGCGAATTGGAGGTGCTAGAGAATCCAGATGCGTTGGCTGACCGCCTTTTAAAGTCGGAAAGCTATGTGGAGCGTCATAAAAACCTCTTCATCGGGATTTTTGTAGCCATTGCTGCCGCTGTGGTAGGAGGGTTCCTGTATTACCAGAACCGCGAGGCGAAGAACGCAGAGGCCTTGTCGGCCATGTTTCAGGCTGAGTACTACTTTGAGGCTGACTCGCTGAACAAAGCCCTGAACGGTGACGGCCAGTATGCCGGTTTCAAATCTGTTGCAGAGGAGTACGGCAGCACCAAGGCAGGGAACCTGGCAAACTTCTACGCCGGTACCATCTTGCTGAAACAAGGCAAATACCAAGATGCCCTGAATTACCTGGAGGAGTTCAACTCAGATGATTTGTTGTTGCAGGCCCGGGCGTACTCTTTGCAGGGTGATGCCCAGCTGGAGTTAGGCAAGGCCGCAGAGGCTGCCTCGCTTTACAAGAAAGCGGCAGAGCACAAAGCCAATGACTATTTCTCGCCCCAGTACCTCATGAAAGCCGCCATGGCCCATGAAACGGCCAACCAGCCTGCTGAGGCCGTTGACGTGTATGACCGCATCATTAATGACTACCCCTTGAGCGCAGAGGTGGCAGACGCCAAAAAATACAAGGCGCGCGCTGAAGGCCTAGCAAAGAAATAAACCCAGAATAAAATTTATTAGACGGAGCGGCTGCCGAGATTATTTTTGGCCAGCCGCTCGTTTTTTTATGCACTTTTGCGTATACGTTTCCGGGCTATTTTTCTGAAAACAGACCTAAAACAGAAATTCCTCAACAAGAGAAATCACTCCTCTAACCTTTACCTCCAATGGCCAGCAGCCTAAAGAACTTAAGCGAGTATAACTCAGACAACCTGCCAGACATTTCCGGCAAAAAATTCGGGTTGGTAGTAGCAGAATGGAACAAAGAAATAACAGACGCTCTCTGCAAAGGCGCCTATGAGACGCTGTTGCAGCATGGGGCCAAGCCCGAGAACATTCACCGCAACACTGTGCCCGGCAGCTTTGAACTCACCTTGGGGGCGCAGTACCTGGCGCAAAGCTATGAGATTGATGCGGTCATTGCCCTGGGGGTGGTGATCAAAGGAGAAACCAAGCATGATGACTACATCTGCCACGCCGTGGCCCAGGGCCTCACCCATGTGGGCATGAAGTACAACAAGCCAGTGATCTTTGGGCTGGTGACTACCAATGACGAGCAGCAGGCCTGGGACCGCGCCGGCGGAAAGCACGGTAACAAAGGCGTAGAAGCCGCCGCCACTGCTATCCAGATGCTGAGCTTTGGCGGGAACAGCTAGCCGTAGTTGGTTCCCCGCCTGTGCCAGAGAGGGCCAGCCGTTACTGCGGCTGGCCCTCTCTGGTTTGTTAAATGCCTAAGGAGTATTTCTATTTTCGGGCTGTTTTGGCCAAAACGGCCCCAAAACAGAAACGCTCCTCTAGCTGTCTAAGATAATAGTCATTTGGGCTGTTAAAGTTGGGTTAGGTTCTGAGTTTGTAAGCTCAATAAACAACGCAAGGTTTAGCCGATGTTAAGCTTAAACTAAAAGGTGGTAAAAGCAAAGTAAAGCTCTTTACTTATGGCATATACAGGGAAGAGACAAACTTTAGGCTTAAGATAGAGAAAATTAATTCTTAGCTTTTTGCTTACTGCCCTTGATTCTGCTTCATATTGTATACGGGGAACAGAGTTTCGCTAATTGAACTGAATTATTTTGAGGTAGTTATCAACCAGATTAGACATAAAACGAAAGCTTTTATTATTTTTGCCTCTCATTGGTTCCCCCACCAAAATGATGAAGATCACGTTGCCGTTAACGGTTGGTCTTCTGTGCCTGCCCCATCTCAAACTATGAATAGCTAAGAACTTTTAAAATAAGACTGTATAGTCTTTCTTTAAACTAGATGTGTTTTGAAAGTTCTGTTTTACTCTGAACCTGTTTAGTGTTTTTGTTTTACCGCCCTTTCATGGGCTCTGTCTGGCTACAGCGTAGGCTGGTGCCTGCGTTTTGGGGCTGTTTTCTGAAAAACAGGACAGAAACAGAAGCTGTATGCAGCTAAAGACGCAAGCAACCGCTTACACCAGAGACTAAGTGGAAAATGATAAGTAGCTTCTCTTTATAATTAAGATTTAAAGAAGCTGTTCTAACAGAGTTATACAAAGAATTTAGGTTAATAAACAGCTTATAATTAATACGTTAATTTATTAAATAAAGTATATATAATTTAGGTTGAGGAAAGGCAACATAGGTACTTTTCTCATACTGTCTTCTAAAAAGTACTATTCCCCCTATAGTTCTCTATTCCATTTTTTCATCTTCTGTTTTTCTTTTATCGCTTTTTATGGCGCAGCTCTACCGTAGCCTGTTGTGGGCAACCTTGTTGTCGGTGTTTTTTCATGTGGGCTCTTTTGCCCAAAGCTCTACATGTACTGTCTCTGTTACGGCCTCAGGGCCTCTTTCTTTCTGTAAAGGCGGAAATGTGGTGCTGTCTGCCTCTTTTACTGATCCAAAGCCCACTTACACGTGGCGCAGAGGTAACACCACCCTGTCAGAGACCGGTGATAAGCTAACCATAGTAGAGTCTGGCAATTATACGGTTGAAGCGAAGGGAGATACCTGTGCGTCTAAAACATCAGAAGTATTTATTGTAACGGTTCATGATTTGCCCAAGGCAGATTTCACATTTACAAATGATGTCTGCTCTGGCACAAGTATAAAATTTACCAATGTTTCTACAGGAGATGGTCTTAGGTACTCCTGGGACTTTGGAGATCCCGGTTCTGGCAATACCAGTTCAGACAAAGATCCAAACCATGTATTCACGTCTATAGGGGGAGGGGTAAAAACCTATTCTGTAAAGCTGACGGTCACCAACAGGGAGGGCTGCACTGATACTGAGACAAAGACGGTACGGGTAAAGCAGCAGCCAGATATAATTTTAGCTGATTTAACGAGAACTCCTGGTAATCCTGCTTTTAGTAAATGTAATTCTACATCTTCTAATAGTGATTATTTGGTAAGAATTGAGAATAGGTCTTTAGTTCAATCTAACACTACCTATATAATAGATTGGGGCGATAATTCCTCCCATCAAATATCTAATTCATTCTCAACAGCAGAACATACATATAAACAACAAGGATCATTTAATCTAAGAGTAACAGCAACTCGCGATGGATGTGTAACTATCCTTAATCAACAAGTATATAACGGTAGTAATCCTAGTATTACGGTAGGGAGCCCCGGTAACACAGTAGGTTGCGCCGGATCAAATGCAATTTATACCTTTCCAATTAGTGGTATTGTTAATAACAGTCCTGCCACTAAGTATACCTTTGTATTCAATGACGGGAGTGAGCCAATTGAATATACACAAGAGGATATACCAAATAGTATCACTCATGAGTTTAATATATCGTCTTGTGGTAAGCCAAACAATGAATTCACTTTAACAGCAACAGCTACTAACCCATGTGGAACTACTACTCTAGATGTTAAGTCAATCCGTGTAGGACAAAAGCCTACTGCAAATTTTTCTATATCACCTAGCTCGAATAAAGGCTGCATTAATGAGATATATAATTTTAAAGATATCTCTAATCAAGGTGTTGAGGCATTAAGTAATGGAACATGTACAACTGAATATACAGAATATAAATGGGAGGTTTTTCCAGCAAGTGGATGGCAATTTGAATTAGGTGGGCAGTTTACTAAAGACATATCAATTAAATTCTTACAGCCTGGAATTTATAAAGTTAAATTTACTATACGCAATGGATGTGGCCTTAGCACCATCGAAAAAGATATTTCCATCATTGCTCCTCCTGTAGCCAAATTCAACATAACTGATAATCCTTCTGGTGGATGTATAAATTTGCCAGTAACTATAAAAAACCAATCTACTGGGGAATTATTGACCCATAAATGGACGGTAACTCCCAGTAGTGGCTATACCTTAACTTCTGGCACTCTAACGAGCGCTGAGCCTATATTTAATTTCACAAATAGTGGTGTATATACAATTGCTCTAACCGTTACTAACCCTTGCGGAATCAGTACAGCTAGTAGCCAAATCACTGTTAAAGCTCCCCCAACAGTTTCGCTCCCGTCAGCACAGGCATATTGTGGAGCACAAACCATTGCTTTTTCGGCGAGCAGCCAGAACCATAGGCCTAGCATAAACGCTAACTATGGCGTTATTTCTACTTATCATTGGAGTGTGTCAGGTACGCCAGGTGCCACCTTTGAGGCGGGTACAAGCAGCTCAAGCCAAAGCCCATCTATTCATTTCCCAACGGCGGGTACCTATATAGTCTCCTATACCGCTACCAATGAGTGCGGTACGTCTACTGCGGCTACACAAGAAATCACCATCAGGGAACTGCCCCCTGCGCCAACAGCACCAGGGCAGACAATCTGTGCCGGGCAAACAGCTACCCTTGCTGTCTCTGGAGCAGAAAGTACCAGTATGTATAAATGGTATACCTCTGCTACAGCCGTCACCCCAGGATTTATTGGAGCAATTTATAGGTCTACACCTGCCAATACCATTACCTATTATGTAGAGGTTGTTGACAAATTTGGTTGTGTTAGTGCTATCAGAACCCTAATCACTATAACGGTTACCAAACCTATTGCTTCTAACAGCATTTCAGCACCGGCTTATGCTACCATTTGTGCCGGGGAGACACCAGGTATTCTTGCCGGCTCTCAACCAACGGGAGGAGATGAGGTCAATTACAAATATCAATGGCAGATTAGCACAGACAACAGCACGTTTACCAATGCACCCGGTACCAGTACAGAACAAAGCTATACCCCGTCTGTGAGTTTAACCCAAGATGCATGGTTCAGAAGAGTTGTAACATCTGGGGAATGTGGTGCCCAAACCAGTAATGTTGTTCAGGTGAAGGTAACGCAGCGCCCGGTGGCCCCGGTAGTAGCAGGTGCCACTATTTGTGAAGGTACCGGCGCTACGTTAACAGTACAGAACCCACCTGTGGGGTACGCTTACAGATGGTATACCACAGGCCAGGGGGGAACCGCCATTGTTGCAGGGGTTAATGCCAGTGGCACAATCCTGACCACCGGCCCTCTCACTACCAGCGCTACCTATTATGTAGAATCAATCAGTACCAGTTGTGCCAGCTCATCCAGAACCCCAGTAGCCGTACAGGTGACGCCAGCCATTGTAAACAACACCATTAGCGGAAATCAGGACCTTTGCTATGATCAGGTTCCTAAGGAACTCACCGGGGACGCGGCAACTGGTGGAGATGGAAATATGACCTATATCTGGGAGGTTAGCACTACCTCGGCTACAACCGGTTTTGTCGCTGTATCTACTAACGGGAACAGCCGGAACTACAGTCCAGATAAACTACAGGTACCAACCTGGTTCAGGAGGAAAGCTACATCTGGTGCCTGTGTCACCTTTAGTAATGTTGTGCAGGTGCTGGTGCGGCCGCAGATTTCTAATAACACGTTAAGTGGCGACCAAATAATTTGTGCTGGAGCCACTCCTGCCAAAGTAGTAGGTTCTAACCCGCAAGGCGGGGATAACAGCTACACCTATTCATGGGCTATCAGTACCACTTCAGCTACAAGTGGTTTTAGTGACATTCTGAATGCTACAGAGAAAGATTACCAGCCAACAGCGTTAAATCAGACCACCTGGTTTAAAAGAACAGTAAAGTCTGGTTCCTGTACCCCATTAGAAAGTTTATCAGCTGTTGAAATAAAAGTGCAGCAGCCTATTACAGATAATACCATTGTAGGTGAGCAGGTTATTTGTAGAGGAGAAGACGCTGCCCAGATAACTGGTTCAAGCCCGGCGGGCGGAGGGGCGCCCTATTCTTACCAATGGCAAAAAAGTGACGCTGAGAATGGAGTCTATGTCACCATAGCAGGGGCTACGGCACCTCATCTGGCTTTTGCAGCAGGTCAGTCACCCACTTCTACCGTGTGGTACCGCAGAGTGGTGGCCGGGGGAGCGTGCGCGCCTAACGAGAGCAAAGCGGTAAAGGTGACCGTGAACCCTGCTATTACTAATAACACCATTGCCAACTCCACCCCCCAAACTATTTGTACAGGTGCCGCACCTGCTGCCTTACTGGGAACAAGCCCCAGTGGGGGAGATGGGAAATATGCGTTCCAGTGGCAGAGCAGTGCTAATGGTAGCAATTTTACCAATATTGCCAATGCCACAGAACAAGACTACACGCCTCATATCTTAACTGAGCCTACCTGGTTCAGAAGGTTGGTAACTTCAGGTGGTTGCACTGCCCAAAGTGGGGCAGTACAGGTCATAGTGCAGGAATTAATAACTGGGAATACCATTAGCGGTGATCAGGCAATCTGCTCTGGCGAGACTCCGTCAGCCTTTGTGGGGGTAAAGCCTTCTGGAGGTTCAGAGGTGTATACCTATCAGTGGGAGTTCAGCACCAACGGCATAGAGTATATACCCATAGCCGGGGCAACACAGCAAAGCCTTCAGCTGGCAACAGGCTTAACCCAGACTACCTGGTACAGAAGAAGTGTCACGGGAGGTGCTTGTGCCGGTACGGTCAGTAATGTGATTGAAGTGAAAGTTACAGAGCCTATTACTAATAATGCTATTAGTTCGCCTCAAACCATCTGCGCAAATACCGCTCCGGCTATCTTAGAGGGCACAGAGCCTTTGGGGGGAACGGGAACATTTTCTTATGTATGGGAGAAAAGCACTACTGGCGCCAGTGCTTCAGACTATATAGCCATAGCAGGGGCTAACGATAAAGATTATACTTCTGGGCCCTTATATAAAACCACATGGTTTAGAAGGAGAGCCAAGTCAGGGGCATGTGCGGTTATCAGTAATGTCATTGCGGTACAGGTTCAAGTGCCCATTACTGATAACGTCCTTCTCACGGCTTCCCAAAGTCTCTGCGAGGGTACCACCGCTGCTACTTTACAGGGTTCTTCCCCTTCAGGCGGTACGGGGTCTTACACCTATGTTTGGGAAAAGACCACCACCGGGCCTACTGCCAGTGACTTTACAGCTATCGCGAATACCAATACGCCTAACTATTCTCCTGGGGTTCTGACACAAACTACCTGGTTTAGAAGAAAGGTAGAGTCAGGGGTGTGCCCACCAAGCGAGAGCGGGGTGGTAGAGGTCAAGATTACAAAAGCCATCTCCGCGAATACGTTATCACCAGATCAGACCATCTGCTCTGGTGCCCAACCAAAGCTGATAGATGCAAGCACTCCCACCGGAGGGGATACTTCTTTTGTTTTTGAATGGCAGATAAGTGCAGATGGTTCTGTCTTTACCGCTATTTCGGGTATTTCTTCTGAAGATTACCAACCAGATGCCTTGACGGCCACTACTTGGTATAGAAGAATTGTCAAATCTGGAGCGTGTTCAGTGAACAGCGCCGCTATAAAAATAACTGTGACCCCGTTGCCAGCCGCACCTACGGTAGCCGCGGCTACTATTTGCTCCGGTTCTACTGCTACGTTAACAGCTGTCGGGGCAGGTGATAACTACCGTTGGTTTGAAACAGATAAAAACGGAGTTGCCCTACATGAGGGAGTTAATTTTACTACTCCGGCCTTAACTGGTTCAAAGGTGTATTATGTAGAAACAGTAAAAGATAATTGTTCTAGCGGCAGCCGCACCCCGGTACAGGTAACGGTTGAGCAGTCAATAACCAATAATTCTATCACGGCAGAACAAACCATCTGTGTGGGGAACAGCCCAGGTGAGTTAGAGGGGTCTGCCCCGGCTGGTGGTTCTGGAACATACATGTACCAATGGGAAAGCAGTACTGACGGAGCCACCTTTACAACCCTTTCCGGAGCTACAGGAGCCAACTATCTGCCAGGTGTTTTAAATGCCCATACGTGGCTCAGAAGAAAGGTGCTTTCTGGGGCTTGTGCCGCATCTGTGAGTAATAGCCTTAAAATCACCGTAAACACAGGTATCACTGGTAATAAGATCTCTGCTGACCAAACGGTATGTGTGGGGCAAAATCCTGAGTTGCTGCAAGGTCTTGTGCCTACAGGGGGTGATGGTGTGTACACTTACCAGTGGGAGAAAAGCACCACTTCTGCCTCAACGGGCTTTGCCGCAATCAATGGGGCAACGGTGGGTGACTACCAGCCAGAGGTGCTAACAGGTACTTCCTGGTTTAGAAGAGTAGTGAGCTCTGGAGGATGTTCCATTCCCAGTGCTGCCGTAAAAATAGTGGTTCAGCAACCTATTGCCAATAACAGCATCACCACAGACCAAACCATATGTTCTGGTTCAGCGCCTGTGGCACTAATGGGGAGCACCCCGTCTGGAGGTGCTGAAACAGGGGTAGCTGCTACGTATACCTATCGCTGGGAGGCCAGTACAACTTCGGCTTCTGCTGGGTTTATGGCCATTGCTGGTGCAAATGCAAAAGACTATACACCGGCAATCCTAACAGAGACAACCTGGTACAGAAGGGTGGTCATGGCAGGTGTTTGCCAAGAGAGTGAAAGCAACACAATACAGGTTACTGTTACACCTTCTATCACAGAGAATAGCCTGTCAGGCAACCAAACCATCTGTGCGAACACTGCTCCAATGGTAATTTTGGGCAGTAATCCTAAAGGAGGCGACGGTGCCTTTAAATATGAATGGCTGGAAAGTACCAATGGTACTACCTTCTTAAAGATCCTTGGGGCAGTTGGGAAAGATTTTCAGCCGGGAATACTAATGGAGACCACTTGGTATCAAAGAGTAGTGACATCAGGAGCCTGTACAGTGAAAAGCCTTCTTATGAAGGTAGAGGTTACGCCGTTGCCCGCGGCTCCTGTTATTGCTGCAGCAACAGTGACTACTATTTGTGCCAACGGCACCACTACCCTTACTGTCACCGGGCCTGCAGATAAGTACCTATGGTATGCTGTAGCAACTGGAGGCTCACCCTTACATGAGGGGCCGTCTTTTCAAACCCCATCTTTGCTCCAGACCACTACCTATTATGTAGAGGCTGTGAAAGATAATTGCCCAAGCGCCACCCGTACGGTAGTGCACGTGACGGTGGAGCAGCCAATTGCCAATAATACTATCTCAGGAGAGCAGGTAATCTGTGCAGGGGCTCTCCCAGCACAACTGGCAGGCAGCTTGCCAACAGGTGGTACTGGTGCCTACACGTACCGGTGGGAAAAGAGTACTGAGAGTGCCTCCGGCGGATTCACCGCTATACCTGGGGCTATACACCAGGAATATACCCCAGATGTATTGCAGGAGCCTACCTGGTTCAGGAGAGTAGCCATTTCAGGAGTATGTGCTGAGAATGCAAGTGGTGCCATCAAGATCACTGTAAATCCAGGTATAACAGGTAACAATATTACTGGGGAGCAGCGGGTATGTACAGGGAGTGCACCTGCCACAAAACTTACAGGTCTTGTGCCTTCCGGAGGGGATGCCAGCTACATTTACCGCTGGGAAAGCAGTACCACCTCAGCTATCGCAGGTTTTGCCGCAGCACCAGGCGTCTATGATACCCAGGACTATCAACCGTCTGTATTAACCCAAACTACCTGGTTTAGAAGAGTGGCCATCTCTGGAGGTTGTACCAATGCCTCTTCTGCCGTACAGATATTGGTAGACCCTTTGCCCGTTTCACCAGTGGTTAATAATGTGGTGATATGTACAGGTGCCTCTGCTACGTTAAGGGTAATAGGCTCCACTACGGGGAAATATGAATGGTTTACCTCAGAAACAGAGATTACACCTGTAGGGCAAGGTGCTATCTACCCCACGCCGCTACTCACCGCCACTACCCGTTATTATGTGCAGGTAACAGATGTGAATGGCTGTATCAGTCCTAGAGCAGGCGTGACGGTAACGGTGAATCCAGTTATTAAGAATAATACAGCTTCTGCCTCACAGGCTATCTGTACCGGAGTTGCGCCGGTACCCCTGCGGGGTTCTTTGCCAACCGGGGGAGATGGGAGTTATTCATATCTATGGGAAGAAAGTGCTGATAATTCTACTTTTGAACCAGCAACTGGGGTAAATACGGCAAAAGACTACGCTCCAAGTACCTTAACTCAAACTACATGGTACCGAAGAAGAATTAACTCGGGCGGGTGTGAAGATGTTTCCCCTACGGTTCAGATTGTAGTTAATTCAGTTATTGCGAATAACACCATAACCGGTAGTCAGGAGATTTGTGAAGGAGATACGCCAAAGCTCTTCACGGCTACCAGTCCTACTGGGGGTGATGGCGTCTTTACTTACCGTTGGGAGAGCAGTATAGTAGGGCCTTTGGGTAACTTTAAGCCGGCAGATGGGGAGAATACCAAAGAAGCATATCAGGCTGCTGCCCTTACACAAACCATCTGGTTTAGACGGATTGTTATGTCTGGTGGCTGTGAGAATTTTTCAAATGTCATCCAGGTAGTCGTTCGGGAAAGCATCAAGAATAATCAAGTAACCGCACCACAGGTGATTTGCTACGGGAACGTACCGGCAGATTTGCTGGGTACATTGCCAACTGGCGGAAACGGGTTATATGAATATGTGTGGGAGGCAAGTACTTTGGAGGCTACTTCTGGCTTTGCCCCGGCAGCTGGGAACAACACCCAACAGCACTACAGCCCTGGCATTCTTACCCAAACTACCTGGTACAGGAGAGTGGTGAAAGCGGGGGCTTCCTGCCCAAGTGTAATCAGTAGTGCCGTTAAGATTACCGTGAATGAGGCTATCACGGGGAACACCATCAGTGCACCGCAGATAATCTGCGCAGGTGAAAGCCCTGCTGCGTTAACAGGTACCACTCCTTCTGGTGGCAGCGGAAGTTATACCTATCAGTGGCAGGTGAGCTATACTGGCCTGGCCAATGATTTTGACCCGGCAGATGGTCTTAACAGCAAGAAAGAGTATGTACCACCGGTGCTTACCAAAAACACGTGGTTCAGACGCGTGGTGATTTCTGCCCCTTGCCCGCCGCAGGCGAGTAATATGGTCCTGATCACAGTAAACCCTGTAATTGCCAATAACGTGGTGCAGCAGGCGCAAACTATTTGTGAGAAGACGGCCCCGGCACAACTTATGGGCACCAGCCCTTCCGGCGGAGACGGAGGGTATGTCTACCTTTGGCAAATAAGTGAAGAAGGGCCAACCTCTGGTTTTAAAGATGCTGCAGGCATGAACAACGCAGCGAACTACCAAGCTTCTACCCTTACCCAGACCTCATGGTTTAGAAGAGTGGTCACGTCTGGGAACTGTGCCAATGCAAGCGCGGCGGTGCAGGTAACCGTGAACGGGAACATTGCCAATAATGTCATCACAGAGGCGCAGGAAATCTGTGTGGGTGCCACGCCACTGCCATTGACGGGAACGCAGCCTACAGGAGGAGACGGGAACTATACATACCTGTGGGAAAGCAGTACTGTAGGGCCAAACAGTGGCTTTGGGCCAGCCAATGGAGCGAACACTAATGCTACGTATGCGCCTGAAATGATTCTGCAGACTACCTGGTTCAGAAGAATTGTACGTGCGGGTCCTTGTGATCCTCATTACAGTGCCTCTGTCAGAATAAGAGTGAACCCACCTATTTCTAATAACCGCATATCGTTTAACCAAGCCCTGTGTCTGGGTAACTTGCCGGCTGCGTTAACGGGCACTGCGCCCCAGGGCGGTAGTGGCAATTATACGTATCTGTGGGAGGAAAGCACAGTAGGGCCAAACAGCGGCTGGAGGCCCGCCGAAGGCGATAATACCGTAGCCAATTATCAGCCCGCCTATCTATCCCGCACTACCTGGTTCAGAAGAACTGTTTTCTCAGGAGGGTGCGTGAACACTTCTGCGTACGTACAGGTAACGGTTCTGCCGGCACTGAGCAACAACCTCATAAGTGCAGATCAGCTGATTTGTAGGGGAGATGTGCCGACAGCGATTGCAGGAGTTCTGCCAACAGGTGGCAACGGGATCTATACATATGTCTGGGAAAGTAGTACAGATGGTATCAACTATACTTCCGCCACAGGTGATAATAATGATCAAAATTACCGTTCTGGGCCTCTAAGCATTACTACGTGGTACCGTAGAATTGTAATCTCATTACCTTGCTCTGAAGATATCAGTACACCGGTCAAAATCACAGTAGCTGCTCCTGTCTCTAACAATGTAATTGCCTCAGCCCAAACCATCTGCTCCGGGTTGACGCCAAACTTGCTGCAAGGCTCTGCCCCGGCGGGTGGCGGCGGTACCTATTCTTACCTATGGGAAATAAGCACTAATGGACCAACTGCTGGTTTTTCGCCAGCACCAGGTATGAACAATGGCAGGGATTATCAGCCGGGAGTGTTGACACAGAGCACATGGTTTAGAAGGGTGATTACCTCGCTGCCCTGTCAAAGCCAGACGAGTACGGCAGTAAAAGTAACGGTGTACCCGTTGCCGGTGGCTCCTGTTTGGCAGAACCCTGGTGCCCGTATCTGCCCGGGGGGTACAGTGACCCTACACGTGAATAACCCGACTGGCACAGTAGAATGGTATGAGCAGCCGCAGGGCGGTGCAGTGATTTACACCGGCACCACATTTGTTACACCGGCACTGAATGAGACCGTTACCTACTATGTGCAGGCAGTGTCTGGTCAGGGATGTGCTAGTGCCATTAGAACACCCGTGAAAGTAGAAGTTGTTCCGCCATTGGCAGATGCCGGTCCAGATGTTACCATTATTCAAGGAAGGTCAACACAGCTGCGGGCAGCAGGAGGAATAAAATATGTGTGGTCACCAGCAAGTAATCTTTCTTCACCTACCACAGCCGTGACACAGGCCAAGCCTGATGAAACCACTACCTATACGGTCACAGTGACTACTAAAGAAGGCTGTGTGTCTACAGATGAGGTGACGGTAACGGTGCTTCCTAAAGTATTTATTCCTAACGTCATCACTCAGAACAAAGACGGGCGCAATGATGATTGGGAGATTCTGAACATTGAGCATTATCCTAACTGCCGCGTGGAGATATTTACCAGATGGGGCGCAAAGATTTTCTCATCAGAGGGCTACAGAACCAGGTGGGACGGTACTTACCAAGGCAAGCCATTGCCAGTTTCTGCCTATTACTACATTTTGTATCTAGACAAAGATGAGGCTCCCATCTCTGGCAGTATCACCATCATTAAATAGCAAGGAACAATGAAAGCAGTAAGAATATGCGTTTTAGGGTTGGCGCTCATTGGCCTTGTTTCAATGAAGGGAAGGGCGCAGCAGATACCGCAGTACAGCCAGTATATGACCAATAGCGTTGTCGTTAACCCGGCGGTGGCTGGGATTGAAAGCTATACAGATATAAGGGCCTCGTTTAGAAAGCAGTGGGTGGGTCTTGAGGAGTCGCCTATTACCTTTTATACAAGTATACACGCCTCTATTGGTAAAAATGACCGTAACGCCCCCGCAAAAAACAAATTTAAGCGCTCTTCTACGGGGGTAACACAAAGCAGCGGGGTGAACAAGAACAACCGGTTCTACAGAGTTAACCCACACCATGGCGTAGGAGCCATAGTCCAGGTAGACAGAGCCGGTTTGTTGACAGCCACCTCCGTAAATCTGATGTACGCTTACCATTTGCCTATTACCAATGTACTAAATGTCTCCACAGGAATTTCGGCCGGAGTAGTCAGGAACAGCTTCAATACAGCGCAGGCAAAAGCAGTAGATCAGTCTGACCCCACCCTGGCCGGTGATAATACCGGCAGTACCAAGGCAGATGCCAGCTTAGGGATCTGGGTTTATACCTCTAAGGCTTTTCTTAGTATCTCTGGCACGCATTTGATCAACAGTGGGAGTGATTTTAAAGATGCCTATAGTACGGCGGTCTCCGGAAAGATTGAGCCACACTACTTTATTACGGCAGGCTACAGAGTAAAAATAAACCGTGATCTGATGCTTACTCCATCCATTATGTACCGGAAAGCAACACCTACGCCAGCTTCTTTTGACTTCAACATTAAGGCGCTGTACAGTGAACGGATGTGGGTGGGGCTCTCTTACCGAAAAAAAGATTCCTTTACCCTGTTGGGAGGGTTGAACATCAACCACCTGTTAGACTTTGGGTATTCTTATGATGTCACCACCTCTGAACTAAATGAAGCCAGTGCCGGCTCTCATGAGATATTAATTGGCTTTAAGGTAAACAACAAGAGGAAGATCATCTGCCCACAATGGATCTGGTAGAGAAAGTTGTTTTCTGTTTTCGGGCTGTTTTGGCCAAAACAGCCTGAAAACAGAAATGCCCAATAGAACAGAAGAACTTTTCTGTAACTTGTCATACGGGTTTCAGGCAAAGCTTACCTTTGTACTTCTTCTTCCGTTGCAGAGGTGTTTTAGGGCGTGTTGACAAGTACGCTTGACTGGCAAATGGAAGGCGCTTTTAGCCTGCTCTACCTTACTTTGAGTAATAGGTAGGCAGGTGTTGCTCTTCTCAAAGACCTTGAGCAAGTCTATAACTCACTCAAAATACCTTGTGAGATCTAAATGTCAACACGCCCTACTTCTTAAACCCGCCTGCCAGCAACCTGTCTTATGATTTCTATTTCCCTGGTCTTTAGTATTTGCGGTCTTTAAGCCTGCGAAACTGAAAACGTTCAATTTTCTGTTTTTGGTCTGTTTTCCAGAAAGTAGCTCCAAAACAGAATACTGATTTCGGCACCGCCGAAAGGGCGGCTTTAGAAGGCGATCCCCACTGTTATCCCGCCCCGGGGGCTGAACCCGCCAAAAGTGCCCAGGTTGAAGTTGTCTTCGCCCCCGCCGCCTTTCACAGAGGCGGCATTGAAGCCGGGGCCCAAAAAGACGTCTGCCACCAGAAACTGCGCAAATTTGAACTGGAAGCCCAGCAGCGCGCCGCCGCCAAAAGAGGTGAGGGTGCCGTGGGCCTGGGTGTCTTCGCGGGTTAGGTCAAAATCCTGAAAACGGAGGTAGCCGGCTCCGTAAAAGCCGGTGGGGGCGTGGCCGGAAAAGAAGTACCGGACCTCAGGGGTGATGCCGAACCCGTCAAACCGGGTGTCTTTCACTTTGATACCTGTGGAGAAAAAGCCCAGCTGGGCGCTCAGGTTGGGAGAGAACGCGTACTCGCCAAAGAAGGAGCCGGTGCTCACAACAGGGCTGAGAATATTGGCTTTCAACGTAACGGTTTGCGCTGTTGAAGAATAGCCGCTCAACAGAGCCAGAAACAGAAGGGAGAGAAGCTTTTTCATATACATCATACAAGGTGTAGGTGCCCTGTTTCAGAAATGATGCCAAAGAAGGTGAAAAAGGCCGGGCGGGCAAGAAAGAAGAAGCCAGAAAAGGAGAAGGTCAAAAGAATAGTAAAATACTGCTATCATTTTGAGTCTCTGCATAGTTTTACGAAATAAAAACTGTATTTTTGCGCAAAATTTCCCTAAACATGCCTTTGAAAAAAGGAAAGAACGGGGGGAAGTGCAACCGGAAAGGCGGTTGAGCTGTAACAGACAAGTGCTGCAGTTGCCAGGAACACATAAGCAAACTATACTAACAAACAACAGAACCACCGTTATCAACAGTAAAGCCATGAGCGAAGAAAAACTACGGTATTCCCAAGAGGAGTTGAACGAATTTCAGGAAATAATCCTTGAGAAGTTACAGAATGCCCGCAAGGAGGTAGCTTTCATCAAAGAAACCTTGAGCCGCCGCAATGATGCCGGTACAGATAATACCGCTTCTACGGCCAAAGTTTTGGAAGATGGCGCAGACACCGCTGAAAAGGAAAGCCTGAACCAGCTGGCCTCCCGCCAGCTCAAGTTTATCCAGCAGCTGGAGAACGCCCTCATCCGGATCAAGAACGGCAGCTACGGCGTGTGCATCAAGACGGGCAGACTGATCCCGAAGGAGCGCCTGAAGGCGGTGCCGCACACGCAGCACACTATTGAGGCCAAAATGATGCGCAACGACTAACCTGCGGGTCTGCTAAACTTAAAGAACCACGTACCTTGAACCTGTTACTGAACCATCTTCAGGCCCTGATTTTTTGCGCCACCTCGCCGGTGTCTATTGAAGAACTGCAGAAATGCCTTTCTGAAGCCCTGGTGCTGGAGGTGAGCGTGAGTGATGTGTTAGAGGGAATTGAGCAGTTAAATGCTCAATTCTCTACTGACGCGTTCGCGTTTCAGGTCTACGCGATTGGGGGCGGGTACCAATTTCTGACCAAGCCGGCTTACCAGGACTCGGTGAGCATTTTACTCAAGCACAAATCCAAGAAGAAGCTGTCAGCGTCTGCTTTGGAGACCCTGGCCATCATTGCCTACAAACAACCCATTACCCGTTCTCAGGTAGAGCAGATCAGAGGCGTGAGCTGTGATTATGCCATTCAGCGCCTACTGGAGAAAGGCCTGCTGGAAATCAAGGGGAAAGCCAACACCATTGGCCGCCCGGTGCTGTTTGGCACCAGCCAGAAGTTCATGGAGTACTTTGGCATTAACCACCTCAGAGACCTTCCGCAGCTGCGGGATCTGGCACCAGAAGAGAACACCATCGGCGAAGCGCCGCGCAATAAGTATTTACACACATCTTTTATACAGTAGCGATACTGCAACTCAACCATCATGGCTAGAAACGAAGACACGCCGCAAAACGGCAACAACCGCCCCCGTGGCAATTCATGGGAGCAGGGCAAAAAAGTATTTGGCAGAGGCACCCGCTTTGACCGCCCAGAAGGCGCAACCGCGAAGCAGGCTTTGGCAACCGGGACAGAAACTCAGATTCAAATGATAGAAAACCGTACGGTGACCGCGAGCGTGCTGAAAGGCCGCGCCGTGATGACCGTGACGGTGATGTAAACACCAACCGCGAGAACAGGGAGCGCGCACCCAGAAGGGAGAACGACCGCAGAGGCGGTGATTTCCGTCCGGCCCGCGGCTTTGAGAGACCAGACAGAGGCAACAATGACCGGTCTTCAGACTTCCGCCCGCGCGGTGGCGATAACCGCCGCCCAGATGACCGCAGACCCGCCAGAGAGGGTGGTTCTAACCGGTCAGAAGGACGTGGCCGCGGCATGAACCAAGACAACTGGGAAAGCGGCAGAGACGCCGCTGCCCGCAACGGGGAGAGAGGCGAGCGCCGCTCTTTCGGGAACCGCGAGGAGCGTGGTTTCAACCGGGGCGGTGAGCGCCGTGACAATGACCGCCCATCTTTTGGCGGTGGAAGAGAGGAACGGGGCGAGCGCCGGGAAGGTGGCTTCAAAAGAGAAGGCTTCTCTGGCGACCGTCCGGAGCGCGGCGGTTTTGCCCGCGGCGGCGATGACCGCAGAGAAAGAGGCGGCGACCGGGAAAACCGGCCGTTTAACCGCGAAGGCGGCCGCCGGGAGGACCGGGGTTTTCAGCGTTCTGATGACAGACGCCCAGACACCCGCCGTGAAAATGACCCGTTTTCTGGAAAACAGGCCGAAAACAACGTTGAACGCCCCGCGCGCAGAGACGGTGACAGCCGCAGCTTTGACCGCCCGGCACGGGAGAGCCGCGGCCGTGATGACCGCCCCTCTTTCCAGAAGCGCGATGGCAAGTTTGACCGCGGCAACAGCCGTACAGACCGCCCAGAGCGAGAAGGCAGAGGCAACCGGGAGAACCGCTTCGGCCGTTCTGATGAAGAAGTTCAGGAGGCCCCTTTCTACAACCTGAAACGCTATGAGGAGCGCCGTAAAAAGCGGGATGAGAACTACGGGAATGAAGACTTGCGCCTCAACCGGTACATTGCCAACGCCGGTATCTGCTCGCGCCGCGAAGCGGATGAGCTGATTGCCGCCGGTGAAATCAAGGTAAACGGGCAGGTGGTGACGGAGATGGGGTACAAAGTGGCCCCGTCAGACACTGTGCAGTATGGCCGTAAAGTGCTGAACCGCGAAAAAACAGTTTATGTGCTCCTGAACAAACCCAAAGATTTCATCACCACCACAGAAGACCCTGAAGGCCGCAAAACTGTGATGGACCTGGTGAAAAACGCCTCTAAAGAGCGTCTGTTCCCGGTGGGCCGGCTTGACAGGAATACCACAGGTCTGCTGCTGTTCACCAATGACGGTGAGCTGGCGCAGAAACTGACCCACCCCTCTAACAAGGTGTCTAAAATTTACCAGGTAGAGCTAGACAAGCCAATCACCAAAGATCATTTGGCTCAGATTCAGGAAGGCCTGGAGCTGGAAGACGGCAAAGCCATTGTAGATGACATTGCCTTGCTGGGGGAAAGCAACAAGTTCCTGGGCATTGAGATTCATATTGGCCGCAACCGCATTGTGCGCCGCATCTTTGAAAGCCTGGGCTATGACGTGGTTACGCTGGACCGCGTGCAATACGCCAGCCTGACCAAAAAAGACCTGCCAAGGGGCAACTGGCGCTTCTTGTCAGAAAAAGAAGTGGTGCGCCTGAAATACTTTATGTAATCTGTCGTTCAAAGAATGCTGAATCTGGTAATTGACCGGGGCAACACGCGCATCAAGGCCGGTCTTTTTGAAGACGGGCATTTGGTGCGGCAGGTTGCCTGTGCCAGTTTTCCGGCCTTGGCCCAAGAACTGGCGGGTGTCTCTGTGCAACATGCCATTACGTCTTCTGTGAGCAGTGAGCCGGTAGAACTGGGCAAGTACCTGCCGGTAGCGGGGGAGACCCTGGTGATGAGCAACCAGCTTCCCCTGCCGCTGAACAACAACTACGGCACGCCCCACACGCTGGGAGTGGACCGGTTGGCTGCCGCGGTTGGGGCGCAGGTACTGTTCAAAGACAGGCATTGCCTGGTCATTGACGCAGGCACCTGCATCACCTATGACCTGCTGGAGGCAAATGGCACCTATCAAGGCGGAAGCATTTCACCGGGTATTGGCCTGCGGTACCAGGCGGTGCATGCATTTACCGGTAAGCTGCCGCTGCTGGAAGGGCATGAGCTGCCGCCCAGGCCGGGCAAAACCACAGAAGAAGCCATTAGAGGGGGAATCCTTTACGGAGTACTGGCAGAAGCCGAGGCCATGATTCAGTATTATGATAGTCAGTACAAACCCTTGACGGTCATTCTCTGTGGCGGTGACGCCCCGTTTTTTGAAAGTACAGTAAAAGCACGCATCTTTGTTATTCCCGAACTGGTTTTGATCGGGTTAAACCGTATTCTTGAGTATAATGTATAAGCCTTTCAGAGCGCTGTTTTTGTTTTCCTGCCTGGTGGCGGGGTCTCAGGTACAGGCGCAACAAATTTCAAACTCACCCTACTCACGTTTTGGGGTGGGCGACATACTGCATGGCACCGGCAACGTACGGAGCCAGGGCATGGGGCAGGTAGGAGTTGCCTCCCCAAGCTATGGGCTTATCAATGATCAGAACCCTGCCCTGTTGTATTATAACAGAAGGGTAATTTTTGACGTGTCTGTTTCTTCTGACCTGAAAAGGCTGTCTGACGGGGAGAACACCCAGGTAGACGGGGAGGCAAACTTCAACTCGCTGTCACTGGCCATTCCGGTCTCTAACCGCTGGACCGCCTCCCTGGGGCTGAAACCCTACAGCCGTGTCAACTACTACACCTTTGTAAGACAACCCGTTCCCGGCGCCCCAGACCTTATCAATGACGGGGAGCCAGACGTGTCTGCCTACAATGAGTACAGAGGGTCTGGCGGTATCAATGAGGTGCACTTCTCTAACGGGGTAAGAATTGGCAAGGGCCTGACCCTGGGTCTGGCCGGGTCTTATCTGTTTGGGACTATTGACCGTGAAGCCGCTACCACGGTGGTAGACAAGGCAGACAGTGTGAACATACCCAGAAAAGCAGTGGTGCATACCAGTACCAAATACACCGGGGTGATGCTGAGCGGCGGGGCGCATTACCTGAAGCAGCTGTCACCCAAACTGGTGTTGGGGGTGGGGGCGAAGTACGCCGCCCAGGCTACTTTGGGCGCAGACCGTGAGGTTGCCTTGGAGAGCCGTCTGCTAGATGAGACCGTAATAGGCAGAGTAGTGACAGACAGTACAGAAGGGCACACCTCCCTTCCGCAGATGATGCAGCTGGGCTTCTCCCTGGACAACAACAAGAACTGGGTAGCCACCTCTGACTTTACGTATACCAAAGGCTCTGACTTTAGAGGCTTCAGCCAAGACAAAGGAGCCGGCCGGGCCGAACTGGGCGATGGCTTCAAGATTGGCGTAGGGGGCGAGATCACCCCAGACGCCGGTTCTATGAGCTCCTTCTTCAAGCGTGTTACCTACCGCGTTGGCGGTTACTACAGATCTGCTGAGATCATGACAGACGGCGGTGGTCAGGACCTAAGCGACGTGGGGCTGACATGGGGTTTCTCCATACCCATGGGTAGAGGGGTAAGGCCGCCAGATTATACCCAGGCGCTGCTCAACACCGGTTTTGCCATTGGCATGCAGGAAGTGAAAGGCACCGGGATCAAAGAAGAATACTTTAAAGTATCTCTGGGTATCTCGTTCAGCAACCAGTGGTTTATTAAACGCCGCTTTGACTAAGAACGCGTATATTACATAACTCAACAAACGGTCAGATACCAGCGCAATAGGTCCCGCATCTGTTGTTTTGGTATCTGACGCATTTATAGGTAATAAGAAAGGCTCTGTAGTAAAGACCCATGAAGATTCAGCTTTCTTTTTGTATGCTTTTGCTGGTGGGCGCGCTGGGCGTGGGCTGTAAGAACGCAGATGACAACGTAAAGCCGGTGAATTACAAAGGCCCTGTTTCTGAGACCTACAACCAGGTAACCATCTACTCAGACTCCGCCCAGATTAAACTTAAAATGACCGCCCCCCTGCAGCAGGATCTGGAGAACGGTGATATTCTGTACCCCAAGGGCCTGTACATCACATTCTATGAAAACGGCGTGCCTACCAGCATGGTGACGTCTAAGTACGGCAAGTATGACAAACTCAAAGACCAGTACTTTGTCCGGAATGACGTGGTGGTGAAGAACATAGTGAAGAACGAGCAGTTGAACACAGAAGAACTGTACTGGAACCGCCAGAAGCGCAATATTTTTACTGACAAATTTGTGCGCATCACCAGTGCCGAGGAAGTGGTAACCGGGGTGGGGCTCACCGCCAATGAAGACTTCTCTAACTACAAACTGGACAAATTCTCCGGGTCCTTTACCTTAAACGAATGAACCTGAAGCAAACCATCTACATAGCCCTGGCCGTAGTGACGTTGGTGATAGGCATTCACCAGTCTATGGTGAACGGCATCTTGCACAGCTACTGGATCCTGATGCTGTCTGTCATTTTCGTCATGCTTTTCCGCCTGGAGCGGAGAGACACCTAACCCTGCGTCTGTTTGGCCATGGAGCAATTCTCACTATACATAGCGGTTGCGGTGGGCGCCCCGCTGCTGGTGCTTTGCCAGATGGCAGAGGTGGCCCTGCGGCACGCTGAAAGGGTGCTGCTTCAGCTGGAAACCCAGGAAGGCGCCACCAGTCTGACCGGCTTTCTGCTGAGACGGGAGCGGCAGACGCTGCTTACGGTACAGTTGGGAAACACCGTTGGCGTATTGCTTCTGAGCCTTGGCTTGTACGGGCTGCTGTACCCGGTGCTGCAGCTGTTGCTCCCGGCGGTGGTGTCTGCGGTGCTGGCCGCTTTAAGTACCTTTCTGCTTATTTGGGCGCTACTCTCCCTGGTGGGGCTAGGGGTGGCCCTGCTCACACCTTCTGCCTTATTGCGGTGGAGCGCCGCGCCGCTGGCCTTTCTCCTGATTCTGTTTTCGCCCATCACGCTCTTGTTCCAGGCTGTTTTTGGCCTGTTTTCAGAAAAAGAGGCCGAAAACAGAATTGACAACTACGCAAATGCTATCACCCTGCAACCTTTTGCTGTAAGGCTGCAGACAGCAGAGGAGGCCACCTTGGCCATGATTACCGCCCATGAGGTAGACAGCAAGATCTTTCACAACGCCCTGGAATTCAAAAATGTGAAGGTGCGCGAGTGCATGGTGCCCCGCACAGAGATTGACGCCATTGAACTGGAGGAAGGCATAGAAGTACTGCGCGAAGCCTTTATTGAAACCGGCCATTCCAAGATCCTGATCTACCAGGAGTCGCTGGACCATATTCTGGGGTACTGCCACCAGTTCAGCCTGTTCAACCAGCCAAAGACCATTGAAGAGATCCTGACGCCCATGGAAGCGGTGCCCGAGGCAATGCTGGCGCGGGAGCTGTTTGTGATGTTCATCACTGAGCACCGCAGCATTGCGCTGGTGCTGGATGAGTTTGGCGGCACCTCCGGCATTGTGACCCTGGAAGACGTGATGGAGGAGATCATTGGCGATATCAATGACGAATATGATGAGGAAGACCTGCTGGAGCAGCCCCTGCCAGAGCCGGGCAGCTACCTCTTCAGTGCCCGCCAGGAAATAGACTACCTCAATGAAAAATATAGCCTTAATCTGCCAGAGGGCGACTATGAAACTTTGGGTGGTTTTATCTTGTCTGTACTGGAGGAAATACCCGCTACGGGAGACGTGGTGGTGATGCCGCCCTTTGAGATCCGCATCTTATCAATGGATGAACACCGCATTAACACCGTGCATTTGTCAGTACGCCAGTCACCGGCAGAAGAATAAGCTGCTCTTTAGATACTTATATTTTGATTTTACCACTTATTCAGATTATTTTGCATAACGCATAAATTTCGTTCACTAATTACATGGCATTAATTAACAAGATTCGGGAGAAGTCTGGCTTCGCCATTGGCGCGATTGCCATTGGCTTGCTCATTTTCATTGTGTTGGGAGATTTGCTGGGGCCAAATTCCAGATTGTTCGGAAACAACATGACAGTAGGAGAGATTGCAGGGCATGAGGTGTCAGTGCAGGAATTCGAAGCCTTGTTTGAGGAGACCAGAAACAATTATGCAAACCAGTACGGCCGCCAGCCAAGTGAGGCCGAGATGGCTTCGCTGCGTGAGCAGACCTGGAACCAACTGGTGTTCAAGTATGCCTTTGAAGATGAGTTCAAGAGCCTGGGGATTGGCGTCTCTGATGAGGAGTTGGTAGACATGGTACAGGGTAAGAACGTGCACCCTGCCCTGAAGCAGATGTTCACTGACCCGCAAACCGGCCAATTCAACGTAGAGCAGGTGAAGCAAACCCTGCGCAACCTGAAGAACCTGCCCCCAGAGCAGCAGGCAGCCTGGTACAAATATGAGCAGGATCTGGCTACAGACCGCCTGCGCAACAAATACTACAACCTGTTCACCCTCTCTAACTACGTGACCACGGCAGAAGCCAAGCGTTACAACCAGGAGCAGAATGAGAAGGCCAGCCTTACGTATCTGTTTGTGCCTTACTTCAGCATTGCTGATTCTACCATCAAGGTCACAGATGATCAGCTGAGCGAGTACCTGAACAAGAACAAGAAGAAATTTGAAGTAGAGGCAGGCCGTTCTATTGCGTACGTGACCGTACCGGTGGCACCTTCTAAAGAAGACAGCACTGCTTACCAAACCGAGACCGCAGAACTGGCCTCCCGTTTTGCCACCACTGAGAATGACTCCCTGTTTGTGAAGGCTGAGTCTGACACCCCTTTCAACGGGGCGTTTGTTCCGGCGCACGAGCTGCCTGAGGAGCTGAAGAAAGAGTCTCTGGAGCAGGGCAAGATCTACGGCCCCTTTGTGCAGAACGGCAACTTCAGCCTGTACAAAATTATTGGCACTAAGAACGGTGGTGCTGCCTCTGCCCGCGCCAGCCATATCCTGATCAAACCAGAGAATACCACGCCAGAGGCCAAAGCCGCGGCCAAAGCCAAAGCCCAGGACCTGCTGAACCAGATTAAAGGGGGCGCCAACTTTGCCCAGCTGGCTGCCCAGCACGGTACAGACGGAACCGCCTCTATGGGAGGTGACTTAGGCTGGTTCACTGAAGGCCGTATGGTGCCTGCGTTTGAGAAAGCCGTGTTTGGTGCCACCGGTGCCGGTCTTCTGCCTAACCTGGTAGAGACTGATTACGGGTACCATATTGTTAAAATCACTGAGCCTAAGACTACCAAGACCTACCAGGTAGCCCAGCTGACCCGCGCCTTAACCCCAAGCGACAACTCCCGCGAGTATGCGTACAGCAGAGCCAGCGCCCTTGCCTCTGCCAGCTCAAGCCTGGAAGACTTTAACCAGGAAGTAGCCAAAGAGAAAGGCCTGTCTAAAGCTGAAGCCAAAAACATTGCCGCGGCTGACCGTAACATCAACAACCTGGCAAATGCCCGTGAACTGGTGCGCTGGGCGTACGGCGAAGACACGGAAGTGGGAGATGTTTCCCCTGTGATCACCCTTGATGACCAGTTTGTGGTGGCGGTCTTAACCGGCAAGCGGGAGAAAGGCACTGCCAAGGTAGAAGATGTCCGGGATGAACTGACCGCGGCCGTGAGAAATGAATTGAAAGCACAGAAGATCAAAGAGAAACTAGGTACCATCTCTGGTTCTTTAGACCAGGCGGCTGCCAAATACGGCCCAGATGCCATTGTTCGCCCAGCCACTGATGTTACCCTGGCTACGGCCAACGTGCCAGGCTTAGGCTTTGAGCCGGTAGCCATTGGCCGCGCCTTCGGGTTGAAGCCAGGCCAGCGTACCCAGCCTATTGAAGGGGAAGGTGGTGTGGTAGTGGTAGAGTTAACAGCCCTTGCCCCAGCCCCTCCCATCACTGACCTGAACAACGTGAAGCAGCAGCTGGTGGGCTTGCGCGCCGGTAGAGTGCAGGGCGCCCTGTATGAGGCGGTACGTAAAAATGCCAATGTTGAAGACAACCGCGTACGCTTCTTCTAAGCAATAGAGACTTTTTTAAATAGGGTAAGAGCCGCGCCACCAGCGCGGCTCTTCTTTTTTACCTGCGTTTTGCTGTTTTCTGAAAAACAGGCCAAAAACAGTATATTGTATAGCCGCCCGTTACGTTAAAGAACAGAAGATAAGGGATGTATACCATGAAGAGAAGGTTCCTAGTGATGCTGCTCATCGGTTTCTGGTGCTTTGGCCTGAGCCCGCTGCCGTCTGTTGCGCAAAGCGTACCGGAGCAGATGGCCCTGGCCAAAGAGTACCTGCGCCAAAGTGAGTACCAGAAGGCAGAGGTGTTGCTGCGCCAGTTGGTTGAGCAGGATGTGCAATTTGGCCTGGTGTACCCAGACTATCTTAAAACTCTTCTGGCGCTGCGCAACTACAAAGAAGCTGATAAACTGGTGAAGCGGGCGCAGAAGAAATTCCCGTCAGTGCCCCAGTATGACATTGATGAGGGCAAGGTGCTGCAAGCCTCCGGCAATGGCGCGGTCGCTGAGAAAAAGTGGGCGCAAGTAGTGCAAAGTACCACCCCAGAGAATGTGTACGGCATTGCCGTCGGCTTTCAGCAGGCAGACCAGATGGAGTACGTGGAGCAGGCGTACCTGAAGGCGAGGCAGATCAGCGGCAGCGAGAAAACCTTCGCCCCGCAGCTCATGCAGCTCTATGCGTACCAGCGCAAAACAGAGGCCCTGATAGAAGAGGTGCTGCGGCAGATAAAGAATGACGGCGTGCCGCTCAACTTTGCCCAGAACATGCTGCAGAACGCCCTGCGAGATGACGCCTCCCTTACGCTGCTGGAGCAGAAGCTGATGGATGCCGTACAAGCCAACCCAGACGACACCGATGTAGCCGAACTCCTCATCTGGACCCTGCTGCAGCGCAAAGACTTCGGGCCGGCCCTTCTGCAGGCCCGGGCACTGGACCGGCGCACCCAGGGCGGCGGCGGGCGCGTGCTTGCCCTGGCAGACATCAGCCTCCGGAACAAAGACTTTGAAACCGCTATTGAGGGCTACACCTACCTGCAGCAGCAGTACCCCAACGGTGACCTCTATCCGGTGGCCCGGCAGCGGGTGATCAAAGCCCGGGAAGAGCAGGTGAAGAACACGTTCCCCCTGAACTATGAAAAAATCAAGCTGCTGGCGCAAGACTATGAGAAGCTGCTGCAGGAACTAGGGCGCCATGAACGCACCGCCGAAGTGCTGAAAGAACTGGGGGAGCTGCAGGCGTTTTACCTGGACAACCAGGCGCAGGCCGTGCAGAACCTGCAGGAAGTCATTGCCATGCCCCGGGCCCAGCCCAACGTGGTGGCAGAAGCCAAGCTGGCGCTGGCAGATGTGTACCTGCTGCGCGGGGAGCCGTGGGAAAGCACCTTGCTCTACAGCCAGGTGGAGAAATCCCATAAAGAGCAGCCGCTGGGGCATGAGGCCAAGTTGCGAAACGCCCGCCTCAGCTACTACAAAGGCGACTTTGAACTGGCCCAGAGCCATCTGGACATTCTCAAGCTGGCCACCAGCCGCGAGATCGCCAATGACGCCCTTGACCTGAGCCTGCTCATCATTGACAATACCGGTTTAGACACCTCGGCGGTGGCCCTCAAAGAATACGCCGCCATAGACTTTCTGGTGTTCCAGCACAAGTTCCCAGAGGCCCTAACCGCCTTAGACAGCCTGTTGGTAAAGCACCCCGGCCACAGCCTCACCGATGAGATTTATTTCCGCAAGGCGGAATTGCTGCAACAGACGGGTAAGTTTGAAGAAGCCGCCCAGAACCTGCAGAAGATCATAGAGAACCCTAAATATGACATTCTCTCAGATGACGCCCTGTTCCTGCTGGCCCAGCTCAATGAAGAGAACCTGAAACAGCCTGAGAAAGCCCAGGAACTCTACAACCAGCTGCTGGTGAAGCACCCCGGCAGCGTGTTTGTGGCTGAGGCCAGAAAGCGCCTCAGAAAGCTGCGGGGAGACCGGGTGTAGGCAGTTGCCGGCTAGCGTTGCAGTGGGGCATGCTGTTTTCGGGCTGTTTTTCCAGAAACAGGCCAAAAACAGTTTTCCCCACATGTGGAAAGAAGGATAGTTGAAGTACTGGGAACAAGTCTGGCTACCACTTTTACAGAAGCTTCTAAACAAACCTGCAAGATATGAAGAGGTACATTTACGGGATACTGGTCTTCTTACTGGCTTCCTGCCAGCTGGAGAAGGAGGAAATAACTTCCATAACCTGGAAGTACAGTCACGGGTACCGGCTAGGGGATATCCTGCATTCAGACAACCTCAAACTCCAGCATGACACTCTGATCTTTGCAGGAAAAAGAAAAGCCGTGGTAAAAGAGGCGAAAACAAGGTTTGACGGGGTCTCAGAGCTGCACATTGAGAGTCTGGAGGGCAAAGAGCCAGGGCACTATGTCTCGTTTAAAAAGTAAGGCTGCAGCTTTAAGCGTAAAAAGGGCTAGCCTTCAGAGGGAGCACTACCCCTCCACCACAATCTCCTCCTTCACCTGCCGCAACTGCTGTATAAACTGCTCCTTCTCTTTAGGAGACAGATAGATCTCGTCCCACTTGTTGTAATAAATCACCAGACCGTCTAAGCCCAGAGACGGTTTCAGGCCAGACCAAAGTTTTTCCCTGGGCTTGATGTGGGTAATGGTGTGAATGTCAATCTTCCCTTTGATAGGGCCTGAGGCATAGACAAGCATAGTGCCGTCAATCATATAATAGGTGCCAAACCAGATCCAGAGGAGCAGTGCCAGCACCAGCAGCAGGAACCCGGCCATGGCCACGGAGCCTATTGTGAACTCCCGCGTGAGTAGCACCTGCCCCACGGTCACCACCAGCAGTAGCATGGCCCCCATAGCACAAGACTGATGATTTTACTTTTGGCAGATGGGAAAACAGGTGAGGGCATGAGAGCGGGAATTAAAAAGATAAAACCGGGGAAGAGGGGCAAATTGCGTTTTGGGGCTGTTTTTCAGAAAACAGCCCCAAAACGCTAGTCCCTGAAAAACAGGAACAGAAGGGCCAGGAACAGGAAGAAAGACAGGTACATAAGGCCGTCTACCAAACCGTAGTCTTTGTACTTGTGGTAAATCTCTTTCAGTTTTTTCACGCGAAGTAAGGCTAAAATGGAATCATTTACCCTGCTGCAACACTTAGGTAGCAAAGGGAGTGCCCGGTTCTATCACAGAATTCGTATTTTTGTGCCTCTTACCACAGATTAAGCCGCAGACAGCAGATGCAGAAACGATGGGTTGTTAAGGAAGCGCCGGACGCCGTAAAAGTACAGAATATTGTTGACAGCCTGAACATTGGCTCTGCGTTGGCCAGCATTCTCTGCCAGCGCAACATCTGTACCTTTGAAGAAGCCAAAGCCTTTTTCCGGCCCTCGTTAGATGACCTGCACAACCCGTTCCTGCTCAAAGACATGGACAAGGCGGTTGACCGGCTGGTAGACGCCCTGCACCGGCAGGAGCGGGTGCTCATTTACGGCGACTATGACGTAGACGGCACCACCTCAGTGGCGCTGGTCTTCAGCTTTCTGCAGCCCTTTTTCAGGGACAACATTGAGTACTATATCCCAGACCGCTACGCAGAGGGCTACGGCATCTCCTTTACCGGCATTGACTACGCCCTGGAGCACAACTTCACCCTCATCATCTCCCTGGACTGCGGCGTTAAATCTATTGACAAAATAGCGTACGCCAACCAGAAAGGCATTGACTTCATCATCTGTGACCACCACTTGCCAGATGATGAATTGCCAGAGGCCGTAGCCGTGCTGGACGCCAAACGGGCTGACTGCCCGTACCCGTACAAAGAGCTGGCGGGCTGCGGTGTGGGTTTCAAGTTCATGCAGGCGTTCTGCCAGCAGCAGGGGTTTGACCAGGAGCCGTTGTTTCAGCTGCTGGATCTGGTGGTGGTGAGCATTGCCGCAGACATAGTACCCATCACCGGCGAGAACCGCATTTTGGCCTACCACGGCCTGCAGCGCATGAACAGCAGCCGGCAGCTGCGGCCGGGGCTGGAGGCGCTGCGTGAACTGGCAGGGCTGCGCCAAGAGCTGGATATTACGCAGATCGTCTTCGGGTTTGCGCCCAGAATCAATGCGGCCGGCCGCATGGGGGATGCCAAGCGCTCAGTGGCCATGCTGCTGGCCCAAACCAAAGACGAAGCCCACGCCATGGCCCAGAACATCAACATCTCCAACTCAGAGCGGCGCGGGCATGATATGAGCATCACCAAAGAGGCGCTGCAAATGATAGAGGAAGATGATTTTCTGCGCAGCGCCCGCTCCACCGTATTGTTCAAAGACAGCTGGCACAAAGGCGTGGTGGGTATTGTGGCCTCACGCTGCATAGAGAAATACTACCGCCCCACCATCATTCTCACTGAGTCTAACGGCAAAGCCACCGGCAGTGCCCGCTCTGTGCACGGCTTTGATGTACACCAGGCTATTCTGGCGTGTTCAGACCTGCTGGAGCAGTTTGGCGGGCACATGTACGCGGCGGGCCTCACCCTGCCCGTAGAGAATGTGCCGGCGTTCCGGGAGAAGTTTGAGCAGATTGTGGCCAGCACCATTCAAGAGGAGCAGCTGGTGCCCATGGTAGAGATAGACATGCCGCTGCAGTTCAGGCAGATCACGCCCAAATTCTTCAAGATTCTCAAACAGATGGAGCCGTTTGGCCCCGGCAACATGGCCCCCGTGTTCCTGAGCACCTGCGTGTATGAGTCTGGTTCAGCAAGAGTGGTGGGTGACGCCCACCTCAAGCTGCGCCTCACCCAAGACGGTGACGTGTTCTTTGACGCCATTGCGTTCGGCATGGCCGAATTTTACCCGCGCATCCAGAAAGGTATCCCGTTTGACGTGTGCTACTGCATTGAGGAGAACGTGTTCAGGGGCAATGTGACCCTGCAGCTGCGTATCAAAGACATCCGCTTCGCGGAATAAGCATTACTTTCTGAGGCCTGTTTTGGGCCTGTTTTTCAGAAAACAGGCCCAAAACGCATTTGGCGGCCGGGCAAGTCTGTGCCAGAGTTCTTTTCTGAAGTTCTATAAGGTTTTCCCTTCATCCTGAACGTCCCGTTTGGCAAACGGCGGCAACTCCTTTTGCATCTTTTCCTGCTCACGCTTCTTGCTGGGGGCCTGGTAAGGGCGTATACGCCATTCCCCTGGAACATATAGGAAAATAGGTCAGTACCCAGAAGGGGCAGAGCGGGGGCTGGCAAAGCAGTTTTGGCTTACCGGGCAGCACCCTGCAGGCAGGGTTTGACCCGCTGTTCCATTGCCGCAGAAAAACCAGTGGAAGCAGGTCTGGGTAAGCAGGAACGGAAGGTTTCTTCTGGCTTCTGGCAGTTTTTTTATTCACTTCCCGGCGGGGGGGCGTCTGGGAGCTGCCCTCTGGCGTCTGTTTTTGGCCTGTATTTCTGAAATCAGCCTCAAAACAGGATTTACCCGGCTATGCGTTCGTATCTCCTGATTAAAAAAGTGTATTTTCAGCCTCTCTACAAACAACCCAACTACAGATGAACACAAAGCTCCTATTGGCCGGGCTCCTGCTGGGCGTGGGCACCTTGACCGTGCAGGCGCAGCAAACCACCGCCAAAAAGCCGCTGACCCATGATGTCTATGACAGCTGGAAAAGCGTTGACGGCGACTCCCTCTCCCAAGACGGAAAATACCTGCTGTACGCAGTGAACCCGCAGGAGGGAGACGGCGTGCTGCACCTGCAAAACCTGGCCAACAAAACCTCTAAACAGTTCAGCCGGGGCTACAAACAGGCTTTTACAGAAGATAGCCGCTTTGCTATATTTCAGATCAAGCCCCAGTACGCGGCCACGCGCCAGGCCAAGCTGAAAAAGAAGAAGCCAGAAGAGATGCCCAAAGACTCTTTGGCCATTTACCAGCTGGAAGGCGGCAAGACGCAGTACGTGGCGCGGGTCAAATCCTACAAACTGCCCAGCAGAAACGGGGAGTGGCTGGCGTATCATCTGGAGGCGCCGCTTCCGGCCAAACCCGCCAAAGACACGACTAAGGCCAAAGCACCGGCCGCGGCTCCTGCGGCTGCCGCAAAAGGCGGTGCCAGGGGCGCCACCGCCAAAAAAGACGAAGGCACTGAGCTGGTGCTCCGCCACCTGCCTACGGGCCAGGAATACCGCTTTGACCGGGTCACTGACTACCTGTTCTCAGAAAAGGGCAACCGCCTGTTCCTGGTGAAGTCAGAGAAAGACTCGCTGCACAAGGCGGGCGTCTTTGCCTTCAACACCGCCACCCGTAAATCTATGGCCGTTGACAGCGGCCGCGTCACGTATAAGAACCTGGTGGCCGACAAAGCGGGGGAGCAGCTGGCTTTTGTGGCCAGCAAAGACAGCACGGGCAAAGACCTGCGCTACTTCCAGCTGCTGCACTGGACCGCCAAAGACAGCCGCGCCAAAACCCTGGCCGACACCGCCGCCAAAGGCATGCCCGCCAAGTACATGGTGAGTGAGCACGCCCAGCTAGGCTTCAGCGAGAAAGGCGACCGCCTTTTCTTTGGCACGTTCCCGCGCCCTACGCAGTACGAGAAAGACACCACCAAACTGGACGAAGACAAAGTAAGCCTGGACATCTGGACCTACCGCGACCCATTGATCCAGCCCATGCAGCTCAAGCAGCTGGAGCGTGAGCAGAAACGCTCTTTCCTGGCGGTGTATGACCTCAAGAAAAACAAAATGGTGCAACTGGCTACGCCTGAAATCCCAGACGTGTCACTCAACCCTACCCGTAGCGCAGATGTGGCCCTGGGCACCAGCAACGTGAATTACCTCCTGAGTGTGGGCTATGACACCCCTTCTAAGCAAGATGTATGGCTGATTGACCTCAAAGACGGCCGCCGCAAGCTGGTGGTGAAAGCCACCCGCGGCAACCCCAGACTGTCTCCTGAAGGGAAGTACCTGTACTGGTATGAACCCCAGGACAGCTCCTGGAAGGCCATGGGCGTGAAAGCCAGCACACCCGTCAACCTCACCAATAAGCTGAACGTTGCCTTCTATGACGAGCAGAACGACGTTCCCGCGCTGCCAGATGATTACGGCCTCACCGGCTGGACCAAAGAGGACGCCCATCTGCTGGTAAACGACCGCTATGACATCTGGCGCCTGGACCCCACCGGGAAAGCGGCGGCTGTGAACATCACAGATGGCTTTGGCCGAAAGAACAACCTGCAGTTCCGGTACGTGAGCCTGAACCCAACCCAACGCACCGTACCGGCAGATGAGAAAATCCTGCTGCGCACCTTTGACCTGAAAACCAAGGGCTCTGGGTTCTACACAGACCATGTGACCAGGGCCGGGGCGCCGCAGAAAATCCTGCTGGAACCGTACAGTTACACAGGAATCCGCAAGGCCCAAGACAGTGACCGCCTCATTTTCAGGAGGAGCAGCTTTCAGGAGTACCCAGACGTGTGGGTGACCAACACCAGTTTCAGCAATCCGGAGAAAGTGAGCAACGCCAACCCGCAGCAGAGCGAATACCTCTGGGGAAGCGTAGAGCTGGTGAACTGGCGCTCAGATGACGGTATTCCGCTAGACGGCCTGCTGTTCAAGCCTGAGAACTTTGACCCGAAGAAGAAGTACCCCATGCTGGTGTATTTCTATGAGCGCAACGCTGAGACCCTGCACAACTACCGTTCACCCGCCCCAAGTGCGTCTACCATCAATATCCCGCTGTTCGTGAGCCAGGGCTACCTGGTGTTTGTGCCAGACATTGTGTACAAAGACGGCTACCCCGGTGAAAGCGCCTACCACAGCATTATTCCGGGGGTGCAGATGCTGGCCGCCAAAGGGTTTGTAGACGAGAAGAACATGGCCATACAGGGGCAGAGCTGGGGCGGCTACCAGGTGGCGTACCTGGTGACCCGCACTAACCTGTTCAAAGCCGCCATGGCCGGGGCACCGGTGAGCAACATGACCAGCGCCTACGGCGGAATACGGTGGGAGAGTGGCATGAGCCGCCAGTTCCAGTATGAGCGCACCCAAAGCCGCATAGGCGGTACGCTATGGGAGAAGCCCATGCAGTACATTGAGAATTCGCCGCTGTTCTACGCGCCCAAGATAGAGACGCCGCTCATGATGATGGCCAATGACAATGACGGCGCTGTGCCGTGGTACCAGGGCATTGAGATGTTCATGGCGCTGAGACGCCTGGGCAAGCCTGTGTGGCTGCTGGTCTACAACGGCGAGGCCCACAACCTCATGCAGCGCAAAAGCCGCAAAGACCTGTCTGTGCGCATGTCGCAGTTCTTTGACCATTACCTCAAAGGTGCCCCAGAGCCCGCCTGGATGAAGAAAGGGGTGCCTACCCTAGTCAAAGGCAAAGAATACGGCCTGGAGCTGATTGAGGAACCCGCCACGGCCACACCTGCCCCCGGGCAGCAACCGGCTACCACCACCGTGACTCAGCCCACTACAGAGAAGTAACCTGTTTCTGGCCTATTTTTAGAAAAACAGGTCCAAAACGCCCGGCCGCCGTAAAAGCGGCCGGGCGTTTCTGTTTCCCGCCAACCCCACCTCAACAGCAACTTTCAGATAAAAAACCCGGTACAGAAGCAGGAACAACCAACTGAAGTCAATATGGAACCAACGCTCCCCTCACCGGAACAAAGAAATACAACCGGTACCGTTGCGGCTAGCCTCAACCAGAATGCCTCTATCCAAAATATTTTCGGGGCACCCATAGAAGCCCAGGGCAAAACCATCATACCCGTGGCGCAGGTGGCGCTGGGGCTGGGTGGCGGTTACGGGCTAGGCCGAAAAGAAGTAGGCGGTGCCAATGATGAAGAAGGGGAAGGCGCTGGTGCCGGAGCCGGTTTGCTCACCATCCCGAAAGGTGTTTTTGTCATCACCGCCAAAAAGACCAGATTCATTCCCGTCTCTTCGGCACGGCCGTACTACCTGGGCGCAGCCGTTGGCCTGGTGGTGGGTTGGCTGCTTGCCAAAAGGAAAAAGCGCCCCTCTGCCTGATAGGAGGCAGAGGGGCGCCCTCAATTTTTTGTTAAAACATGCAGGCTGTTTTGGGGCTGTTTTTCTGAAAACAGGCCTAAAACGCCTCAGCCTGCGCCAGGGCTTCTTCTGGCTGGGGGGCTGCTGGCGCGGGGGCGGGAACGCAATACTTGCTCAGGGCCGCATGGTCACCGTAAAACCAGTTCACATCAACGGGTGAGGAAACGCCTTTTACCAGGCCCTTTTCAGAATACTGCCAGAACGCCATCTTGTCACCAGGGTGAACGTTGGGCTCCATGTCTTTGTAGCGGGCAATCCAGAAGTGGTACTCCGGGAAATACCCTTTGAGCTTGCGGTCATAGAATGCCTGGTACGTGTAGATGATGGGCTTTACGCCGTAATGCTTTTCGGCACCTTCCAGCCAGGCGCGTATGTTGCTGCGCAGGTCAGCGTCTGTAATGTCTTTGGCAATGGTCTCCACGTCCAGCACCGGGGCCAGGTCGCCGGGTTCCAGTTTCACGGTGCGTTTGAAATGCTCCAACTGGTTTTCAGCGGGTACCCAGGGTAAAAAGAAATGGTAGGCACCGCGCTTGATGCCATGCTGGCGGCTGTACTCCCAGTTGCGGTCAAAGTAGCGGTCTTTCAAAAAGTTGCCCTCTGTGGCTTTGATAAAGGCGAAGGCAATGTTAGACTCCTTCACGTGCGCCCAGTTCACCTCTGCCTGGTAACGAGACACATCAATTCCATGCAAAAAGGAAAGGTTGTCTGTTTTCGCTCCTTGCAGCGCCAAACAAATTACTAAAAAAGTTACGGCCACCGCTACCCTACGGCTGGCTGCACCAACTAATGCATGCATGACAGATAAGTATTTGTACTAAAGGGAATTAAAAGTTAGGGTGATTAAAGCTCTGATGCAAGAAATGATCAAAAATTTATATCAAGTTGTTTAAAAAATACCAAGCAGCAGGTAACCTTCTGCGTTTGCTATGCGTAGCAGGCGGCTCTTTTCGTTACAGTATAACAATTGCGGTTTATTGCCTAATTTTACCCTAATGATCTTACGCGCAGAAAATCTATTCAAGAAATATAAGACCCGTACCGTTGTGAACAACGTGAGCGTGGAAGTGAACCAGGGAGAGATTGTGGGGCTGCTGGGGCCCAATGGGGCCGGTAAAACCACCTCGTTCTACATGATTGTGGGGCTGGTGAAACCCAACGCGGGGCATATTTTTCTGGATCAGGAAGACATCACCCAGCTGCCCATGTACCGCCGTGCCAAGAAAGGCGTGGGCTATCTGGCGCAGGAGGCCTCTGTGTTCAGAGACCTTACCGTTGAGGAGAACATCATGTCTGTGCTGGAAATGACAGATAAGAACAAACAGCAGCGGCAAGAGAAGGTAGAGGAGCTGCTGGAGGAGTTCTCCCTCACCCACGTGCGCAAAAACAAAGGCGTGGTGCTCTCAGGGGGTGAGCGCCGCCGTACAGAGATTGCCCGCGCCCTGGCCGTTGACCCCAGCTTTGTGCTCCTGGATGAACCCTTTGCCGGGGTAGACCCCATTGCGGTAGAAGAGATCCAGACCATTGTGGCCAAGCTCAAAACCAAGAACATTGGCATTCTCATCACTGACCACAACGTGAACGAGACGCTCTCCATTGTAGACCGCGCCTACCTGCTTTTTGAAGGGAAAATCCTGAAAGCCGGCTCTGCCGAAGAGCTCGCCGCCGATGAGCAGGTGCGCCGCGTGTACCTGGGCAAGCATTTTGAGCTGAAAAGAAAGGTTTAGTGAATGGCTGATTGTTAATTTATTGCTCATTGCTTTTCGTTAATGCTTTCTCCCTGTTGTCATTTTGGAAGAATCTTGTGGGCGAACTAGAAAAGCGGTAACAACAACGCCATAACCAGCAACCAAATCAGCAGAGAGCAGTACAAGCAGAAGTTTAAGTTTTGGCCGCCGTTTTTGGGCTACTTTTTGAAAAACAAGCCGGAAACGACAAGTTGATTAGACGTGAATAATTGCTTTCTTAGTTCGCCCACAAGATTCTTCCAGAATGACAACGTGGGGAAAGCTGCTATAAGGTTCTAACTAACCATTACTACCAAATCGGCGGTGCCGAGAAACCAACAACAAACAACTAAAAACGGGCCTTACCACGTGGAGATATTCAATTCAATTGTGTCTTGGGTGATGAAGAAGCGGATCCATCAGATTGACCTCTTCAGGAAATATCCGCATGAGGTGCAAAATGAATTGTTTTCCCACCTGATCAATACCGCCAAGGGCACTGAGTGGGGCCAGAAATTCGGCTACGCCGATAAACTGAGCGTGCGGGAGTTTCAGGAACGGGTGCCCATTAGCGCGTATGAAGACCTGTACCCGTACATTGAGCGGGTCATGAAGGGGGAGCAGAACCTGCTGTGGCCCAGCAAGGTAGAGTGGTTTGCCAAGTCGTCTGGCACCACCAACGCCCGCAGCAAGTTTATTCCCGTAACCCCGGAGGCGCTGGAGGAATGCCACTACAAGGGCGGCAAAGACATGCTCTCCATCTACGCCAACAACTACCCGGAGACCAAGGTGTTTTCAGGCAAGGCGCTGTCTATTGGCGGCAGCCACCACCCCAATGACTTCAACAGCAACACCCGCTGCGGAGACGTGTCTGCGGTGATCATGCAGAACCTGCCCATCTGGGCCGAGGTCATGCGCACGCCCCCGCTCAAAGTGGCCCTTATGGACAAGTGGGAGGAGAAGATTGAGAAGATGGTGGAGATCTGCGCCAAAGAGAACGTGACCAGCATCTCAGGCGTGCCCACCTGGACCTACGTCCTCCTGAACCGCATGCTGGAGACCTACGGCAAGCAGGACATCACTGAGATCTGGCCTAACCTGGAGCTGTTTGTGCACGGCGCCGTGGCGTTTGGCCCCTACCGCGAGCTGTTTAGGCAGTTGATCCCCAGTGAGAAGATGAAGTACCTGGAGGTGTACAATGCCTCAGAAGGCTTCTTCGGGATACAGGATGAGCCTGGTCTGCTGGACGAGATGCTGCTCATGCTGGACTACGGCGTGTTCTATGAGTTTATTCCCATAGAGCAGGCAGAAGAGGAGCACCCGCAGGCGCTTACCCTTGACCAGGTGGAACTGGGCAGGAACTACGCGCTCCTCATCTCTACCAACGCCGGCCTGTGGCGCTACAAGATTGGCGATACCGTTAAATTTACCTCGCTCAGCCCGTACCGCATTAAAATCTCTGGGCGCACCAAGCACTTTATCAACGCCTTCGGCGAAGAGGTGGTAGTGGAGAACGCAGAAACCGCCATCACCAAAGCCTGCGCCGCCACCGGTGCCACCATCACCAACTTCACGGCCGCCCCGGTCTATTTTGAGGGCAAAAGCCGCGGCGGGCACCAGTGGGTGATTGAGTTTTCGCGGCAGCCCTCCAGTCTGGAAACCTTTACCCGCGTACTGGACCAAACCCTGCGCGAGGTCAATTCAGATTATGACGCCAAACGGCAGAAAGACCTGGCGCTGCAGGCGCCGCTGGTTACTGTGGCCCCGCACGGCGCTTTCCTGAACTGGCTGGAATACAAAGGCAAGCTGGGCGGCCAGCACAAAGTGCCGCGCTTAGCCAACAACCGCGAGTACCTGGAGGAGATTCTGCAGGTGAACCAACTCTCCTAATCCCTTTCGGCCACGGCCGAAAACCTGTTTTTGACCTGTTTTGGCCAAAACAGGTCAAAAACAGAGACTCCGCCTACCAATTGGAGCGGGAGTGTTTGACCGCGCTGTGCGTATCTTGCTACTGGCGCAGGTACACTTTGTGAAGGCCTTTGTACTGCGGGCTCTCAATGCGCAGCATGTACATACCCGTGGGCAGGGAAGGGAAACGGAGCAGATCCTCTTTATTCAAAACTTTTTCTACGGCGGGAGTCCCGTCTGTTCTGATCAGGGAGACGCTGCCGGTCACGGGCGTATTCATCTGGAGCGAACTGGCTGATAGCTGGTAGGTGAAGGCATGAAACGTGCCTGAGATTATCTTGGAGTAAGTGGCCTTGCCGTCATAGTCAACTTGCTTTAACCGGTAGTAGCTGGTGCCTTTCACCGGAAAAGTATGGGTGAACGAATAGTAAGCGGGAGAGGCGGTGTTAGTGCCGGCCTGGCGGGTAATCTCTTTGAAAACCAGATCTTGTGTGGCGTATTCTAAGGCAAAGTAGTCATTGTTGACCTCTTGGGCCGTGGCCCAGGAAAGGGAGTGCGCCTTACCGTCTGACTTGCAGGAGAACTCCAGCCAGGTGACCGGCAGCGGCTCCTCATAAATCACATTCTCCCAGTTGCCGTTAATTTCAGCGGCCTCCAGCACGGCCCCTGCCGCCACGTAAATTCTGGAGTTGGGGCCATGCAGGGTGAGTTGGTCTACAATCAGGTGGCGGTTAACATACATGGTTCCCCCATTGTTTATCTTCAAAGCACCGGCATTCACCACATGGTCAATGATGACGACATCCTTGTTGTTGATGTTGGCGGCCGGAATGCCATTAGAGCTCCAGGTAGAACGGCTGGACCAGTTGCCGTTTTTGACAGAGGTAAAGCTGGCTGCCATAGAGAACAGCGGCGAAAGCCAAAGAAAGGAGGTGATGATTGCCCGGGTCATAACTGGTGCTGTTTCAGGAACTGAAAGTGAAAGCCCGGGCTGACTGAAAAGAAGCAGTTCTTTGCATGGCGCAGGGGGAGCGCAAGTGAAAGTTAATATTTATTTCGTTACAAAACTAACAAGCGTTTTTGTAACATGTGAATAATAAACTATATTAAATTTATATAAAATGCAAAGTTGAGATATTAAACGAGAGATAACCTGGCAAATGGGCACAAAAAAAGTCCGGTGGTGCCGGACTTTATGGGATGGGGAGAGAGGTGCCCTCTATTCCAGAAAGCTGCTGAGCAAGCCGCCTTCTTTGTTGGCGTTACCGCCGTGCGGCATCAAGGCCTGGATAAGCTTCTTCACCGGCATAGACTGGATCCATACCCGGCCGGTGCCGCGCAGAGTGGCCAGGAACAGACCCTCGCCGCCAAAAACCATAGATTTAAGGCCGCCCGCCTGCTGAATATCAAAGTCAATCCCGTTCTCATAGGCCACCACGCAACCGGTGTCAACGCGCAGCGTCTCGTTGTGCAGGTGGCGTTCTACTACCGTGCCGCCCGCGTGTATGAAGGCCAGGCCGTCGCCCTCAATGCGCTGCATGATAAAACCTTCGCCGCCAAAGAAGCCCGCGCCCAACCGGCGGTTCAAATGCATGGCAATCTTGGTGCCCAGCGCCGCGGCTAAGAAACCGTCTTTCTGCACAATCAACCCGTTGGGGAAGTCTGCCAGGTTAAGGGGCATGATGGTGCCGGGGTACGGTGCCGAAAACGCCACTTTGGCTTTGCTGTAGCCGCGGTGGGTGAAGTGGGTCATAAACAGGGACTCACCCGTGATCATGCGGCTGCCCATAGAGACCAGCTTGCCCAGAAAGCCCTGGCTGGGGTTGGAGCCGTCGCCCATTTTGGTTTCAAACTGGATGCCGTCTTCCATGTACACCATGGCGCCCGCCTCGGCAATGACGGTTTCCTGGGGGTCCAGCTCTACCTCCAGCACCTGAATATCTGAGCCGAAGATGCGGTAGTCAATCTCGTGTGATTTCATAGTTGGGTTTACTTTCGCTTTGGTTTTTTAGGGGCCAGATCGTCGTCTTCCTCTTTGGGCGCGTCGTCTTCGTCCTCATCGTCTGCCAAGTTAGCACTTCCTTTGAAAAAATCTTCCTCGTTCTCTTCCTCCTCCACGGTTTCCTCAATAGGATATTCCTCGTCTTCCTCCTGCACGCGCTTCTTGCCCTGGTCGCCCACCAGTTTCTTGTCAGTTACGTTGCGGTCCAGAAACTCATTGAGCTGGTCAATGTTGAAATTGGAGGAGATATCGCCCAGCGGGTTGATTTTGATCTCAAAGCCCTCCAGCTCCGGGTGTACCCGCGCCTTCTTTTCTGGCTTGTCGGTTTTTTTGCTGTTATCTGCTTTTTTCTTCGCCATGGTAGTAGAATGCTAGTTGGTGTGATAAAACCGCAGCCAAAGGGTGCAGCCTATTGATTCTACTAAAACGCAAAACTGAAGCAGAAGGATAACCCGTTTGCACGCCTGCAGCGGAAGGCAGGGGAGAGGCTTGCGTTCGCTGTTTGGCCAAAACAGGCCGAAAACAGGTTTTGATCTTTTGGCGTGGAACCCACCCCTACCCTTCCCAGGAGGGGAATAAACGGCTGGAGTACTGTTCCTCAATGCTTGCTGCTTCCGCTAACTTTTGTTTCATCTGCTTTACATTGATCAGCTCCGCTGTTCGGGATTTGTAATCCCGATCACACCTACCTGCGTATTTGTAATCCGCGGCGCGGCTACGTTAGAAAGCGCCGGGACGGGGACTACAAATCCCCTGAGTACTTGCTTCCGGATTACAAATCCGGAAGAGCGTGAAGAGCGTGCGTAGCTGCTTCCATTCAGAGGTAGTTTCCTGTTTTCGGGCTGTTTTTCTGAAAACAGCCCGAAAACAGGAAATCCAAGACTTCCCTTTTCATCAATCTCGCCAACTTACTTTTTATGCTTCAGCGCTTTGCCTGCCAGGGCGCCAGTAGCCTTTCCATTTTGCACGGCGGCTACGCCATTCACAAACACGTATTCCATGCCACTGGCCAGGTTTGAAGGTTCCTCATAAGTGGCGAAGTCTTTCAGGTTTTGTGGCTGGAACAGAATCAGGTCTGCGTAGTAGCCTTTCTTCACCAACCCGCGCTCCTGAATGCCCAGGGTTTGGGCGGTGAGGCCGGTGGAACTGTGAATGGCGTTGGCCATGGAAATATGGTGGTGGTCAATAGCGTACTCTTTGAGCTTGCGGGTAAACGAACCGTATTTTCTGGGGTGGCCGGGCGTACCGTCTGAACCGGTCATGACCCAGGGCTGCTTCATGAACCGAAGCAAATCTTCTTCGGTCATGTTGAAGGACACCACCCGTACTTTCTGGTCGGTGCGCAGCACTTTGAAGACCGCCTCTACCGGATCCAGCTGCCATTCCTGCGCTACTTTCTCCAGAGATTTTCCATTGAGGGTGGCATTGTCGGTGGACAGTACCAAAGAAGCCGGGCCGCCGCGGCGGCGAATGTTGTCTCTGATGCCGTTGCGCAGGCTATCTGCTAAAGTAGCATCATCAAAGCGGGCGAACATGGCTTTCACGCCGCCGTCTTCGGCCCAGCGGGGCACCACGGCGGCAATCAGGTTGGTGCGCGACGCTAAATATGGGTACTGGTTCGCGGTCACGCGCAGGCCTCTTTTTTGGGCGGCCTCAATCATCTGGATTACCTCGGGGCTCTTGCCCCAGACATCGGCACCTAAGGCTTTGATGTGCGAAATGTGCACCGGAATGCCCGCGGCCTCGCCAATCTCCAGGGTCTCTTTGATAGAGTTCATCAACCCGATGTTGTAAGTACTTTCGTCGCGCAGGTGGGTATCATAGATTCCGCCGTAAGCGGCAGCTACTTTTGACAGTTCTACCACCTCGCTCTGCTGTGCGAAACTGCCGGGGGCGTAAAACAGGCCGGTAGAAATGCCATACGCGCCTTGTTCCATGGCCTGAGCCACCAGTTTCTTCATTTTCTCCAACTGAGAGGGCGTGGGCTGCACGTCTTTCTCGCCCAGCACCTCTTTGCGCACCGAGCCGTGGCCCACGAACAGACCTGCGTTGGTGCCAATGCCGTTCTGCTCCCATTGGGCCAGCGTGGTGCCGATGGGCATAGGGCCGGAGCCGTCATTGCCCTCAAACACGGTGGTTACGCCCTGCATGAGGTACGCCAAATTGCTCTTGCGCTCTGGGTTAGACAAATCTGCGGCCACGTGCGTGTGCGGGTCAATGAAGCCGGGGGCCAGGTAATAGCCGTTGGCGTCAATGGTTTTCTTGGCTTTGGGCGCTTTCTTGCCGGCGGGCTCCAGATAGGTGATGCGGTCGCCGGTAATGCCCACGTCCAGGCGCATAGAGTCTTTGCCCGAGCCGTCAAACACCCACGCGCCTTTGATGAACGTGTCTACTTTTTTGGCGTTCTGGCTGTACGCCGAAGTCTGGAACAAACACAGCAAGCCCGCCAGCAGCACCAAACAGGTGCCGCTGGCCGGGACTTTTATAAAAGGGGATATGCAAACAGAATACGTCATGTCTATTTCTCTTTTCCTGGAGATGGAGCGTTAGCGGGCGCGTGCCGAAGGGCTTTCCCGGCCAGCGCGCCCGTGTATTTGCCTTCGCTGATGCTGACGGTGCCGTTCACCAGCACGTAGTGCACGCCGCTGGCCAGTTGGGTAGACTGGTCAAAGGTGGCGTTGTCTCTGAACCAGGCGGGGTCAAACACCACCAAATCTGCAAAGAAGCCTTCTTTGATGAACCCGCGGTCTTTGATGTGGAAGGTGGTGGCGGTGAGGCCGGTGGCGCTGTGAAGGGCTTGGCTCAGAGGCATGACTTTCTTCTCCAGCGCGTACAGGCCCATTTTGCGGGCGAAGGTGCCGTATGTGCGCGGGTGCGCCCCGCCACCGTCTGACCCAGTCATGACCCAGGGCTGCTGCATGAACCGCACCACGTCTTCTTCAGACATGCTGAAGGAAATCACACTGGTAGCCGGATTCTCCTTGAGGATTCTGATGACCGCGTCCTCGGGCTTGACGCCCCATTCCTGCGAGATTTTGAGAATAGACTTGCCGTTCAGTTCGGGGTTCTTGGGGGTGGCCAGGGTAATGCGTTCGGCACGGCCGGTACTATCCAGTTTAGAGGCCAGGCTCTTTTTGATTCTTTCCAGCGTTTTGGGGTCTTCCAGGCGTTTCAGCATCTCTTTATTGCCGCCGTCTTCGGCCCAACGGGGCATGAGGGTGGCCTTGAGGCTGGTGGACGAGGCCACGTACGGGTAATGGTTGGCGGTCACTTTCTGGCCTTTGCGCTGGGCGTTCTCCACCATTCTAATCACCTCCAGGCTGCGGCCCCAGTTGGTCTCGCCGCTCACTTTAATGTGGGAAATATGTACTGGAATACCTGATCCGGTGCCAATGTCCAGGGTTTCCTGAATGGCGTCCAGCACGCCGGTGCCTTCGCTACGCATGTGGGTGTCATACACGCCCTGGTATTGGGCGGCCACTTTGGCCAGTTCGGTGACTTCCTGGGTTTTGGCGTAGCTGGCGGGTGCGTAGAATAATCCGCCGGAAAGGCCAATGGCCCCTTCTTTCATGGCGCGGTCTACCCGTTGGCGCATCTCTTCCAGCTGGGCGGGCGTGGGTTGCACGTTTTTGCTGCCCAGCACTTCTTTGCGCACGCCGCCGTGGCCCACAAACAGCGCGGCGTTGAGGCCAATGCCGTTGCGGTCCCAGGCCGAAAGCTGTTTGGCAATGTCTGACCCGCCAAACCCGTCGCTGCCGGCAAACACCGTAGTCACGCCCTGCGCCAGAAACGGAAGGGTAGCCCGTTCGGCGGCGTCTTTGCTGTTCAGGTATTTGTCTGTGTGGGTGTGCGGGTCAATAAAACCGGGCGCCAGGTACAGCCCTTGAGCGTTGATGGTCTTCTTGGCTTTGATTTGGTTCTGCTGCGCGTTGCCCACAAAGGCAATTCTATCGCCCAGAATGCCCACGTCCAGCTGCGCCGAATCTTTGCCGCTGCCGTCAAACACCATGGCCCCGGTGATGAGCAAGTCCAGCGTTTTACCCGCCGCACGTTGCCCGTAACTTACCGCTGTCGTGAGCAGCGCCAAGCAGGCGGTGAGCAGAAACTGTTTGTTGAAAATGGTATGCAAGGTTGGTATACTTTGAAACGGTTTGTCTTTCATTTATGGCGCAAGCGTCCGCTTGTGCCGTGTGACTGATAATTTTGCGTTTTCGCTGTTTTGGCTAAAACAGGCCGAAAACAGAAATTTTTATTTTGACATCGGGCTTGCCCGAATGCTATTTTGTAAGCCTTGAACCTGTGGACACAAGCGGACGCTTGCGCCATGGTTTACCGTTTTACTGCACCGGCTCTTTCGCTATTGGCGCTACTGCCAACCGTTCCTCCACAGGAGCTAACGGCACGCCTTCTACCACCGGTACCGCCGGAAGTCCGTCTGGGTAAAATTCGCCTTCCCACTTGGCAATGACCACGGCGGCCAGGCAGTTGCCAATCACGTTCACCGAGGTGCGAGCCATGTCCATGAGTTCGTCAATGCCCAGAATGATGAAGATAGGCCACACCGGCAAACCGAACGAAGCGGCCGTGCCCAGCAGAATCACCAAAGAGGCGCGCGGTACGCCCGCCACGCCTTTGCTGGTGAGCATAAGCGTGAACACAATCATGAGTTGGTGGCCCAAGGTCATCTCAATACCGGCGGCCTGCGCCACAAAGATGGAGGCCAGCGCCAGGTACAGCGTGGTGCCGTCCAGGTTGAAGCTGTAGCCGGTGGGCATCACAAAGGCCACAATCTTGCGCGGCACGCCCAGTTTTTCCACGGCCTCCATGGCGCGTGGCAGGGCGGCCTCTGAACTTGTGGTGGCAAAGGCAATGGACACGGGTTCGGCAATGGCTTGTATGAATTTCTTGATGTTCAAGCCAATGAGGAGGGCAATAGGCAACAGCACCACCGCCATAAATACAATCAGGGCCACGTACAGCGTAGCCAGCAACTGAAACAGGTTCACCAGCACGCCCAGCCCCATGTGCCCCACGGTGTAGGCCATGGCCGCGCCCACGCCAAACGGTGCGAAGTACATGACAATGTTGGTGAACTTGAACATGACTTCAGACAGACTCTCAGCGAACTGCACCACGGGCTTGCGCTTGTCTTCGCGCACCAGAATGAGGGCAATGCCGAACAGCACGCTGAACACCACAATCTGCAGCACTTCGCCGTCGGCCATAGACTTCACGAAGTTCTCTGGGAACACGTGCAGAATGATTTCCTGGGTGGTCTGGGGTTTTACCACCGGCAGTTCCTCGTGCAGCGCGGCGGGCGGTTTCACGCCCTCACCGGCTTTGGAGAGGTTGATAGCGGCCAAGCCGATGAACAGGGCCAGCGTGGTCACCACCTCAAAATACAGCAGCGACTTCCAGCCCATGCGGCCCACCTGCTTGATGTTGGAGTGCCCGGCAATGCCGTACACCAGCGTCCCGAAGAGAAGCGGCCCTACAATGGTCTTAATCATCTTAAGGAAAATCTTGCTCAACACCTGCAGGTTTATCCCGAACGCGGGGAAGTCATGCCCAATCTCGGCACCCATCACCAAGGCCACCAGAATCCAGGTGGTCAAGGTTTTGCGCTGGAACCCGAACAGCACCAGACCGCCAATGGCCAGCCACCGGAACGCAAACAAAACAGGTTCAGACAGCGGCGTGACGTAGGCGTCAATGACCGTGAGCAACGCCGCGGCCGTGAGGGACAGAACCGTGGCAAGGGTGGAGAACTTCAACTTCATAACTGGGAAAGGGTAAATAATTTGCTTCGTTGGTTTGGGTGGTTGGGTAGTGTTGGGTTTGCGTTTTCGCTATTTTGGCCAAAACAGGCCGAAAACAGAAGGCCTCTTCCCTCTTCCGTTCCGGAGAAAGGAAAAGAGAAGAGGCCCGGGGTTAGTTGATTTTCTCTTCTGCCGTGAGCGTGGCCGTTTTAGGGTTGGCCTGGTGGAAGTTCTGAATCAGTTTATACGTCTGCGGAATGGAGGCCTTGAAGCGGTTGAGGGTTTCTACCGGAATGTTCTTCTTGCTGAACGGCACCACCGCCACGTACTCCTGAATCTTGCCCACGTTGCGGCCATACTTGTAGTCATAGGTAAAGCGCCCGGCGCTGTCGGTTTTGATGGACGGGTTGTTGAGGTTGGGCACGCTAATATAGAACTCGCTGCTCAGTTGTTTGGCCTGCTGGTTGAACAGGTTTTTCTCCTTGAGATAGGCGTGCAGTTCGGCGGCCACGTTAATGGCGGGGTCAATGAGGCGCACGTTCTGGACCATGAGGTGCCGGTACACGTATTGGCCGTTCTTTTTGTAGTTGTAGAGTTCGCCCAGCACCTGGTTGATGTCTTTGGTCATGTACGGGTAGTGTGTGCAACCCAGAATCACGGCTTTGAGCGGCTGGGCGTTAGGCGTCTTCCGGAGTTTTTCCATCATAGAAACCAAGTGATACCGCACGTAGTTTTCTGGGGCGTTCAGCTGCAAGACCTGGCAATCATCAGAGTTTTTGCTGTCACACAGCATTTTCTGGTGATCAAAGTTGAAGTTGTAGACATCTAGCAAGGTCTTGTCAATCTGGTAGTCGGCGTTGGCCAAAGACGGGCCACGGTAGTTCTGGCGGGGGGCTTTGGCATCGCGTTGAATGAAATCAGGCTCCTCGTCAATGGCTTCGGCCAAGCCTTGGCCGCCTTGGTTCACCACCTGAATAGTGCCGGTGTAGCCCATCTTTTCTTTAAGCGCCAGAAACGTTTTCTCGTAGCCTTTAGAGGCAATGGTGCCCACGGTAGCAAACACGCCCACGGTGCCGCTCTCGTCTTTTTTGAAGGCTTCCAGCGCGCCCTTCGCGCCAGCGTCTATTACACCAATCACTTTCAGATCAATGCCAGTTTTTTGGATGAAGCTCTCAATGTGCTCTTTGCCGTAGGCGGTGGCAGTGTTGCAGGCCACCACAATGGCTTTCACGGGCTGCTTGTCTTTCTGGAACGCCTTCTCGCCGCTGCGGGTGTAGTACTTGCTGGCCATCAAAAACTGGGCGTCTTTGATGATGTGCTCCACCAGCAGATCAGATTTATTGGCGCTGTAGTAGTTGCCGTACGGCATATTGGCCTGGTCGGCGAGATAGATGAATTTCTCTCGTGAGAAATCAGGTTCCTTATCGGCCCCGGCCGATTTGCTCTGGTTGTTGAACTGGTCATAGTTCACCAGCGCGTCTAAGATGGTGAGCCCGCCGGTGCCCGAGTCAAACACGCCAATGGGCAGTGACGGGTCGTTCTGCGGATATTCCTTGAAGTTGGTGTAGTAGAAGTTTTGCTGGTCTTCCAGAATGGCTTTCTCAATGGCCAGATCTGTTGCTTCAGTTACCTGGGCGGGGGCGGCAGCTTCTTTGGGAGCCGTTTTGTGGCAGGAAAAAGCAACGGCAGCGGCCAATAAATATGCCGGGAGCGAGCGGGTGCGTTTCATTTTTTTGGTTTGGTTGGGGTACTCAACATGTCACAGCCGCCCACCCCTCTGCAGGGTTTGGCGCGGCTATGCCGAAAAACTATCTCAGAGGGGTGAACGGGGGCCGCAGCGACGTATTGTTGGCGTAGTACTGCATGATGGCCTTGGCAAACGCCGCCGCAAAAAGGGGCCGACCGTTGGTGTCGCGCACGCCGGTCATGTTGCACTCAATCTGCCAGCCGTGCACCTTGGGGAAATTGGCCGAGGTGTACATTCGGGTGTTGTAGCCGCCGGAAAAATAGGGCTGGTTTGACAGCGGGTACGGGTCTTGCTTGCTCGGCACGGCCGCAAAACCTTCATTCCTGATCAGCGTCCCGAAGCCATAGTCGCCCACCATCATGTTCCGGAAGGTGATCTGGTTATTGGCCTGCAGCAGGTTGTTCACGCTGGATTTGGCGGCCAACGTGGCCAGGTTCCTGTTCAGGCTTACATCCTGCACCTCACTTGCGGTGAGGTTGTAGCCCAGCTCCAGCCGTTGAACACTGTGCCCGTGCCCGTGCAGGTCAATAAAGAGTGCTGTGCCGTGGTTTCTAGTGGCCAGGGCCAGGGCGGTGTCAACAAAATTATGGTACGCCTGCCAGGTTTCCTTCATAAGCGCGTTGCCGCAGGTGCCGGGTTCCATCTCGCGGTTCTGGTCAATTTTCTTGCGGGCAATGTGCGAAATGACCAGATACGGCCGTACCCCGTAGTTCTTCACAAACTCCTGCTCAATGGCGCGTGCCAGTTCAATGGTGTTGGCGTCGCGCACCGTGGTGGCGTCTGGGCAGGTACGGTCCGGAATGTTACTCGGCTCCACCGTTCCGCCGTGCGGCACGCTAATGACCAGCGGCATGGTGCCCACCACCATCTCAGACCATTTCTGTCCGTCATAGTAAGATTGGTTGGCTACCCAGCTGGAGGTAACCGCCTTGGGCTCGGGGGTAATGTTCTTGGAGCAGCCCAGGCTCCACAGCACCAGGCTGAAAGCCGCTACCCAATAAGTACGTCTGCCAGGCAGATGGTTTGGTTTCATATCAATTCTTGAGGTGGTGAGTAAGGTAAGCGGTACATGGTTTTCTGTTTTGGGGCTGCTTTTCTGAAAACAGCCCCAAAACAGAAACTTCAGATATCTTTTTAGTTAGTCTTTCTGCAAGCAACTTGATAGCGCACGGTACTTGCGTTTAACTGGCTGGCGTCCGTCTTGGAATCCTCCTCGGCTAAAGCCGAAGCAGCTTTTGTACGCCTTTCCGTTTGCTGTTTCGAAACAGGCCCAAAACGGAAACGGCAACGCTGGCCTGGCAGGGAAGGCTTGGCCATGCTTTGCAGCCCGAAGCCGGCCAGGTTATTTCCCGGCTACTTTCCCGCCACTGGTTTTCACCTCGGCGGTGAGGGTGCCGGTGGTGGTGTCTCCCACTTCTTTTACCTGCAGAACAGCCAGCACATTGTTCTTAGATTTGAACAGCACCACGTCTCCGGCGGCCAGAAACCTGATGCGGTCACCCGGCCCAAAGTCTTTGGCTTTGTAGCCTGCCGCACTGGTCACCAGTTTGCCCGCTTTCTTGAAGGCTTCCTGCAGGTCTGCGGTGGTTTTCACGCTTTCAAACAGCTGCTGGCTCTCCTCTGATGCCGGTAATTTGATAAGGGTGCCTTCGTTCCTGGCCTCCCAGGTAGCCACCCGCTCAGACAGTTTTTTGAACGCGCTCAGCCCCGCGCTGGCTGGGGTCACAAAATTGGCGCCTGAGTCTTTCCCGTGCAGGTAGATGAAATCAATTTTGCCGGTATTCCCGCTGGCTTCGTTCTCTGAATACGTAGTGCCGGTGGCCGCCTCTACAAACCCGCCGGTTGACTTGTTGCTCTGCGCACCCATGGTCACCTGCAGGGTCTTCACGGGTTCCCCCTTGTCTGCGGCCCCTTTCTTTTGGGCGAAGGAAGAAGTGACCGTCACCCCGGGCGCCAGCAGGAGTGCGCCGCAAAATCCTAGTACTAAGGCAATTCTCTTCATATGGGTATGCTTTTCTGTTTGTTGGGATGGATTAGGTTAATCTTTTTTGACTTTTACAACTAGGGTAATGGTGCCCGTAGAGCTCTGCTCGGCGTCCTGCACCAGAATGGCGGCGGTGAAATTGCGGCTCGCCGACCGGAAGTAGACGATGTCATTGGCCACCAGTTTGCGCAGACGCGTGTTGGTGGGTCCGTCTTCCAGGGCAACGTACCCGGCACGGCTGGTCACGCTGGCCTGCGCCTGGTCATAGGCGGCTTCAATCTCCTGGTTGAACTCCAGGGCGTCAAAGGCTTCGCGCTCTTCTGGCGTGGTGTTCCGGAGCTTGACCATGTTGCCGTTGTTGCGGGTTGGCCAGGTTTTGATAAGGGTTTCAATGGCGCCAAAGGCTGTTTGTGCTACGCCTGGCGTGTAGAAATTGACCCCGGTGGTAGCCCCGAAGGCGTTGAACAGGTCAATTTTATCGGCGTTAGCCGGTGAGGTGGTATTGTTATAGACATTTCCGGTTTTCAGGTCCAGGAAATAACCAAGGCTGGTGTTGCTCTGCCCACCCCAGGTTACCTGATAGGTGGTGATGTCACTCACTGGCGGCGGCGGCACGTTCACCAGCTCAGCAGACACCTTCATCTGCAGCACCATGGAACCCGCGTTGCCCCTGGCCAGGTTCACCGCCCGGCCCACCGCGTAAATCTTGCGGCCCGGCGTAAGCGACTTGTACAGAATGAGGTCACCAGGCTCAATGCTCCTGATCCGGTCTGAAGCTCCGTCATTGGTGGCGTTGTAGTTGGGCCTGCTGGCAGCCGTGGCTTTCAAGGCATTGTAAGTGGTTTCAATCTGGCTAGCCGTCTGTATGTCTGTCAGGAGTTGCAGTTCCTGCGCAGTAGGGCTGGTGAGTTTGATGAGTTCACCGTTGTTCCGGGTTCCCCAGCCCAGCACCTTGGTTTCTGAACTTCCGCCGAAGGCGATCACACCCGGCCCGCCCGGTGTCATGAGGTTAAACCCAGAGGTGCTGGAATTGGCCAGGAGCAGATCTACTGAGCCTGGCGCGGCACTGGCTTCTGCATCTACCAGGGCTTTCCCCGTAAAGAAGTCTAGGTTGTTGCCTAAGTAGGCGTTGGTTTGCGAGCCCAGCATCAGCTCCAGTTTTTTATAGTCGGTGGCCGGGTCTGGCTGTACGGCAGGGGTAGCTCCCTTTATGTTTTGGGCAACTTTAAAATCAATGATCAGCGCCCCGCTGTTTCCAGTACTCACGGTCACCGCCCTCCCAATGGCTATTATCTGGCGGTTTTCCTCCAGAGATTTGTATAAGATAAGATCACCTGCCACTACGTTCAGCACGCGGTCAGAGGGGCCGTCTTCTTCGGCTACGTAACCGGTTCTGGTGGCAAGGGTTTGCTGGGTGGTGGTGTAGGCAGTTTCAAGGGCTCCAGACGTTTTAAGGCTATTGAACATGGCCAGTTCCTCAGAAGAGGTGCTTCTAAGCTTCATTAGAGTGCCCCGGTTCCTGAAATCCCAGCCTTCCAGACCAGCGCTGGCAGGCACCATCAGGTTGACAGCACCGCTGGAGGACTTGGCGTACAACAGGTCTACTTTGCCTTCTTGGGCTCCAACTGCCGCCTCCTGATATACTGTGCCGGTAGCAAGGTCAAGATACCCGCCCTCCAGCGGGTTTCCAGGGGCTCCCAGCTTCACCTGCATCAGGGCAATATCACCGTTGGGGCTAAAGAAGGGCTCCCGGTTAACCTCTGGCAGATCATCCTCTTTACAAGCCCCCAGCACCAGGCACAGGGTGGCAAGGGTGCACCAAAAATGGTTAAAAATCTTTTTCATGGTATTTTCTGATTGCGGGCGCGCGGTCCTTTTGACTAAGAAACCGCTTGCCCTTGCCTGCTTTTTTTAGTTGGTCACCTTGTACTGAATGGTCATGCCCCCGGCGTTTCCGGCGGTCAGGTCTGCAATCCTGATCACGGCATAGCGGTTGCCTGTTCCAGATTTGACAAAGAGGAGCTCCCCTGCCTTCAGCTGTCGTACCCTATCCCCCGGCCCGTCATCTGCTGACACATAGCCGGTTCTGCTGCTGACGGTGTTTTGCGCCTGAATGAAGGCGGCCTCTATCTGCGCCGCGGTTTGCAAGTCATTGAACATTTGCAGCTCTGCCTGGCTGGGGTTTCTGAACTTAATGAGGGTGGCGCTGTTTCTTACCGGCCAGGCGGTGATACGGGTGTTGATAGAGCCCCAACCACTCACGCCAGAACTGGACGGTGCCAAAAGGTTCATATTGGAGCTGGACCCATTTGCCACCAGCAGGTCAATCTGGGCGGGATTGGCGTCTGCCCCGGTGTTAGTATAGATAGCTCCGGTAGACAGGTTGAGGTGGCTGCCCAGGGTGGCGCTCAGGTGCGCCCCAATCTCCAGGGTCTTGTAGTAGGTAATGTCATTTATCTTCTCCACCAGCGCCGGGTCTGGGTCAGTTCTGGGGAAAGTGATGGGAATGCCAATGGCCCGGAAGTTGTCCATGGGTTTGATTTCCTGGTTCCCCACCAGCTCCACCACCAGTTGGGAGTTCCCACTGCCGTCTGGCAGCACCTCTACTGCCAGATACCCAAAGCTGCTGTTGGCCGGTATCACTATGGAATTGCCGTTGGGGAACCGGTAGTGCACCCCTTCGCGGGCGGTGCTCTCGGTTTCCACCACTTTGAACTGTACCACTTGCTCAGTGGGGAACTGCCCGCCAATGAGGTTGATGCGGTATTTCACCACCCCGCTGGCCGGGTCCAGCCCGTCTACCCGGGGGTAAATCTTCCCGCTAACTTTGGTGCGGGTCACGGCTTCATCAAACTCCACCATAAAGTCTCTGAAGTAGTAGCGGTCTTCATATTTCTCAAAGCACCCTGTTAAGGAGGCAGAAAGCAGCAATAGAAAGAGATATATACTTTTTTTCACGGTAGTACTGGTTTAATAGCCCACGTTTTGGGCAATGTTGCTATTGGCGTTTCTTTCTCTGAAGGGAATGCGGGCCAGAATGCGGTAACTGGAGTGGGGAATATTGCCCGTCTCTTTGTACATGGTCCGGGCCAGGCGCTTCATATCAAACCAGCGGTGTCCCTCAAAGGCCAGCTCCACCCGCCGCTGTTTCAGGATCTCGTCATACAGGGCCTCCCCGGAAAGGGAAACCGCCGGCAGCCCCCTGTTCACCCTGATGGTATTCAGGTCCTCCAGCGCCAGCGCGCCTGGTCAAGGCGCACATAGGCCTCGGCCCGGTTCAGGTACAGTTCTGCCACTCTGATCACCGGAATGTTGTCCAGGTCTTTCACTCCGCCCCGGCTGAAGAACTTGGTCATTTCATTCTTGCTGCTGTTGTTGCCCAGGCCTTTCCAGATCAGCTCTTTGCGCACATCTCCGGCCTCATAATCGCTTAACAGGGCATCACTTACCACCGCATGCCCGTAGCTCACGGCTACCTTCCCCTCTGCATTCACCCGGGTGGTAAACGTGGCCCGCAATGACTCATTGGTTCCTATGTTCTCAGTAGGCTTCACCGCCACCTCAAACATAGATTCTGGGTGCACATCTGTGCGCCAGGATGCTACTACATTGGCGGCGGGCTGCAGTTGCCCCACCCCAGACTTGAGCGCAAGGTTGGCTTCTGAGATTACTTTGTTATAGTCGCCGTTGTAGAGCGCTACTCTGGAGAAGAAGGCGGCAACGGCTCCCCTGGTGGCAAAATGGGGGGCTCTGGCGTTATCAGTACCTTCTAATAGCTGGTACGCGGCAGTGAGGTCTTCATAGATGAACCGGTACACCTCAGACACTGCGTCACGGCCTTTGGCATAGTCAATGTCTCCCACGGCAATTACCCCCTTCCTGACCAGGGGTACCCCGCCTCTGTTGCGGGTTGGGTCATTGGCGGTGGGGTCAAAGGCATACACCTTTACCAGGTTGTGGTAGAAAAGCGCCCGTAAAAATCGCACCTGCCCTTCAACAGAATTCTTAAAACTCTGCGGCGCACTTAGCGGCCCCAGCGCCTCCAGAATCAGGTTGGCCTCATTAATGGCGGCATAGCCGGTCTCCCAGGTTTCCAGATGGGCACCGGGACTGTTGCTGGCCTCTGCTTGCAGGGTTGTGCCCCGCCCCGAGTGCACGGCGTTGTCTGACAGCAGCTCTGGCAGCGCCACCAGGTCACGGCCGTACTGCTGCACCGCCCGCAGCCGGGCATAAACCCCGTTGGTGGCGGCCTCTACGGCCTCCATGCTGGTGAGGGCGGTCCTGGAATCAATGGCATGTGTGGGCTCCACGTCTAACAGGTCGTTACACGCGCCTGAGACAAAAATGAGGCTGGCCGAAAGGATATAGGGAAAGATTCTGTTTCTCATGGTGGTCATGCTTAAAAGCCAAACTCAACACCCAGCGTATAGCTGCGGGTTTGGGGTACTACCCCTTGGTTAGAGGTGAAATTCTCGTCATCAATGAGGAACTCCGGGTCATAACCGGTCCAGGCGGTCCAGGTGTAGAGGTTCACCGCCTGCGCGTACACCCGCGCGCTGGAGATCTTGAATTTGCTCAGGAACCTGGCCGGAATGGCATAAGACGCGGCAAGTTGCTTGAACCGGATGTAGGAGGCGTCTTCCAGAAACCTGGAGGAAGAGAGAATGTGCGTAGCCCCGTCTGTCTCTGCCCCGCCGTTAATGGCCCTGGGCACTGGGGTTACCTGCCCCGGCTCAGTCCAGCGCATCAGGTAGATTCTCTCCAGTCCGTTTCTGGCCCCCTGGCCGTTGCGGTACCAGGTTCTGTTCTGCTCATTGAGGTACTCCCGCCCCATGTCATACTGGAACAGGGCAGAAACTTCAATCCCTTTAAAGGAGAGGGTGTTGGTAAAGCCGCCAAAGTATTTGGCTAACTGGCTGCCGCGGCCATACGGGGTGTAGCTGTTGGTGCCCTGGGCTCCCGGGTTATAGGTCAATGTCCCGTTCCCAGACCACCACATAGGGCGGCCGGTGGCCGAATTCACCCCCGCGTACTGCGCCACAAAATTGGTTCTGAGCGGGTGGCCAATCCGGACAGACGGGTTACCGGGCAGAGATTCGCCATTCAGGCCCTCATACAGCTTGGTCACCTCATTGTCCATGAACGTGATGTTGAAACCAGAATTCCACTGGAAGCCCCCAAGCCGTAGCACCTCGCCGTTCAGTTCTACCTCCAGGCCACGGTTCACCACTTCGCCCACGTTGCGGTACATGCTCTCATACCCGCCGTACCACGGCACCGGCTGCTCCAGCAACAGGTCTTTGCTTCTTCTGTGGAATGCATCTACTGAGCCGCTCAACCTCTTTCTGAAAAGCGAGAAATCAACCCCCAAATTGGTAGAGGCGTTGCGCTCCCACCGCAGGTCTGGGTTTTCAAGTGAGCTGGGCTGTATGGCCGGCTGCCCGCCATAGCTGCTGGAACCGGTAAAAAGGCCTCTGGAGGCAAAGTGGTCAATGGCGCTGTTCCCGGTTTCACCGTACCCCACCCGCAGTTTGAACTGATCTACCCAGCGCACGTCTTTCAGGAAGTCTTCTGCGGCAATGTCCCAACCCGCTGAAAACGCCGGAAACAACCCAAAGCGGTTGTTGGCACCAAACTTAGAGGAACCGTCATAGCGCAAAATAGCGCTGGCCATGTACTTCTTCTTATAGTCATAGTTGGCCTGTGAGAAAAACCCTAACTGCCGGTAGCCGGTCCAGGAGCCGGTAGAAGAAAGAATGGTGGCCGCCCCTGACATGTGCCTGAACTGGTAGGTAGAAAAGCCTTCACCCGCTGAAAAGGAGATCTGCCGGCTGTAATCACGGTACTCTGCCCCAGCCAAGGCCGTTAACCGGTGCCCACCGGCAAACCGTTTGCTGTACGTCAGGGCCTGGGTACCAGAGACAGTGCTGGATTCCCTGTTCCGGATGGAAAGATACCCCCGGCGGGCATACGCCTCATGGGTTCTGGGATCCAGGTATTGCTCTGCGTTGATGTTGCGGTAGTCAAGCCCCCAGGTAGACTTGAAATTGAGGTCTTTGGTGATGTCATAGCTGAGGATGATGTTGCTGTACAGCGCCCGGGTTTTGCCCTGAATAAAGTTTACCTCTGCCGTGTAGATGGGGTTGTAGCGCAGTTCCCCCGGGAAGCCACCCAACGGGTTGTTAGGCGAACCATCTTCCAGCGTGATGGGAATGAACGGCAGAATCATAGGTGATGAAAACTGCGGCGCTGACATAAAGCCCGTTGACCCCGCTGACTGCTGCGTCCCGTTCTGCACTATGTTACTCAGGTTGATGTTGGTGCTGATGGTGAGCTTGCGCGTGGGTTTGTGCTGTACTCTCAGTTTTGCGGTGGCGCGGGAGAAGTCAATGCCAATCAGGTTGCCCTCGCTGCTGTTGTAAGAGGCAGAGAGACGGTAGGTGGTGGTCTTGTTTCCGCCGGAGGCGGCCAGCTCCACATCATAAATATCACCGGTCCTGAAGGCTGCCTTCTGCCAGTCATACGTAGGCAGGGCGGCAAGCTGCGCATCTGTCATGTTGATGGGGAGCATGCTTTCCTGCAGCACCTCTGTTCTGATGGCCCCCTCTGTGCGGTCTGGGTAGCGGTTGCGGTAAGCTTCCATGCGCACATCCAGGTACTGCTGGCTGTCCATCATTTTTATGAGCGGCAGCGGCGAGGCAAATCCCCGGTACATGTTCACGCTGATCTTGGTGGGGCCTTCATCCCCGCTTTTGGTGGTGATGAGCACCACGCCGTTGGCCGCCTGGGCTCCGTAGATAGAGGCCGCGGCGGCATCTTTCAAAACCTCAATTGACTCAATGTCATTGGGGTTCAGGAACGAAAGGGGGTTGGTGCCCACGGTGCCCCCGGCATCATCTTCTGAGTTGATCTGCACCCCGTCTACAATGTAGAGCGGCTCATTCCCAGCGGTAATAGACCCCATACCCCTGATGTTGATACTCACTTTTCCGCCAGGCACCCCAGACGCCGTCTGCACCTGCACCCCGGCCAGACGCCCTTGCATGGCCTGATCAAACGACTGGATGGGCATGTTGGCAATCTCGCGGCTTTTAATCTGGCCAATAGCCCCGGTCACCACGCGTTTCTCCTGCACCGTGTACCCCGTCACCACTACTTCACCCAAAGCCACGGGGTCTGGCACCAGCTTCACCGTCAACTCCTGCTGGCTGCCCACTTTGACCTCCTGCGTCAGGAAACCCAGGTAAGAGACCATAAGGGAGGCATTGGCGGGGGCTTCAATTGAAAAAGCACCGTTTGCATCTGTCACGGTAGCGGTCTGGGTCCCTTTGACCAGAACCGTTACCCCCGGCAGCGGTTCGCCTTTGTCATCTACCACTTTCCCCCGCACGGGTACTACCACCGGCAATGAGGGGGCAGCCGCCGCCGACTTTTTGAGCACAGGCACCGGTGTGGGCACAGGGCTTTCTTTGATCACAATGCTGGTTCCCACCACCTCATAATCTAGCCGGGTAGGGGTCAGCACGTCTTTTAGAACCTGGCGTAGTTCTTTGTTCTGAGCCTGCACAGACACCACTTTGTGTACATCTACCTTAGAGCTGTACACAAAGTCAACGCTGGTTTTCTGGTTCAGGGCCTGCAGCACCTCCTTTAAAGGCTTGTTCACCATTGAGAGCGAGACTCTCCGCTCCAGAATTCCCTGGGCGTTCAGGCCTGCCGAAAAGCTTATTTGCAGGGTCATAGCCAGGAGCAAGGTAAGGCAAGCGCACCTGAGCACGTGCTGTACCGTCCTGTTCCGTCTAAAGAAGAAAAGCATGTTTGTATGTTTGGAGTAGGGTTAAATTCTTAGAAGCCGAAGGAAAAGTAGCTGGCCTGGCGCCCGCTCTCTTCTCTGTGGCAGGTGGGTTTAGTCACAGCCAGCCCCATGCAGTACACCGCCCGCACCCGCCGGGGCAAAGGTGCCCCCGGTAGAAATGGAGATGATCTGCATGACCTGAGCCAGCGGCTGCTCCACCTTGAAGGTTCCGGTAATGGTACAGTTGGCCACCTGCCCCTCTGCGGCAAGCGACACCCCGTAGGCCCGCTCTAACCGCAGCAGCGCCTCCTGCAGAGGCGTCTCCTGAAACACCAGCCTACCCTCTGTCCAGGCGTAGAACTCCTCCACGTGCCGCACCTCCTGCCGGCGCAGATTGCCAGATTTCTTTGAGAAAGTAGCGGCCTGCCGCGGCGCCAGCTCCATAGATGAAGCAAGTTCCTGTTGGTTCTGCTCCAGCAGCACCCTGCCAGAAACCAGGGTCACCTGCACCGTTTCCTTTTCCGGGTAGGCGTTCACATTGAAAACCGTACCCAACACCTTGGTGCTCAGAGAGCCGGTACGCACTACAAAGGGTTTCTCAGGGTTATGGGCCACCTCAAAAAAGCCTTCGCCCTCTAAGAACACCTCCCGGTTTTTCTGATTGAAGGAGACGGGGTACTTCAGGCTGGAGCCGGCATTGAGCCACAGGTGCGTGCCGTCTGGCAGAGTCAGGCGTTTACGATGGCCCTTCTGGGCCTGCACCGCCATATAAGCCTCCTGCTCATTTCTGTTCTGCACAAGCTGGCCCCAGAAGGTGTAAACCAAAGCCCCTATCAAAAAGGCCGCCGCCAGGGCTGAGATCATACGCCACCGGTTGCGTACCGGCATCTGCACCACCCTGGTCTCTGGCGAAATGGTATTTTTAATGTTGGCAAAAACAGAGGAGAGCAGCTGTTCCCGTTCTGGCTCCCCTAGCTTCTGCCACTGGTTTTTCTCCTGCTGCAGATTGGCCAGCCACGCTTCTACCTGCTGCGCCTCCTCAGGCGTGCACTCCCCGGCCAGGTACCTATCTAACAAATCACTGATGTCCTTTTTGCTCATCTCAGGTGGGTTATGACAGAAAGTCGGATGAGCGCGGCAGGAGTACTATACCCTTCGGAAAAAAATCAAACTTTTTCCCCGAAGACTTCGTAGGCGCTGTTTCTTTTCTGGCGGGGCGCCACCAGTCTTCCTGTTTTTGACCTGTTTTCTGAAAAACAGCCCTAAAACAGGAAGGCTGGAACGGCTGCGCCGAAGGAGGGATTTTAAAAGAAAAGAGGCAAAGGGATCTGGCCGCACCTGCCGCCGGAATGGCAGGAGACCTCACACCTTTTCTGCAGCAGAGAGGTCACCACTGTTGCCTTATTCAGGACAGCTGGTGTCACCCCTGAGCGGGAAGAGAAGTTTCTGTTTTGGGGCTGTTTTTCAGAAAACAGCCCCAAAACAGAAACTTCTTAAAGAATGTTTTCCAGAAATGGGATAAACGGCTTAGGAGAGGCCAGCCGCCAGCAAAAGCCAGACCGAGGCTTTCACCGCCACCCGCCGCAGGTGCTTGAGGGCGGTGCCCAGTTGGTTCTTCACGGTCTGGTCAGAGAGGTTGAGCTCAGAGGCAATCTCAGCAATACTCAATTCTTCATGGCGGCTCAGGCGGTAAACTTCCTGCACCCGCGGTGAAAGGCGGGCAACGGCGTTCTCCAGGAGGCCGCCCAGTTCCTGCGCCTCCAGCTCTTTCTCCAGCTGGTACACGGGGGTGGGCTCCAGCGCCTGCACGGCGTTTGCGTACTTGCTGCGGGTAATGTTCTTGCGAATGTGGTCTATGACCCGGTACCGGGCAGCGGCAAACAGGAAACCCTTGAGGGAACCGGTGATCTGGAGGGTGCCGCGCTCTGTCCAGAGATAGACAAACAGGTCATGTATCAGATCCTGCGCCTCCTCCAGTGAGGCCAGCTTGGAGCTCGCAAACTCAGTCAAAGAATACGCGTACTGCCTGTAAATCTCCTCAAACGCCTGCTCATCTCCGGACTTCAGTCTGCTCAGCACATAAAGTTCTTTTTCAGCGCTTTCCATCTGTCCACTAAACTCAAAGTAATATTTAATTAGCCTACAACAATTTTAACGGCACAGGCCGCAGAGAAAACTAGTGCGGGGGAGGGCAGATGAAACATCCCAGAAGCTCAAAGAAAGCAGCTGGCTAGTAATATGTATAGCAATGGCACGCTCTGCACCAAGCTAGACGCGCACCTCTTGTAGCAGTAGTAAGGCAAAGCAGGGCCAAACGATCACAGAAACTCTGGGCTGGCCATGCCTGAGAAAGAACAGAAGCAGCCGTGCTGGCAGCAGCAGATTTCACACAACAAAACCGAATGTAGCCACACTTTCCCATAATTCCAAAGGCAGGCGGTTTTTATTTCTGAAATGGCTAAAAAAGAGGCAATGCTTTGGCTGTTTCGCTTTTACAGGCAACCACCCGGAGGCATCTGCAGAAAGCAGCAAGGGGCAGATCAGCGTTTTTAGCCTATTTTCCGTAAAACAGGCTAAAAACAGAAGAAAATGACACAGCCAATCCTTTACCATATTCCCCGGAGGCTTCACCGCCTGCTTATCCCCCTCCTGTTCCTGGCGGTGATGGCGGTGCAATCCTGCAGCAGTACCAGCAACCTGCCCCCGGCACAGACCACCACCGACTTCTTTCAGAAATACAGAGACCAGGCCGGCTTCAAAGGCACCAGCCTGCCCGTGGGCCTGGTAACCAGGTACCTCTCCAGCGGAACAACTGACAGCACCCTGAAGGCGGCGCTGGCCAACATCTCTTCTATCAGGGTGCTGACCTTTACCCCCACCAACCGCAAGTCTCAGAAACTTCTGGAAAAAGGGCTTACCCAGGAGCTGGACCAGGTGCTTCAGAAGGAAAGCTATGCCAACTTGCCCCTGCTGGATGAGGCGGCAGGCGCGCTTCAATTCAAAATGAGACAGGCCAACAACCAGGTGCAGGAACTTGTGGGGTACCGTAAATACGGCAACAACTTTCTCATGCTGCAAGTGAACGGGCGTTTCACCCGGCAACAGGTAGAGGAGCTGCTCAAGAAAGTAGACCCAGATCTTTTACTTCCGTTGCTCACCTAAGAGCAGGTTTACATGTGTCTTTTGCGCTGCCAACGGGCCTCAAAAGAGCCTGCCCTGGCGTTTGCCTCGCCCCAGCGCGCGGCTATGCCGCCCTAAAAACGGGATAGAAGAACCTTTCGCTCCCCGCTTTCGCCTGCAAAAGCAAAATGTAAACAAGGTCTAACGCAAAGCGCCCACCAACTGAAACGCCCGGCTCTTAATAAAGAGCCGCGTTTCAGTTGGTGCCAGGTGCCGGGTTACGCTTCTTCTTTGAAATGCACAGTGAAGGTGCTGCCTTTGCCCGGCTCGCTCTCTACCTCAATGTAGCCGCCGTTGTTCTCAATGATGCGTTTCACAATGTAAAGCCCAATGCCGGTCCCCTCTACGTGCGAGTGGAACCTCCTGAACATGGTAAACAGCTTTTCCTGCTGGTCTTCCCGTATGCCCAACCCGTTGTCTTGCACGGTGAGCACCACATATTCGCCTTCGCGCCGGGTGCGTACGTTGACCTGCAGGGGGCGGGTGGGCTCCCGGTACTTGATGGCGTTGGAGACCAGGTTGTAGAGAATACTGCGCAGGTTTTTACGCGCATACCTGATCTGCGGCACGGCAAACTCCCTCTGCACGGTCACCCCCGCCTCCTGGATCATGCCGTGAATGTCTTCTTCTATGCTAGTGAGCACCTCTGAGAAGGCTAGCTCCTCTGCCTGTGACTCCAGGTCTTTCTGCACCTTGGTAATCTCTGTCAGGTCATGGATAGTACCCTTTAACTTAGCGATGGAAGAAGCCACCATCTGCAACAGCATGCGGTCTTCGTCATCTTCCCCCTGGGGCTTCTCTTCGGCATTTTCTAAGAGGGCGGTGGTAAGCCCCTCCAGATTGGCCAGCGGCGACCTCAGGTCATGCGAGGCGGTGTAGACAAAACTGTCCAGGTCATTGTTAATGCGGGTCAGCTCCTTGTTTTTGCGGTTCAGCTCCTCGTTGATCACAGACAGCTGCTCCCGGCTCAACACCTGCTCGGTCACCTCAACCGCAAAGGTCAGCACAGAGGTGACTTCGCCTTTGCGGTTTTTGATGGGCTCATACACCATGTTAAAGAAGCGCACATGCTCCTGGCCAGCGGGAGTTTCATCAAAATACACCGGCACCTCCTGCCCAATGTAAGGCTCACCGGTTTGGGCTATGTTCTGTATGATTCTGGTAAACTGCTCCTGCTGCGAGAGAGGCAAAGCATCTGGGGCCCGCACCCCTACCATTGCCCGGCCGTCATAGAACTCCCGCAGGTAAGCGTTCACCAGGGTGTATTGCAAGTCTTTGGTTCTCACCAGCCCCACAATAGCCGGCACCTGCATAAAGATCTGCTGCAGCATCTCAGCGTTGCTTTTGAGGCGGTTCTCCATGAGAATGCGCTCAGTGATATCTAAGGCCGAGCCAATATAGCCCAGGAAGTTGCCCTCTGCGCCAAAACGGGGGCTGCCCGTGTTCATCATCCAGCGGAACTCACCGTCATGCCGCCGCAGGCGGAACTCACTCTGAAACTCTGTCTGGCTTTCTGTGGCGGCATTGAAAATCTGGAAGGCTTTTGCCTTGTCATCTGGGTGCACCAGGGCCAACCAGTGATCACCCAGGCTATCTTGCAGGGTGGTGCCGGTGTACTCCAGCCACTGGCGGTTCACGTAGGTGCAGCTGTTCTGGTCATCTGTCATCCAGACCATGACAGGGGCGCTGTCTGCCATGCTCCTGAAACGGGCCTCGCTTTCTACCAGGGCCTGCTGGGCTTTTCTTTCCTCGGTCACGTCACGCACCTCCAGAATGAAGCCCTCTATCTCCCCGCCCTGCTTTACCTGCCTGGACGCGCAGGCCACCGGAATTGTTTTACCGTTCCGGCAGATAAAGATGTCTTCAAAGGCATGGGCTTTCTGGGAGTTCAACTCCGGGGCCAGGTTACCCATCTCCTGCTTCCGGTGTACCAGCTCATGGAACGGCCTTTGCCTTAAATCATCATTGCTGTAGCCCAAAAGTTTTTCTGCGGCCGGGTTCTGAAACGTGCAGTACCCTTTCTTGTCTAACATGAACAGACCCGCGGTGGTATTGTTGGTGACCAGCTCCGTGAGCTGGTTTGACTGCAGGTACCGCTGCTGCGACCATACCACAAAGAAGATCAGAAGGCTGATAATGCCCCCCGCCAACAGGATAAGGTTGTGTTCGTCTATGCCCCTCTGGTCAGAGAAAGATTCTCTGGGCTTGAACTCAAGGGTCCAGGTACGGCCGGCTATGCGCATCACCTCGGTCAGGTACAGCTTACGGCCGCTGGTGTCCAGTTTTGCATCAGTGGTGTCATTGGTATAGATGAGGGACTCCGGCTTGGGCTTCTTGCCATCATAGATGGAGATGGAGATATCTTTCAGTTCCCTGCCAATGGTACTGTTCATCAAGTCCTTGGCCCTAAAGGGCGCGTAAACAAAGCCTTTGAGCAGCCGCCGCCGCTCTTCCAGCGCGACCGGCTCAGCATTCTGGTAGTAGACTGGCATGTAGATCAATAGCCCCGGCTGCCCCACCTTGTCGTTCTCTTCCTGCCGTAGGGTCACAATGCCGGTAATAGCGGGGGCGTTAAAATCACGGGCCGCCTCCATGGCCTCGCGCCTGATGGGGTCATGAAACATGTCAAACCCGTGGGCCCGCCGGTTGCGGGCATCCATGGGTTCTAAGAAAATAATGGAGGAATACTCTGTGCGGGGCGAGGCGGGGGCTACCTTGAAGTTGGTGAACCCAATGCTCTGCATACGGGCTTCCATGGTGGGCACCTGCTCTGGGGTGAGCATGGCGGCATACCCAAAGCCCTGCACCCCCGGGTAGGTCTTCTCAATCTGCAGCGAGGAGACATACCGCTTAAAATCCTGGTAGGTGACCGTGTCTGAGGCGGTAAACAGACCGTCTACCCCTTTTAAAATCTGCAGATAGTTGCCCATGCGCCGCTCCAGCGTTTCCCGCACCTGTTCAGTGCGTAGCTTAAACACCTGCGCGTCCTGCTCCTGGTCACTGGTTTTAGAGACATAATAGGCGTAAAGAGTTATCCCCAGCACCAGTACAAAGGAGCCTAATGCCAAGTAATAATCTTTCAGTCTGGAGAATATCATGAAGCTCTGTCAAATTGGCCCATTGCCGGGCGCTGCTGCTTTTTACAGTCTGGTTATGTATTGTTGTTCGTTGGCGTTTTTGGCCGTTTTAAGAAAAACAGGCCAAAAACGTATTCAATTATTTGCCAAGATGGTTTTGCAGATAGGCTTGCACTGCTGGTTTAGAATAGTCTTCTTCTGTCTGGATGTGGTCCATGAGGTGGCGCATGATCTCATCCTGACGCCTTCCGTTGGCTAGTGCCTCGGCATACGGTAAATCTGGCGAAAAGGTGACCATAGAATACAAGGGAAGCCAGCTGTCTGGGTATTGCGCCGTGATTTTAGCCTCTATCTTCTTCTGGAGCAGGAACCGGGGGTCGGCCACTTTGTCCCGCATCTCAATAAAGTTGTACACCGCCAGGTCAGCAATGGCGTCTGTGTTGGGTTTTCTGGCTTCCTGGAACGTTTTAAAAATGCTTTCCCAGTCACCGGGGTGCTGCTCCAGCAGGCTGCTCAACACGCTGCAGTCTTCAAACCCGGCGTTCATGCCCTGCCCGTAGAAGGGCACTATGGCATGCGCCGCATCACCTACCAGCAGAATCTTGCCTTCATGGCTCCACGGGAAACATTTCACGGTGACCAGCGAGCCGGTGGGGTTCTCAAAATATTCCTGGGTAAGGTCTGGCATGAGCGCCGCCGCGTCTGGAAACGTTTTCTCAAAGAACGCCTGCACCTGCCCAGGTGTCTGCAGGGCCTCAAAAGACGGCTCTCCCTCAAAGGGGAAAAACAGGGTGCAGGTGAAGGTGCCGTCCAGGTTGGGCAGGGCTATCATCATGTACTGCCCGCGCGGCCAGATGTGCAGCGCATTCTTCTCCAGCTGCCACGCCCCCTCCGCCCCCGGCGGAATGGTCAATTCTTTGTACCCGTAGTTCAGGTAGCTCTGCTCATAGTTGAACCGGTCTGTCTTCATGAGCGAAAGCCGCACCATGCTGTAGGCCCCGTCTGCGGCAAAAATCACGTCTGGGGTGATCTGGTACTGTTCACCGGAGGCAACATCTGCTAGGGTAATCTTATTGGTGGCTACTTCTACGTCAAGCACCTGCTGCTGAAAGTGGAGCGAAATGTTGGGCTGGGCTTCCGCCAGGTCTAGCAACGCCTGGTTCAAGCCGTTTCTGGAGACCGAATAAATGGCCTGCCCCTCCTGCCCGTACGGCTGGTAAGAGAGATTGCCCTGCAAATCATGCATGACGCGGCGGTACATGGGGATGGCCACTTTTTTGATGTCTTGGGCAATGCCTATGTTCTGCAGGGCCCGCCAGCCGCGGTCACTCAGGGCCAGGTTAATGGAGCGCCCGCCCGCCAGTTCAGCCCGCCGCAGGTCTGGCCGCCGCTCATACACATCAACAGAATAACCTTGCCTTGCCAGGTACAGGCTCAGTAGGCAACCTACCAGTCCGCCGCCCATGACGCTGAGTTGGGAGTCTTTCTCCATAGTTTGTGGTGTTTTTCCGCCGCAGGCGCAGAATGTATAGCCAATTACTGCCTTCTACGGTAAGAACGGGTAAACTTGGGCAATTTTCCTGAAATTAACCACAACGCGCGCACCCATCAGCACTGAAAGTGGCCTGGGGAGAAAAAAGAAAGGCTGTTTAGGCAAAGAAGCCTTAGCCGGTAATTAGAGCATGAGCGCCAGCGCCAGCAGATAGCACCCAATGAACAGGATGCAGAAGAACAGCAGCATGTCAGACTGGGAGTACTGCTGCCGGGTGCCCATGGCCCTACACATTATACGATTCAAATACTGACGTAGCATACTTCTAAGCCTTAGAAGCTTCTATACGTTTGTTTGCCTGAAAAAGGGGTTTCTGCCTGGCATAAATTTCTCCTGCCTTTACTTGTCTGTTTCTGGCCTGTTTTCTGAAAAACAGGCCAGAAACGCACTCATGCCCGTTGGAACTGGTTTAAATTTTAGTTCTGCTGGCGAAAAGTGGGAGCGAAAGGTTCTGACGAAGCTTTTTTGAGCATTTGGCAGCGCCAGGGTACGAGGGAAAGGCGATATCACGTCTTTTGATGCCCGTTGGCAGCGCAAAAAAAAGCAACTTAGAACATGCTTTAAGCAGCCTCAGGCAATGTACCTGAAGGTAAGGTTGATTCTTGGCTCTGCCACGCGGGCGGTTTTAGCCAGCTGGTGCTGCCAGTGGTGCTGCGTAGCCCCGGCCATGAGCAAAAGGCTGCCAGAGGGCAACAAGACCTGCTGCTTCAGCTTTTTCTCCTTTTTATGCCTGAACGAAAACACCCGCTCAGCCCCCACACTGACAGAGGCAATGACTGGGTTCTGCCCCAGCTCAGGCTCATCATCACTGTGCCAGCCCATGCTGTCCTGGCCGTGGCGGTACAGGTTGAGCAGCACGCTGTTGAAGGGCACCCCGGTGAAAAGTTGAAGCCGCTCCCGCAACCGGGACAGCACCGGGAGCCATGGCAACGGCTGCCACGTGAGGCCGGAGTAGGTATAGGCTTTGCCCGGGTCTGCGTACCAGGCGGTAAGGCGGGGCTGGTCTATCTTTCTCCCAAACAGGGTGATCTGCTCCTGCCGCCACGCCACCTGCTCTTGCAGGGCCTGCCGCAAGGCGGGCTCTTCACCCGGCGGAATGAACTCAGAGACCAGGTACACCTCCGCCTCTGGCATTGGCAGCAGATACGGCCGGTTCTGTTCCCTGAAGTATTTTGCGAGCGACGGCATTTTCTGGTTATTCTTTCGGTTCTCCTTGTTGCCCCGGCCCCAACTCCCCATCTTCCAGCGCCTGTTCAGGGTCAATGAAATCACCGGGCCTCCGCACTTTGTCCAGGTACTGCATTACGGGAGTGGCGGTGACCCCGTGCAGGAAAATAGAGAGCAGGATGGTAAACCCCGCCACCGCCCAGATTTCACCCGGGTTCATAAAAGCCGCCTTGCTCAGCCCAAACGTGAGGTAGAACACAGAGCCAATGCCCCTGATCCCAAAGAAGCTGATGGCCCACTTCTCCCGTAGCTTCACCGGTACGCCCAGCAGGCCAATGAAGCCGGCCAGCGGCCGAACCACCAGCACAAACGCCAGACTCACCAGAACCCCCTGCCACGTAAGATCATCTAACAACCCCCTGCTCACGCTTCCGCCCACCAGGATCAGCACCACCACCAGCAGAATGCGCTCAATCTGGTCAGTGAAATCATGCAGTTCGCGGTGGTATTCATGGTTTTTCTCTACGTGCTTTAGGGTAAGGCCAGTGACAAAGACCGCAATAAACCCGTACCCGTGCATCATTTCAGTGAGCCCGTAGACCAGCAGCGTGGCGGCAATGGCCACGAAGCCGTCTTCGGTCATTGGGAAGTGGGCCTTCTTAGGGAGCTTGAACAGCACGTAAGACAGCAACCTGCCCAGCAGAAACCCTATGCCTACGCCCACGGCTATACGGTACAGCAAATCATACGTGAGCCAATGGGTGAACCAGTTTTCGGGAGCCAGCCCTTTGGTGGCCAGTGCAATGGCCAGCCACGTGAACGGGAACGCCATGCCGTCATTGAGGCCGGCCTCTGCCGTGAGCGCGAACCGGGGCGCATCTTCTACCTCTTCACTGGGCGGCCCCACCTGCACATCTGAGGCCAGCACCGGGTCTGTGGGCGCCATGGCCGCCGCCAGCAGCACGGCTGAGGCCACCGGGAACCCCAGGAACTGCCAGGCCATCCAGGCCAGTACGCCAATAGACAGGAGCATGGTCCAGCTCACCAGCCGCAGGGGCACCTGCCAGCTGAAAAAAGAGAACCGCCGGTTGATCTTGATGCCTGTGCCCATCAGCGTGATGATGACGCACAGCTCAGAAAGCCGCAGCGCCAGTTCATTCTCCCGCAGCGGGTCAGGCTCTGGGAGCCCCAGCGGCAGCTTGTACAGCAGAAACCCGATCACCACAAACAGCATGGCATACGAGAACGGCTTCTCTTTGAACCAGGCAGGCAGCCACGCCATGGCCAGGGCCGAAGCCCCAATCACCACAAAGATTATCAGGTATACATCCATGGCGGTTAAAATGCTGGTAATAGACAGAGCGGCATAGTAGAAATACCTACTGCATACGAGAGAAACAGCTTTTGTTTTGGCTTTGTTTTCTGAAAAACAGGCCAGAAACAGAAGAACCCCCTCAGAGCCTGTTTAAATTTTGATCTGACGCTGCAAAGTGCGAGAAAAATCTGCGCAAGCCGTCTTTTGGGCCGCACAGCAGCGCCACGGGGCCAGACCAGTGCAACCGCAGGTTCTTTTCAGGGTGTTTTGCTGCGTAAAAGAACCAGGCAACCAGGCTCTTAAGGGCCGCAGACACTCACAGGCGCCAGCAGGAAAGGGCACCAACGCGCAATACTGAGAACCACGCACCTTTGTTAGCCACGGCAGCGGGGCCGGAGCAGAAGCTAGAAAGGGCCGCGCGTCCTGTTTTGGGGCTGTTTTCCTAAAAACAGCCCCAAAACAGGACGTCACCTCCCCAGAAAACCTTCTTACATCAACCCGCGGGCCTTGAACTCCAGGTATTTGTTGATGGCGTTCACGGTGAGCTTTTCTGGCGGGGTTAGAATGGAATGGATGCCGTGCAGGCTGAACTCCTTCACGATCTGCCGCTTCTCATAGGCAAACTTTTCGGCTATGGCTTTGAGGTAGATCTCCTCCAGGCTGTTAGCGGGTTGGTCCAGCAGTTCTTTGGTCTCTGTGTTTTCAAAGAAGACCACCAGCAGCAGGTGGTGCTTGGCCAGTTTGCGCAGGTACGGCAGCTGGCGTTTGGCCCCGTTCAGGGTTTCAAAGTTGGTAAACAGCAGCAGCAGGCTGCGCTGCTTGACCTTGGCCCGCACCGTTACGTACAGCCGCTCAAAATCTGACTCCTGAAACCGGGTCTGCTGGTTGTACAGCAGCTCCAGGATCTTCTGTAACTGAGAAGACCGCCGCTCTGCGGGCAGCACAGAACCCGTCTTATCTGCAAACGTGATAATGCCGGCTTTGTCTTCTTTGCGCAGCGCCACATTAGACAGCACCAGTGCGGCGTTGATGGCATAGTCCAGCAGGCTCAACCCCTGAAACGGCATCTCCATCACGCGGCCTTTGTCTAGCACGCAGTACACCTGCTGCGACTTCTCGTCCTGGTAATGGTTCACCATCAGTTCGGCCTTGCGGGCAGATGCCTTCCAGTTGATGGTGCGCTGGTCGTCTCCCGCCACGTACGGCCTTATCTGCTCAAACTCGGCGCTGTGGCCCACCTGCCGAAGGCGCTTGATGCCCATGGCCGAGAGTTGCTGGCTGGCCGCCAACAGCTCATACTGCCGCATCTGAATGAAAGACGGGTACACCGGCACCTGCTGCCCCTGCCCACACCGGTAGCGTTTTCTCACCAGCCCCAGCGGACCGTTTACCAGCACATTCACCACCCCAAAGGAGTACAGGCCCCTGGCCACCGGCCGCAGCAGGTATTCAATCACATGGGTTTCGCCTTGGGGCACTTTCACCTTAAAACTGGCATCGCGCTTCTGGAACTGGAACGGGAGCTCTTCTATCACCTGGGCGCTGATGGCAAACGGGTAGCGGTTCTCCACATACACAAATACCGGATTCTCGCTCCCGTTAGAGAGCTTTTCCTGCAGGCTTCGGCTGGCCTCTACGCCGTGCTTCAGCTGGAAGACAGACGCCAGATCTACCAGCACACACAGGCCCAGCACGCCGCACAGGATCTTCACCAGGAACAGCACCGCCGGAAAGAAAAAAGCCAGCACAAACAGCCCCGCCACCGCAGAGACCGCCATGAAAAAGAAACGGGCGAAATACAGGCTACGCAGAAAAGCAATCATGCAGGGTACGTGAGTTGGCGTGTCTGAAAGGTGTCATATTTGCGTTTCTGGCCTGTTTTTCTGAAAACAGGCCAGAAACGCACTTCCATCTAGAATGCACTCCGCGCTACCGCGGAACTTCAGTTTTCTGGATGATCTGCTTGATGACATCATCTGGCGTGGCGCCTTCCATTTCCTTCTCAGGGGTGAGCAGCACCCGGTGCCGGAGCACCGCCGGCGCCAGTTCCTGCACGTCTTCTGGGGTTACAAACCCTCTGTTGCGCAGGGCGGCCAAGGCTTTGGCACTGGTCAGCAGGGCCAGGGAGGCTCTGGGCGAGGCCCCCAGGTACAAGGCTTTATGCGCCCGGGTCTGCACTACCAGCTGGGCAATGTACTCCAGCACCTTGGCGTCTACATGCACCCCCTGCACCTGCTGCCTCAACTCCATGACATTCTGGGCGGTCAAAACCGGCTGCACCTCCTCCAGTTCCTGCTGCACGGCGGGCCGCTGGTGGTGAATGCCCAGAATGGCCACCTCCTCTTCCAGTGACGGGTACTCTACCAGGATTTTGAACATGAAGCGGTCCAGCTGCGCCTCTGGCAGCCGGTAGGTTCCCTCCTGCTCAATGGGGTTCTGGGTGGCCAGCACCACAAACGGCTCCCCCATGGCATACTCCACGCCGTCATGGGTGATCTGCTGTTCCTCCATTACCTCAAACAATGAGGCCTGGGTTTTGGCGGGGGCGCGGTTGATCTCGTCAATCAGCACTATGTTAGAGAAAATGGGCCCTTCCTTGAACTGGAACGTGGCGCTGCCCGGGTGAAAGACAGAGGTGCCCAGCACGTCTGAGGGCATGAGGTCTGGCGTGAACTGAATGCGGCTGAACCCCACATCAATGGTGCGGGCCAGCAGTTTGGCGGTTAGGGTCTTGGCAATACCCGGCACTCCTTCAATGAGCACGTGCCCATCGGCCAGAATGGCCACCAGCAGCAGGTCTACCAGTTGCTCCTGCCCTACAATGCGTTTTCTGAGTTCGTCTTTGATCTGCTGCACCGCGGCCTGCAGCGCAGAGAAATCAGTCTTCGGCGCCAAGGCCAGCACGGCTTCACCGGCCCCGTTTTCGTCTTTTTCTAGCTCGTTCATATTCTTTTGCTATCGGCTTGCCTGCCGGTAAAAGTTCTCCAGTTTTTGGTTGAGTTGCCACAGCGTGACTTCCTGCACGGTCTCATAGGTGCGCACGTCCTGAATGATGTAAAACAGTTTGCTCACCTCCTGGGCGTCTACCCCAGATTTGTGGCTGATGCGCTCCTGAAACTCCGCATCCAGCACGCTGGTGCTTTCATGGTAGTGCAGCCGCAGGTACTCCAGAAAGTAGTTGACCTTCTTCTCAGCAATCACCTTGTGGTCCCCGTGGTTGAAGTAGAGGTTGCCCACCACCCGCACAAACTCCAGGGTAGTGTTCCTGGGCTTTTCCCAGACAGGGATGATGCGCTGGGTGCGTTTGCTTTCAAAGAAGACGAACACCAGCAACCCGCCCAAGGCCACATAGTAGGCCCACGCGAGGGCGTCATGGCTGAGCAGCACTCTGAAAATGGAGCTCTCCCCCTCCGGCCCCTGCTTCTGGTACTCATCCCACCACACGGTCTGGTCTGGCAGATGAGACAAGGCCATGGCGGCGTACCGGTTTTGCCGGTTGGTGATCACGTGGTAGTTGGTAAAGGCCAGCGGCACCGTGCTCAGGAAGAAGTTCCCTTTCCCAAATGGCATCTGGACATAGTTGACCCCGCCTTCTGTGTTCTTGCCCAGCACGGTGGCCTGGGCGGCCGAACCCAGTTCCAGCACACCGTCTACCTTCTCCCAGTCATACAGCACCGGGGGTATGTCTTTGAACTGCGGGTGCGTAAAAACCAGCCCCAATGAATCTTTCTTCTGCGCACTAAACGCCTCCACTTTAAAATGCAGGGTGTCTTGCAGCTTCCCAAAATAATGGGACCCAATGAACACGTTGTTTCCCGCCTCTACAAAACCAAGCAGCGCATCCAGGTCAAGGGAGTCTGCCTGGAAAGACGCGTTCACGAAGAGGTAGTTGACTGTACCCGCGGCGCTGTCTTCTTCTGCGGCCCAGTAGTTCTCCAGCTGGTTCAGGATTGGTAGCCGCACCTGCTCTACCGCATGGCTGGGGAACAGGTCAGGCAGCAGTTGGTACAGCACGTAGGTGCCGTATGGGATTTTGTCTTTGTTAACGTAGGTCTGGGCCCATTCAACGGGCTTGGGGCGGTAGTATTCTACCACCACAAACACGGTAAACAGGAGGGCCAGCACCAGCGCCCATTTCTTCATGCCGCTCATGCCGTGGCTCGTAAAGTGTGGGTGAACGTCAGGAAAGAAGCCCGTACCGTTTGAAAATGCGCCTCATCTAACGCAGAGCCGCCGTACCAGACATACTCAAACAAGCCGGTGACATGGGCAAAGGACTGGCGCAGGGCATGGTCCCTGATCTCGGTGACGTAGCTGCGGTTGGTTTTGCCGGGTTTCCAGTGAATGAAGCCTTGATCAGTGAGGCGCTTCAGGGTCTGCAGGTAGTGCAGCCGTATGGCGCGGCGGTAATCGCCCTGGGCTTCAGCCTCCTCTATCAGCGCGGCAAAGTCAATCTCATGAATATTCTCCCGGTAGGTGTCATACGCCAGGGCCACCGGCACCGCCTTCCTCCCGAAGAGGCCTACCAAGTCTACCTGCAGCAGCTTCAGGACCACAAACACTGTCACGCCCAAGGCGAAGGCGTAGAGAAAATACTTCCAGAACACGTTGAATGACCGGGCCGCCGTGACGTTGTTCAGGTACCGCCCCACCCGCTGCCAGAAACGCTCCCACGCAGACAGGTCTGGCTTCAGGTCTTGCTGGTAATGGAACGCCTTGTCTTCTTGCAGGGCCTTGAGTTTGGCAGGGTCTGGCATTCTCAGCTTCAGGGGTTGCGCATGCCCCGGCACGGCAGGCGGCGCTGTCTCAGGAACAGCCCAGCCAACACAGGAACAGCCCAACAGAAAGAAGAGTAGGGGGAAAAGGAATCGCACGGGCTTAGAATTCGTCTTGGGTAAGATCAGTTGGCGCGGCATCTCTTCTGCCAATGTTGTTTACCTGCTCTATAAAGCCAATGCCGTCTTTTATTTCCACCAGGCTGAAATACTGGAATGCAATGGCGGTAATGGTGATCACGTACATGAGCAGCCCAATGATGGTAGAAAAAGAGCTGGCCACCATCAGGAGCACATCATTGTCGCCGCCCGGCAAATGCAGAATGCGCAGCACGTACACCACCACGGCTGGCAGGGAAACCCCAAAACCAATCACCGCCTGTATGATGCCCACCACCAGCAGATACCCAAAAGTCTCCCACCAGTTGCCTTTGACCAGGTAGAAGCACCGCTCCAGCGCCTCCAGAAATCCAAGGTCTTCGCGTACCATCACCACCAGCAGCATAGACAGCGCCACGCCCACGTAAATACCCGGAATCAGCAGCAGCAACGTGGCCAGCCCGCACAGCACCACCATGCCCACGGTAGAGTACAGCACCGGAATAAAATAGCTCTTGATGTACGCCCACACATCGCGCACCTCAACTGGCCTGCCGTAATCCATGTACAGCACTATGTAAGAATACACCACCAGGCTTAGCATCACATAGCTCACCAGGGTGAAGAAGAGGCTCACCCAGTAATGGAGGGAGGTAAGCATGGTGTCAAAATAATAGGCCCCCATTGACCCATACTGCACAGAATTGGTGGCCTCAGCTATTTGGGAGCTTTGGTAGATGCCTGAGAAAATACCAGCCAGTAACGCCAACGGCAGCACAAAGTACAGGGCACACGTGAGCAGCGGCTTAAAGTGTTCCCTGATAAACCCGAACGTGGCATTGATCTTCTGCCCCAGATCCCGCTCTTCTCTAAATTCTATGGTGGGTGGTGTCATTCTCTAGCTTGGCGTGCAGCCGGTATGGGTAATAAATAAAGTAATAGACAATAAAGGCCGCAGAGCCTAGGATAATGGTCAGGCTCAGGAACAGCGGCATCTCTGTGTGGCGGGTCACAAACCCTTCCAGAAAACCGGCAGTGATGAAGACAGGCACCAGCCCCACCACTATTTTGAGCCCCTGTTTGGCCCCGCGCTTAAATGACTCCAGCCGCGAGAATGTCTTGGGGAACAGAATGCTGTTGCCCATGACAAATCCGGCGCAGCCGGCTATGACAATGGCTGAGATCTCCAGCGTACCGTGAATCCAGATGGTCAGTGCCGAGGTGCCCAGCAGCCCGTATTTGTAGAAAAAGTACTGGAAAGCGCCCAACATAACCCCGTTCCGGAACAGCACATAAAACGTACCCACAGAAAGCACAGCCCCGGCCACAAATGCCAGAAACGACACATACACGTTGTTCATGGTAATCTGCAGGAACATTTCTGCCTCCCCCGCCTGCTTGTACACGGCCATGGGGTCGCCTTTTCTGATGTTGGCTATGGTCATGTTCACGTACCGGTCACCCATGATGAGCCGCACAAAGGAGTCATCATACGCCGCCGACAGCGCACCGATCAAGCACGCCACCGCAAAGATGAGGAACGCGTACAGCAGCTGCCGGTGGTGTTGCCTGAACAGCAACGGCAGCTCCTGCTTCCAGAAAAGGAAAAACCGGTTGCCTTGCTCCTTTTTATTCCGGTAGATGGCCTGGTGCATCTTGCCGGTAAGGCTGTTGAGGTAGTGGGTGGTGTCTGAGTCTGGGTAAAAGGTGCGGGCGAAGGCCAGGTCATCTGTGAGCTCAATGAACCGGTCAGCCAACTCGTCTGGGTTGGTGGTGGGCTCGGCGGCGTACCGTTTCCACTTGGCGGAATTCTGCTTAACAAATGCGGCTTCGCGCATGGCCCTGCTTTTGATTACTCTCAAATATATCTAACTTAGGCTACTTATTAAAGTGAAAATGAGGAATTAATGAATACCATTAAAGTAAGAACCACCCAGAATGTGGAGGTAGAGTATGCCATTGCCAGCGTGGGAGACAGAATTCTGGCGTACCTGGTAGACGGAGCCGTCTACGTGGGGGCCATGATCATCTTGGGGATGGTCATTGGCTTGCTCAGGCCTTCTGGCGGAGGGGGCCTTTGGGGTGTTCTGCTCGTACTCCCTTTCCTGTTTTACCACCTGCTCTTTGAGATTTTTCTTAGTGGCCAGAGCTTGGGCAAACGCGCCATGGACATCAAGGTGATCAAGCTCTCCGGCCAGGCCCCCTCTGTGGGAGATTATCTGCTGCGCTGGGTTTTCCGGCTGTTAGACATCACCCTCTCCAGCGGATTTGTGGCTCTTATCACCCTTGTGGTAAACGGCCGCGGGCAACGCCTTGGCGACTTGGCAGCCGGTACCAGCGTGATCAAAACCCAGGTGTATCACCGGCGAAATCCTTTTCAGGTGAAGCTGGAGGAAGAATATGCGATTGTCTTTCCAGAGGTGGCCGCTCTCACTGACCAGGACATGGCCCTGATCAGGAAGTTGCTGCACAAAGCCATTCAAAACCAGAACGAAACCCTGCTCAGCCGCATTTCTGAGCGCGTGCAAGAAGTTCTGGAGATTCGCCCGGAAATGACCGACAGAGACTTTCTCAAAACGGTGATCAAAGACTACTACCACCTGACCGCTGGCGTGGAGGCATAAATCAGCAGTTCCTGTTTTGGAGCTGTTTTCTGAAAAACAGCTCAAAACAGGAACTCAATTCTCTTCTACCTCTTCTCCAGCCATACCTTCTCTACCTCCAGCCCATAGCTTTGCCCCGCCTTCGCCGCAGGCGGAAGTTGGCCCAGCCGCACTTCCAGCTTCTCTACGGGAGGCAATGAGAAAGCACCCGGGTTGGCAGAACGGAACTCAAACGCATGGAAGCCCGGGTACGGTCTGGGCAGCAGCATGAACGCCTCGGGCTTCAATGCGCGCAGCGGTATCTCAATGTCTTGGAAAGAGGAACCCACGTTGACAGAAGCCGCAAAGGCGGTGGCATCTGCAGAAATAAGCCCCACCTGCACCGGTACCGGCGTGGCGCCGGTGGTTCTTACCCTGAGGACCAGTTTATCAAAGGTTGCCAACTCGGCCGCACGGCTTTTCAGTTTATCACCAATGAAAAGCTGGAAACCCATGGTGCCTTCTTTGGGCAGCTCCTTAGCGGTAAGTTTCAGCACCAGCTGTTTGGGCGTTTCGCCGGTCACCAGAGCCCGCTCCTCTGGCCGCCAGAGGTTGGGAAACACGAAGAGCGCACGGTCAGTGGTGGCGTTGAACAGCTCCAGCTTTCCGTTTTCTGCAGCCACAAAGGTTTGCCAGGAGTCGGTTCGGTAATTGTCCCAGGCCCAGGGGTCGCCCTCGTACCCTCCGGGAAAGGCATACTGCTTCTCCCCGTCTTGCACCAGAAGGCGGTAGTTCACCAGGCCGGGCGAAGCGAGTTCTACCGGAACTTCGGCCTGGAAGCGGTAGGCCCCCACTTTCTCCATCCCCACGGTTTTGTACACGCCCGCCAGGTTGCTGAGCTGCAGGCTCACTCTGGCTGATGGGCGAATGCCAACAATCTGCGCCGAAACGGCAAACGGTTTTCCGGCCGAGACTTCTTCTACCGGTGCATGCGCCACAAACGGCCTGGTGTCAAACGGCTGCGGGGCCACAAATTCCTTTACCTGCAAAGCACCAAAAGTGCTGTTGCCATTCCAGGTGGTTTTCTCTTTTTTGGTGAGCAAGTACGCGCCGGGCTGAATCTGGAAACGCCCGTTTTCCGCGGTGGCGGAAAACGGGTTACCGTCATTCACGCCTTTGATGTGGAACGCAGCACCCAGCTCAGCCAGCAGCACTTGCATGGTCTGGCTTTGCCACTGAATGCGCATGACTTCTTTGCCGGGCGACGCCTTGGCAAACGGGTCTCTGATGAAAACCGCATCTGGCATGACTTCCAGCCGCCATACGCCTTTGTCCAGCTTGTCCAGGAAGTAGGCACCGGTGCCGCTGTACTGCACCACGGGTGAGCTTCCCACGCCCGCCACTTTGGTCAACTTGGCCGCGTTTACGGGTTTGGTGCGGGTAGAGTTGGAGTGGTAGAATTCCTGCGCCGTGTTCATCTCGCTCAGGTTTTCTTGGTAACTCACCCGGAATGCCCCAAATACGCTGTCGGCCGGATAGGTGCCGTAGGTCTTGCGCAGCGGCAGCTGGTGAAACGCCTTGCCCGCAATCATCAAACTGATGGCTTTAGACGGCGTATAGGCCAGGTTCAGGTAATGCGTCTGGTACTCAGTGTTTCCGTAGGCGGTGGCCAGCGGGTCATAGGCAAACTGTGTGGCCCACTGGAAACCGGCCTGCCGAAAACTCTTCGCCATGGCGGGGTATATGTAGGAACCCAGTACGTCACCGGCATCAAACTCGTACACCATCAGCGCCTTGTTTTTAAATTCCGGAATAGTGTCAAACGGAATGTGGTACCGGTCTACGTGGGGCAGGTAATTTCCTTGCAGGGTGCGGTTCGCCACTAACCCGGTTGGGTACCACTGAAAACTGAACCCGTCCACGTTGGCCTTGGCCACGGCATCTGCGTAAGTGGGTGACTCACTGATGTTGTAGAAGATGGGTTTGGTCCAGCCCGCGCTGCGCATGGCGGCGGCCATGCGGTTCACGTATTCGGTGGCGCGGGGTTTGGGGCCGGAGTGGTGCGGCTCGTTGTTGATTTCGGCGGCAATGATGTTGGCATCGTGGCCGTAGGCGAGTTGGGTGTAGGGGTTGACGTGCCTGAGCAGCTGCTTCAGGTAATTTTCCTGCGCGGTAAACGCTTCTTCTTCGGTGACCGCGCGTTGTTTGCCGTACTTGCGCGAGAAGCCGGGCGTGTTCTCATCTTTCTCCGGGTAGCCGTTGCCCCAGAACGCGATGGGCGTGAGCATGACCTTGATGTTGCGCTGTTTTAATTTGTATACCAGGTAATCAAACAGGCGCAGGTGTTCGTTCTCCAGCAAATTGCCCAGGGAATCAGCAATCTCGGTATCCCAGACGTGCACCCTGAACGCATTGAACCCCAGCCGTGCCAGATGGTACACATCCTGGTCAATGGCTTTCTGCGGGTCAACGCCGCGGGCTTTCACGGAGCGGTAGCCGTAGGCAAACGGCACCGTATAGTTCACCCCGAAGAAACTGGCCTTCTGGTTATTCTTCTTCCAGCGTAGAATGCCCTGCTGGTCTACATATACCGGGTCTGGTTCTTTGGTATTTCCGCCTTGGGCGAAGGAACTAGTGGTACTGATTATAAATAAAAGAAGTAAGCAGGCAATTGACTTTATCTTTATTCTCATTATATAATTTAATGGTGAAGCTGTTTAGAGTCTTCTGTTTTATGCATGGCGCAAGTGTCCGCATGTGCCTTAAGGGTAGAAAGACCACCTATTTCTGGGCTGTTTTCTGAAAAGTAGCCCTAAAACGGCGCACAAGCGGACGCTTGCGCCAGATAAACCCTTACAAATAGGAAAAGGAAAAATTCTAAACAGGTTCGGTTTAGAGAAGCTCCTCTTCTTAGAAGGAATTTCTGTTTTGGGGCTGTTTTTCAAAAAACAGCCCCAAAACAGCTTACTCTACCCGCAACAGAGCAGCAAATCTATGGTTAGTTAACAGACGTCAAATTCACCTTCGCGGTCTGCAGGCCTTTGCCTTTCACAGTAAGCTCCAGGTTGCCGGCCTGGTCTGTAGATTGCACCAGCACTACCAGCTTGCCGCTGAACAGCTTCATGGTGGGCAGATGGAACTGCTCCAGCGAAGTAGGGTCCCCGTTGCAGGCGGCGCGGTAGGCACCTTTGCCTTTCACGGTGAATTTCAATTGATCGGTGGCCGTGGGGCACGGGTTTCCGTTTTTGTCTACCACTGAGACTGTCACAAAAGAAATGTCTTTCCCGTCGGCAGAGATTTGGGTGCGGTCTGGCTGGAGCACGAGTCTGTGCGGTTTACCGGCGGTCTTTATTTCCCGGGTGGCGGCGGGCTTGCCGTCTTTGCCATAGGCCACCACTTTGACCGTGCCGGGCTCATATTTCACGTCCATCCACATGAGGCGGTAGCGGTTCTGCGGGGTGGCGGCGTGCTTTTTCTGGATGCCCATGCTTTTGCCGTTCACAAACAGCTCGGCGCTGTCATAGCTAGTGTACACAAACACCGGCGTGGTCTGGCCTTCGCGGCCTTCCCAGTTCCAGTGCGGCAGAAGGTGCAGGGTTTCGTCCTGCTTGTTCCAGCGGCTGCGGTACAGGTAGAAACGGTCTTTGGGCAGGCCGGCCAGATCATTGATCCCGAAGTATGAGCTGCGCGACGGCCACTTGTCATCATACGGCGTAGGCTCGCCCAGGTAGTCAAACCCGGTCCAGACAAACTCGCCAATAACCCAGGGTTTGTCATCCTGCAGCACAAAATCATCATCTGGCAGGTTAGACCAGCTGCAGTACTCCAGGTCATAAGACGAGCTCTGGAAATCTGGGTACTGTTTCTCTATCGCTTTTTCCACCGGAAACTTGTAAATGCCGCGGGAGCTGACAGTGGAAGCTGTCTCTGAACCCAGAATGAAACCCTGCGGGAAAGCCTGGTACGCCTCCTCATACAGGTGCACCCGGTAATTCAGCCCCGGCACTTCCAGCAGCGCACCAAACCCCGAGGCCATGGTGGCTTTCACCTGGTCCATGCCCACGGTTACCGGACGGGTAGGGTCTTCGCGGTGGAAGATATCCTGCAGCCATTTGGCCCGCTTCACCCCCTCGGCGCCCCACTGATCGGGAACCTCATTGCCCGAGCTCCACATCACAATAGACGGATGGTTGCGGGTGGCGTGCACCAGGTTCACAATATCTTTCTCGGCATACTCCTCAAAGAAGCGGTTGTAGCCGTTCTGCACCTTGGGTTTGGCCCACTCGTCAAAGCTTTCGGCCAGGAACAGGAAACCCATTTCATCGGCCAGTTCCAGTTGCTCCATAGAAGGCATGTTGTGCGCACTCCGGATGGCATCACAGCCCATGTCCTTCAGAATCCGGAGCTGGCGGCGCAGGGCGGCTTTGTTGACGGCGGCCCCCAGCGGCCCCAAATCATGGTGCAGGCACACGCCTTTAAACTTGCGCACTTTCCCGTTCAGGCTGAAACCCACGTTAGGCTTATAGCTGATCTCCCTGATCCCGAAGCGGGTAGACACCTCGTCTTTCAGCTCGTTGCCCACATATAGTCTGGTAACCGCAGTGTACAGATAGGGCGTCTCTGGACTCCAGAGCTGTGGCTGGGCCACCGCAATATTCTGCTCAAACTCCTTCCCGAAACGCTGGCCTGTACTGTCTGCAGCCACAGTTTTGCCCCGCGCATCCAGAATCTGGGTGACCAGCCGGATATTGCCACCCGTTGCTTTGGTCTTGATGTTTACTTTGGCCTGCTCGGCCGAAATAAAAGGTGTGGTAATGTAGGTGCCCCACTGGTCAATGCTCTCCGGGTTTTTCACCACAATCTGCACCTTGCGGTACAAGCCCGCCCCCGGGTACCACCGCGAGGACAAGCCCTGGTTCTGCAGCTGCACGGCCAGCGTGTTCTTCTGCCCCTCCAGCACCTGGCTGGTGATGTCAAAGTAGAAGTAGTTGTACCCATAAGCCCATTCCCCCACTTTCTGCCCGTTCAGGTAGACCCGGGGCTCACTCATGGCACCTTCAAACACAATGAGCACTTTCTGGCCTTTTTTGTAGTGCGGCAGGGTAAACTGGTTGCGGTACCAGGCCTCGCCAATGTACGGCAAGGCCCCGGTTCTCCCGGTTTTCTCAGAGGGCACGTTCTCGCCGTTCTGCTCAATGGCTACTACCTGCTTGTCTATCTCCTTGTCAAATGGGCCGTAAATGGCCCAGTCATGCGGCACGGTAACGGTTTGCCAACCTTTATCATTGAAGTTAACCTGGTACGCCTGTTCGTTCCTGCCTTTTTTAAACTTCCAGTTATGCTCCAGCTCTGTCACCACCCTTCCCTGCGCCCAGGCAACTTGTGACACCAGCAGTAGCCATAAAAATAAGAATCTGTTACTCATACAACTCATTTATAGAAAGGAAGCCACCACCCCCACACGGCACGGTCACTTACTTTATTTGATACCCAGCCACGCAGTTTCTACGGCCCCTCAAGTCTTTTGCCGGAGGCTGCGGCTATTTGTTTCTGGTTTTAGCTCTACGCAGTAGTGCCTCTGCCTAATGTACTGGTGTAGGCGCGGCGCCAATACGTAATCGATTGCGCTACATAATTAAGACTTCTGCGCAAAAAATCCTAGGCTCTCCAAAATCTGGTTTAAGAAATAAGCAAATCTCATTCTCACCTTGAACCCAGTAGTACAAATAAGAAACCATTACAGCTTAATATTTTTCATTTTCCTAAAAATTATTCAAAAGCAAACCTTGCATAGGTCAAGAATGCGTTTCTATATTTACGTAATCGATTACGTGAACATGAGCCGCACTACCATCCATGACATCGCCAAGGAGTTAAACACAACCGCCGCCACGGTGTCGCGCGCGCTCAATGACCACCCCTCCATCAGCGCCGCCACCAAGCAGTCTGTCAGGGAAGCCGCCCAGAAGCTGAACTACCAGCAGAACCGTGTCGCCTCCTCCCTGCGCCTGGGCAGGACCAACGTGCTGGGCGTGGTGATCCCCAGCGCCGACATCAGCTTCTTCGGATCAGTCATCCACGGCATTGAGAAGGTGGCCAAGGCCCACGGCTACAACGTGATCCTGTTCCAGACCAACGAGCAGTATGAGGACGAGGTGCAGGGAATCAAAACCCTGCTCCAGTCAAACGTAGACGGCATCATCGCCTCCATCTCCAAGGAGACCACCAACTATGACCACTTCCGGGAGGTCAAGGACCGCAACATACCCCTCATCCTGTTTGACCGCGCCATTGACAGCCTAGGAGTTTCAACGGTGGTGATTGATGACTACAAGGGGGCCTTTATGGCCACTGAACACCTTATTTCCCAGGGCTATACCCGCATTGCCCACATTTCAGGGCCGCCGCATATCCAGATTTTCCATGACCGGCTGCGCGGCTACGTAGACGCGCTGGCCGCCCATCATATAAAAGTAGACGAAGACCTGATCACCTACGGCAAGGTGTCCATTGACTCTGGCCGCTCCTGCGCTGAGCAGCTGCTCCAGCTTCCTAACCGGCCAGACGCCATCTTCGCGGTGGAAGACTTCACGGCCCTGGGGGCGCTGCAGGCTATCAAAGAAAGCCCGTGGCACCGGCCAGGCGAAATTGGGCTGGTGGGCTTCGCAAATGAAGCATTCAGTGCCTACATCACCCCCAGCCTCACCACCATTGATCAGCAGACGGCCCTCATGGGGGAAGAGGCCGCCAAGATTTTCATGGAACTCCGCCAGAATACCACTGTCACAGAAACGGCACCGCAAAAGGTGGTTTTAGAACCCTTACTCATTGCGCGTCAATCTTCTACGCGGCCAAAGCCGAAGAAAAAAAGCCTAAAAGCTTCTACTATAGCACCCTGATTTTACCCTTACACCAACTAAACAAACCAACATCATCTGTAACATTAACCTAGTATGGGATTAGAAACAATTGACTACGTTATTTTCCTGGCGTATTTCCTGATTGTATCCGGCTACGGATACTGGATCTATAGACGCAAGAAGAGCGACCAGCTGGACTCCAAGGATTTCTTCCTGGCTGAGGGTTCCCTCACCTGGTGGGCCATTGGTGCCTCGCTGATCGCCTCTAACATCTCTGCTGAGCAGTTCATTGGCATGTCGGGCTCCGGTTTCGCCATGGGGCTGGCTATTTCCACCTATGAGTGGATGGCGGCCGCCACGCTGATTGTGGTGGCGGTGTTCTTCATTCCCATCTACCTGAAGAACAAGATTTACACCATGCCCCAGTTCCTTTCGCACCGCTACAATGACTCAGTGAGTACCATTATGGCGGTGTTCTGGCTCCTGGTGTATGTGTTTGTGAACCTGTCTTCTATCCTGTACCTGGGGGCGCTGGCCATTGAAACCATCTCGGGCATTGACTTCTACTACTGCATGATAGGCTTGGCCATCTTTGCGATCTTCATCACCCTGGGGGGCATGAAAGTAATTGGCTATACAGACGTGATTCAGGTATTTGTGCTGGTATTGGGCGGTCTGGCTACCACGTATCTGGCGCTGGACCTGGTGTCTGACAACTTAGGCGGCGGGGGTATCTTTGACGGCCTGGCGCATTTACGCAAAGAGGCCGCAGACCATTTCAGCATGATCCTCTCTGAGGGCGAAATCATGATCCCGAACGGCGAAGGCGGCACCCGTGACGCCTATATGGACTTACCGGGCTTGTCTGTTCTCATTGGCGGTATGTGGATCATCAACCTCAACTACTGGGGCTGCAACCAGTACATTACCCAGCGCGCCTTGGGTGCCGACCTGAAAACTGCGAGAAGCGGAATCCTGTTTGCCGCCTTCTTGAAGCTGCTAATGCCTATTATTGTGGTGTTACCCGGTATTGCCGCATACGTTCTGCACAAGAACGGCATGTTCCAGGCAGAAATGGCCAATGAACTGGGCCATGTGAAACCAGACCATGCCTATCCGGTGCTGTTGAACCTGCTTCCGGTGGGTCTGAAAGGCCTTTCTTTTGCCGCTTTGACGGCTGCCATTGTAGCCTCATTGGCCGGGAAAGCCAACAGTATCTCCACCATCTTCACCCTTGACATCTACAAGAAGTTCTTCAATAAAAACGCCTCAGAAACCAGGTTGGTAAACTTTGGCAAGTTAACGGTAGTGGCGGCGTTCATCATTGCCCTGATTGTGGCGCCGGCGCTGAGAAACCTTGACCAGGCGTTCCAGTACATTCAGGAGTACACCGGCTTCATCTCACCGGGGGTGTTTGCCATCTTCGCATTGGGCTTCTTCTGGAAACGCACTACCTCTTCGGCCGCCCTGGTGGCCGCCGTGCTGACTATTCCGCTTTCCACCTTTCTTAAGTTCCAGTTCCCAGAGATACCGTTCATTGACCGCATGGGCATTGTGTTTGTGATCCTCACCGTGCTGATGATCATGATCAGCTTAATAGACCCCAAAGGCAAGAACAACCCCAAAGGGCTGGAAATTGACGCCAGCATGTTCAAACCGAATACATCTTTTACCATTGGCGCCGTACTCATCTGCGGTATTCTGGTGGGGCTGTACACCATCTTCTGGTAATTTCTGTCAATTGGCCATCTAAAAGGGGCAGATGTGGGTATAACTAGATGGCAGATCTGCCCCCAAAACTTCTATTCCTACTAAAACTATGGTTCAGGACATTGTAACTAAATTCAAAGAACTGTATAAAGCCGAACCGGTGGTAGTGCGTTCCCCGGGCCGCGTAAACCTTATTGGCGAACACACAGACTACAATGAGGGGTTTGTGCTGCCGGCCGCCGTGAACAAAGAAATCTACTTCGCCCTGGCCCCCAACGGCACCAACAGCCTGCGGGCTTATGCTTTTGACCTGGAAGAATCTGCCGAGTTCGACCTCAACCAGGTGCAACCCTCTGACATTGCCTGGGCCAACTACCTGCTGGGCGTGGTGGCCCAGCTCCAGAAAGCCGGTTATGAGGTGAAAGGCTTTGACGTGGTGTTTGGCGGCAATGTACCCATTGGGGCGGGCATGTCCTCCTCGGCGGCGGTAGAATGCGGTCTGGCCTATGGGCTGAACTACCTCTTCGCCTACGGCATAGAGAAGTTCAAGCTGGTAAAAATGGCCCAGAAGGCCGAACATGAATACGCCGGCGTGATGTGCGGCATCATGGACCAGTTTGCCAGCATGTTTGGCAAGCACAACCACGTGGTGAAGCTAGACTGCCGTTCGCTGGAGTACCAGTACTACCCGTTCAACATTGAAGATTACCGCATTGTGCTCTGTGACACCCAGGTGAAGCACTCCCTGGCCAGCAGCGAGTACAACACCCGCCGCAAAGAGTGTGAGACCGGGGTAGCCATTCTGCAGCAACATTACCTGCAGGTAAAAAGCCTGCGTGATGTGAACCTGGAAATGCTGCAGCGCCACCAGCCCGAGTTTGACCCGGTAGTGTACAAGCGCTGCAAATACGTGGTAGAAGAGAACCTGCGGGTTGAAGAAGCGTGTGCTGATCTGGAGCGGGGTGATCTGGAAGCCTTCGGGCAGAAGATGAACGCCTCGCACCAGGGCCTGCAGCATGACTACGAGGTGAGCTGCCCTGAACTGGACTTTTTAGCAGATGCCGCTAATAAATCAGGCGCAGCCCTGGGTTCGCGCATGATGGGCGGCGGCTTTGGCGGCTGCACCATCAATCTGGTGAAACTGGAAGAGCTGGACAATTTCACCGCCCAAATGACCTTAGCCTACCAACAGCAGTTCGGGATAAAATTAAAGACCTACGTGGCGCAAATTGTGGATGGCAGCAGCCTGGTTCCGGTTGATTTTAGCAAAAACAGCTGATAAACAGAAAACCAGATTCTCCTTCACCCCTTCTACCTTTGAAACTATGAGCACCTTTGATTTAACTGATCACTCGCATAGAAGATACAACGCCCTCACCGGCGAATGGGTATTAGTATCGCCGCACCGTTCCAAGCGCCCGTGGCAGGGCCAGCAGGAAAAACCGGCGCAAGAAACAAGGCCCCAGTATGACCCCACCTGCTACCTTTGCCCCACCAACACCCGCGCCAACGGCGAAACCAACCCAGACTACCAAAACACGTTCGTGTTTGTGAATGATTTTGCCGCGTTGCAGGCAGATTCCCCGGCGGGCTCCTACAGCAAGGGCCGCCTTCTCAAAGCCGAAAGCGAGCGCGGCATCTGCAAGGTTATCTGCTTCTCGCCCCGCCATGATTTGACGCTTTCTGACATGGCCGTGGAGGACATCAGGAAAGTAGTGGACCTGTGGCAGCAGGAATACCTGGAGCTGGGCGCGCTGGACTACATCAACTACGTGCAGATCTTCGAGAATAAGGGCCAAGTGATGGGCAGCAGCAACCCGCACCCGCACGGCCAGATCTGGGCACAAAGTTCCGTGCCCGTGGAACCTGCCAAGGAATCTGCGCAACAGCTGGCCTACTACCAGGAAAACGGCCGCAGTTTATTGGCAGATTACGTGCAGCTGGAGCTGGAGGAGAAAAGCCGCATAGTACTGGAGAATGAGCACTTTATGGCGCTGGTGCCGTTCTGGGCGGTATGGCCGTTTGAGACCATGATTGTCTCTAAGCGTCATTTCCAGCACCTGGGCCAGATCACTGACCAGGAGAAAGACGGCTACGCCGAGATCATGAAACGCCTCTCAGCCGTGTATGACAGCCTGTTTGAAATTTCCTTCCCTTACTCAGCCGGCCTGCACCAAAGCCCCACTGACGGGCAGGAGCACCCGGAGTGGCACTTCCACATGCACTTCTACCCGCCGCTGCTGCGCTCGGCCACCGTCAAGAAATTCATGGTGGGCTACGAGATGATGGGCAATCCGCAACGTGACATCACCCCAGAAAGCGCCGCCGAGCGGCTGAGAAGTTTATTGTAATACTTTCCTGTTTTCGGCCTGTTTTTCAGAAAACAGCCTGAAAACGGAAAAAGAAACAGCCCTCACAGGTTTTGAAAAACCTGTGAGGGCTGTTTCTTTTATTGAGGCTATTTCTTTGTTGTGCGTAGAGTTAGCGGCGGCGCTCTACACACCAGGCAGATAACCAATCTCCTGATTGGTGTTTAGCTGTAGCAGGTGCTGTAGACACAGACGCTCGCAGGTCCTCCAGACGCTACAAGGTCTTTTGAGTAGGCGACGTTGGGTAGGCAAGTGCTTGGTACCTACCCCTCCCAGGAGGGGAATTACCAGCTGGAGTATTAATTTGCGTTTTGGAGCTGTTTTCTGAAAAGTAGCTCCAAAACGCATTTGCAATCTTCAACAGTAAATCACAGACAGGACCTAAAAGACAAGCGTAAACCTGGTTCCTTCGCCCTCCTTAGACGCCACTTGAATGGCACCCTTGTGCAACAGCATGATGTGTTTGGCCAGGCTGAGCCCAATACCGGAGCCGTCTTTGTGCGAGGTGAAGAACGGGATGAAAATGCTCTCCAGCAGCTCTTCCGGGATGCCGGTGCCATTGTCCTGCACCTCAATCACAGCTTTGCCGTTCTCTGCGGGGTAGGCGCTCAGCCTTATCTTGGGCTCTGCTTTGCCTTGCACCGCCCGCTGCGCATTCAAGACCAGGTTGATCAACACCTGCTCCAGCAAGTTGACATCACCATGCAGCGTAAGGTCGGGGGAGGAGATGGCATACGTTACCGCCACTCCTGACTCCTGCAAACGCGCACGCATAAGCCCGTCAATGCTGCTGAACAGCTCCTGCACGTAAACGGTGGTGCGCAACACCTGCTGTGATTTATTCAGGTTCCGGTAGAAGTGGGCGAAGCGCAGCAGTCCCTCACTCCGCTTTTTGATAATAGAAATGCCTTCCTCGGTGTCTTGCAGAAGTTCCTGGTTGGGCTGCACTTGCCCCTGGGCGGCATAGTCTTCCCTATCAGATTTCAGAACTTTTTCCAGCGAATCGGCCAGGGAGGCGATGGGCGCTACCGAGTTCATGATCTCATGGGTCATGACTCTCAACAGCTTTTGCCAGGCCTCCGTTTCGGCCTGGTCCAGGGTGGAACTCACATTTTTAAAAGCCACCAGCGTGAGCTGCCTGCCCTGAATTTTGAAGGAAACCGAGGTCAGCAATAACTGTGAGGCACCAGCGGGTAGTTTTAATTTGTGGAGCCTGTTCTCATTGGGTGGCAGTTCCAGCACCGCCTGGTACAAATCTGGGTATCGGGTCTCTAAGCCTTTGAGGCTTTTGAGGTACGGAATGCCCAATATTTCTTTGAAGGCCTTGTTGCTCCACTCCACCTCCCCTTTTTGGTCAAAAGAGAGAATGCCCGTATCTATGAGCTGCAGAATGGTCTGCATGTAATGCAGCTGGGCCTCTTTCTCTATCTGCAGCTGCTTATAGGTGCTACTGATCAGGTTAAAAGCCTGGTGCAGGTCCCGAAGCGAATGATTCACGTTGTGCTCCCCAAACTGCTGGGAAAAATCACGCTGTTTCACGGCCAGCAGAAACCTGGCCAGCTCCCGGTTACTGCGGGTCACATAACGAGCCATCTCCCACAACTGGATTCCCATCACCAGCACCCCGGTAAACACCTGCAGCCAGGTGAACTGCACCAGGTAGTGCAGGGTCAGGTACCCAACGCCCAGCAGCAGCACAAAGCGGACCAGCAACCCTAATTCCAGTCTCTTAAATATCATGCTTGTTCAGCCTTCTATAAAGGGCGGTGCGGGTAAGACCCAATTCTTTGGCAGATTTGGAGATGTTGCCGTTGTTGCGCTCAATGGTCCTCCTGATGGTTTCGCGCTCAATTTCACTTAAAGGCAAAGGGGCATCTGGAAAGACCGCGGCGGCCGTCTGTGCCATGCCCCCCAGTTCCATGGGAGAAAAGGTGAAGTCTTGGGGTTGCAGCACGTTGCCTTCGGCCATGATAATGGCCCGTTCTACGGCGTGCTGCAGCTCCCGTATGTTCCCGGGCCACTTGTGCTGTTCCAGTTTGCGTAAGGTGGCGGGCGCGAGGTCAGGCACGGGTTTGTGGTTCTTCTGGGCGTACAGCTGCATAAAGTGGCGCGTCAGCATCTCCACATCGCCGTGGCGGTCACGCAGGGGCGGCAACATGATCTCTACCGTGTTAATGCGGTAAATAAGGTCTTTGCGGTATTCATTGCGGGAAGCCATCTCATAAAGCGGCGCGTTGGTGGCCGAGATGAGCCGAATGTCTACGGGTACGGGAGTATTAGAACCCAAAGGCACCACCTGCCGGTTCTGCAGCACCGTTAGCAGTTTGGCCTGCTGGGCCAGGGAAATATTGCCTATTTCATCTAAGAACAGCGTGCCGCCAGAGGCCGCCTCAAAACGGCCTGCGCGGTCTTCTTTGGCGTCTGTAAACGCGCCTTTCTTGAACCCGAACAACTCGCTCTCAAACAGGGTGTCTGTGAGCGCGGCCACGTCAACGCTCACAAAGGGCTTCCCAGACCTGAACGACTTCTGGTGCAGCGCCTGCGCCACCAGTTCCTTGCCCGTTCCGTTCTCACCCAGAATCAGCACATTGGCCTCAGTGGGCGCAATTTTCTCCAGCTTATACAGCACCTCCTGCAGCGCGTCTGACTGGCCCAGAATGGCGAGCGATCCTGCTGATGCTGCCCTGCCCGCTTTCCCGGCCGCTCCTTTCTGTTTGTTCAGCCGCGCCTGCAACGCCTGGTGAAGCGTTTCCAGCAGCTTGTCATTATGCCACGGCTTGATGATGAAATCATATGCGCCTTCCCGCAGTGACTTTACCGCCAGTTCCACATCGCCGTAGGCGGTAATGAGAATAACGGTGGCCTCTTTGTCTTTGGCCAGAATCTGCCGAAGCCAGTACAGTCCTTCATTGCCCGTGTTCAGGGCACTTTTGAAGTTCATGTCCAGAAATATGACATCAAAGGTCTGTTTGCCCAGCAGGGCCAGCAGGTTGTCTGGGTTCTTCTCCGTGATTACTTCCTTTACTTCGGGCCGCAACAGCATCTTCATGGCGAAGAGTACGTCACTCTCATCATCTACCACCAGTACGCGCGCATTCTTATTCGCAGCCATAGGGAAATCTCATTTTAATCTTTGACTGATTCTGCCTGCCAGTGAATGCCAGTGGCTTTGGTCATGCCATGCCAACTTCAGAAAGTCTGTTTTTCTGTTTGGAAATTGGGACCGAAAAGCCAGAACTAC
>NZ_LRMM01000119.1 GCF_001647275.1 Rufibacter ruber | reverse complement strand
CTGGCTTTGGTTCGAATTTGGAACAGAAAACAGGATTACCAATTTTTTTTAATCACTTCCGCCCCACAATCTGGTCCATGACCCACGCGGTGCGGGCGGCGGTTTCTCCGGTGCTGGGGCATTTGCCCTGCCCTCTCAATTCATCTACCATGGTCTGGATGAACGGCTGCTGCACGTGGGCAGGCGGCGGCAGGTGAAATTCCTGCAGCCCCTCCTGGTTCTCCAGCCGTACCGGCTCAGGGGCAAACGAAGGAAACGTGATTCTCCCTTTGCTCCCAATTATCTCAGTGGTGTCTGTGAACTGGGCGGGATCAACGGTAAAGCACCAGACACCGGTTCCCAGTACGCCGTTCTGGAACCGGAACTGCGCCGTCACCAGGTCCTCGGCGGGGTAAAGGCCGGCCTGGTTGGCGGTTTGCCCGGAAGCCTGCGCAATGGGGCCCAGCAGAAAATCAAGGTAGTCCAGTTGGTGTGATGCCAGGTCAAAGAACAGACCGCCGCCGGCTTTGTCGGGCTGCACCCGCCACGGCAGTTCCGCCTGGTTCAGGTTCTGCGGCACCGGGTGGTACAGACGAATATTCACAAACCGAACTTCGCCAATGGCACCACTCTCTACCAGTTCCTTCACTTTCAGAAAAGACGGCAGACACCGGCGGTAGTAGGCTACAAACAGCGGCACCTGCGCCTGGGCGCATGCTTCTACCATTTGCTGGCACTGCTGGTAATTCAGCGCCATGGGCTTTTCTACGTACACCGGTTTTCCGGCTTGAGCCACCTGCAAAGTATAGTCTGCGTGAGCATCTGGGGGCGTGGCAATGTACACCGCATCTACCTCAGAGTCCTGAATCAGCGCCTGCGCGTTCTCATACCACGCTGGCACCCCGTGCCGCTGGGCATAGTCCTGCGCCTTCTCCGCGTTTCGGCGCATAACGGCCACCAGTTGGGAATGCTCAATCTTCTGGAAGGCGGGGCCGCTTTTGACTTCGGTCACGTCACCGCAACCAATGATGCCCCACCGCACGGTGGAATAGGGAAGTTTTGCCATGTCTTAGGTAGCTTGTTCTGAGATTCCAAGATAAGCAGTTCCCTGAAAGGGAAATCTGTTTTGGGGCTGTTTTTGGAAAAACAGGTCAAAAACGGCGCGGCTCTACTTTTCAGGAACAACGGCCTTGGGGGTGAAGGTCACTGATTTGATCACGCCGTTAAACCAGGAGCGTTGGTCCATGCGGGTGCCCAGAGAGGTTTTGGCGGTGGCGGGAATGGGCAGGTACGTGATCTGCCCGGCCAGTTCCAGGTTTCCGTTCACCTACCCTCGCATCTGCCGGTCTTTGTAGACCAAGGTCATAATGGCCCACTGGTTCACCGGATGCGTTTTGGTGGAGTCAATCAGGGTGAGGGAGGCGCTGTCTGTGCGCATGAAAAAATCTGGGTACCACTGTTTCTGGTTGTTCAGCCGCAGCTCCATGAGTATTCTCCGGTTGGGGTTGGCCGGATCCTGAATGTGCAAAAACCGCTGCTCAAAATTGGCGGGCCAGGCATCTGCCGGTTTGAACACCACTTCTATGGTGAATTCTTCCGCCCCCAGAATAGGGTTCACGTCTAGCAACAGTCCGTCTTCTACGCCGTCAAAGGCCACTGCGGTTGCACCATCCTCTGTTTTCACCACCTCCGGCGATCTCACCACCGTCACCGGATGGCCAGCCACGGCGGAAAGAGAATTCACCTGCCAGTAGGTTGGTTTGACAGAAGCGCAGGAGATCATTCCGCCAAGGGCGAAGCAGGCAAGTGCATAGCAGATGTTTTTCATAGGTAAGAGGCACCTTTGATAGGGATGGACTTAGTTTTCTGATTGCTGATTGTCAATATTGGGGAATTTTCATCCTTCCATGCACTCTACTCTACTCTACTCTACTCTACTCTACTCTACTCTACTCTGTCATCCTGAAAGGATCTTGGTAGCGAACGGTAGTAGCAAGGACTAAACGTCTTTACCGTTCGCCCACAAGCTCCTTTCAGGATGACAGAGAGAAGGAAAAGGAAGAAAGAAAAAAGGGTAGCATGAAAAATGGAGAAGGACGGGTATTGAGAAAGAAATATAGAAAGAGAAATGTGCTTCTATGGGGAATTTTCACCCTCTCTGTTTTTTGCCTGTTTTTCTGAAAACAGGCCGAAAACAGCTCGTCAGCATTTAGCCTGTTTAACTAGAATACTATTTCCCGCCTTTTCCGAAACTACTTCTTCAACGTCGGCTTTACCACTCGTTCTGCCAGCTCCAGCTTCAGGTCCTTAATACCCGCTAGCACAATCTGAGCCATCTCGCGGGCGCCCAGTTCATTGAAGTGGGTGTCGTCTTCTTTGCCGTCTGGGTAGTTGGGGTGTTCGTTGGCCTTGAGGTGTAAAAAGAGCTTCTTGGAGAATTCAGGGCCATACTGCTGGAGCAGTTCCTGGCTTTTCTGATCCAGGTCAATCAAAGGCACTTGCTGTTTTTTGGCTACCTCCCGAACAATGGCGGCATACACCTGGTGCGTCTCCTCAATCTTGCCGGCAGCGTCAAACTTGCGGCGGGCGGCAGGGGTGATCAGCACGGGCTGGGCTTTCCTGGCTCTGGTCTCCGAGATGAACCGCTCCAGATTGGCCCGGTAATCTTTCTCGGTGGTGTAGCTTTTCTTGGTGGCCACCTCGTCATTATGCCCGAACTGGATGAACACGTAATCTCCCGCCTTCAGGGCCTGTGACACCGGCTGCCAGAGATTTTCTTCAATAAACGTGCGGGTGCTTCGCCCGTTTTTGGCGCGGTTGTCAACGGTGACGGTGTTGTCAAAAAAGTACTTGAACGGCATGCCCCAGCCGGTCTCCGGATTAGCTTTGGTTTCTTTGATAGAGATGGTGGAGTCCCCAATCAGGTAAACGGTGATAGGGGTCTTTTTTTGTTTTGCAATGAATGACATACACCCTACCGTCAGTAGCGTCAGGGCCAGAAAAGAGAAATGAAGTTTACGCATCAGAAAATAGTTAATACAACTGTTGGGGCAAGACTACTTTCTCGCCGTTAAGGGTCACGTTCTGAAACAGAATGTCTTTCACGTTGTAGAACTTGTATGGTTTTTTTAACCCCATTTATCTGCACATTGATCAGCCGAAGGTTCTCTACCGGCGACTGCTCTTTAGTTTTCAGGAGGCATATCTACAACTCTGCCAGTTTGCCCAGCCCACCTGTTTTCCAGTGCCGTTTTGGAGCCGTTTTCTGAAAAACAGGTGAAAAACATAATTTAATTCTACCATTCGTCTCTGGCCAGCATGGGCCTGCCCCGCTTGCAGAGCTGCAGCGCCAGCCCCCACGGGTCCCGGAGCATGACCAGATGAGAACCATCATCTAAGGTTTGGTCAGAGACGCAGGTGGCCCCCGCCAGGCAAAGCCGCTCCTTGTCGGCAGTGGGGTTTTCAGAGACAAACGCCAGGTGCACCAACAACGGGTTCATGGTTCGGTAGGCGGGCACCTCCTCGGCGGGGTTCAGGTAGATCTCCACCATAATGCGGCCGCTGTCATCTGCCATGAAAGTGGTAAACGGTGCCTCTTTCTGCTGCCGCACCACCCGCATGCCTAAATACTGGGTGTACCAGCTGGCCATGCCCACCGGATCTTCTACGTTCAGGGCGAAGTGTTCTAATTTCATTTTGTGTTGTGTTTTATTCGCGGCGCGATTTTAGAAACTAAATCAGGTAAATCATACTGCTGCAGCAGACCCTGCACCACATTGGAATACATGTTCTGCTGCAGCGGGTTGGCCACATACCTCTCATACGACGTGAGGGTGTTTTGCAGCTCAGCCTGGGCGATGCGGTTGTCCAGGAAGGTGGCGTGCGTGACCACCGGCCCGTAAAGCCCGTCAGCCGCAATGTGTACGGGTAGTGTGCTCAGTTCTTTTCTGGAGTGTAGATAGTCCAGCAGCGTGACCACATCCTGCACCCGTTGGGTGAGCAGCGGCCGCTTCAGGTGCAGGCTCAAAATGGCGTTTCTATACTCATGGCTCATATACTTGGCATCATTGAGCTTGGGGTCATCCTTAGATTCGCCCACGCCCCGCAGGTCTGCCAGCACCAGCACGTGGCCCGCCTGCATCTCCTGCTGGATCAGGCTGTCATTCTTCGCCAGACTCTCCTTCCCTTTTTCCGCCAGGCGGATGATCAGCTTCTTGGGGGCCGTCTTACCCGTTGGGAAGTACACCAGCGCCGGAATGGGCAGCTCCTCGTTCCGCATGATGATCTGTTTTTCCACCCGGTAATTTTTCACCTGCGAGCCACCGCTCTGCTCCGTGAACACGGGGTTGGTGTTCGGCTGGAAGCCGATGACTTGCCTTACCTTCTCCTGCAGCTTTGGGAGGTTGGGCTCTGCCATAAACGCTTTACGCTGCGGGGCCAGCTGCTGGAACTGCGCCAGATTCATGCCCTGCACCGTGGCTTCATGGGGAAAGGCGGTGGTCACCTGCCCCGTGGTGGTGGCGAGGAGTTCTTTTTCTGGCAGGCTGCCAATGTCGCCTTCTTTGATTTCCTTAGGGTCCTGGTAAAACCATTTCCGGAACCACTGCACGGCCACCTCCCGCTTGGGCTGCGAGATGCCATGCCCGTCTGGCCAGACAAACAGCTTCACCTTCTCCGGCTGCTGCAGGGTGGTGTAGACTTTCTGGAGTTCCTGATAGCCTTGCAGCGTGCCACGGTGATCTACAAAGTCATTCTCCCCGGCTAAGATCAAGACAGGTTTAGGAGCTGCGGTGATAATGAAATCAGCCATTTCCAGCGTACCCTCACCGGGCATGTACTGGCAACCGTCCTGCGCCCCCGCCTGCTCCATGTACCGCTCCCGCTGGGTGAAGTAACTGCAGGGTGCCGCCACTTTGATGCGGTCATCATAGGCCATCAGGTAAATGGTCTGCGTGCCACCCCCCGAATTGCCAATAGCCCCCAGTTTGGTTTTATCTACCTCTGGCCTGGTCTCCAGATAATCCAGCCCGCGCACATTGTCCCAGAGCATGTAGTCTGCCACACTGGTGCCCACCAGGTTTGAACCGGCGTTGAGCAAGGTGTGCTCGGTGGTGGCGCCACGGGTGAGGGTTTTGCCTTTTTCATCAATGAGCTGAATGCGCTCGCCCTGCGAAAACGGGTCTATTGACAGCACCACAAAGCCATGGCTGGCGAACAGGCGGGCGGTTTTCTGGTAAGACTCCGTGGCTTTGGCGGTCATCTCGTGCCCGTTCATGAGCAGGATAGCCGGGAATTTACCTTTGCCGTCTGGCACGTACAGGTTGGCGGTGACGTGGTGGTTGGGCCGGCTCTCGTAGACCAGATTCTCTATCCTGAAGCCTTTCTGCTTGATCTGCCGGGTGACTTTTGCGTTTAGCGGCTGTTTTTCAGGAAACTGCCCCAAAACGTTCAGGTACTGCTGCTTCACCCCGGCCTGGTAGGCTTGCATGGCGGGTTTGCTCTGCTGTGCCTGGGTCAGTTTCTCCCGCCGCACGTCATATGCCTCCTGCAGTTCCCGCACCAGATAGGCGTTGTAGGTGGTTTGGGCTTTCCAGGTGAGCACCTGCGGGGTGGTTTGGGCCTGCACTTGACCTGCCCAACATACTCCTGCTATAAAAATGAATAAACGCTGATGAACTTTCATATTCTATTCTACACCTTTCTTCGGCAGGCAGTAAGCACTAACGAAGGAAGACACATCCTGCTTTATAAGAACTGTTTTGCGTAGAGCTGTTTTTGGCGAAAACAGCATCCAAAACGACCAAAACAAGATGAAACTATGAAACCGCCCGTTTCCGGGCTCCATTAACTTCCTTTCAGGTAAACCCAGGTAGCCTTTACCATCAGGACATTTCTTTAAACTAAAAGCCCCAGGCCGAAGAGAAACAATTTCTGCACTACCCGTTCATTTACTGCCGGCTAGAAAGTTCAGGGGAATTGAGACTACCCATTGACTCTGAGCTGTATTCACCCGATCCCATCACGGAAAACGGGTTTTTCCCTTCTCTGCTGGCTGAAAGATCTTGAAGGGGCGTAACATTAGGTCCCGTTGATGTTCTGCTGTTATTTTCTCCAGGGTCACCGTTAACTAAAGAAGGCCAATCTGATGACTTTTCTACCCCAGATTTTACGTGTACTTCTACTTGATTTTCTATCCCGGCAGCCTCTGCAATAAAAAGTATATCTTCTGCAAAAGCCGTAAGGCATAGTAACGCAAAGGCAAACAGGATAGACGGTAAGTTTTTTCTCATGACTGATTGGTTTAGCATGAACTGATCCTCCTGGCAGCAGCAGTAGTATCTCCCGGGCAAATCTGGATTGGCTGCCAAAAGTCTCTTTTCACGGTTATTTACTCCATATGCTTGCTCATTATTCTCTTACTCTCTCTTTCCTAACTTTTCTGTTCCTCAAAATAACAATGAACCTATTAATGTGCAATCGATTGCTCCTTGTAACTAAAAAAAAGGCATCACCTGCCTTTCTTTACCCCCTCTTTCTATGGAAGCTGTTTAGAGTTTTGACAGAAAGGCGTTTCACAAAGATTCTAATATCTGTTTTCGGGCTGTTTTTTGAAAAACAGCCC
>NZ_LRMM01000118.1 GCF_001647275.1 Rufibacter ruber | reverse complement strand
CTCTGGTTCAAGTTTCCAACTTGGACCTATAATGGCGGAAGCTTTCAGCTTCCATGAGGCGGCAGCCTCACATTACCTCTGCCCTCTATAGCTCCCTCTTCTGCCCCTCTATGGCGCGGAAGTTACTTCCGTGCCTTCTAACTCCAGCTGATACTCCCGCTTGCGCGAGTCCCCAGACGCGTGCCTACTGATGACGGGCGGTCTCAGCCTGCCCTCGCGGCGCGGCTGCGAAACCAGGCATTGCTGCTTCATTCGTATTGAATTGCCTAAAGAAAAAAGGAAGGACTCAAGACTCAAGACTCAGAACTCACTCTGATGCTCCCCCTTTGAAGGGGGCGGAGGGGGATGTTTACACAGGAGGACACCCATTGCTGAAGTGCGTTCACCCGCCACTTGCCCCACGCATGCCGGACAACTCCCCTCCCGGGAAGGGTGGGTTCTATACGCCTGCCCCCGCTGTACCGCCCGCTCACCAGGCCCCGTACCGTCCTGATGAGGCCTGCGGGCGTCTGTGCCCATTTCCTGTTTTCGGGCTGTTTTCAGCAATACAGGCCGAAAACAGAAGCTAATAGATCTGCAGCCGGTACGCTTTCAACTCATTGTCTAACCCACGGGCATTGCCGCTGATGCGGTCTAGCAGTGCCCAGAATCTGGGGCCGTGGTTTTTCTCAACCGTGTGCGCCAGCTCATGCAGAATCACATAGTCGCAGAGGTGCTGCGGAAGGCGCATGAGGTGCAGGCTCAGGTTAATGTTGTTGGTGGCAGAGCAGCTTCCCCAGCGGGTCTTGGCGTTCTTAATGGTGACGTTCCTGTAAGAGAACCCAAACTTCTGGGCCAAGTGCGCCACTTGCTGCGGAAGGTACTGTTTGGCCTCCAGACGCAGCGCCTGCTCTACTGATGTTCTGATATACTCTTGCACTTGCTGGTCTTCCCAACCGGTCTGCACCGGGTACCAAACCTGCAACACGCCTTCTTTGAGCCTGCTTTTGAGTTGCGGAAGGGTGTGGGGCAATAGCTGCAGCTGGTGAAAGCGGGTCTGGAAGGTGTCATACGGGGAGAAAAGCGTCTTTTTCTGCAGCTCCTGCTGCTGGCGGGCCAGGTGTTTTCTGATCCAGGCAGCCTTTTCCTGCACAAACGCCTCGGCTTGCGCCATAGTGGCCCTTTTGGGGAGCGTCACCTGCACGCCCACGCCCGGTTTGATGCTGATCCTTACATATTTGGCGGTACTGCTGGGCACAAACTGAACCCTGCCCATTCCCTCCATCTCCTTCTCCAGAATCTCGGCCTTGGCCGCCAGACCACCTTGCTTTCTCTTCATATCTACAGCAAAGATACCACTTCGGCTCTGAAATAGCATTGGTGCCCGCAATCCCTGTTGTTGGCGGTACATAAAAAAAGCACCTCTGTTAGAAGGTGCTTTTGACATTCAGGAGTACCTGTACTAGGTGGGGGGCTGTGCGAACACCCCGGCAGAAGGCAACTCCCTGTTTTCTTTGGTGCCGTATTTTAACGCACGTTGCCGCCGTGGTCACTGTCATAGCTGTTTGAGCTGGGCACGCGGGTGCTGTCTGTGGTAGAGGCGCGTACGTTGGGTTCACCGTAACCAGTTGGTACGCCCTGGTCTGTGGGGCGGGCGTCTGGCGTGGCGGTGGGGTCTATTTCCTGCAGGGGAGTGCCTTCAACGGTGTCAAAGTGGGTGACCGGGGTTTCGTTTTGAGGGGGAATGATACCGCCGGTAGAGCCTTGCGCCCCTGATGAATTGTTGCCCACCTGCATGTTGCCGGCCTCTGGGGACGTATGGCCGGCGGGGCCGGAAGAACCCACTGCCCCGGTAGAGGGGGCGGTTTCACGGGCAGAGCCATACTGGCCCGCAGGCTCATTGCCGTACTTGGGCGTATGCGCTGATGTGTCAACCGTCAGTTCAGCGCGGGTAGGGTCAACGGGTGCAGGGGTTTGCGGTTTGGCAGGCTGGGAGGCTTCCCATACTTTGAATTTATCCATTTCGGCTTTGATGCTGGTCATAAACCAGGCCAGGAGGCTCACATCATCAATGAGGCCAATCACCGGTAACCAGTCTGGGATCAGGTCAATAGGCGACAGGAAATAAATCACCACCGCAATCCCCCCCACCACGGTGGAAGTGGGAATGCCGGTGTATTCCTTAGAAACGGCCGCCTTGATCAGGCGCGAAAGCGTGCCCAGGCTCTCAAACGCCTCTGTTGCAATAGTGCCGAAGTCTTTTTTCTCACTGGCTTTCTGGTAGGCGTCATTTAGCAGCTCCTTCACGCGGAGCGGTTGTTTTACGTATTCTTCAGCCTTCTTCAGGAACTTCTTGAAGAACGACGATTGGGACACATGGTCCTTATTTGGGTTTTCGGCTTCCATAGGTGTAAAAATAGAATTAGGTTTTAGGTCAAGCGGTGGCCGCCGTGCCTAACAGGGGCGAATTAACAAAATAAATAGATTGTCAGGCAGGTTGGGCGGCAGGAAAAAAGAGGAGCCGCAGAAGCTCTTGCTTTTACCGTTGTTCTATACTTGTTTTCGCTGTATTAGGTTAGCGCATGTTTAAATCTGTCTTTTGCGCTGCAAACGGGTATCAAAAGAACCTGGCTTCGCGGTTGACTCGCACCATTGCGCGCTGCTATGCTGCTCAAAAAACGCTATAGAAGAACCTTTCGCTCCCCGTTTTCGCTTGCAAAATCAAAATGTAAACAAGCTCTTAAAAGCCCGGGTGGGGCTATTTGCGTTTTTTGGCCTGTTTTTCAGAAAACAGGTCAAAAACAGGAGCTGCACACAACCAGAAGCGCTGCCCTTGGTGAAAGGCAGGCGCTTCTGGTTGTATAACCTCTTGGGGCGTTTGGGTTAGATGACCCGGCCGGCAGCGTAGAAGTTTCTCTTGTAGTAAGGTGAGTAGAGCGAGTTGATCATCACGCCCCCGTGGGTGGCGGAGTGAATGAACTTGCCGTCTTTCAGGTAGATGCCCACGTGGTAGATGGGTTGGCCGGGTCCACGGCGGAAGAAAACCAGGTCACCGGTCTCCATCTCGGTTTTGGCTACGCGGTCAACATCCTGAAACATGGAGCGGGAGCTGCGGCTCAGGGTAATGCCGTACACTTTCTTGTAGATGCTGGTCACAAAGCCAGAGCAGTCTGTGCCGCGCTGGGAGCTTCCGCCAGAGCGGTAGGGGGTGCCAATCCAGTCAGAGACGGTTTCCAGCAACTCCTTGTCCTCGGTGTATTCCAGCTGGAGCCCCAGGGACTGGGAGTAGTAGTTGTAGAAAAGGGAGTCTTTGAAGGTGAGCGACTTCTCTTTGGCGGCTTCGGCCAGGTTGTTGCCAGAGCTGTTGTTGGTCAGGACCCATTCCTCCAGCATCTCGGCAGAGGTGAGGTCTACCGTCTCAGAAGAGGCGGTGGCGGCAATAGATGCCGGGGCATCATACAGGAAGGAAAGCAATGCGGCCCCAAGGGCTAATGCAGACAGAACGTAATTCTTCATCATCTGTTTTTAATGGTGAACATCGGGCAACTCCGGCTGCAGCAGAGGTGACCGCGGCCCTTCCAACAGCAAGTGCAAAAGCAGCTTGAAAACAGGAAGAAAGCCAATTCTCAGATGAAATACCTTTGCTCAGTATTTCGTCATTATTTCAAAGCTAAAAACAAAACCTTTAAAAACCAAACCCGTATAAGGCCATTTTCATTGGGAGGTGGGGGAGCGTGTGGGGTGACGAAGGGAAAAATGTAGCGTGGCGGCCTCAGTTGCCGTATATAGCAACCGTAGATATGGAGATGGAACCGCTGGGTAAAAATATAAAAATAATTGAGCGCTCACCGTTTGCGCGCATTGCCCGCTGGGTCTTGAAGAGCCCCAACGTGGCCATGGTGCTGGGCAAAAGTATACACCTCAGCGGAGTTTCCAAAGAAAACTTTCTGCAGAATACCCCGTGGGTGGCCCATGAGTTAATCCATGTGCGTCAGTTTCAGGAGCATGGCTTTTTTAAATTCCTGTGGCTCTACTTGCTGGAGTCAATGCGGGTGGGGTATTATCAGAATAAATATGAGGTAGAGGCGCGCGAGGCGGGTACTAAAGAGAGTTATCTGGCCAGCGCCCAACGCAAAAAACCTGGTTCTGCCGTCTAAGCTGCGTAACCTGGAGTGTCTGTAAAGTAAAATGCGTTTTAGGGCTGTTTTCTGAAAAACAGCCCCAAAACGCATTCTTCCAGGGGGCGTACTGCTAACCCTTTAGCTGTCGCCGCGCCACTTGATGGTACAGCCAATGGCTTTTGTGGTGGCCTGCTGCACGGGCTTGCCAGCGAGCAGGTTGTCCAGGGCGGCCTCTGTGTAGCGTTTCTGTACTTTCTCCGGGTCTCCAGAGTTGTCATCAATGGCGCCAATGTAGGTCACCTTCAGCTCATTGCCGGTGCGGGTGAGCACGTAGACGTGCGGCGTGCGGGTGGCGCCGTATTTTCTGGCTACCTCCTGGCTCTCATCATGCAGATAGGCAAACGGAAACTTCTTCTGCCGGGCCCGTTTCTGCATCTCCTCAAATGAATCGCCCGGCGAAGCAGTCACATCATTGGGGTTGATGGCCACCACAGGATAGCCTTTGGGCGCGTATTTCTGGTGCAGCTGAATCAGGCGGTCTTCATACAGTTTGGCGTACGGGCAGGTGTTGCAGGTGAAGGTGACAATAAAGCCTTTGGCGTCTTTGTAGTCTTTGAGGCTCACCATCTGCCCGTTCACGTTCTTCAGTTTAAAGTCGGCGGCCGTATCACCTAGCTGGTACCCCGCCTCATCTGCGGTAAAGGCAAAGGAGAAGAGCGCCAGAACGCTCATCAGGAACAGGAATGGGTAACGTTTTCTCATAGGGATTAGGGGTTAAGGGGGAATTTAGAGGTTAAAAGCTCTTTTAGTTGGGCTGGGGAGAGCGGCTTCTCCACAAAGAACCGCTGCTTGCGGGCACCGTTCAGCAGGAGCGTAGCCGGGATGGCCCCACTCCAGGACGGGTCCACCAGCGGGATCCACGCGTTCTGGTCGGGTTCGTCTAGCACAAAGACGGTGCTCTGCAGCTTGTTCCGGTTCACAAAAGGGATCACCTTCTTCTCCAGATCCTTCGCAAAGTCAAGGCTCACCAGGATCACCTTCACCGGTTTTTGTGCATACTCTTTCTGCAGTGCCTCAAAGTGGGGCAGCTCTTCTACGCAGGGCTTGCACCACGTGGCCCAGAAGTTGATGATGTAGGTGGTGTCTGCGGGAGAGGTGAGGTAGCGCTGCAGGTGCGGCAGTTTCACCAGCGGCACCCGCTGGCCCTGTGCCCTGCCCGTACCCGCCGCCAGCAGGCACAAGACAAAAAAGCAAGAGGCTATTGTTCTACGAAAAGCCATAGAGGTTCTCCTTTTTAGTTTAACAATGTAACGATTCTTGCTGTACCAAAGTACACCCCATAAAGAACTTTATAGTAATTGTTGTTTTAAAACTATGGCACAGAACTTAGAAGGAAAAAAGATAGCGATTTTAGTGGAAAAAGGATTTGAGCAGGTAGAATTGGAGAAACCAAAGGCCGCTCTGGAAGAGGCGGGCGCGCAAACCCACCTCATCTCCCCGCGGTCAGGCTCCGTGAAAGCCTGGGATATGAAAGACTGGGGCAAAGAGTTCTCTGTTGATAAAGAGTTAGGCGCGGCCAAGGCCGAAGACTATGACGGCCTCCTGTTGCCCGGCGGCGTGATGAACCCAGACTACCTGCGGGCCAATGACCAGGCCGTGGCCTTTGTGAAAGCCTTTGTTGACAGCCGGAAACCCATTGCCGCCATCTGCCACGGGCCCTGGACCCTCATTGAAGCCGGGGCCGTGCAAGGCCGGAAAATGACCAGCTGGCCTTCCCTTAAAACTGACTTGGCCAACGCCGGTGCCCACTGGGTAGATGAAGAGGTGGTCACTGATAACGGGTTGGTCACCAGCCGCAAACCAGATGATATTCCGGCTTTCAACAAGAAGATGATTGAGGAGTTTGCTGAGGGCAAGCATGACCGGAAATAACACGTAACAGTCTTCAGGCAACGCCGAAGTGGTTGGAAAAAACTGCTTCGGCGTTTTCTGTTTCTGGCCTGTTTTTCTGAAAACAGGCCAGAAACAGGTTTTGGGTTAGTTTTTTTAGCACAGGTCCATTGGGGGGAGCCTTTGGGTTTGAACCCAAGATAGAGGTTCTGGCCATGCTGCTTTTTACCGTGCCGCTCTTACGCTTCTACTGCCGTTTCAGTGTTGTCCTGGGTGTGGTGTCGCCGTGTCAGTTGCGGCCGCCGTTGCTGTACGCCGTCTGCTGTTCCCCTGGGAGTACCGTTTCGTCAATGCCTCACAGGTAGGAAGGTCTGCTTGTAGCAGTGGGAATGCGTGGGCTGCTGTTCCCTAGGCTGGGCTGCTGCCGCAATCTGCTGTTCCCTTGGCTGTGCTGCTTAATACTGCAGTGGCAATGCGTAGTCCGCTGTTTCCCTTGGCTTTAGCGGTTGACGCAGGGCCTCACTCACTGTGTTGTTTCATCATTTCCGGTAAGCGCTCACGGCCGCGGGGCCCGTCCTGGCGGTGAGCACTGCTGTTAAAACTAGGCCCTCCGGCCTTGCCGCTGGAGCGGCACCGTATTAA
>NZ_LRMM01000117.1 GCF_001647275.1 Rufibacter ruber | reverse complement strand
GGTTTTTCCGGGCCCATTGTTTTTCTTGAAAAACTAGACTAGAAAAACAGAAAAATAACACCAATCTTAGTGCGTTAAGTTAATATTCTTTCGCGTTAAATCAAACGAGCATCCCTGTTGCTGCTGTGACTTAGGGTGCAAGTGGCTTCGCGGTTACTAGCATTCCTGTTCTTAGAGGCCACACCAGTGCCCCTATAAAAAGGGCAGGAAACAGGGATTACAAATCCCCGACAGAGTGGTTCAGGATTAGAAATCCTGAACAGCGGCCAGCGGCGATCCGTGCTATTCCTTATCTATTAGTCTAAATTCAATTTTTTTCAATTATGCCTGGGACAGAAGTACAGCACACTATTCTGTCATCCTGAATGGATCTTGTGGGCAAACTAGAAAAGCACTTCATGCCCGCTTTTGCCGTCCACCACCAAGGTCGTTCCAGGATGACAGAAAAATCACCACACCACTTTTTGTCCTGACATTTAGCAGCAAAAGGCATTACACCAACTGAACAGGTTGTGCAGCTAAGTCCTGTTTTCGGCCTGTTTTTCAGAAAACAGCCCGAAAACAGGAGGTGAAACCTTTACCTTGGGAAAGCCATGGCAATGCCGCCGTCTACGTTGAGCATGTTCCCGGTAGTTTTGCTGAGTAGGCCGCCCACAAAGGCGAAGCAGGCATTGGCAATGTCCTCTGGCAGAATGATCTGGTTGAGCAGCGTGCGTTTGGCGTAATAGGCGGGCAGCTCCTCCACGGTAATCCCGTAGGCTTTGGCCCTGCCTTCGGCCCAGCCGCCAGCCCAGATGTTGCTGTCAGAGATGACCGCGTCTGGGTTCACCACGTTCACTCTTATGCCGTCTGCCCCCAGTTCAGCGGCGTTGAGGCGGCTCAGGTGCAGTTGGGCGGCTTTGGCGCTGCCGTAACCGGCATTGTTGGGGCCGCTCACCAGCGCGTTCTTGCTCACAATGTTCAGGATATCACCGCCAATGGCTTGCTTGCGCATGACCTCCACGGCGGCCTGAGTGATAAAGAACTGGCCTTTCACCAGCACCTCATAAAGCAAATCCCAGTCTTTCTCGGTATGCCCTTCCACGGTTTTGGAAATGGACAGCCCGGCATTGTTCACCACAATGTCTACGCCCCCAAAGGCCAGAGCCGCAGTAGCAAAGGCTTCCTGAATCTGCTGGTCGTTGGTCACGTCTAAGGCGGCGGTGGCGTAGGAATCTCTGCCGTAAAGCTTCTTGAATTCTTCTCCTGCCCCTTGCAGACGCTCCTCGTTCATATCATTCAGAATCACCACGGCGCCTTCTTCCACAAACTTTCTGGCAATGGCTTTGCCAATACCCCCGGCACTGCCAGTCACCAGGACTATCTTCCCTGATAAGGCTTTGGGCTTAGGCATACGCTGCAGCTTGGCCTCTTCCAGTAACCAGTACTCAATGTCAAACGCCTCCTGACGCGGCAGCGAAGTGTATTCAGAAATAGCCTCAGCGCCTTTCATCACGTTGATGGCGTTCAGGTAGAACTCAGCGGCTACGCGGGCGGTCTGCTTGTCTTTGGAGAACGAGAACATGCCCACGCCAGGATACAGGATAATCACTGGATTGGCATCCCGAATAGCCGGGCTGTTGTCATGCTTGCAGGTCTCGTAGTACTGGGTGTACATCTGGCGGTAATCGGCAAACGCCGGAGCCAGGCGCTCCTTGAGGGCCTGCACATCAGACAAATCCTCATCTGGCGCTAAATTCAAGACCAGCGGACTGATTTTAGTGCGCAGGAAATGGTCCGGGCAACTGGTGCCCATGGGGGCCAGTTTGGCCAGGTCGTTTGAGTTGATAAACTCCAGTACGCGGGCATCATCTGTGAAATGGCCCACCATGTGGCGCTCACTGGAGCAGAAGCCCCGCAGGACCGGGGCCAGGGCGGCCGCCTGCTTTTTGCGCTGCTCAGCGGGCAGGCTTTCTATTTTGGCTCCGCCGAAAGCAGGGCCGTTCTTTTGGTAATTCTCCTCCAGGTATTCCGCGCAGCGCTCAATGACCTCCAGGGTGTTCAGGTAACTTTCATAGGCGGTGTCTCCCCAGGTGAAGAGGCCATGCGAGCCCAACATGATGCCCCTGATGCCGGGGTTCTCTTCCAGGCACTGGCGTAGCTGCAAACCCAGGTCAAAACCGGGGCGCTGCCAACCCACCCAGCCAATGGTGCCCCCAAACAATTCCTGCGTGATGCGCTGGCCGTCTTTGGCGGCGGCAATGGCAATGGCTGCGTCTGGGTGCAGGTGGTCAATGTGCTTGAACGGCAGAAAGCCATGAAGCGGGGTATCAATAGACGGGGCCTTGGAATTAAGGTCGAAGATGCTGTGGTTGAAGAGCTCCACCATCTCGTCTTCCTGGGCAATGCCACGGTACACGTTCTCCAGACTACGCAGGCGGTCTACGTACAAAGCCGCCAGGCCGCTCTTCTTCAACGTACCTAAATCACCGCCGGAGCCCTTGATCCACATTACCTCGGTATCTTGCCCGGTCAAGGGGTCTTTGGCGGTGGTTTTGCAGGAGGTGTTGCCGCCGCCGTAGTTGGTGAGGCGCAAATCAGCGCCCAACAGGTTGGAACGGTAAATGAGCAGGGCTACCTCATCGCCTTCCAGCTTGGCCGCCTCAGCCTCATTCCATAGGTAGCTCACATGTTTAAACGTAGTGTTTGCAGTTACTTCAGACATAGTTTCCTTTTTTTAATTGCCTCACCCCGACGCTCTGTAAAAGGAGCTAAACGCTTTCCTGTTTTCGGCCTGTTTTTCAGAAAACAGCGAAAACAGGCTTGGCGGAAAGAGTGATGAACGAAAGTAGGAAGCTTAAGGCAGGGAACTGTCCTGCACTGTCCTGCCCGCTGCCGACAGATTCTATGCAGAAAGTATTATTTATGGCGGCCTTCGCTGTTATTTCGGCAAAAAGCCAATTATAAAAACTCTAAAGATTAATAAATTGACAGTTGCCAACCCCATGAAACTCACCCGCTTGCCTGGCGCAGGCAATTGCTTTTAGCAATGGCTTAGAAACAGCCCGGTAACCGGGGTTTCTGAAAGTGGCACGCGCGTCTGTGTGGGACAGAGACCTTCTTCACCAGCTTTGATCTAAAGCGGTTTCGCGTTTCTATGTTCAGGTTATGGCGCAGGCATCCGGTGGTGCCTTATAGATCAGTAAGTTTCTGTTTTGGGGCTGTTTTTGGGAAAGTAGCCCCAAAACGCAGGCACAGGCTTGTGCTATGTTAAGGCCCCACGCTCCATATCGATAGATAAAGGGAAAACCATTCACCCGCTGCTAAGAATGGCTGCCGGGGCATTGGCCGTACCCGCCTCCTTAAATAGAGGCGCGTTTGATGATGGAGAAAGGCACCTCCAGGTGCTGGCGGGAATGCTGCAGGATAAGTTGCGCGGCCAAAGCCCCCATTTTCTGGAAATCTGTGGAGATAGTGGTAATGCCGTTGAGGATGAATCTTTTGAGCGGGGTTTCATTGTAGGAGATAACGCCCACCTGCCGGCCTACTTCCAGGCCTTCGGCCAGAATGCCTTGCAGAAGGGCTACCAGATCGCCTTCCACTAGATTAATGAACACGTCTCCCTCCTGAATCTCTGCCACCTGCACCTGGGGCAGCACCTGGTAGGCAAAATGGTATTGCCGGCAGAACCGTTCAAAGCCTGTCACAATCTCGGCGGGGAAATAGCTGTGGTGGGGGAACACGAGTTTCAGCACCCTGTACTTTCTCAGCTCTTCTGCCACCTGCGCAAGCGCCCCGTAAATATCCTGCTCAAAGTTCTCATACACGGCGGCAAAGTGGCCGGTCACGCCGGGCAGTTTCTTATCCAGCAGCACCAGCTTCTCTTTGGGCAGCAGGTTGATGACCTCGTGGGCCTGCTCTCCGCCCTCTACGAAATGGGGAATGATGACGTAGTGGGTGTACTCCTCTTTGCGGCGGGCCAGCATCTTCTTGAACAGCGCGTAGTCATTGTTGTAGATGTAGAAATCTACGTGCGTCTCTGGCCCCAGCGCCTCCACAAAGGCATCATAGATGATTTTCTTGTGGGCACTCAGTTTGTTGAACAGCAGAAACACCTTGAGGTTCTGCTGCAGCTGGGTGTTCTCTATGTAATACCCTTTGCCGGGCACAGAACCCAGAACTCCCATCTGCTTGAGCGCTTTGTAGGCTTTCTCAGCGGTATCACGGGAAATGTCCAGGCTATAGGTAAGCTCGTTGAGCGAGGGCAGCACGTCTCCCTTCCTGATCTGCCCCTTCTCAATAGCCGCCTGTATGGCGCTGGTCACCTGCTGGTATTTGGGCGTGGCCGCGTAGGGGTCAATGGAGAGACAGGAAAGAATTTGGTCTGGCGACATATTTTAAGTCAAACTTCTCTGAGCCTTAAAGGTACTATGAAACTGCTTCTGAACACTCCTCCCTATTTTTAATCTCAAACAAAAGACCTGCGGCTTTTGCGGTATGCACCATTACCAGCAGTACCTGAGCGGGTCTTGCAGCAGAACGGAGACAGGTTGGAAAGCAGAACCCAGCCGGTGCTGCGCCTGCTGTTTCGCCTCACGCACATCACCGGAGGAGTCCTGAATGTCTGCTGTCCCAGCCTTCACTAAAAGCGACACCTGCTAAACACCTCCCTTGGCTAAGACACATACAAATGGGAAGTGCCTTTTCCCTATGGACTCTAAGTGAGCTTTTGGGCAACAATTAAAGTGAGCTTCTGAGTAACAATTACGTTTACTTTTTCTGTTGAAGCAGTTGGTTGGTATCCCGTTTCTGCATTTCTAGCACCTTGGCTGGCGCAAGCTCCGGTTGTGCCAGCGTTTTAGGCCTGCTTTTCTGAAAACAGCCCCAAAACAGTAACTTAATTTTTAAAAGGAACAACCAGACGCTTGGGCCAGAAACATAAACGAGAGCGCTAATCAAACTCAGGGGGGTACGTCTAGTAGCCACCACAGAACAGCACGTTAGCAGTTAGAATTTTTCCGATCCGTTTCAATAAAATTTCCCTATCTAAATATTTACAATTAGCTGAATATTAATATTTACAACAACAAACACGCATACATCAAAATTGAATTTAATACGCAACCTCTCCTTTTCTTATCAGTAGAACTAATAAAAGGATTGCAACTAATCTTTATTTGAAAAGCAAATTAAACAACAAAGACTATGAAAAGTACAGTTTTAAAACCTTTGGCATTTTTAGCATTCAGCTCCTTTACCCTCTTCAGTTGTGCCAGCTCCAACACTACCGCCATGGAAGACATGAGCCGGACAGAAACCTCAGCCATGGCCGGTATGGCAATGGATGAAGATGACAACCAGCTGAATGTGTTGGTAGTGGAGGAACAAGTGATGGTGCCCATTGCCACCTTGGCGCCTACCGCCCTGCTCATGGAGAACCCAGAAGACATCAATGACATGTTTGATGCCATTGATGACACCGAAAACTATACTGTGTTGGAACTGGCCAGGAAAAGCCCTAACCTCACCACCTTTGTGCAGCTGATAGAGCGGGCCAACCTAACCGATGACCTGGAGCGGGTAGAAAAAGCCACGTTGTTTGCCCCTACCAATGAGGCGTTTGCCAAGCTGCCCAAAGAAAAACTGGAAATGTTACTCAGAAGCGACAACACGGCTTTGCTTTCCAGAATTTTGCAAGCCCACATTCTGGCATCAGAAGTATCTACCGCCAGGTTCAACAACAGCACCCGCATCAGCATGGGTGAAGACCGGTACATCCCCATCAGCACCAATAACCCAGGCAACACCATTTTTGTTGGCAGTGCCCAGATTGTTCGCAATGACGTGGAAGCCTCTAACGGTAGAATTCACGTGATTGACAGCGTGATCCTGCCAGATCTGGACGTGCGCGAAGGCAATGACATTAGATAACCTCCCTTCAATGGAAGAGAAGAAGGCTCCCTTTCTGAGAAAGGGAGCCTTCTTTTTTTGGCAGCTTCTGTTTTGGGGCTGTTTTCAGAAAAACAGCAAACAGAAGCTGATTGCCTTTTACAGCTGTAACTGCTGGGCGTAAGAGGCCCCTATGGGAACTTCTGCCCCTTTAATGGTCACCTGGTGGCGCTCCACTTTCTCAATCTTGTCTTTGGCCACAATATACGACCGGTGCACCCTAATGAACCTGTCCGCCGGAAGCACGTCACAGAGTTCGGCAATGGTGAAGCGGGACAGCAGTTTCTTGTTTTCCAGCACAAACGTCACGTAATTCCCGGCCGCCTCCAGATACAGAATCTCGTCAAACAGCACCTTCACCTGCTCATAGCCGGTTTTTAAAAAAAGGTACTCTTTGGCGGCTTGCGCCGAAGAAGGAGCGATCAGATGCGCCTGAGCCCTAAGTTTCAGAAGCTCCTGGGCTTTGTTGCAGGCTTTCACAAAACGGGCCAGGGAGAACGGCTTGAGCAGGTAATCAATGGCGTCCAGCTCAAAGCTGGTGACGGCGTGCTCAGAATAGGCGGTGGTGAAAATGACCAGCGGTTTTTTCTGGAGGCTGGCTACAAACTCAAGGCCGGTGATGTCTGGCATTTTAATGTCTAGAAACAGCACGTCTACCGGCTCCTGCTGCAGGTATTCCATGGCCTTGAAGGCGTCTGTGAAACAGGCGTTCAGCTCCAGGAACGGCACCTTGCTGGCGTGGGAGCGCACCACCTCCAGCGCCATGGGTTCATCATCTACGGCAATGGCTCTCATTCTTCTCGCTTGTTCTTCGGCCAAAGGCAGCCAAAAGGGGACTCAACTTTACAACTAAAAAGCTCCTTTCCGTTTTGGGGCTGTTTTTTCAGAAAACAGCCCCC
>NZ_LRMM01000116.1 GCF_001647275.1 Rufibacter ruber | reverse complement strand
GTTTCTGGGCTGTTTTTCAAAAAACAGCCCAGAAACGCAAAGGCTTAAACAGATGTGCCTAGACTAGCGTGGCCTACATCTTCTCATAGACAGCAAAATCATCTACGCTTAACCTTCCATTGTTTATGGATGTGTTATTGGTTGTTCCTAAGCCAAGTTTGTTAATCCTGAATCTAACTTTGCCCTGAATGTCCATGGTGTAGGTGATGGTTTTGGCTACTGAGTTGGCATCTGTGATATTAGGTCCATAGGCTTTCCAGGTTTTGCCATCATCAGTTGAATACTCCAGACGGAAGGTACTGGAGGCATCTGTGTAATAGGCGCCATAGGAGAAAGAAACTTTAGAAGCTCCGTTCAATACATTAAATTCCATTTGCAAGTAGGCCGAGGAGCTTAGATTCTGCTGGAAACGTACCGCTTGCAGGCCCGGCAGGCTGAACCGGTCTCTGCCGGCGGTAGGGCCTAGCAATGCCTGGGTGAAACGCCATTTTCCGGTTTTCAGATCAAGGGTGGCGGGGGAGGTGTAGGAGGTTTTGGTGGGGCCTTCAAAAGTCTCGGGAAAGCCTTCATAGACAGGGCCACCCACGTCTACTATGTCGTTCAGGTTGCGGGGCCATAGCCTTGTTTTGGGTGCTTCCTCTGGGGTGGCGGCATAGGGCATGGCAATGCCCGTGAATGTGGCGCTGGCCGGGAGCCTGGTGGTGGCAAACGTGGCCGAGGCTTCTGTGTTTAGTTCAATGGTGTCTGTGCCGTCAGTAAGATCCTTGACGCCGGTGTAGGTGTCAGTGGCCGCCGGATTGGGTTTGATGGCGCCAGCGTACACCCGCACTAAAGTGGCTTCGTAATTCTCTGGGAGGCTGTCCAGCAGATAGGCCGTGACGTTGATAGGTGTTACGGGTCTGTTGGTGGCTACCTTGGTGATGCTGCCGGGATTGATTCCTTTGAGCTGCAATGCTCCGTTGACTTTGGTCAGGACAGCGTTTTCTAAATTTTCAATTAAGATAGAATCACCTAGGGAGTAGTTGGCGGCGGCATCGCCTAAGTGCAAAGTAATGCCCTTGGTCAATCCTTTCTTAAAGCTTTGGAGCACGAGCGTGCCAGGTGTAACATTGCCATTGGCGTAATCTGAGATCACGGTGCCCCTTACCTGGTAGGCCTCCTTCATGTTCTGCCGGGTTAAGACCACGTCTTGCCCCTGGTAGAGCTTGCGAATGTCCTGAATAGCAATGACGGGGCTTAGGGTGCCCTTCTGGTCGTCATAGTTTTCATATTCGCAGGAGGTCCAGGTGCCCAGTGCGAGCAAGGCTGCTAAGATCTGATATATTCTTTTCATGTGACGTTCTCGCTAAGATGTAAATTAGATTTGCTTAAGGCCGTTGCCACCATACTAATGTATTGATGTCATCTGGGCCTTGGCTGGCAATGGCGGCATCCAGGTTGTTTTTGTTTGTAGACTGTAGCACAATAGGGTAGATCATGCGGGCCGGCATCTTGCCGCCATTTTCATGCCCTTGCCCCACTGGCAGAACAGGATGACCGGTGCGGCGGTATTCAAACCACTGCTGGAAATCTGTGTAGAACAGCGCATAGTATTTCTGAAGGTGAATTTTCTCCAGTTTGTCTTCCAGGGCCAGTGCGTCATCCCAAGCCAGTTCTTCTTTGGTCAGATAGTCTGTGGGTACGGTAGCATTCCATTGTGTGATGCCGCTGGTGATCCCGGTCTCATAGTAGGTTTTGGCTGAGGTGGTGATCCAGCCGCGGGTGGCGGCTTCGGCTAAAATGAATTGGGTTTCAGCATAAGTCATGATGTTCCCTAAGCGGTTGTCTGAAGCGAGGGTGGTGACAGGCTGTGACCTGGGAGTGACATTCATATTCATTGGGTAGCCTCCTGGAATCCCTTCAAATTCACCATTGGAGATAGTGGCCCAGATGGGGAGTCGTGGGTCTGACCACTCTTTCAGGTTGTTAATGAAGAACTGGGTGTATTTTACTGCGTACCAGTCAGCGGGGCGCACGTGGCGAAAGGGTTGTCATAAGGGGCGGTGCCTGTCCAGTTGATTCGGGCGCCGTCTGTATTGACAGTCATGATGGGGTAAGTGGCCGCTCTGGTTTCCGCTATCTCCTTAAACTTCTCTACAACTGTTTTGTCATTGACCATGGGTTCAGATGTTTTGTTGGAGAGGCGCAGGAGCAGCCTGAGATACATAGAGTTGCCCAGTTTTCGCCAGTTGGCGGCTACACCGCCATACACGGGGTCGGCGCTGGTTTCAGCGGCCGGAAGATTGGGGGCAGTGGTTAAAAGGGTATTCGCTTCCTCCAGTTTCTGGAACATGTCAGCGTAAATGTCTCGCTGGGTGTCAAATTTGGGCAGGAATAGGCGGTCTTTCCCCAAGCTGGCTTCTGAATAAGGGGCGTCGCCATACATGTCCGTGATGAGAGAGGTAACCCATACCTGGCAGATCAAGCCAATGCCTTTATAGGTATTGCCAGCCAAATCTGAGGCAGTGATTCTGATTCTCTCGGCGCCGCCTTTATAGACGTCTTTAAAGTTGGCCAGCTGTATGTACCAGTTGTTCCACATGTAGGTTGACTCACTGCTCCGGATGTCATACCTGAAAATTTTGCCTTCCACGTCTCCCATGTTGATGTGGTCCTGCATGAGCTCATTGTTGATGCGCTGAGCCCGGTTCATGTTCTTTTTCAGGACATCAGTAATGGCGGGTGCCAGCAGGGTTTGCGGAAGCGCGAATTCGCTGGCGTTGGGGTTCTGTGCCAGGTCCATGAAGTCATCTGTGCAGGCTGGGCTGGCGGCCGTAAGCAGGCAGAAGGCGTATATAAACGGTTTCTTAAATTTCATGTCTTGTGAAATTAAAAGCCAATGGTGATGTTCAGTCCAATTGTTCTGGTAGAAGGGAGCTGGGCGTTCTCAAAGCCCTTTTCAATGGACCCTCCGGCCAGTGAGCCGAATTCAGGGTCGTAAATTGGCCAGGGGCTCCAGATGTACAGGTCACGTCCGTAGATGCCAATAGAGGCTTTCTCCAGGCCAATGCGCTTGTATAGGGATGCCGGCAGTGTATAATCAATGCGGGCCTCACGTAGTTTAAGAAAGTCAGTGCTGAAGGTGTTGCCTTCAACATTCTCGCGGCCGGCATGGGCTACATAATAGGTGGTGATGTTCTCTGTGATGACGTCATTGGGGCGGTAGGTGCCGTCTAAATTGCCTTCTGCGTCTCTGTTTGCGATCACGCCTTTGCCCACAATGCCATTGTCGCGGCCAGGCAGGGTAGATTTTATTTTGCCTAACTCTGTGTTGATGGCATTGGTCATGGAATAGGCAGAGCCGCCTACCTGCCCGTCTACCAGAAAGCTAAACCGGAATTGTTTGTATCTAAACTCGTTGCCCAGGCTGGCCTTCCAGTTGGGGTTGGTGTGACCCAGGTAGATGGGTTCCTGGGTTTGCAGCGGATAGCCGTTCTCATAGATGATCTGGCCGTCTGGGGCCCGTTGATAACCAATGCCATAGATGGCATCCATTCTGCCGCCTACCCTGGCTTCTACAGCACCCCGCTGGCCGGTCTGCAGCTGCAGTGAAGGCAGGTCATCAGTGAGGGAAAGTACTTTGTTGCGGTTGGCAGAGAACGTGGAGAACGCTTTCCAGTTTAAGCCTTTCCTGCTTTTAAGCAGAGTGGCGTTGGCTTCAATCTCAATACCCTGGTTGCGCACTTCGCCTGCATTGATCACGGCGGCATTTAAACCGGTGGAGCGGTCAAGTCCTGCGGTGAGAATCTGATCTTTGGTGCTGCCACTGTACATGGTCAGGTTGAAACCAAGTCGGTTTTTAAGGAAGCGCATTTCAAGGCCGGCCTCGTAACTGGTAGTGTAGAGAGGTTTAAGATTTTCATTAGCCAGCGTGGTCTGGTTGGCTAACGCGCCCGGGAAGCCGGTAACAGGGTTATAGCCAATAAACGTCTGATATGGCGTATTCCGGCCGCTGCCTACCCCGGCAAATGAACCTCTCACTTTCATGTAAGAGATAGCAGAAGGGAAGCGCAGCATTTCAGAAACAATGGCGCTAACGTTCACAGATGGATAAAAGAAGGAGACGTTTCTGGTGGAAGTGGTGGTGGCCAGCACGCTGTTCCAGTCATTGCGGGCGGTTACGTCCAAAAACAGGTAATCATTAAAACCAAAGGTGGCCAAGCCGTAGAGGCTGTTGATCACAAAGCTGCTGCGGTAGGGGATGGCCACAGGGAGGTCTCTGCTGTTGGCAAGTTTGAAGATTTGCGGGTAGATTAAGTTCTCCGCCCGTATTTCGTCACTCATATATTCATTAGCTAGGTGGCTGCCGCCCGCAGAAACTGAGAAGTCAATCTTGCTATTAAGGATCTTGTTGTATTTGAGGAGGAAATCACTGTTAGACTCTTGGGAATAAATGTTCTGTGAGACAAAACGCCCTAGTTTGAAGCGCTCAGTATCAAAGGGCCTTTGTTGGGTTCTTTTGTCATGGGCAAAGTCAATGGCTGTGCGCACCATCAGGCTCAGTTCTTTGGTGAAGTTATAGGTAGCGTTGATATTACCGGTAACCCCATTGCGGTTTTGCCCATTGAGCATTTCATAGGAGATGAGGTACGGGTTGTCTGGCAAGCTGCTGAAGGGGTAGTTCTGCTCTATTCCTGCACGGTTGTTCTTCCAGTAGTTTTTGAGCCAGTTAAGGTCTCCGTTGGGAACCCAATAGCTGGTCCAGTACATGACAGTTTGGTTGTTGTAGCCAATGGCGGGCAGGTTGTCTGTAGACTTGTTGGTGTAGTTGATCTTGGTAGCAATCTGCAGTTTCTCATTCACTCTGTGGCTGGCTGATAGAGCAACTGTATTGCGCTTGTAGCCCGTATTGGGCATAACCCATTCATTGTGCAGGTTGGTGTAGGAGAATCTGACGGCAGTATTGAGGTTGCCGCCGTCCAGGGTGACAGTGTTGGTGAACGTTTTGCCAGTCTGGAAAAAGTCTTTAACGGCGTTAGGATAGGCTACCCACGGGGTGCGTTCTTTGCCGGTGGTCTGCGTTATGGGGTCAAACTGGAAATATTTCTGTCCTTCAAACTTTGGTCCCCAGGCAGAGCTGGTGGAGCGGGTGGTAGGGCCGTCTGCGGTGGCGCCCCATGAGTAGTATTGCTGCCCGTCCAGTCCCTGTCCGTACTCGTATTGCCAGTCTGGCCACCGTGAAATTGTTTCAATAGAGGAGTTGGAGTTGATAGTGACGCCTATGCCTTTTACGCGGGAAGTGCCTGATTTGGTGGTGATCACGACCGCGCCGTTGGCGCCTCTCTGGCCGTAGAGCGCGGCCGCCCCGGGGCCTTTCAGCACCGTCACGGTTTCAATGTCTTCCGGGTTGATGTCGTTTAGGCCATTTCCGAAATCTACAGGCTGGTCGCCCCCGGCAGAGCCGGTCATGCGGCCGCTTCCGTTGTTGATTACTACCCCGTCAACAACAATCAACGCTCCGTTTTCTCCGGTGAGGTTGCTTTCTCCCCGTAGAATGATGGCGTTGGAGCCGGCAGGACCCGACCCGGAGCGGGTTAAATTCACCCCGGCTACTTTGCCAGATAAGGCGTCTGTCCAGTTGTTAGACAGGGATTCTGTCAGTTGCTCGCCCTGCACCGTGGTAGCTGAGTAGCCCAGGGCTTTTTCTTCCCTTTGAATCCCCAGGGCTGTTACCACCACTTCATTCAAGGTCTGGGAGTCTTCTTCCAGCACAATGGTGAGTGTGTTGGTTTCCGGAAGGCTCATTTCACGAGTTTTAAAGCCAATGTAGGAGAAGATGAGGGTGCCCTGGTTGGAGGGAAGGGTGAGGCTGAATGTGCCGTCTGTGCCGGTGGCGGTGGCAATAGAAGTGCCTTTTAACAGAACAGTAACGCCAGGCAATGGCTCGCCGGAGCTGGAGGTGATTTTTCCGGTAATGGTTCTGTCAGGGGTCTTCTTTGCCAGTTGGCTTTGCCTGGGTGGTTGCTGGCTGGCCAGGGTTTGGCCATTTGCCGGTTCTATGTAGCCGGAAAGCCAAAGCACCAATGCCAGGGGTGGTAGCTTGAGTAAAGTTTTGTACATAGTTGAAAGAGTTTATGAAATGGAAAAGGGCCTGGTATGCATTTTAGAAATTTACATGTGTGAGAGAGGTTTTTCGTTCAGCAATAGGACGTGTGTAGCCCAGTCGTGCAGAGGCTGCCGTCATAATTCTATAATGTTCCGGTAAGGGTTAAGAGGTAATGGCGCTCTGAGTGTCACAGCCAAACACCTGAGTTCCCCCAGTGCCAAGACTGCTGTGGGTGGCAAGTGTTGTGAATTTGGTAAAATGGACCCCTTAAATGGATGTCTTGTTTCAAAGAAAGAAAATTTAATTTTATTAAACAAAAATTTATTAAATATAAGTTAAAGAAAGCGAAGCAAGTTGTGATTTAAAATGCTGGAACCTTGTAAAGCACTTACAGGAGTTAAATCATACGTGGTGTTGCCGGCAGAAAATGGGTAATAATAAACGAACATGATTGCAGTTTTTTCTTGATAAAGAGCTTTAACAGAGAATAAAGGCATGGTCTCTGCGTTGGTGTCAAGACTATGATGGGGTAAAAGTAGTAGGAGGAACAAAAGCTTTAAGCATACTTTCAGTTATCAAATAGTTAATAATTTGAAAACGTTTTTAACTTTACATGAAAGAAACAGCTGTGCCTTGTTAAAAGGTTGGCATGATCTAAGAGAAGAAAAATGAACATTACTGAAAGGCATCAATTGATATTGCAGCGGCTCCAGGAGAACGGCAAAGTGGGTATTCAGGAGTTGAGTGATTTGATGAAGGTGACAGGGGTAACCATTAGGAAGGACTTGAAGCTGCTGGAAGATAAAAGCCTGCTGTTCAGGACGCAGGGGGGCGCTTCCATCACCAATCCCTACACCATAGAGCGACCCATCAACGAGAAAGAGTTTATGCGGGCCGAGGAGAAGCAAAAGATTGCCAAAGCCGCGCTGGAGCTCATTGGGCAGCATGATTCTATTATTATTGGTTCTGGTACTACGGTTTTCCAGTTGGCGCGCTGCCTTTACCCCAGCAAGCACTTAACAGTGATTACGCCTGCCGTGCGGGTGACCCTGGAGCTCTGTGCCCGGCCTAATGTGGAAGTGTTGCAACTAGGCGGAGTAATCAGGCCTAATTCCTCTTCTGTGGCGGGAGCCTACGCCGAAGGGGTGTTGGAGGATATTGCCTGTGGCACCCTGTTTTTGGGGGTAGATGGGATTGACCTTGACTTCGGGTTTTCCATTACCAACCTGGCTGAGACAAGCCTGAATCAGAAAATGATAGAGTCTGCGCAGGTAATTGCAGTCCTGGCTGATAGCAGCAAGTTCGGACGCAGGGGGTTGGGCCGTGTGTGTCATCTGGAGCAGGTGCAGTACGTGGTAACAGACAGCGGGGTACAGCCCGGCATGGTGGAGCAGCTGGAAGAGCGGGGAATTAAAGTAATAATAGCCAAGTAGAAGGCTGATCTGCTGCCTGAACGCCCTATGTCTTCTTTGAGAGAGCATAGGGGCGTTGCTATTGTTGGGGTAATAGAGCCCCTCTTTTGCGTTTTTTTGGGGCTGTTTTTTTGAAAAAAAAACA
>NZ_LRMM01000115.1 GCF_001647275.1 Rufibacter ruber | reverse complement strand
GGCGCTTCTGGTGGCCGCTGGTGCTGGTGGCGTAACGGGCGCCGGGGCAGCAGGTGCCTGCGCCGCCGGGGCCGGAGCTGGTTTAGGCGGAACCGGTCTTCCTTTAGAATCCAGCTCTATTTTCCCCAACACTTTAATGCCGGGCAATGACGCACCGGCAGAGGCCGCCGGGGCCGGAGCAGGGGCAGGTGCCTGTGGTGCTGGCGCGGCGGGCTTGGGGGTCTCAGGCTGCGTGCGCACCTGGTTTGATTTGATCAAAACTTCTGGTTCTGGCTCCGGCTGCTTCTTAGGCTCTGGGCGCTCGGCTTCGGCTGGTTTTTTCCCGATGTTCAGCTCTGCTGCCTCGGCCTTGGCCTGCATGGAGGAAGCAAACTCTTTCGACAGCATATTGAACTGCTCCGGGGTAATTTTTGAAGTAGGTTTATTCTCGATATCAACCCCTTTTGACCCCAGGAAATCTACCACGGTAGATAAGCTGATGTTCAAGGTGGTTGCTACCTGTTTAAGCCTCATCGATCTTTCTTCTGACATGTTCAAATATGCTGTTATTTTTTTACTAGGTTGGTTACTATCTGTTGACTCATTCAAAGGATGGGTGCCTGCAAAAACGTGTTTTTGACCTGTTTCCCGGAAAATAGGCCTAAAACGGCCCCATCCTCCGGTTAGATCAACTAACCCGGCACATTACGCGCACCACTTAGTTATTTTCTTCTGATTCAAACTCCTGACGGATGATATTGAGCAAATCCTCCACGGTCTCTTCTTCCAGCTCCGTGCGGCGCACCAAATCTTCCTTGCTCACAGCCAATACGCTGCGCGCGGTATCCAGGCCAATACGCTTGAGTTCCTCAATCACCCAGGCTTCAATCTCATCTGAGAATTCTTCCAGGTCAATGTCTTCCTCAAAGCCTTCGGTCTCTCTGAAGACATCAATCTCCAGACCCACCAGCTTGCTGGCCAGTTTAATGTTCTGCCCGCCTTTTCCAATGGCCAGTGACACCTGGTCTGGCTTCAGGAACACAGAGGCGCGGCCGGTTTCCTCATTGATCTTGATGCTGCTGATCTTGGCTGGGCTCAGCGCCCGCTGTATGTACAGCTCCACGTTGTCTGTGTAGTTGATCACGTCAATGTTCTCGTTCTCCAACTCGCGTACGATGGTATGGATACGGGAACCTTTCATGCCCACACAGGCACCTACCGGGTCAATACGGTCATCATACGACTCTACGGCCACCTTGGCACGCTCGCCGGGCTCCCGCACAATTTTCTTGATGGTGATCAGGCCATCTGCAATCTCAGGCACCTCGTTCTCAAAAAGACGCTCCAAAAACTGCGGAGATGTACGGGAAAGAATGATTTTAGGTGTCCCGTTGATGATTTCCACGCGCTGCACCACCGCCCGCACCACGTCACCTTTGCGGTAACGGTCTTTGGGGATCTGCTCGCCTTTAGGGATCAGCAACTCATTGTCTTCAGAGTCCAGGATCAGCACCTCGCGGTTCCAGACCTGGTAGACCTCGCCAGAGATGATTTCACCTACCTGGTCTTTGTATTTCTGGTACAGCAAGTCTTTCTCCAGGTCTTTTACGCGCTGGATCAGGGTTTGGCGGGCCGTCAAGACGGCACGGCGGCCAAAGTCCTCTAACTTGATCAGCTCAGATACTTCTTCGCCTACCTCAAAGTCAGGTTCAATTTTACGGGCATCAGACAACGCAATCTTATCATCATCCCAGATGTCTTCTGAGTTGTCATCTACAATTTCGCGGTTACGCCAAATCTCCAGGTCACCTTTCTCTACGTTCAGGATGATGTCAAAATTCTCATCAGTAGACCATTTCTTCCGGATCATGGTGCGGAACACGTCTTCCAAGATCCGCATCATGGTAGGGCGGTCAATGTTCTTGAATTTGGCGAACTCCGCAAACGATTCGATCAATACTGAACTATCCATGTCTTATCTTATTTAAAAGAGATTACAATCTGCGCTTTCACAATATCATTATAAGCCACGTGCACGGGCTCACGCAAAGATTTCTTATGCTTCACTTTCACTTCCTCGGCAAAGAGGATACCGTCTTCCAGGGCGTCTGTGATTTCACCGGTCTTCTCCACCCCCTCAGCAAAGGTAACTTTCACCAGACGGCCAATATTCTTTCTGTAGTGGCGGTCTGAGGTCAGCGGGAAGTCAACCCCCGGTGAAGACACCTCAATCACGTAAGAGATTTCCTCCCCGTAGGTCTCTTCTATTTTCTTGGCTACACGGCGGCTAATCTGGGCACACTGGTCAATGGTGATGCCTTGGTCGCCGTCTGCCAGAATGGTCACTTTGGGCCGAACGGGCGTATCAGAGACCTTCACGCTCACCAGGAACAGGTCTGGTTCTGGCAGCGCGTCTTGGGCGAAACCCTCAATTATTTTTTCGTCTAAGGCCATTCGTACTCTGGATAACAAATAAAAAGGGGGACTCTCTCGTCCCCTCTCCTTTCATTTAATCGCACAAATGTACAAATAAATACACTGAAACACAAGTAACAGCGTATTAAGTACGTTTTAACTTCTTGCAAAGAAAATTTTCAGGGAGGGAAGCCCCAGGAAACAGGAATCCCCGAAGCGGAAAATCACCCAAGCCTCACCTGTGAATTAACCTATTGAATGCGCCTTTAGTTCAAATAGCGGCCAAGCCGAAACCAAACCTGAAGGCTCCTGTTTTTGGCCTGTTTTCCCAAAAACAGGCAAAAACAGGATTTCAGTTAAGAGAACAACCGGAAGACTACAAACGCCGACACGTACGCCAGCCCGGTCATGTAGAGCATCTGCAGAATAGGCCATTTCCAGCCTTTGGTCTCACGGTACACCACCGCAATGGTGCTCATGCACTGCATGGCGAAGACGTAGAAAATGAGCAGTGAAAACGCGCGCGCCGGGGTGAAGAACGGCTGCCCGAAGGCATCTTTTTCGGCCAGCAGCTTCTCTTTCACGGTAGAAATATTCTCAGAATCACCTACGCTGTAGATGGTGGAGATGGTGCCCACAAACACTTCACGGGCCGCGAAGGAGGTTAACAACGCAATACCCACTTTCCAGTCATAGCCCAGCGGCCGGATGGCCGGCTCAATGAATTTCCCGAACTGCCCGGCGTAAGACGCCTCCAGTTTCTGGCCCGCCACATGCGCTTCGGCGTCAGCCTCTTCTAAATTTAACGCAGTCAGTTCCGCGGTAGCGCGCTGCTCGGCTTTCTCTAAAGCATCACCGGGACCGTAAGAAGACATCACCCACAGAATCACCGAGATGGCCAGAATCACTTTACCGGCCTGGAACACAAACGCTTTGCTTTTCTCCACAATGGTGAACCCAACGTTCTTCCAGCGCGGCATTTTGTAGGTGGGGAACTCCATGATGAAGTAGCTGCGCTCTTTGGTTTTAAGCACCCATTTGAGCAGCGCCGCCGAGAAAATAGCCGCCAGGAAACCAATCAGGTACAGCCCCATGAGCACCAGCCCCTGCAAACTTAAAAAGCCCAGAAAATATTGCTCCGGCACCACCAGCGCAATCATAACGGTGTAAATGGGCAGACGCGCCGAACAGCTCATGAGCGGGGTCACGAAGATGGTAATCATGCGGTCTTTCCAGTTGTCAATGGTGCGGGTGGCCATGATGGCGGGTACGGCGCAGGCTACGCCTGAAATCAACGGCACCACACTTTTCCCGTTCAGCCCGAACTTGCGCATAATCTTGTCCATCAGGAACGTGACGCGGGCCATGTAGCCGGTTTCCTCCAGAATGGCAATAAACGCAAACAGAATGGCAATCTGCGGAATGAAGATGAGCACGCCGCCCAACCCGGCCAGAACGCCTTCGGTGAGCAGGTCTACCAGCGGCCCCTCGGCCTGGGTGTGAATCCAGGCGTTGAGGGTGGCCACGCCGGTGTCAATCAAATCCATGGGGTAGCTGGCCCAGGCAAAGATGGCCTGGAAAATCATAAACAGTACGCCAAAGAAAATCAGGTACCCGAAGACTTTGTGGGTAAGAATCTGGTCTACTTTATTGCTGAACTGCTCGTTGTTTTCGGCCTTGGTCACGCGCATGCTGTCCAGCAGCAGCCCGTTAATGCGGGTGTAGCGGTCAATGGTCTCGGCGGCCTGCTGCGCGTTAGACTGGAACCCGTATTTTTTGACTAAATCAGCAACATAATCTTTATCGTCGTCAGAGAGGAATTTCAGTTTCTGGAACTGGTGGGCGTAGTGCCAGGCCAGGTAGTCATTGCTCAACTCAAAGTAGTAGCGTATCTGCCGCACCATCACCAGCAGGTTCTCCGGAATCTGGAAGAAGCTGGGTTTGGGTGCCTCCAGCTGCTGTGAAAGCAAAATCTTCAACGCGGCCAGCCCGCTGCCGGTACGGGCGTTCACTGGCACCACGGGCACGCCCAGCTCGCTCTGCAGTTCGGCTATGTCTATCTTCACGCCGTGTTTTTCGGCCACGTCCATCATGTTCAGCGCCAGTACGGCCGGGATTTTTAAGTCGGCGAGCTGGGTGAAGAGCAGGAGGTTGCGCTTGAGGTTAGAGGCATCGGCGGTGATGACCAGCACGTCTGGGTAAGACGCAGACTTTTTATCATGCAACAGGTCAATGATGACCTTTTCGTCCAAGGATTTGGGGTAAAGGCTATACGTTCCCGGCAAGTCAATCACCTGCGCCTTGAGGCTGGCGGTGAGTAGCGTGACCCCGGTCTTCTTGTCTACCGTTACACCCGGAAAGTTGCCCACTTTCTGGTTGAGGCCCGTTAAGTGATTGAAAAGAGAAGACTTACCGGAATTGGGGTTGCCAATCAAGGCGATCTTTGCCGGGGCCGTACGGGGCGCAGCAGAAGTGACAGGAGGAACGGAGGCGGGGGCCGGCGCGAGAACTTCAGACATAGACTAAGCCTTTAACTTGATGGTAGCAGCTTCGTCTAAACGCAGGGATAAGGTGTAATCGTTCACAATAATGGTAATGGGATCGCCCAACGGGGCGCGGCTGTTGAGTTTGACCTCTACGCCGGGAATGCAGCCCATCTCCAGCAGCTTCAAAGACATGTCAGGGTCAGACAGGCTACAGATAATGCCTTTCTCGCCAATCTTCAAATCCCGTACGCTCTTTTGCTCTCCTTGCACCTGTCTCTGCTTTATTTAGACTTGTTATAAACAGTTGCAAGGTACAAGGTGTTCCTTGTGATTCCAAAAAGTTGGGGAGGTTTCCCAGACTGTCATCAGAATTAGGGTAGTTTCCGCAGGAAATGGCTGGGAAACGCTGGAGAAAGTGTGTCTTTCTGGAAGGAAGCAGCTGAATTTTACCAGCGGTTTCTGTTTTTGGCCTGTTTTCCGGAAAACAGGCAAAAAACGCAAATTAACGTTGCCTCTCAGGGTAAGCACCCGCGAATGTTTTTCCGTTTCTGACCTCTTTTGGCCAAAACAGGCCAGAAACAGGAACAATTATTCAGAAACTGATTTCGGGCACAGCACCTGGTAATTGTTGAAGAGCAGGTTTTGCGGGGAGACAGACCAGTAGACGTCTACGCCCGCAGGTTTCAGCAGGAAAGAACTGGCCCAGATGTCTTTGCCTTCCAGCCAAACGTTTAGCCGCTGCCCCGGCGCCACTTTGGAAACAGTCAGTGCCAGCTTCACCCAGCTGCCGTATATCTCAAAGCTATCTTTGCCGTCAACTTTAGTTTTTGCTAAGACGTTGCCTACAGCATCAAGCTGGGAGCAGTACAGCACCGGCAGATTGCGCTCTGATTGTGCGTTACCCCAAACAGAAATCTCCCAAACAGAGTCAGGACTGGCCGGGAGAGGGCCATTGAAAAGGAACAACGGCCCCTTCTCCACCCGCTTCTCCCCTACTCCAAACACGCCTCCTGCCCTTTGTCCGCCCAGGCCGTTCCAGACAAAAGGGGCACTCCGGTTTAAGTAGAAGGAACCTGCTTTTACAAGATGGGCAGAATCTTTTTGAAAGGCCGCCGCCACCACTGATTTCCTGGTTTCAGCAAGAGCTGCAAGCGGAAGCCTATAAAAGCTGAGGCTATCTGTCTTAAACAGGAATTGGCCTTTTAGCCGCAATTGCTCCTCATTTTCTACTAAGGCTTCATTGGTGACCGCCACCAGAAACGGCTTCCGGGTGGGCAACTGGGGCAGCAAAGACTTCGCCAGCAGGTCACTGCCCAGCAACTGCGTCTGCGCCAGCACCTGGGCCTGGGAGGTTCTGGCCATCATGACCGTGGCCAACGGGAGCCCCGTCTGCAGCGACAGCCGCATGGCATGGTACAGCGAACGGCTCCGGTAGCCCCTGTCTATTTTTTCTGAGCCTTGTGAAAAATACGGCAACGGAAGTATGGCCTGAAACGCTTCCGGCGAAACACCATGGGCCCGTAATATCTGATTGAGGTTGTCCTGCCTGCCGTTAAACGAGTAGCCCACCGGGTGTTTGCCCACATTCCCCAATTCGGTTTTCGCAAAGAAGTAGGCATCTGTGCCCCACAGAACCAGAAAACCGGCCAAGAAGGCATAACTCACAGCCTTTCGGCGCTGCCGAAGCTTTCTAAACAGGGCGTAGAACACATAGGCTACCACCGCCGCGTAAACGTAATAGAACGGCCAGGCAAAGCGGTACAGCACCCTGAACTGCTCCAGCATGGGCGTTTGCTCTACCCACGCCTGAAACCCGTATTTCAACGGAATGGCCATGCCAAACAAAAGCAGGCCCACGGCAGGCCATACACTATAGCGCAGCACCGCCGGAAACACGGGCCTGAAAATGAGCCTGAACTTGCCTTTGAGCAGATACCTGGTTCCTTTGAACAAAAAAAACAGCACGCAAAGCGTACCTGCCAGCCCGGCATACGCATAACTCACCTGCCGGGAATCTTGCAACCCCGGGAAAATCTTCTGGAGCGCGGGCAGGTAGAAGAGCCGGTACGGATAAAAAATGCCTTCCAGATTGGCCCGGTGCACGAAGAACCCGAACGGGTGCTGCGGCCGGTCAGGAGTAGCATCAAGCAGGGAAATGAACAGCAGGAACAGGGCGCTGGGCAATATGGCACCTGCCAGCAGCTTGCCAGAAATTTTCACCTGCTTTTCCTGCCAGGCATATACCAACGCTACCGCCGCCCCAAACATGCCATTCAACGCCAGATGGTACACATGAATAAAGCCCATGGCCAGAGAAACCAGCACGTACCCAACCCACCATTTCCAGCTTCCCCCATTCTCCAGGTACTTGATGAGCAGGAGCCACGGCAGCAGCAGCGCGAAAGAATACGTAAGCGCATACTGGAAATCAAACTGGGTGTTCTGGGGGCTCATGAGCAGAATCACCACAGCTGCCAGCACCGTATACCAGCCCGGCAAAAGCAGGCGCACCAGAATGCGCTGCATGCACCAGGCCCCAATCGCCACAGAAAAGAAAAGGAACAGGTTCTGCCCTGCCGTGACGTATTCTGCAATGGGCCAGACATTGCGGTGAATCCAGGCCAGCGGAACCGAGAACAACGGTTGGTTATCTGAGAAGAGCGCAATGTCGCCAAACGGATAATTCATGCCGGTGAACCAGAGGTTGCTGTTGTACTTGACGTAGTACGCCACCACGTAATAGTTCTTGATGTGGTCGCCCATCACCTCAAACAGGTACTTGCCCGGCGAAAGAAATACGTCAACGCCCACCACCGCCACCAAGGCCAGCAACGTGGCCCCGGCGCTTACCCATGCATATTTCCTGTTCCTGTCTGTTTCCCGCATGTGCACTGCAATATCTTTCAAATGTAGCGAAGATACGGTTACCCTTTTCTAATCTGTTACAGTTGCAACGCAGGTTGGCGGCAACCTTGCCTTTGTTTTTTTGGCTCAGCCGAAGCCATTGGCTTAGAGAGAGCTCTGCATGATGTTCAGCCCCGTTCCTGTTTTTGCCTGTTTCCGGAAACTAGGCCAAAAACAGGAATGGACCAAAAAGGATGCCTAACC